>JAKAJV010000135.1:0-65773 GCA_021813585.1 Bacteroidota bacterium | reverse complement strand
AACCACTCTGCCATCTCTCCTAAATTAAACGATGAAACTCAGATATAATCTTAACCGAATTTAAGACCGCCGCATTCTCAGCCAGAGGCTGATGAGCCTTCGGCTCAAACCACTCTGCCATCTCTCCTAAATTAAACGATGAAACTCAGATATAATCTTAACCGAATTTAAGACCGCCGCATTCTCAGCCAGAGGCTGATGAGCCTTCGGCTCAAACCACTCTGCCATCTCTCCTAAATTAAACGATGAAACTCAGATATAATCTTAACCGAATTTAAGACCGCCGCATTCTCAGCCAAAGGCTGATGAGCCTCCGGCTCAAACCACTCTGCCATCTCTCCGTTAATTTTATTAAGAACAATTTGAAATTTTAGGTTACAAATATATAAATACTTTCTATATCGACAAAGAATGCTCTAATTTTTACTTCAATAATTCTTGAAGAATTTGATAAAGCAATTTTATAAGGATATATTTTATGTAGTTAGTTTAATTTACTCAAATTATTAAATCACTAAAAGTAATTTATATGAGCGAATTGGATAAATACAAATTATTTACAAAGCATCTAGCCGAGCTAAGCGGAAATGTTATCCGAAAATATTTCCGCACAAATGTTAAAGTCGATTCAAAGCCGGATGCATCTCCCGTAACTATTGCCGATAAGAAGGCAGAGGAATTAATGCGCGGGGAAATAATGAAAAATTTTCCCGAGCATGGAATTATAGGTGAGGAGTTCGGCGAACATAACCCCGGCGCTGAATATAAATGGATACTCGATCCGATAGACGGCACAAAAAGTTTTATCTGCGGAACGGTTACTTTCGGGACTTTAATTGCATTATTAAAAAATAATCAACCGGTTCTCGGCGTAATCAATCAGCCAATACTAAAAGAATTTCTTTTAGGCGATAACTCTACTGCCGAACTAAATGATGTTAAGGTGAATGTCCGGGCCTGCAATAAGTTATCTGACGCGGTTCTGCTTACAACAGATCATCTTAACATTAAAAAGTATCAGGATATAGAAAAATTTAATGAGCTGACCGGCAGAGTAAAATTATACCGAAACTGGGGCGACTGTTACGGTTATTATCTTGTAGCTACAGGCTATGCTGATATAATGATTGACCCGGTTATGAACGTCTGGGACTTAATGGCGTTAATACCGGTTATACGCGGTGCGGGCGGAATAATTACCGACTATCACGGCAACAATCCCGTTACAGGCAGCAGCATTATTGCCGCTTCTCCCGGCATACACAAAAACATAATTGAACTTTTAAATTGATAAGCACCGGGAAAAATATTCTTACTCTTGCTCTTAATCTTGCTCTTTATCTTAATCTTGCTCTTCTAACGTTGTACCGGTTGAATAAAAGATTAAAAGTAAGTTTAAGTTCAAGTTTAAGTGTAAGATTAAGAGCAAGATTAAGAGATAACGAATTCAGAAATGAGTTAATTGCAGAGAGCAAATTGGGATGCTTAAAGTTATTCCCCGGTTATTATATATTTTTTATCTAATGAAAAGTCTTCTTCTAAAAATATTATCTGTTCTTTTCATGGCTGCTTACAGCTATTCACAGACTTATCTGGGGAATTTCACTTCTTATTCCATTCAGGGTAAGTCGGTTAAAATCTCTTCCGGCTCATCTTCACTTAAATTTACTTTTTACCAACCCGATATATTAAGGATCGATTTTTATCCTTCATCATCTACTGTTATTGATTCTTCGTTCGTGGTTGTCCGCGATTCTTCTTCTGCTGTTGATTTTAATTTTACCGAGAACGATTCCTCTCTCATCATTTCAACGTCTGCATTAAAAGTTCTTTGCCGCAAGAATCCGTTAAGAATTTCCTACTTTGATTCGGCCGGCAGATTATTATTAAGCGAGCCTGAGGGCGGCGGGATATCGTTTAGCCAAGCTGGCCGCTCGGTTAATTTCGTTTTTAATGCGGGCGATCATTTTTACGGAACAGGTGAAAGAGGAACTAACCTGGATAAAGCGGGCCAATCATTCTATAGCTTTAATACCGCTATCGGCGGGTATACTTACCCTTTGCCCACTATGAATATCAACATCCCGTTTGTAGCCACATTGCAGGGTTATGCCCTCTTCTTTGATGATACTTACCCGGGTAATTTTGATATCGGCAAATCCGATCCTTCCAGGTTTACTTACACCGCAGCCGGGGGAGAAATGACTTATTATTTAATTGCCGCACCAACCGTACAAGCACAGCTTGAAAAATACACTTGGCTTACCGGCAGGCAGCCGCTCCCGCCAAGATGGGCATTCGGATTTATCCAGTCAAAATACGGCTACCGGAATGAGAGCGAAGCCAAGGAAATGATTCAAACAATGAAGCAGGAAGAAATTCCCTGCGATGCAATTATACTCGACCTTTACTGGTTTAATTATATGGGCGATGTTTCATGGGATCAGGTCGGCTGGCCTAATCCTTTTCAAATGATGAACGATTTCTTAAGAGAAGGAATAAAAACAATCGCCATCTCAGAGCCGTACGTAGTTCAGCCGTCAATAAATTATTCATATGCGGATGCGAACGGGTACTTTGCCAAAGGACAGGACGGAAAGACTTACGTTTTCAGCAACTGGTGGTCGTGCGGCTGTAATTCCGCTCTGCTAGATTTAACAAATCCAGCAGTCCAGGATTGGTGGTGGAGTAAGTACCCGGTCTTTATGGGCTCATCAATGGCAGGCTTATGGACCGACCTTGGCGAGCCTGAAAGAGACGATGCATCAATGCAATTTTATTCGGGAAGCAGGGACAAAGTGCATAATATTTTCGATCTGCTCTGGGCTAAGACGATCTTTAACGGCTTCAACAAATCCAGGCCGGACAGCAGAATATTTAATTTGACCCGCTCCGGTTATGCAGGGATACAGAGATACGGAGTAATTCCATGGTCGGGCGATGTTGGAAAAGCTTTCGGCGGCCTGGCTGTTCAATTACCGATGCTGTTAAACATGGGCATGTCCGGATTAGCGTATCATAATTCCGACATAGGCGGCTTCTGCTGCGGCAGCGGCACTACACCGGAACTTTATACACGCTGGATGGAGTACGGTACCTTCTGCCCGATTACCAGAGCGCACGGCGTAGGCCAGCCTACTGAGCCGTGGGGCTACGGTTCTGAAGCAGAAGCTATTTCAAAAAAGTATATCCAATTAAGGTATAAGCTTCTGCCGTACATTTATACCATGGCCTATCAAAATTACAAAACCAGCTTGCCGCTTGCCCGTCCTCTTTTCTTTGGTTACCCCGGCGACAATAACTTAACCGGCCTCAGTTCTTCTTATATGTGGGGTGATTGTTTTCTAGTCTCGCCGGTAGTTCAGGCAGGGCAAACAACAAAAACGGTTTATCTTCCCAAAGACAACTGGATTGATTACTGGACAGACCGGGTTTATGAAGGCGGGCAGAATATTTCAGTTTCTACTCCGCTTGATAAACTGCCGCTGTTTGTAAAGGAAGGAAGCATTATACCTATGCAGCCCTTGATGGAATACAGCGATGAATATCCGCTTGATACATTGTATCTCGATATCTTTCCTTCAATAGATAAACAGGCTGTCTTCACTCTATATGAAGACGACGGGAAGACGCTGCAGTATCAAACCGGAAGCTATGCGCTTACAAGTTTTACGGCAGGTACCTCAACTACCGGCAGTAAACTGGATTTCAATGTTTCGATTAGCCAGTCCGCCGGAAACTATAACGGTAAGCCTGTACAAAGGATTTACGTTCCTATAATTCACGAAGTGTTGGTTAAGCCTGCTCAGGTGTTAATAAACGGAAACCCGATTCAAGAGAAACAAAGCTACGGCGAATTAAGAGTCTCAGCTTCCGGCTATTATTTTGATCCTTCGTTAAAGCTTTTGTACATCCAGATTAATACCAGTGCAGACAGCAGCTATAATATCTCTGCGGACGATATTTTGCTGAGCATTGATTCCGGCATGAATGAAGTCCCATCCGATTTTAATCTTAAACAGAATTATCCGAATCCGTTTAATCCTTCCACAACGATTGAGTATCAGCTGCCCTTTAACGGCAGCGTGAAATTACAAGTATATGATGTATTGGGAAGAGAAGTTAAGACTCTTGTAGAGCAGCGTGAGAGCGCGGGTGACTATAAAATAAAATTCGACGGAAAGGATTTGCCTAGCGGGGTCTACATATATACTTTGCATGTAAGCTATCAAAAGGGCGGCGAGACGATGGAATATAATGCGTCTAAAAAGCTTGTTATTTTAAAATGAAGCTTCTTGTTGCGGTTTAATATTTTTAAAATTTGCCTGCAAGAAAGATTATAACTGTTAAAGCGGATGCCGACAGCGCCCACAGCTTTTGCTTTTGGGTGTTGAAGATTAAAATTAATGCCGCTATCCACAAAGTAAAAAGAAGCACGGGTCCGCTGGAAAACAGTTCGTTTATCGGCGCTACTTTTGTCCCGCCTATTATTCCCAGTTCACATCCTTTCTTTACGGTGCTGAAGATTAGAGTGAAAGAGAAAAATGAAATCAGTGTGAAGATAGTATAGAGTTTAATCCGCGGCTTATCTTTAAATCCTTCAAGTCCGGCTCTTACTCCCAGAAGAAGTCCGGCAAACAAAGTGATATAATAAAACATCATTAATTGAGAAGGGACGTGCCCAAGGAATTGAAGCCGCACTGCCCCGTTATTAGGGACCGGATAGATTCTTCCGTTATCGCTTAACAAGGCCCTGTATTCTACTCTGCTTAAAGGCGGATGTGCGGGGATCCTAGCGGCAATAGCCTCGCCAGAAGGCTGCATATCAACTTTATTCCAGTTGCTGCTGTCTACATTTTTCCATTCTAGTATTCCCTTTAATCCTGTAAAATCGCTTACAACCCACACCTTAAAATCGCCTTTGCCTCTATAAACTTTCTCAAAGCTGTAAGACACATCGCCCGAATCCATACTTACAGTGCCGTTAGCCGGATAATCGGGGGATAGAGTACTTTGTATATAGCCGGCAGAGAATGAAATAATTAATGCAGCTATCCAGAGAATTATTGACTGCTTCATATTAAAATAAAATTCCCGGTTTAATTTTATAGTATTGCCAGTTCAATTTTTGTCACATTGTAATCCCTTCGGGATTTTTTGTGTCAAGATATTTTAAGTGTCTTCAATTTTTAATCTTGCCTGTCGGCAGACAGGTTTTGAATTGCGGCCTGCCTGCCGAGCCTGTTGCACAACTCGAGTGCAGGGCAGTCATGGTCCAAACCATGACTGAATTGTGAGTTTTTTATGTCACGGAATGGTCCGTGACATCCCAGTTTTACAGTTCTGCAACACGCTCGGTAGGCAGGCTAGCCGCGCTAGGCATTATAAAATCTTTTTTGCAAAGATAAACTTTATAAAATTTCAATCCTACAATTAATATTTTTGCAGATGAAAGGAAAGACAGTTTATTGTGATAAATGCCCCGTCATTTTAAGCAAAATTATTTTAGCTTAAACAAGTTAAATTTTTATACTACCTGGTTCTTATGAAAAAAAATTTACATGTGTTTGATACGCCTTTGCAGTTGGCTGAATCCCTTGCCGTGCAGCTTAAATCCTCGGTTAATGAAATAAAAGAAAATTTTTATCTCGCAGTATCCGGCGGCAGTACGCCTGTAATTTTATTTAAGCAACTGGCATCGGTACAAATTAAGAATGAAATACACTGGGACAGTGTGAATTTTTTCTGGTGCGACGAAAGATGCGTTCCGCCGGAGAATTCGGAAAGTAATTTTGGCGAAGCGAAGAAATATCTTCTTGACTTCATATCGATTCCTCCCGGAAACATTCACAGAATAATCGGCGAATCCGATCCTAACTTGGAAGCAGTGAGATACGCGAATGAAATTGAAACAACTTTGCCCAAAGGCAAGAATGGGCTTCCAGTGTTCGATTGGGTATTGCTGGGAATAGGAGAAGACGGGCATACGGCTTCGCTTTTCCCGGGGAAAAATTTATTGTTTATTTATTCCAGCATTGCCGGTGTGGCAAGGCATCCGGTAACAAATCAGAGCAGGATTTCCTTAACGAAGGATGTTATTAACAATGCAAAAAGAGTTTCATTTGTTGTTACCGGTAAGGTGAAAGCCAAAGTAGTGTCGGAAATTTTTAACGGCCTGCCGGTAAGCAAAAGCTATCCAGCCGCAGATATTTTGCCAGTAAACGGCGTTATCGAATGGATGATCGATAAGGAAGCTGCATTTTACTTATAGCAAATTTATTTCCATATTTACTATTGAATTAATAAATTATTTTTTCATAAACAAATACACTCTCGTACAATTTTAAGTATGCTCAAAAATCCCAGATTGTTTGAGGTAAATACGCGCGTCTGGATTAAGCAGTTCGAAAAAGGAACTACCCTTTCTAAAGTCCCCATCCAATATTTTAAAAACCTTGCCGGCCTGGGAATAGATGTAATCTGGTTTATGGGTATATGGAAGACTTGCACAAATCTTGTTGAGAAATGCTGCTTCTCGGTTGAGCTTGTTTCCGGGTACAGCCGCAGCTTAAAAGACTGGCGGAAGGAAGATGTTATCGGCTCTCCGTTCGCCATTGATGTTTACGAGGTGAGCCCCGAACTGGGAGACATATCGGATTTGATTGAGCTGCGGAGTATGCTAAACAGCCTGGGCATAAAATTAATGCTTGATTTTATACCCAATCATTTCGGTGCGGATTCGGAGATACTGATGCTGAATCCGGAAATCTTCCTTAAAGCCGACGAGGAACAATTCCTAAAAGATCCGTATACTTTCTTTAAATTCAGCAACAACGATAAATTGATCTTTGCCCACGGAAGAGACCCGTTGTTTCCGGCATGGACGGATACCGTACAGGTGAATTATTTTAGTTACGAGGCTAGAGATTTTATGACCGGTATTCTTTTGAATCTTTCAGACCTCTGCGACGGCGTAAGATGCGATATGGCGATGCTTCAGCTGAACAATGTCTTTCAGAATACCTGGCTCGGCGTACTGAATAAAAAAGAATTTCAAAAACCAGGTGACGAGTTCTGGCAATATGCAATTGCCAGAGTAAAAGAGAAATCGCCGGAGTTCATTTTTTTAGCCGAAGCCTACTGGGACCTTGAGTGGCAGCTTCAGCAGCTTGGATTTGATTTTACTTACGATAAACGGCTAACCGACAGGCTTGCCTCGAACGACGTGCCCGGAGTAAAAGCGCATCTAATGGCAGATAACGCTTTCCAGATAAAGTCTGCGCGCATGCTTGAAAACCACGATGAACCTAGGGCGGTAGTAAAATTCGGCAAGAAGCAGTCCTATGCAGCTGCAGTTTTAATAAGCACTATACAGGGTATGAAGTTTTTTTATGACGGCCAGTTTGAAGGGAAGAAGGTAAGACTGCCTGTGCAGCTTGGCCGTGAGCCCCAGGAAAAAATTTCAGACTCGCTTAAGGAATATTACAGCAGGCTGCTTTCGGTTACAAAGCCGGATATATTCCGTACGGGCGAGTGGAAGTTTATCGACACCATACCGGTATCGGAAGATAATTCGACATATGAAGATATGTTTGCATGGCAATGGAAATTAAACGGCGAATTTAGAATTGTAGTTATTAACTATTCGGAATCCACAGGAATATGCCGGGTGAAGTTCGATATAAAAACTGCCTCGAAGAAAATAAAGATAAAGGATGAATTAACCGGCGACGAATATTTGCGCTCTGTGGATGAGATAAGAAAAGAAGGGCTTTATGTAGAGCTTAAAGCATATCATAGTCATATTCTTTCTTTTATAGATAAAGCTCCGTTTATCGAAACCGAACCTTCACACGAATTTTAAACCGCTTAAATTTAAGAAACAAATGTTAGCTGCTGCCATTATTCCCGCATTTAACGAGGAAGAATCAATCGGCAAAGTTGTAAACGCAATTCCTAAAAATTTAATTTCGGAAATTATAGTTGTAAATAACAATTCTACAGATAACACTGCCGCAGAAGCAGCTAAGGCCGGAGCTGTAGTTTTATTTGAGAGCGTAAAAGGATACGGCGCTTCCTGTTTAAAAGGAATTGAGTATTTAAAAGAAAGAAACGCCGATATAGCAGTTTTTTTAGACGGCGATTACAGCGATTACCCCGAAGAGGCTCATCTTCTTTTGGAACCGATTATAAAAGACAATTTCGATTTTGTCCTGGGAAGCAGGGTGCTCGGTAAAAGAGAAAAAGGCTCACTGCCGCTTCAATCCAGAGTAGGCAGCATTGTATCCGGATTTTTAATAAAGCTTTTCTGGGGGGTTAAATATACCGATCTAGGTCCGTTCAGAGCTATTAAATTTAATAAGCTGCTGGATTTGGATATGCATGACAAATGGTACGGGTGGACAGTAGAAATGCAGATTAAGGCGGCAAAAAAAAATTATAAAATTTTGGAACTGCCGGTCAGCTACAGGAGCCGCATCGGCAAATCCAAAGTTACCCGTACGCTTAAAGGCTCGGTAATGGCAAGTCTTGTTATCTTAAAAACTATTTTCGTATTGAAATTTAATAAATGAGATGAAAGACTCCGGTAAAAATGCAGTGATAATTTTAGCACGTAATTTGGAAGCGGGCAAAGTAAAAACCAGGTTAGCTAAAACCTTGGGCAATGATTTTGCACTTCAATTTTATAAGCTGTGCTCTGAAAAAATTTTTGAAGAAAGCAAAAAGCTGATTGCTGAGGATATTACCGTGCATTTGTTCTATGCTGGCGAACAAACAGACCGGCAATTAATTGACCGGGCGGGCTTTCCTTTCAGCATTTACCGGCAGCAGGGCGATAACCTGGGAAGCAGAATGAAAAATGCTTTTAATAAAATCTTTAATGAAAACGCAGCCAAAGCAATTATAATAGGCACAGACGTACCGGATTTAGATTCCGGATTTATTATTGATGCATTTAATATGCTAGATACAAATGATGCTGTGATTGGTCCTGCTGCCGACGGGGGCTATTATCTGCTGGGATTGAAAAGGCCCTTTGATGTTCTGTTCGATAAAATTGCATGGAGTACCGGTTCCGTATTTAATAATACGGTAATGAAGATGAGAAAATCCAAAATTAAATATCGAATAATGCCGGAGCTAAACGATATAGATACCGTGGAAGACTTAATGAGATGGCTCTCGGCGGATAATTTGCGCGCAGAAAATTCTTTTAAAATTAAAATCCGCCGGATGCTGGACAATTTAAACATCAACAATGCCGTTGATCGAGCAGATTAAACCGTTCGGCGATTTTATTAAAAGCATACCAATATTTTATTTACAATAAAAAAGCCTTTTACTATGTTCAACCCGGAAATAAAATTTCAAAAGTTTAAAACTATTTTCTATTTTAAATGTCCCCGGAGGGCTTTAATGGATTTATATACAGTTATAGAATCTGCTTTAACAATTGCAGCAGGTTCTTTTTTTGTGATAATCGGAGGCTCATATCTGGCGTATAAGATTAGAAAAAAATTATAACCTCTTTTATTATTACCTCCAAATTTTTTAAGATTAAGTATAGCGATATACTTAATCTTTTTTTTGCTGCAGCATTAGAGAAATTTTTTTTCACTCAAATAAACCCAAAGTTTCCATATCTTTGTTTAATTATTTTATTCATAATAATTGAAGATATTACTAATTTGGCAGTAGAGAATTAATTTTTAAGAATCGTTTTAAAACAACAATCATCTAATAATTATTAAAGAAGAAAATGGCACAGAAAAAATCGAAACCGAAAGAAAGACAGATTGGCAAGAAGAAGACCGAGAAAAAGCCTCTGATTGATCCGAGATATAAAAATACTTTTTGGACGATAGTCGTATTGTTAATTCTATTAATGTTATTTATTGTTAATAATACAAGATCGGTCCCCAAATACGGTCCTCTTCCGCCGTCGTATAACGAGGCAACAGCACCTAAGCCCGATACGGCAATAGACAAACGGCTTCAGATGGATACGAGAATTAACGAAAAAAATCATTAAGGAAAATTTATGAAGAAATACTTTTTAATCTTTTTCCTGGTTGCATTTTACTCGCTCTCCCTGCTGGGATGCGACAGAAATGCTTCACCGGTAAAGAATAATTCCAATACTCAAAATTCAGATGCGGCAACTGTTGTTCCCGAAAACAGCCCTGCAGTAAATAATAATTCATCTAACGATAACAACAAAGCTCCCGACTTTACTCTTGTTGATACTAAAGGGAAAAAAATCAAATTGTCGGATTACAAAGGTAAAGTGGTTATCCTGGATTTTTGGGCTACATGGTGCCCGCCCTGCCGCAGAGGCATTCCCGATTTAATAGATATTCAAAAGCAGTACAAGAATAAAGTTGCCGTTATCGGTGTTTCGCTGGATACCGATACAAAGGATAATGTAGTGCCTTTCATGAAAAGTTTCGGGATTAACTATCCGGTTGTTTTCGGTACGCCGGAAGTAGTTGAAAATTACGGCAATATACAGGCAATACCCACGTCATTTGTAATTGATAAAAAAGGAAATATCGTTAATCAGCATGTTGGCCTTACACCCAAGGAAAAATATGTTGAGGAAATTAATAAGCTCTTAGGCAAATCATAATAATTTCTGAAGTAACCCGTTAAACCTTCAACGTTGCTGCCTTGGACGTTGAAGGTTGCATTATTAAGCTGCCTTGAAGTTATAAGACGAATTTAAACCTTAAAACTCTGCATTTATTTTTTAAACAAATAAAGTATTAAGCTAAGCAACAAGCTTAATATTATTGAAGTGACGATAGGGAAGTAAAAAGTAAAGTTTTTTTCCTTTATGTAAATATCGCCCGGCAGCTTGCCTAAAAAGGGAATCTTATCGCCGAATAAAAAGAATACTCCGATAACAGCCAGCAGTATGCCGCCGAGGATTAATATTTTTCCGAATTGCTGAAGATCCTGAAACATGGTGTTAAAAAATTTCTTATTGAAAACTAGGTCTTGTTAAATATAATCATTTAAAAATTCCTTATAAATACTTAAATTTTAATGCATTATTTTCTATTTGAGTGAAAATGTTTAAACCTAACCCGTGGATAATATACAGCAGCATAATCATCTGGCTGCTTCCACCAATTCGACAGTACCGTACAAAATTTTTCTATTATTTTTTAATAATTGCTTTCGGAGATATTATTGCCTCTTTGTATGTTCGATTTGTTGACCATGACAATAATTTGATTGTTTTCTTTTTTTTAGCAATAGGATGTTTAGTTTCCATAATTGACAGAAAGTATATTAAAGGGATTTATTTACTAATTTGGGTTTCCGCGGTAATTCCACTTGCTTTACTTTTCTGGAACAGCGGAAATTATATCCGGTTTGTTATTATTATAGTCCTTCATCTTGGCATAATGCTGGTATTCCTTAAAACATTTATAATGGAATTATCAAATAATGGAAAGCTAGACTTTTTTTTGTTTATCCTTATTTTTTACGAGGGAACTATAATGACAAAGTTTAGCTCTTATATTACCTTAGCGTTATTTAATGGAACTTATTATTTTTTTATAACCAGCGCCTTTGAAATATCTATAGCCGTTATTTTTATTTTATTTAAATATGGCAGCTCAAAACTTATTTTTCAGCTTAAGTAACCCGATAATATTTACAATATTATTTTGCCTTGCTCTGCTAGGTGTAATTTATATCTTTTACGTGCATGTAATTATACCGCAGAGCAAAAAGCATATAAAGGAAAAAGAGAATTTAGAGTTAAAGAACGCTAGATTAATGGCTTTGTTTGCAGATCTGGATCCCGATCCCCTTTTTAGATTTGATGAGAACGGGAAAATTATTCTTTCGAATAAGGAGGGTACCAGGCTCTTTGAAAATCTTTATCATCAAAATATGAATGCATCTTCAATATTCCCGTCACTCGCCGCCTTCGATTTTAAGAACAGTATTGCAGCAGGTAAATCGGATCATTTTTCTACCAAGATAAATAATGAATATTATGACGTGATAATTAAGGGCATCCCCGAAATGAATTTCGGACAAATATACTGCAGCAATATTACACGCCGTAAACAGGTTGAGGACGAGCTGAAACTGTTTCAAAAAAAATTAAGAGAGCTTTCTAACAGAATGCAGAAGCTCCAGGAGGAGGAGAAACAAAAAATTTCCAGGGAACTGCACGATAGCATCGGTCAAATTTTAACTTCGATAAGACTGAACCTTGAGCTGCTAAAAGAAGACAAAGCCGAAACAGGAAGCAGGCTGGAAAAAATAAAAGATATTTCGGACCTTATTGAATACGCCATGTCCGAGATAAAAGAAATTTCGTATAGACTTAAGCCGAGAATACTAGATGATTTTGGTCTGGAGCCGTCGCTTAAAGCTTTGTGTAACGATATATCCAGAAAAAGCAACATTAAAGGAATATTCCAGGCTCATAAACTGAACGAAAGATTTTCACCGGAGATTGAGACAGTAATATATAGGATTTCCCAGGAAGCGCTAAACAATATTGTTAAGCATTCAAGGGCAAAAGAGTTTAGCCTGCAATTAATTAAGTATCCACATTTTTTAAGACTGCTTATAGAGGATGACGGCATAGGCTTTAATTTTGAGAAATTGAAAAGCGATACATATCCTAAAAACAGCATCGGTCTTACAAATATGTATGAAAGAGCATTTTCGCTGAACGGGAAGTGCATTATAGACTCCAACGAAGGCGCCGGAACAGAAATAATAGTAGATATACCTCTGGAGAGTAAACTTGAATAAGATTCGTGTATTAATAGCTGATGATCACTTGCTGGTAAGAACCGGGATTAAGAGCCTGTTAAATGAGCTTCCCGATATAGAAATTATCGGCGAAGCCGAGGATGGAACTGTTGCCATTAAAAAAGCGGATGAATTGTTACCGGATGTAATATTAATGGATATATCGATGCCTACCATTTCCGGCATACTTGCTACCGAATTGATAAAGCAAAAGCACGAATCCATAAACATATTAATTTTAACAATGTACGAGAACGAAGAATACCTGCTAAGCTCTTTAAAAAAAGGCGCCTCCGGTGTAATACATAAGAATGTAAGCAAGGAAGAATTGATTAAAGCTATCAAGTCGGTAGCAGCCGGTAAAAAATATTTCGGAAACAGCCTAACGCAGGTGTTAATAGAAAATTTATTGCAGAAGCTGGAAGAGAGCAAACAATTACCAGAAAAAGATACCATAATTCTTACCAAAAGGGAAAAACAGGTACTCGGATTAATTGCTAACGGTTATTCCAACCAGGAAATTGCCGAAAAGCTCCAAATAAGTCCACGTACTGTAGATACTTTTAAAACCAACCTAATGCAGAAGTTAAACATAAAAACTACTGCAGCGCTTGCCCGCTACGCTTTTGAAAATAATCTGAAGTAACCCATTGCTAGTAATGAATATAAATATTTGTTTTCTGTTTTAACAGTTGCCTTCAAATATTTCATGAGTTCTGACGCTCATCTAAAGGTGAGAGGAGCGAATTTGTAAGACATTGATTTAAAGGCGAGTAGTTTTTATTGCCCGATTTTTACCGCACTATTGATTGCCATTTAGATGATAAGCTAGACAGAAAAACCTTGTCTAATGATTCGACCTTAGTAACATTAATTAGGTTATAAGGTTATCCCTCAGGACCGGGATAATCTTATGTTACTAACTCATGTTACGCAAAATTATAAAGCTTGAGTGTCATACCCGCGAAATCGGGTATCCAAGATGCGAAAATATGATAAAAAATGGATTCCCACTTTCGTGGGAATGACAATGCAGACATAAAAATGTATTCCTGCGTAACATGAGTTACTAAGTACTCTAATTCATAAATACAGTTACATATTATAAAGAGATTTAAAAACCTTATTTATTTTTTCCTAACCTTAGTAACATATGCTTACCCCAAAACTCCAACCTTATTACCTTGTTTATGAATAAGATAATAAGGTAAAGAAAGCAGGGGTGTTTTCTAATGTTACTAAGGTTAATAAATTTTTAATAAGGTTATCATTTTTTTATTCGTCATCGTATTTATGAATATGTGTACTAAGGTTCGGAAATTAAATAAGGTTTGAAGTAAGGTCCTGAATTTTGTATAGGACTAAAAACTCAAAGCCGAAAAAAAACTCATCAATACTAATTTAGCCGGGATATTTCAATTATTAAACGAAAGAGCGCCAAACAGAATTGGTGGAGCTTTGTAAACTCCTACCGCACTAACCCAACTTCGACACAATTAAGGAAAAAACTTTGATTACTTGATTGATTCGCATTTTTCTGCCCCCTCGTTTTCACTACAACAATTATTTTAGTGTTAGTTTCTTTCAACCACTCTTGTTAATCCTCTACGAGGATTTATTTTAAAAATAATTATTATAGAGCAATCCGTTTTCACTACACAAGGTTTTACAAATAATTTATTTGTTATTATATCCTATTCAAACTGTTTCCTATAATTTTTCATAGAAATTTACCATATTGTGTCGAAGTTGGGCTAATTGTCAGAACTCAGGAAATATTTCAATTTATCCCGTCGGTATTGCAAATTAAGTTTTAAGAATACCAAGTCACCTTTTTCTGATACCAATTCATCTTTTTGTGATATCAATTCATCTTTTTGTGAATGCACTCCATCTTTTCATCAAATAAAATCAATTTTTAATATTTTTTATGTCAAGATATTCTAATCGTTTTCCATCTTCCGTTTCCCGTCTTCCCTCTTCCATCAAACATCTTCCATTGCGGCAGCATGCCGCGCTATGGTATTTGGGCTGAATATCGCAGAATAATGATTGTTTATTATAAATACAAAGCCTTTCTAGGAAGAATTCCTAGTTTTTCTAGGAAGAGTGACTAGATTTACTAGGAAGAGTGACTAGATTTTTCTAGGAAGAGTGACTAGAATGATATACGTAGTACTACTGATTTTTTTTAAAGAAACAGTATATATATTTCGTCAGGTTTTTTCATCCTCAGGGCAGGGAGCCGGGCGAATTAGGGAACCATTGATTGCGCTCCAATCCAATGGTTCCTAATTAATTTACCTCGCCGGATGCAAAGACCTTAAGTGGCGGCCGCGTTGTTCATTCACTAAAAATGAGTAATAATTATGGAAAACATAAAAATTCTAATCGTTGAAGATGATTATGATACACAGATGTTTTATAAGCTCTTTTTAGGTAAGCTGTACGATATTGAATTTTGCAGGACCGATATTGCCTTTTATGAAATGATTTATAAGAACAAGTTTAACTTAATAATTATGGATATAGCAATTAAAGGGCAAAAGGACGGATTGGATTTAACCAGGGAGTTAAGGTCTATGCAGAATTATAAAAATGTTCCTATAATCTGTCTCTCAGCGCATGTTCTGCAGCAGGATAAAGAGAATGCATACTTAGCCGGCATTGATATTTTTCTAGAAAAGCCTGTCGCAAATGAATTATTATTGACAACCATTTTAAATTATACGCGCTCCAAGGCTTGCTAAAATATTTTAAAAGCTGCCATACTATTCTTTAACCTGAATAATTATGTCCCCCATTCGTCCGGTCATCCAAATTTTTTTGGAAATTAATTATTACATTTTTATCTTGCTGACCGTAATTAATATTTCAAAAATTAATTAATGGTTATGCTATGAAAAAATCTTTCATACTCTGTTTGCTTTTAGGGATTATTTCCCTATCGAATCTGATATTAGCTCAGACTCAATCTCTCGGCGTTGTTGGTAAGCTATATACCAAGGCCGAAGCCGATCAATTGTATGGTCCGGTAAAGCAATCCATTTCTATAAATACAACTACATTAACAAATCTAGCTGCCAAGACTCCGGATTATATCTTGTTTAATGTTATTAATAACAGTCTGTATGTTTTAAATTCTTCACGTGCAGTATTGCAAGGCCCGGCAACTGCAGTAAGCAGCAGCCAGGTGTTTAAGTTATTTAGCGTAAGCATTGTAAAACAATTAATTCAACAAGGACAATCTGCCACCACTTCAATTGAATTGAGAGCAAATGTACTTACTGTTACAAATGGTGATTATACTTTAGAAGAAGCATCTTCTTGTCCACCAGTCTGCCCCTAAGATTTACAAATGAATATTCAAATTTATTTTTTTGTAATCTTATCAACTATTATTTGGCTGATTATTCCAATAAGGCAATTTAAGGGGAATAGTTTTTTTTATTTCCTTTTTATTGCTCTAATGGATCCATTGACATTGATTTTGAGATTCGTATTTTATTCTGCATCGAATTATTTTTTTATACCGATTTCATTTTTAGCCTTGATGGCTATTCAAAATAAAGCGTTTATTAAAAAGTATATAATTTGGATTGCAATAGCTTTCATCTTGTTAAGCTTGATGAATTTTTCTAAATTTATGATAAATAATTTCTTCTTTTTCTTTAGTTTGATTCATTTCTTAATTTTATCCTACTTTATAAAAGAATTTATGATCGACTTTTTTAAGAAAAAATTATTCAATATTTTTATATTGTTGTTAATATTTTATGAATTTACGATCGTTACAAAGAATTTAAACCTAATAAGCGGGTTAGCCGATGCACATACTTATTCTTTTATTACAACAATATTCGAAATCCTCATCGGACTCTTCTTCTGTTTCTTTAAAACAGATAACCGTAGATTCATTCTTCAGTTTAAATAATCCGATTATATACTCTCTCCTTCTTCTGGTTGTAGTGCTTTCCTTAATTTTCATTTTTTACTGGTTTGTGGTTGCGCCAATGCGCAGCCATTTTAACAGGGAGAAAAACGATCTGAACTTAAAGCACGCTCAGCTTATGGCCGCATTTGCAGAAATGGACCCCGAACCGGTGTTTAGATTTGACGAGACCGGTAAGGTAGTAATGAGCAACGAAGCCAGCGAGATGCTGTTGCAGAACGGATTACACAAAGAAAAAAAATTAGTAAATATAATACCCGATATAAATAAAATAGACCTTGCAGCATGTATAAGGGAGGGGGAAAAAATTGATTTTGTTACAAAGCTGAACGATAAATCTTACAAGTTTACCATTATTGGGCTGCCCGAAATGAATATCGGGCAAATTTACGGCAGCGATATTACCGAACTGAAAAAAGCAGAATTAAAAATAAAAGAGGCATTAAAAAAAGCTGAGGACTCTGAGAAAATAAAAAGTTATTTTCTTGCACAAATGTCCCACGAAATTAGATCGCCGCTTACAGCTGTGCTAGGATTTAATTCGATTATCAAGGAAAAATTAACCAGCAAGATTGATGACGATATGGAATTTGCCTTTTATGCAATTGATAAAAGCGGTAGGAGGCTTACAAGAACTATCGATCAACTGTTGTACATGTCCCAGTTCCAAACCGAAAGCTACGAGCCCAAAATTGAAACTACGAATATAACACATGCCTTAGTAAATGTTATAAACGAATACAAGCCCGAAGCTAAATTAAAAAACATAGAGCTTGCGTTTGAAAATAAAATAGGCGATGCATATGTTTATGCAGATAAATTCGGCCTGGTTCAAATATTCGACAGCATGATTGATAATGCCGTTAAATATACAAACAAAGGGAGCGTAAAAGTAGTTCTAAACAGGAATAAGAATAATAAGCTTTACGTCTCAATTGCCGATACTGGCATAGGGATGTCTGAAGAGTTTGTCAGTAATCTCTTTCGGCCTTTTACCCAGGAAAGAATGGGTTACAACCGTCCCTTCGAAGGAAACGGACTGGGGCTGGCTTTAAGTAAAAAATTTGCAGACGTAAGCAATGCCCAAATTTTTGTGAAAAGCACAAAGGACGTAGGGTCTGAATTTACAATTGTCTTTAATGAATAGCAGGAGTTAATGAAAATGACCGACGCTGTACGACAAACCAAACCAAAATTACTTGTTACTGAGGATGATTTCGAAAATCAAAAATTCCTCGAAATGTTCTTAAAAAGGAATTTTGAAGTGGAAATATGCGATTCGGAACAATCATTCTATGAGCATATTAACAAGAAAAAGTTCGATGTTATTCTAATGGATATCTCTTTAAGAGGAAATAAAAACGGATTGGAACTTACAAAGGAAGTAAGGAAAATTCCCGGCTACGAAAATATTCCGATTGTTTGCCTTTCTGCACATGCATTTAAGAAGGACAGAGATAACGCATTAAATGCCGGTGTGGATGTTTTCTTAACAAAGCCGGTAGAAAATAAAGTGCTGCTTAATACTCTACTAGAAGCGGTTGAAAATAAATTAAGTAACTGAAGTTACGCAGAAATTCATTTTGATGTACTGTATTGTCATTCCCACGAAAGTGGGAATCCATTTTTTGCTTATTTTGGAATGCTGGATACCCGCTTTCGCGGGTATGACACCCAAGCTTTATAATTTTGCGTAACATGAGTTAAGTAAGTAGAAAGTAGTAGGTAGTAATTGGACTGCTAATTTTATAACTACTTTCTACTTACTACCTACTACTTACTGACTTCAATATTATCTTCCAATTACTTTCTAAGAAACTTTGGCTCTTCAAGTGTAAGTATTAACGAGATCCGGTGAGTATCGGGGAGACTCTCCAACTGCGACTGGCTAAAGCGTGCGAACGAATAATCAATATTCAATTTTGGGAGTTTAATTCCAGCGCCAATTGTAAACTGCTTTACGTCGTTGTAACCGCCCCTTACCATAAATAAATTTTTAAAGTTATATTCAAAGCCTGCCATCATATCAAAACTAACCGGCCCTAAATGAAATTCTGAGGCGAACTGCCTGTCTTCAAATTTAATATTGAAATCCATGGCGGGAGTAATTACGCCGCCAAGAAAATTAAAATGATATGCGGCTCCGACTTTTGCAGTAGGAGTAATTAACTCGTTTCTCCCGGTACTCCAGGCTACTAATGTAGTTGTAATATCTTGAAGATTAGCGCCGAGTGAAAAATTATCAAACAGCTTATACCATGCACCTATATCAAAGCCGATGCCGTAGGCCGAATATCCGGCAAGGCTTTCATAAATAAGTTTTACGTTAGCGCCGTAATATAATTGTTCCGAATAGCGCTTTGCAAAAGTAAAATAGAATGCCCAGTCCTGGTCGCTGAACTCCGTAATTTTGCTGTAGTCCAATCTTGCCGATGGAAGATTAATATCCGTTATAACTTGCCCCGTGTTCTGATCAATCAAAGCTCCTGTTGTATTTGGAATTCCGTCTACGCCCAGACGCATAATGCTGAGTCCGAAGCTCATATCTTTACCGTAAGGAATAGCGACGCCTGCATAGTCGTAATTTACAAGGCTGCCGAAGCGTTCATCGTGCATTAAGGATATTTCCGGATAGTTTATCTGCGCTAAGCCTGCAGGATTATAGTACCCGGCTGTAACATCGTTAGCAACGGCAACGTAAGCACCGCCCATGCCGAGAGGTCTTCCGCCCACGCCTATAGCCATAAACTCCCCGGCATATTTGCCAATAACGGTTTGAGAATAAATTTGAGGCATGCAAAGCAAGGCTGATAAAAAGAAGAAGTAAAATTTTCTACGCATTTACGAAGGTTCCCATCGATATATATTTATTCTTGGGTAACAAGATTGATAAAATGAAATTGAAAATCAAGCCAAAACTATAAACAGTAGATAGAAGTTAGTAGGTAGAATTTAGGTAGAAAATTATAAGCCGAATTAACGATAAAGAGAAAAAGCCCTATCCAATTTTCTACCTACTACTTACTACCTACTATTTACTACCTACTATTTACTGCCTTCTATCTACTATTTACTTTCCGCTTTACCCTGGTTTGCAACGGCTTGGGCTTTCTTTGCTACTTCTTCCGCATTGCCAAGGTAATAATGGTTTATCGGGCTGAGCTTTTCATCCAGCTCGTAAACAAGCGGTATGCCGGTTGGTATATTTAGTCCAACAATCTCGTCATCCGGAATTTTATCAAGATATTTTACCAGGGCCCTTAGGCTGTTGCCGTGGGCAGCAATAATTATTTTTTGTCCGGTCTTAACTAAAGGTGCAATACTCTGTTCCCAGTAAGGCACAAATCTATTAACGGTGTCCTTTAGGCATTCGGTAAGCGGAAGCTCGGTTTCGCTTAAGTCGGCATAACGCGGATCGTTTCCCGGATATCTCGGGTCCGTTTTTTCCAGTGCCGGCGGTTGAATATCGTAGCTCCTTCTCCAAACATGCACCTGGTCTTCACCATACTTCTTAGCGGTTTCTGCTTTATTCAATCCTTGAAGTGCGCCGTAATGCCGTTCGTTCAGTCTCCACGAGCGCTCAACGGGAATCCACATTAAGTCTAGCTCGTCTAGTGTTATCCACAGTGTTCTAATTGCTCTTTTTAGAACCGAAGTAAATGCCATATCAAAAGTGTAGCCTTCGCTTTTTAAAATCTGTCCCGCACTCTTTGCTTCTTTAATTCCTTGTTCCGACAAATCAACATCCGTCCATCCGGTAAAACGATTTTCCTTGTTCCAATTACTTTCGCCGTGTCTCAGTAATACCAATTTATGTATCATTAATCTTCTCCGTTTTTTTTGATTTAAAAGAAAAGCAATAAAATTGCACATGCAAAAATAGACATTGGATAGTGTCAAAACAAAAATCAATAGCGCATAAAAGCGCAAGGTTAAGTTCAAGTTTAAGTTTAAGTTCAAGTTTAAGTTCAAGGTCTATCTGGCGAGTTGAATAAAGGTAAGCCGGGAACTTCTACCCTTGTTTTATAAACCGAATTTGTTTCATCCTCGGTGATATACAGAGTGCGCATATCTTGGCCTGCAAACTCAACGTTGCTCGGTTTTTTACCGGGGGCCTGTAAAAATTTTTTTACATTTCCGTCTGCGTCGAGTATATAGATTCTGCCGCTTCCGAAGTTGGCAACGTATAAATTACCTTCAATGTCGAATGCAATTCCGTCCGGGTCTCCGTCCGGCAGCACTGCAAAAATTACTCTATTTGAAAATGTACCGCCGGCTTCCACGCTGAATTTCAAAACACGGTGCTTTGCAGACTCGCATACGAATGCCGATTTACCGTCTTCGGAGAAAGCTATGCCGTTTGAAAATGCGATACTGTCGGCAGCGGCAGTTACTTCCTTTGTCTTAGTATCGATCCTATACACAACGCCGTCCGGAATATTTTTGTCATAAGATTTCGGATCGGTAAAGTAAAGATTGCCCGAAGGATCAAAAGCAAGATCGTTCGGCCGGTTAAATCTCTGTATGTAAACTCCTTTATTATCTGTATGACCGGATGCGTAGATTTCCGATTTCCCATAAGAAGTAATTTTAAGTATTGCACCTATCCCGTAATCGCATGCAAACAGGTTGCCGTGCTTATCGAATGTAAGGCCGTTTGTCTGTTTAAGCGTGAAAGGATTTTTCGATGCCGATAAAAATGTGTATGAAGAGTCCCCGGTAATTTTTGTAATGTAGCCGCCATAGCAGCTCGAAACATAAATGCTGCCGTTGCCGTCCCAGGCCGGGCCTTCCGGAAAGTTTAAACCGCCTATTACTTTCTCGAACATTCCTTCTACCTTTTGTACTTTAATTTCCTGTATAATGAATATTCCTATAATGGCAGGAAGGAATATTGCTACAATGTATATTACTATTTTATGATTAATCATAAAATTTATTTTGCTTTGCTAAAATATAGCACAATGGCATCAAGGGCAAAAAATTCGATTTAATATTTTTATTTAGGCTAATTTTTATTAAACTATAATAAAGTATTTGCGGGGAATTTATGATTAAATATTTTTTATTATTTGTCGCGTTATCCGCTGCTCAATTTACCGGTGCGCAAGTAGTTCCCGAAGAAGAAATAAACACCGCTTACCAAAACGCAAAAAAGGGATTATACTGGGCACTAGATAATATACCGGAAAAGAGAGTCAAGATGAAGAACGATCTTATCTACCGGGATAAGCTTTTTGCCAGTGTAACTCTAGCAAGAGAAGTAGACGGAATTAAAATTACTTCAAGGGGATTTAATAATTCCACCGAGGTTGTAATTAAAATTTATAAATCGTTAAAGGGCGGTAATACGGAAAAGCTTAAAGACGAATTGAGAAAAATTCCGAAGGAGATGCGAGTGAAGGATAGTACAGAAATCAAAAAACAAGGCTCGTAACATAGTCTTTAGATCAGTTATTCGTAAAGGGAGTAGGCGCGGATGCTGCAAAGTTGGTTACGAGAGTAACAACGTCTTCCTCACTGCCTATTAAATCTTTAAGTGTCAATTTTTCTAGAACGCTGTCCAGCAGCGATTGTATTGTTCTCCACAGCGATCTTATCGAGCAGTCGATTGAGTGTGTACAAATCATTTCGTTGCCTGCATGAATATCGCAGAAACCTGCCTCATATAGCCTGCCGCCTAGAACTGCCAGAACCTCGCCGATAATTATCTCGCCTGTCGGGCGCGCAAGCTTGTAGCCGCCGGTCTGTCCGCGCGAGCTTTCAATAAAACCGCCCAGGCGGAGAGCACGCAGAATCTTTCCTACGTTGGCAGGCGACAGCCCTTCCATCTGGCTTATTTCCGGTATAGTCAATCCATTTGAGGATTTTGATCTTGCAATACGCAGCAGGCATCTCAATCCGTATTCTTCTTGTGTACTGAATTTCATTTCTTTCACTTACTTTTATTAACAAAGCTTAATCTTATAATCATTATTATACTTACTTTCAAGTTAGCGCATGACTGCACGGAAGCATGTTTGCATGGCATTTCATGCATCCATGCCTGCATGCAATCCTATTTTTTATCCTTTGAACAGCGGAATTTTTGAACCGCATTGCTTTGCGTAAATTACCTGCGTAAACTGTTCCGGGCTGATTGAAGGACCCTTTGCGGTACAGAGTTCATCGAATGCGGATTTCAATTCATCCGCTATTTCCTCTGCGCTGCGACCTTCAATTTCGTAGCGCTGCATAAAATATAGAAGGATTCCGTTTTTAAATATCGCTATGCTGGGAGATGAAGGCGGGAAATTTCCAATCAGCTGCCTTATCTTTTCAACAGCATCTCTTTCCTGCCCGGCAAATCCGGTGTACAGCTTATCGGGAATAGCAGTATGCTGTAAAGCCAATGAAACTCCGGGGCGAGCGCTTCCTGCGGCGCATCCGCAGACGGAATTTATCATAACGAGCACTGTCTTGTCGTCTTTTACGTTGATGGCTTTGTCAACGTCACCGGGTGTTAATAATTCTTCAAACCCTACTGCAACCAATTCATCACGCATTGGCTGAACTGCGTCCTGATCGTATATTGGCGGACGCGAAATAATATTGAACATGTCATTTCCTCTCTAGTTAATATTGATATTTTTTCTTTACCATTCTAACTCTTACTCTTCTTAAACTTAAACTTGCCTAGGTAGTTCAAGTGTAAGTTCAAGGTCAAGTGTAAGTTCAAGGTTGTTTGGCAATTACTCAGGTTAAATAATTTAGTACATTCCTAATTCAACTTTTGCTACCTCGGACATCATGTCTCTGTCCCACGGCGGGCTCCATACTAATTCTATTCTTACACTTTTTATGCCGTCAATGGATTTTACTTTTTCATTTACCTCACCCGGCAATGAGCCCGCAACCGGGCATGCAGGTGATGTTAATGTCATCTTGATATTTACATTGGCGTCGTCATCAATTTTTATTTCGTAAATTAATCCGAGCTCAAAGATATCGACAGGTATTTCGGGGTCGTAACAAGTTTTTAATACCTGAATAATTTTGTCTTCCAGTTCCTGTTTGTTTAATCCGCTCATAGTAATTATTCCGTGGTTACCTTTTCATCTTTGCCCTGCAATGCCGTCATCATTGTATGCCAGGCAAGGCTTGCACATTTTACCCGCGCCGGAAAATCCCTTACTCCGGCAAAGACCGCAAGCTTACCTAGTTCCTCAATCTCGGCCTCACCGGTTAATTTTCCGGTTACCAGGTCGTGGAATTTTTCAAAAATAATTCCGGCTTCTTCTTTACTTTTACCTTTTATTATTGTGCTCATCAAAGAGGCAGAAGCTTTAGAGATAGCGCATCCGGAGCCGATAAAGCTTATATCTTTAACTATCCCGTCCTCAACATTCAGGTAGATATGAATTTTGTCTCCGCAGAGCGGATTATAACCTTCAGCATCCTGGTTTGCATTCTCCAGCTTCTTAAAGTTTCTGGGACTCTTATTATGGTCTAAAATAACCTGCTGATATAGTTCTCTTAATTCAGTATCCATCAGTTAAAAACCTCTGTAATTTTCTTTAATCCTCTAACTAGAATGTCTACCTCTTCTTTTGTATTGTACATTGCAAAGGAAGCCCTTGTTGTAGCCGGTATGCAGAAGCGGTCCATTATAGGCTGAGTGCAGTGGTGCCCGGTTCTTACAGCAATGCCTTCGAAGTCTAAAAACGTTCCTACATCGTGCGGGTGAATGTTATCAAATATAAAGGAGAGTACGCTGCTTTTATTTTTTGCAGTGCCTATAATTTTAAGGCCAGGCACTTCGGCTACTTTTGCCGACGCATATTCAAGAATTTCCGTTTCGTGCGATGATATAGCATCGATACCTATTCCCGCAACGTAATCGATTGCAGTTCCGAGCGCGATTGCATCGGCAATATTGGAAGTACCGGCTTCAAACTTATAAGGCAGCTGGTTAAAAGTAGTACCGTTAAAAGTTACTTTCGAAATCATATCTCCGCCTCCAAGAAAAGGCGGCAGTTCATCCAATAATTTTTCTTTACCATAAAGAATTCCAATTCCCGTCGGCCCGTAAATTTTGTGCCCGGAAAATGCCAGGAAATCGCAGTCAAGCTTCCGCACATCAACCGGTATATGCTGAATAGCCTGTGCAGCATCTAGAAGAACCGGCACGTTATGCTTGTGTGCTGCGGAAATTATTTTTTCAACCGGATTGATTGTACCCAAAGAATTTGAAACATAAACAACCGATACAAGCTTTGTTTTTTCGTTTATCATTTTTTCAAAATCATCAAGGATAAGCTCGCCGTTGTCGTCTACCGGAACGATTCTCAGCTTTATCTTTTTTATAGAATCAAACAACTGCCAGGGAACAATGTTGGAATGATGTTCCATTCCGGTAATAATAACTTCGTCGCCGTCTTCAAACCGTCCCCTTAAAAAAGAATTGGCTACCAGGTTTATAGATTCGGTAGTTCCTCTTGTAAATATAATTTCTTTTTCGCTTGAGGCATTGATGAAGCTCTTCACTTTTATGCGTGCGTCTTCAAAAGCCTTTGTAGAAACCTCGCTAAGATGATGAACGCCCCGGTGAATGTTTGCATTCATTGAAGAATAGTATTGAACAAGAGAGTCGATTACCGCCTGCGGTTTTTGAGTTGTTGCTGCGTTATCCAAATAGCAAAGAGGCTTACCGTGCACCTGTAGCCCTAGTATCGGAAAGTCGCGGCGGATTTTTTCTAAATCGAAAGCCTTCGGCTCAATATGTAATTCTGTTTTATTCACTTTTCGGCCTATGTAATTTTTCCTTTGCAACTCAGCGCCTTGCGGGTAAAAATGAGCGGCCGCGGGCAAGCCTGCATGCAAAGAATTTATTTATTAAATCTGTCGTTTAATATTTTCTCAAAATAGTTCCTCAGCGCCTCTATCTTTACCGTCCTAACCACATCGCTGGCAAAGGCATGGATTAAAATTGTGCGGGCTTTTTCTTCGCCTATTCCCCTGGCCTTAAGGTAGAACATCGAATCTGCATCGAGCTGACCGATGGTTGCACCGTGGCTGCACTTTACATCATCTGCAAATATTTCCAGCTGCGGTTTAGTGTTTACCAGCGCGTCGCTCGATAATATTATGTTGTTGTTCTCCTGGAATGCGTTTGTCTTCTGCGCATCCCTGCGAACCATTATCTTGCCGTTAAATACACCCCTGGATTGACCATCGAGTATGCCTTTGTAATGTTCATGACTGTTGCAATAAGGATTTGCATGGTCGATCATAGTGTGTGTATCGTACAACTGATTGCCATTAAGTAAATATAAACCGTTCAAAGTACATTCTCCGCCCTGCCCGTTAAATCGGGAGTTAAAATCATTTCTCGTAATTTCTCCTCCCAGCGAGATTGAATGCGAGGCAAAATTGCTGCTTCTTTCCTGGTCTATCTCCGTTCTGGAAATGTGAAAAGATTTTACGCTTTCCTCTTGGAGCTTTATATGATCCACAATTGAATTTTCTCCGGCAACAACTTCGGTAACAACGTTTGTAAAGTATAAGCCTTCGTTTACCGAGGCATAATGCTCTAGAATTGTAACCTGGGAATTCTTACCGGCTATATATAAGTTGCGCGGCTGGGTAAGCAACTGCTCGCCGTTCGTATCCGTTATAAATAAGATATGAATCGGTTCTTCTATAATTTTATCATCGGGTACGTAAATAAATGCGCCGTCTTTAGTAAATGCTGTGCTTAAAGCGGTAAATATTTGTTCCTTGTGGTTTGCGTATTTACCTAGATGCCTGCCTACAAGTTCTGAGCCGTTGGAAATTTCCCTGTTTATATTTCCTGCAACAACTCCTTTGGGTAAATTGTTTGTACGGGAAAACTCTTTGGCAAAATGTCCGTTTATAAAAACCAGGAGATGACAATTTAATTCTTTGAATAAAAATTTTTCGACGGTGCTCTTGGTTATCTTTTTTATTTTCAGGGAAGGCTTAAAGTTGAATCTAAGAATAGGGGAGATATTAGTGAATCTCCATTCTTCGTCGCGCGTCGTCGGGAAATTAAGTTTGGCAAATCCTTCTATAGCTTCCTTGCGAAGCATGTGGATGGGCTTTAAGCTTTCGCCGTTCAAACTATTTTCAAAATCCTTAAACCGGGATATATACCAGTCTCTTATGTCCACATCGTGGCCCATAAATTATCCTCTATCTTTTGTCTTTCATTAATATATTACAAAACTATAAACTTCTTGATCTTAAACCTGAACTTGAACTTGATCTTGATCTTAAACTTGAACTTGATCTTTCATCTATAAAGTCTAAGTTCAAATTAATTCATTACCAATTCTTTCTGGTCTTTCAGCCAATCGTAACCTTTTTCTTCGAGCTCAAGGGCTAATTCTTTTGTACCGGATTTAACTATTCTGCCGTTGTAAAGCACGTGCACAAAATCCGGGACGATATAATTCAGCAGCCTCTGGTAGTGTGTTACAACTATAATCGCCCTGTCTTCCGATCTTAATTTGTTTACGCCGCTGGCTACAATTCGCAATGCGTCTATATCCAGCCCGGAATCTGTTTCATCAAGAATAGCAAGCTTCGGTTCCAATACGGCCATCTGTAAAATTTCATTCCTCTTCTTCTCACCACCGGAGAATCCCTCGTTAACTGCACGGTTTAACAGCGACTGGTCCATTTCAACCAGCTTCATCTTGCTTTTTAAAAGTGCAAGGAATTCCATGGCATCCAGCTCTTCCTGACCGTTGTATTTTCTTATTTCGTTTAATGCCGTTTTTAGAAGGTTTGTATTGCTTACGCCGGGGATTTCTATAGGGTATTGAAATGCAAGAAAAATACCTTCCCGTGCACGGTCTTCAGGAGAAAGAGATAGCAGGTCTTTATTGTTATAAATAACCTCTCCCTTTGTAACTTCATATTCCTGGCGCCCGGCCAATACTTGCGCCAGTGTGCTTTTACCGCTGCCGTTCGGGCCCATTATTGCATGAACTTCTCCTGCATTAACTTTCAGGTTTATACCTTTTAATATCTCTTTGCCTTCAATGCTGGCATGTATGTTTTTTATTTGCAACATTAAATTAACCTTATCAATTTTTAATTTTTAATTTTTAATTGTATTACCCCACACTTCCTTCCAGACTAACGCTTAGCAGCTTTTGAGCCTCGACCGCAAATTCCATTGGTAGCTCCTTAAATACTTCTTTGCAGTATCCGTTCACAATCATTCCGATAGCATCTTCGGTAGAGATGCCTCTTTGGTTTAAATAGAATATCTGGTCCTCGCCGATTTTGGATGTTGTGGCTTCATGCTCAATCTGTGCGGAAGGATTGTTTATATCCAGGTAAGGGAAAGTATGCGCGCCGCATTTATCGCCTATAAGCAGGGAATCGCATTGAGAAAAATTTCTAGCATTATCTGCACGTTTAATTATTTTAACCTGGCCTCGGTAGCTGTTGTTGCTTTTGCCGGCAGATATTCCCTTGGAAATAATTGTACTCCTGGTATTCTTTCCCATGTGTATCATCTTTGTGCCTGTATCCGCCTGCTGAAAATTATTTGTAACCGCTACGGAATAAAATTCTCCTATTGAATTATCGCCGATTAAAAGACAGCTTGGATATTTCCAGGTAATAGCAGAGCCGGTTTCTACCTGTGTCCACGATATCTTAGAATTCACTCCGCGGCAGGCGCCTCTTTTGGTAACAAAGTTATAAATTCCGCCTATGCCGTTTTTATCTCCGGGGTACCAGTTCTGTACGGTAGAATATTTTATCTGAGCATTATCAAGCGCAACCAATTCAACAACCGCAGCGTGAAGCTGGTTCTCATCCCTCATCGGTGCTGTGCAGCCTTCCAGGTAACTAACATAAGCACCTTCATCGGCAATAATTAATGTACGCTCAAACTGGCCGGTGTTTGCAGCATTAATTCTAAAGTAAGTGGATAATTCCATCGGGCACCTTACGCCTTTGGGAATATATACGAAGGATCCGTCGCTGAAAACTGCCGAGTTTAATGTAGCAAAAAAATTATCGGTATAGGGCACCACGCTTCCAAGATATTTCTTAACCAGTTCCGGGTGGTTTTGTATAGCATCGGACATTGAGCAAAAAATTATTCCTAATTCCGCCAGCTTGCTTTTAAATGTAGTTGCAACCGAAACACTATCAAATACCGCATCAACAGCCACGCCGGAAAGAACTTTCTGCTCTTCAAGCGAAATGCCGAGTTTTTCGTAAGTGCGCAGCAGTTCAGGGTCTACTTCATCCAAATTTTTTTTTGCCGGCTTTTTCTTTGGAGCCGAATAATATGAGATTGCCTGATAATCAATAGGTGGGTATTTTATATTTGCCCAGTTCGGCTCTTCCATGGTAAGCCAATGCTTGTATGCTTTCAGCCTCCATTCCAGCATGAATTCCGGCTCTTTTTTTATTTCAGATAGCTGCCTAATAATATCTTCATCTAAGCCGCTCGGAAAGCTTTCGGCTTCAATATCGCTTACAAAACCGTATTTGTATTCTTTATTTGCAAGCTCTTCAATTTGATTAACTTCAGTACTCATTTAAAACCTAAAATATTTATAATCTGTTCCGTTTCTTGAACCTGCTTGCTGCAACCGGCAACCATATCCTTGAACCTTCTGGCTGGTAGAAAAGCATAAATAGTTTAAGTTCAAGTTCAAGGTTTAAGCTTGCCAGCTGCAAGCAGGTTCAAGAAATATTTTTTGAAAACACATTCAAACCTACTCTATCTGTACAAAAAAGTCAAGATAAAGATTGGGATTTTCTTGGAAAAGCAAATTTTGTGATGCAGGTTTAATTTGTTGATCTGATTGGCTACAGCCTTATATTTGCTATCAAGCCGCATTTGAAATTGTTCCGTTTAAGTATTTTTTAGTTTAATGAGTTAAATTGTTCTATTTTTCCCTTGTGTACAAAAAGCTGCCGCCGCCTTGTTTAAGTGTAAACTCGTCGTACTTTCCGCTTTGTGTCTTTTTAAATACTATTGTAATTCCGGCAGGGTCGAATGTAAATTCAGTCTCGCTTACCGGCGTTAACGGAAAAGCCGACTGACCAGTTGCCTGTGCAGTAAGTGAACCGTTTTCTCTCTTAATATCGATCTTTAATGGCAGAGCGGGGGATGAGTAAGAGCCTATATACTTTACCAGTTCGCTTTCCGGAATGTTGAATGTTTTAAATGAAGGGAATGTATACGGCTTATTATAATATACGCTTAAAACGCCGATAAGAATATCATTCATTTTGTAGTTCATCCCGTTAAAGCATAGAGCGAATGAAGAACTATCGTGAGGGAAATAAGCCAGCATGGAAGTAAAACCATCTATACCGCCGGTATGCCCGTATGCGATCAAATCATAAAAAGGAAAACGGAAAATACCCAGACCATAATTATCTTTAATTGTAGTCATCTCTTTTAACGAACTGCCGGAGATCAATTTGTTCCTGAAAAGAGCCTGTATAAATTTATTTAAATCTTCCGGCGTTGAAACCACCGCACCAGCGCCGCCGGGTATGCTCATATCGGTTTCCGGCTGCTGTTTCCATTTACCGTTTTCAAAAGAATAAGAGAATGCTTCGCCGTCATTAGTGTTTATCTTATGGCCGTAATAAGTATTTTTTAATCCAATTTTATCTGTAATCCGTTTTTTCAACTCATTTGCATAGCTGTCTTTGGTAATTTTTTCAATTATATAACCAAGGAGAACATAATTAGTATTGCTGTATTCTGCCTTGGCGCCTGGTTCGAACTCCGGTTTTTGATTTTCAAACAGATGAATCATTTCATTTTCTGTTTTCGGTCTTGTATACCAATCCATATAAGATGAATCATTGGTAAAGTTGTGAAGCCCGCTGCGGTGGCTGAGTAAATCTTGTATAGTGATTTTTTTTGCATTAGGCAATTGAGGGAAAAAATCCGAAAGAGGCACGTCCAGACCCAGCTTTTTTTCCTCTATCAGTTGAAATATCATTACGGCGGTAAACATTTTGGATATTGAGCCGATCCTATACTTCGAGTTTGGTTCGGCAGGAATCTTTTTATCATTGTTGATATAAGAAAATCCGTATGCCTTTACGAAAAGATTCTTTTCCGGTCTGGCAATTGCAAAATCGCCCATCATTTTATTATTTACAGAAAAGTAAGTTAAAAGGCTGTCCAGCTTTGCGGTGTCCAGTGAATTCTGTGCTAACGAGACTGAAATAATATTAGCCAAAAGAAAAATGACTAAAGTTTTAGCGGATTTAATTGCATTCATGCCATTGTGCTCTTATTATGAAAAATATGCGCTCAAAAAATAAAGATATAATTACAATTATCTTAACCAGCCGTCACTTTTTTAATAAAAGATGGAAAAGGCGTTTTTGTATAGTAGAATTCAAATATCTGCCCTAGCCGGTTATGGGTTATTCAAATTGTTTTTATGTAATTATTAGCTTAATTTTAAGCACAAATTTTAAAAAAATGGTAATTTAATTGGAAGAAACTAACAGAATAGAAACCGGTTCGTTTAACGATTCTCAACCTGGACAAAGTAAAGGAACAAGCTCCGAAGAAAATTTAAAAAGCAAATCTTCTTCAAATAGAAAACCCTATTACTACCGGCGCCGGAAGCACTATAAGCCGAACCAGCAATTCCCATCGCAGGAAAAAATCCAGTTTAAAAAAGTATCCATAGTTATTCCTTTATTCGATGAAGAAGAATCACTTATGCCTCTTTCCAATGAAATTAAAAAGACCTTAAAAACAATAGATATTGGCTACGAGGTTATTTTTGTCGATGACGGCAGCCGGGATAATTCATTAAAGAATATAAAAGAAATTTGCAAGCAGGACAGAAGGTTTAGATACGTAAGTTTTAAAAAGAATTACGGCAAGTCCGCTGCCCTTAACGTTGGATTTAAGGAAGTTACAGGGGATGCGGTAATAACAATGGATGCGGATTTGCAGGACGATCCTTCGGAAATTCTGAACCTGCTAAAAAAACTTGAAGAAGGTTATGACCTGGTTTCCGGCTGGAAGAAGCGAAGGTTCGATCCTCTTATTAAAAAATATTCTTCACGTTTCTTTAATTTTACCACACGTGTGCTAACGGGAATAAAGATACACGATTTTAACTGCGGATTAAAAGCTTACCGCCGCGAGGTGGTTGAAAATATTAAAGTTTACGGTGAGCTGCACAGGTATATACCGGTACTGGCCGATTGGGAAGGATTTACGGTTACTGAAATTCCCGTAAAGCACCATCCCAGGCGATACGGTAAAACTAAATTCGGGATATCGAGATTCTTTAAAGGCTTTATAGATTTAATTACCGTATTGTTCTCAACTAGGTATATTAAGCGCCCAATGCACCTGTTCGGATTTTTAGGCGCGCTGTCCTTTTTAGTCGGCTTAGTTGTAAACGCATTTTTAACGTACGACTGGATTATGGGTAACCCGCTTAGCAACAGGCCGATGCTGTTTCTGGGTATGTTATTAATTATAGTGGGAGTTCAATTCTTCAGCGTCGGGCTTCTGGGAGAAATGATGGTTAAGAATTCTTTTAGCGAGAAAGAATATATAGTAAAAGATAAAGGCTGAAAAAATTATTTGCTTAAATTAACCTGCCTGTTTTAGTTGTTTATCTTAAGGAAATTTATAAAGTAAAAGATTTATTGGAATTGCCTGATTAATGAAGATTACAATCCTATCTACTGCCTATCCGCTGCGGGGAGGAATTGCACACTTTAACGGATTGCTATTTAAAGAATTGTTAAAAAAGCACGAAGTAAACGTAATTACTTTTAAGAGGCAGTATCCGTCTATTTTATTCCCGGGTAAATCGCAGCTGGAAGCCGGCGATGTTCTGGAAATGATTCCCACTCTTCCCGTCGTTGATTCAATTAATCCGTTTAACTGGATTAAAATCGGATTAAAGATAAGGAAAGAAATACCCGATCTTCTGATATTTAAATTCTGGATGCCTTTCTTCGGCCCCTGCTTCGGAACAATAATCCGCCTGGCTAAAAAGAACCGGAAGACAAAGGTTTTAACAATATGCGACAACGTTATCCCTCACGAAAAAAAGCCCGGCGATACTGCTTTTACAAAATATTTTTTTAACGCAGTAGATTATTTCATCCTCCTTTCGGAAAAAGTTAAAGACGATCTATTGAAATATTACCCGGCTGCAAAGGCAAAGGTTCTTCCGCATCCGGTTTATTCTAATTTCGGTTTACCGGTTGGAAAAAACGATGCTAAAACATTCCTGAAGTTAAACGATGAAAAAATAATTTTGTTCTTTGGTTTTATAAGAGATTATAAAGGCCTGGATATATTGCTCCAGGCAATGAAGATTCTTAAAGATAAAATTACTGTAAAGCTGATGGTAGCAGGCGAATTTTACTCGAACAAAGAAAAATATTTAAAGATGATTGACGATCTCGGACTGAAAGATGACCTTTTATTGTTTACCGATTTTATTCCGACCACGGAAGTTAAGTATTACTTTTCTGCATCGGATTGCGTAATTTTACCATACCGGGATGCAACACAGAGCGGTATAGTTCAGATAGCAATGAATTTTAGCAAGCCGGTAATTGCTGCCAATGTGGGGGGATTGGGTGAAGTTATAAGAGACGGGGAAACCGGCTATGTTGTTGAAAAAGAAAATCCCGCTGCACTTGCCCACGCAATAATTAATTTTTACTCTGATAATAAAGAAAGTATTTTTGTAAGCAATATTCGTAACGAAGTTGAAAAATATTCCTGGGATAAATTTGTAAATGGTATTATGGATTTAATAAATTCTTAAACCATACTGCACTAAAGTTACGTATGGTAAACTTTAACTTGAACTTAATCTTGAACTTGAACTTTAACAAATGTACTACGATCCGATAAAAGACATATTTGCAAATTTGATTAGGAAGTTTCCTATCCTTAGAATTCTTTTCTATAAGATGCTGGATATTATGTTCCTCCGCTCTTGGTATGTAAGAAGGGAACTAAAAAACCTGAGAAGAATTTTAGGAGATAAAAAAATATTTATATACGATGCCGGGACAGGCTACGGACAGTACTCATATTTTATGGCAAAGAGACTTAAGCCTAACGAAATTTATGCTGTTGACGTTAAAGAAAAATGGATAAATGACTGTATGGAATTTTTCAAGAGCCAGGGCTTAAGCAGCGTTAGATTTGGGATAGAAGATTTGACTGAAATAAACCATGAAAATAAATTTGATATGATAGTTTCGGTTGATGTAATGGAACATATAGTTGACGACGCAAAGGTCTTTCGCAATTTTTACAGGGCATTAAAGCCGGGAGGATTTTTATTGATAAACACTCCTTCAATATACGGCGGCAGCGATGTGCATGATGATGAGGAAGAAAGCTTTATAAGCGAGCACGCAAGAGACGGCTACTCATACCACGATCTAGAAGCGAAACTAGTCCCGCTCGGTTTTGATATCTTCCGTTCGCGTTACACATACGGTTACTGGGGCAGCAGAGCATGGAGGCTTGGAATTAAATACCCAATGCAGATGCTTAATATTTCAAAATTATTTTTTATCCTGCTTCCGTTATACTATCTGGTTACTTTCCCTTTCACACTTATTATGATGTACGCAGATTATTCATCAACGAATAAAGTGGGCGCAGGAATAAATTTTATAGTTAGAAAATAAATTTTTATTAATTATCTAATACACGGTATTTATATGGCTAAGACGGTAAAGAATATTAAACAAAAGAAATCCGGAAGCGAGGGATTGCTTGCCAAATTTAGTTTGGAGGAAATACTTCCGCAGAAGTATCATGTCCTCGCTGTTATTCTTGTAATCTTCATATTGTTTTTGGCATTCTTAAATCCGCTTTACTTCGGCGGAAAGACTTTCGAGTCCGGCGATATAATTTCCAGCAGAAGTATGCTGCCTTATGTTCAAAACCATACAGGCGGATTTACATTATGGAACCCGCTTATCTTCTGCGGAATGCCGGCGTATGCAATTGGCACCGGCTATACATGGTTTAATCTTATATACGTGGTCTTCACCTCGGTAAGAACTGTATTTGCCAGCTTCTTCTCCGTTGAATATGCTATGTGGAGCTTCTACCTTATAATCCTGGCAATTACTTCATTCTTCCTGATGAAAAATTTAACCAGGAATACTCTCGTCAGTTTATTTGTTGCAGTAGCTACTTCGTTCAGCACGGGACTAATAGTCTTCCTATATATCGGGCATGTAACAAAGCTTACTTCCATTGCATGGTACCCGCTGATATTTTTAATGCTTCTAAGAATGAAGGATAAATTCAGGTTAATAGATTTTTTCATCCTGATAATAACTCTGCAGCTTTTTATTGAAGGCTTTCATGTGCAGATTATTTATTACACAATATTTTCGGTTATTGTTTATTTCCTGTTTTTCCTGCTGCGCGCACTTATAAAGAAGGATAGCGTTTTAAGGAAGCAGATAGTTAAGTCAATCGGTATTACTTTTACCGCCTCACTCATTGCTTTGTTAATTCAATCCGATAACATAACCCAGATATACCAGTACACGCCATATTCAACCAGAGGCGGAAAGAGCATTGCCGAGACTACAACATCCAGCACTAATCCGACTTCTTCAGCTTATTATGAATATCATACGATGTGGTCTTTTTCCCCTCAGGAAGTTTTAACGTTTATTGTACCTTCTTTTTACGGGTTCGGCAATTCTACTTACCAGGGACCGCTTACGCAGGACCAGCCGGTAGTCGTTAATACTTATTTCGGGCAGATGAATTTTGTGGACGTTGCGATGTATATGGGTGTACTTGTTTTCTTCCTGGGTTTGTTCGGAATTTTTACAATGTGGAAAGATCCGTTTGTAAAGTTTCTAACACTACTGTCTGCAATAGCCTTGCTGGTTTCATTCGGCAGCAACTTGCCGGTACTGTTCGATGCTTTCTTTTATTACCTGCCAATGTTTAATAAGTTCAGAGTGCCGTCAATGTTCCTGGTAATTCTTCAGTTAAGTATGCCGGTGCTTGCGGGCTACGGGCTGATGAAAATTATTTCGTTAAGGGAAACTAAGGAAAGCAGGACAATTAAGCTTATAAAAAACATTTCAATAGCCTTTACGGTAATATTCGTTCTGTCGCTGCTTCTTAAAGGATCAATCTCGGACTGGTTTGCAGGCAGGGTAAGTGAGTTCGCTTCTAGTCATCAACGCGAAGCCCAGCAGTTTAATGCATTATCACCATATATGTCCGATATGTTCACAGGCGATCTTCTAATCGCATTTGGTATTCTGTCGGCTGCGTTCTGGCTGGCATATTCGTATATAAATTCAAAGATAAGTCGGGACGTATTTGTCATAGCCATAATTTTGCTTACTGCGTTCGATCTATTTAGAATTGATGCGAGAGGCGAAAAGTATGTAGACAACCCTGATATTAAAAACATGTTCAATCCGCCGGACTATATTACCGCAATAAAAAATCAAAAGGATAAAAATCCTTTTAGAATGATTAATATAAAACAGGACGGTACATTAGGTACTGCAAGCGCGAATAACGGCAACTATAATGCTTACTTTATGGTTGAAGATTTCTTCGGGTATTCAGGTATAAAGCCGCGCTCCTACCAGGATCTGATGGATGTTATCGGTCCGGTTAATCCAACTCTCTGGCGGATGTGCAACGTAAAATATGTTGTTGCCGATCAGCAGATACCGTACCCCGGCTTTGTACCGATTTATCAAAAGGATAAAGAAATAGTTTATAAAAACGAGAATGCACTGCCAAGGTTATATCTGGTAAATAAAATTGGATCAAAGCCTGATCTGCAGGTGCTTGAAGACATTAAGGCAAACTCATTCGATCCGAAGAATATTGCTTACGTTGATGGAACCTTGCCGAAAGTTGATGCACCGGATTCCACTGCATCGGTTAGCATTACGGAATATAAGGATGAAACTGTAGCAGCCAAAGTTAATGCTTCCGGAAATAATTTCTTGTTTTTCAGCGATACATATCTGCCGGTCGGATGGAAGTGTTTTGTAGACGGAGCGAAGACCGAAATATATAGAACAAACCACGGCTTTATGGGCGTTGTTGTACCCAAAGGTTTGCATGATGTTAAATTTGTTTATGCGCCTACATCGTTTTTTATTGCCAAATATATCGACTTGGTATTGAGTTCACTGGTTGTTTTAGGATTTATTATAACAATTTTATTGAGCCGGAGAAAAAACGCCTCAGCTTGAATTCTTCGGACCTTGTATTGAGTATAGATTGGGAATAATAGTGTATCGGGATTAGTTATTTATACTTCTGCACAATTGTTCCCAACTAAATTTCTATTATATGCAATTTACTGTTTGGATTCTATCCCCCTTAGTCCCGGTCCTTGCTAAGGAAGGGAAATAAAGGGGCAGGTTTTTATTAATCAAAAAAATTTAATGTTAGAAAACCTCAAATATTTTGTTAAACACTCAATAGTATACAGCATAAGCAACGTTGCCACTAAAGCAATAGGAGTGGTGCTTCTCCCGCTGTATTCCGTTTTTCTTTCTATAAGCGAGTTCGGCGTTCTGGGGATTCTTGAGATTACCATGTCTATTCTAACCGAAGTAATAAATCTCGGTCTTGGTCCGGCGCTGGTTATGTTAAGCAATGCTCAGGAGTATTCCGATAAGAAACGCTCCGCGTTGTTTACTATTTTTTTAACTGCAGCCGTTATTTGTGCAATTTTTATTCTTGCCGGCGAAGCGTTCGTCGGCTTTGTATCCAAGTATTTCGGTAAGCCGGAAGAATTCAATCTTTACCTTCGACTTTCATTATTTATTATAGTAATGAGAGTGCTGAACAATTTGATGTTTGATAAATTAAGAGCTGACGAAAGATCGATGCTTTATACAATACTTAGCTTAATTAAATTGACGGTTACTCTGGGACTTACAATTTATTTTGTTGCCTATGCCAAGATGAGCGTAACCGGAGTCTTGTACGCTTATATACTCGGTGAAGGGATTGCCTTTATTATTTTGTTCCCGTTCATTGCAGTTCAAATGCAGCCTAAGTTCAGCACATCAATTATGAATGCATCTCTGCGTTTCGGTGTGCCGCTAATATTTACCTCCATCGCTATGATGATATTAAACGTAAGCGACCGCTACATTCTAAAGTACTTTGCCAACTATGCAACTTTAGGTCAGTACGATCTAGGCTACCGGATTGCAGGCGTATTAAATATGTTTATAATTATGCCGATCTCTCTTGCCTTGATGCCTATTGCTTATAAGATGTTTGGAACGGAAGGCGACAAAAGGTATTTCTCGAAAATGATGACCTACATGACTTACGTTTTAGTTTGGACCGGCTTAGCTTTATCTTTCTTCAGCAAAGAGATAATTCAATTGTTTGCTCATAATCCCGATTACTGGCCTGCATATAAAGTGGTGCCGGTAATTGTATTTTCATATGTCTTCTTCGGTATGCGCTTAGTTGCCTCTCTCGGTTTGTATCTTACCAAGAAAACAAAATATGTAGCCTATACAACTATTATTGCTGCCGTAATAAATATTGGATTAAATTTTATTCTTATTCCAAAATATGGAATGATGGCAGCAGCTTATACAACACTGGCTGCATTCCTTGTGCTGTATTTAATCTCCGATAGAATAGCAGCCAGGTTTTACAACATCCCGTTTGAAAATTTAAAACTGTTTTTCGTTATTATATTGGGCACAGTCTTATATATTGCCGTATACTATCTCCGGATAAATTTTGTAATGGATATATTCTTAAAAATTATTCTTATAATAGCGTTTCCTTTTTTGCTTTATTTATTAAAATTTTATGAGCCGGTAGAATTGCAGAGCATAAAGGGATTTTACAACAAATGGAAGAATCCTTCCGCATGGAAGAATAATCTTTCACGGGAATTGAAAAAATAGAACAGAATCTTTAAAAAGGATTTTAAGCTTTGATTAGAAAAATTAAAAATATTGTTTGGGACCTCTTGAACATAATCGGGCTAGGTGCATATGTGCAGTTGATGTTGTTAAGCGAACTGAAGGACTCAGGCTGGTTTAGAAGTTTTAAAACCAAGCAGTCGATTGATAAAGACGGAAACCCATTGCCGTGGAATGCTTATCCTTATATTTATTTTGTAGAAGGACGCTTAAAAAAACATTTTGATATTTTTGAATACGGAAGCGGCAATTCAACTTTATGGTATGCACAAAGAGCCGGTACGGTAAAATCAGTTGAAAATGATAAAGCATGGTTTGAACTTGTATCCGGCAGAATACCGCAGAATGTAAAAGTAGTTTATCAAGAATTGGAATATAACGGCGAATATTCTAGGGAAGTGTTAAAAGAAGACAAGCGATATCATATAATAATCATAGACGGTCGTGACCGTGTGAATTGTGTTAAGCACAGCCTGAACAAGTTAACCGAAGACGGCATCATCGTATTCGATAATGCGGACCTGAAAGATTACACCGAAGGTATAGAGCTTTTGAAGAGCAGCGGTTTTAAGAGGCTGGATTTTTTCGGCATGTCGCCGGTTACAGCCCACAAAAATTGTACTTCGATTTTTTATAAACAGAATAACTGTTTAAACATCTAGGAGTGCAAAATCTTAATGAAGGTCTTATTTACTTTCGGCGGACTCCCTCACTATTATAATGCGATCTTAAACAAGCTTAACAACGAGGGAAATATTGAAGTACACGTAGCAGTTCCTCAGTCAAACCACAACACGCTCGGCAAGGGGGTCTATCAGACTGATGAAGGTATCGACTTCAAACTGCATTACCTTGAAGAATACAACGCTTACTACGGTAAACCTTTCTTAAGAGGCTTTCTAAAATTAATGATCGATGAGAGACCTGATATACTGGTAATTATCTGGCCTTATATCCTGTCGTTTATTTTTAAGCCGCACATTTATTTATTCCTTAGGCTTATGGGAATAAAAATAATTTTCAAAGAGATACCATTTCAGGTGCCTAAGTTCAATGAGTCAAAAGAATTTTACCGCAGTGGTAAGCTGGTTGATGAAAATCTGCAAGACCAGGCGAAATCTTCTACATTCATAGGAAGACTGCGGTATAATGTTTTGCCTTACATAATGAAAGCATATTACAAGCTGGTCGATGCAAATGTAGATTATATAGAAGATGCTTATGAAATTGTGGGCAGCTACGGCATAGAGAAAGAAAAGATATTTATAATTTATAATTCACCGGATACCGATGAGATTTTAAAAATCAAAAACGAAATATCCGTCATGCCGCCCCTACTTCAGGATAATGATTATAGACTTATTCATGTTGGCAGGCTTGTGAAATGGAAAAAAGTTGATCTGCTGATCAAAGCATTTGCAACTGTAAAAGAAAAATATCCTGATGCCGAATTAATTATTATCGGGAAAGGACCTGAAGAAGAACCGCTGAAAAGGCTTGCCGGAAGCCTCAACCTAATAGATTCAATAAAGTTTATTGGCGGAGTATATGATTCAAAAACTCTCGGCAGATATATTTCCGCATCTTCGGTATATGTACTGGCGGGAATGGGAGGACTTTCAATTAACGAGGCTATGTGCTATGATAAGCCTATTATTTGCTCTGTATGCGACGGCACCGAAAAAAAACTTGTAAGAGATGATTACAACGGAAAATTCTTTAAAGAAGACAGCACTAATGATCTTTCAAATAAAATTGATTACTTTTTTTCAGACATTGAAAGAATGCACGCAATGGGAAAAAATTCAGGGAGAATTATTTCCGGCGAAATAAATGTCGATACGGTAATAAAAGGTTATTTAAGTGCATTCGGCTATGTACTGAAGAAATAAAACCATTTTCATCATTATAAAGCGAAGTGACGGCATTTTATTAAAAATTCTTTTAGCTTATATTTAAATTAAAAATAAAAGCCCGATGCAGGATTCTTTCGACAGCCATAATAATAACGACAACCGTAAATACGATTATTCCGGGTACCGGTTTACAGATAGAACGGAATATGAATACATATCGGCTTTGGTAGAGCCCGGCTCAACTGTAATTGACCTGGGATGCGGCAACGGCTCACTGCTTCAAAAGCTGGTACTGGAGAAAAGCGTAACCGGATGCGGATTGGAACTTGCCGAGTCGGGTGTTCAGGTATGTGTTTCTAAAGGTCTTAATGTAAAGCAAGGCGCTATAGATTTGCCGCTTGAGTATTCCGATAATCAATTCGACTATGCGATATGCAACGTAACAATTCAAATGGTAATGGCGCCGGAAGTTTTGTTGAAGGAAATGCAGAGGATTTCCAAACGGCAGATCGTATCATTCCCCAACTTCGGCTTTTATAAAAACCGGATTGATATGCTGCTTAAAGGCAGAATGCCCAAACAGATGATCTTCGGGTATAAATGGTACAGCACGGGCCATATACATCAGCTTTCTGTTAAAGATTTTTTAGAGCTGTTATTCGACACGGGCAACTTTAAAATCATTAAGCATACTTTTGTCGGAACAAACAGTCGGTTAAAAAATTATTTGATGGAAAGGTTTCCCAATTTATTCCAGACACTCCCTATTTTTGTTTTAGAAAAAGAGAAACAATCATAGCGGCTAAAGCTTGCCTATCCGGCAGACAGGCGCTGCAAGCTGGTTCAGGTTCAAGTTTAAGTTCAAGTTCAAGTTCAAGTTCAAGTTCAAGTGCAAGGATAAACAAATAAAATATCTTGACATGTAAAATAAAGATTTAAACGGCTATACTATAATGTACAATTTCTGCACTTTGTTCGATACTAATTATCTTACGCGCGGGCTTGCTTTGTATTATTCGCTGGAAAAACACTGCGGCGATTTTCATCTTTATATTTTTGCGTTTAACGAAAAGTGCCTGAACGTACTGAAAAAGATGGATCTACCAAAGGCTACAATTATCTCGTTGAAGGAATTTGAGGACGAACAACTGCTTAAGGTTAAACCGACGAGATCGGTTGCGGAGTACTGCTGGACAAGCACGTCATCAACCATCCTTTACGTTCTTGAAAAATACAAGGTTGAAAGCTGCACGTACCTTGATGCCGATCTTTTCTTCTACTCGTCGCCCAAGCCTATTTTCGACGAGCTGGGCGGCGATTCAATTTTAATAACAGAGCACCGTTACTCTCCACAATACAACAAAGAGCTTAAAGCCGGTAAGTACTGCGTTCAGTTCGTTACATTCAAGAACGATGAGCCCGGCCTTACTGCGCTAAGGTGGTGGAGGGAAAGGTGCATCGAGTGGTGCTATGCAAAATATGAAGACGGTAAATTCGGGGACCAGCTTTACCTGGATGATTGGACTGATAGGTTCAAAGGCGTACATGTAATGCGGCACCTTGGCGGCGGGCTAGCTGCCTGGAATGTGCAGCAGTATGAATTTAATAAAGCAGGTGAGAATATTTCCGGCATTGAAAAAAATTCCGGGAGTAAATTTGATGTAATATTCTATCACTTCCACTACCTGCGTTTTTTCAAAAACGGGGAAGTAGAGCTAGGCCGGAGGACGCTGTCTAAAGCGGTGCTTGATATTTTTTATAAGCCGTATATTCAATATCTTGATTCGTTGAAAGAAAAAGTTTTGACTATTGATAATACTTTCGATCCCAATGGCGCTGTAGCCAAGCCGAACAACTGGAAAACTCCGGTCCTGTTTATATATAGAAATTTGAAAGGCGTTTATAATATATTTGAGAAGAGAAAGTTTTTGGGAGATTAAATGGCATACATAATAAATTTAACAACTCATTCCGATAAGCGCGGAAACCTGACGGTTATTGAAAAGCAGATACCGTTTCAGATAAAAAGAATTTTTTATATCTACGGCGTAGACGATTCAGTTCGGGGCGGGCACCGCCACCACACCACGGTTCAAGCTGCCATCTGCATTCATGGCAGCTGCATTGTTTCCAACAACGACGGGGAAAAGAAAGTAGACTTTGTACTAGACCATCCGAGCAAATGCTTAATACTTGAAACTAAGGACTGGCATACGATGCATCATTTTACTCCCGATGCGGTTCTGCTGGTGTTTGCTTCAACTCAATTCGATCCCAACGATTATATCTTCGAGGATTACAAATGATTGATTATGAGAATTTACGCAATGTTAACGAGCCGTTTTGGGACGGCTACATGCATAGCTTTAGTAATATTCTAAATAGCGGATGGTTTATTCTCGGCGCGCATGTAAAAGAATTTGAAGCGGAGTTCGGCAAATATAATTCTTCGCCTTTCTGTGTCGGCGTTGCTTCTGGCTTGGACGCCTTGATGCTGTCTCTCAAAGCCTTCGATTTTGAAAAAGACAGCGAGGTAATCGTTGCATCCAATACTTACATCGCAACCATACTCGCTATTCTGCAGTGCGGATTAAAGCCGGTGCTTGTTGAGCCCGATATTTCAACTTACAATATCGATCCCGCGAAGATTGAAGAAAAAATATCAAACAGAACAAGAGCAGTTATGGTAGTCCATCTGTACGGCAAGTCGTGCGATATGAATCCCATAATGGAGATTTGCGGCAGGCACGGCCTGAAGCTGATTGAAGACTGCGCACAGTCCCACGGCGCTATGTATAAAAATAAAAAGACCGGAACGTTCGGCCACTTCGGCGCGTTCAGCTTTTACCCGACAAAGAACCTGGGTGCGCTTGGTGATGCAGGTGCAATATTAACCTCCGACGAAAAACTGGCGAGGAAAATAAATACTCTTCGGAATTACGGTTCGGAAAAGAAATATTTTAATGAGCTGGTAGGGTATAATTCCAGGCTTGATGAGGTTCAAGCGGGGTTCCTTCTTGTTAAATTAAAAAGCCTGGATGAAATTAATAGCCATAAAAGAAAGCTCGCCTCTTTATATCTGGAAAACCTAAAGGACGATTTTATTAAGCCCGCTGTGAAAAAAGATTTTTTCGACGTATACCATATCTTCAACGTCCGGCATCCGGAAAGGGACCGGCTTAAAGAATATCTTCTTAAGCACGAAATAAAGACCGATATTCACTACCCTGTGCCGCCGCATAGGCAGAAGGCTATGGAAGGAATAATAACCGAGAAAGATTTTCCTATCTCTGAAGAAATACACAGCACAACTCTTAGTCTTCCTATTTCTTTTTCGCATAGCGAGGATGATATTTACCAGGTGATTGAAACAATGAATAAATTCTGAATTGACAATGGAGTGCAAATTTTTTATGTTCAGTTCAGATTATCACTTAACATACTCAAATTTGAGGGGCTGATATGAAAATTATAGTTACTTCTTTAGTAATTCTATCCTTAGCTGTTTATTTTGGATGTTCGAATAATTTGGTTTCACCGCCGCTTCAAAGTACGGAAGGTTCAGGCCAGGTTATATTGAAAATTAGCGGAGGGAATACCCCTTCCAATGTTAAACAGCTTTTAGCGGTATTAACACGGAGCGGGTTGGATTCATTAGTAAGCAATTCTAATCCCATAACCGATACAACCGGTGTAATTAATTTTACGAATGTTCCTGCTGGAGTATGGCATTTAATCATAATCGCATCAGACAGCACCGGTACAATTTTATATAAAGGCGAAACAGATATTACCGTAATAAGCGGCGCTACAATTAATGTCAGTTTAACATTGCAGCCGGTAACAAACGGCGGCACAGGCAATATTTCTATAACTGTTATGTGGGGTAATACTTCCAGTTTGTGGCTTGATTATTCCAACAATCCTGTTCTTACAGCTTCGAATAATCCTTCAAGCCCGAACGGCATAGGTACTGCAAAAATTATTTTTGATAACGGCGTTTATATGATGTGGTATATGTGTACATATAATTCCGGAGTAGGCAATATATGGCTAGCCGAATCGAACGACGGGATACACTGGAACAACGTATCTAATCAACCGGTTTTCACGCACGGACTGCCGGGCTCTTGGGATGATTATACAGTTGGCCCCGGCGCGATAATGAAGGTTAACGGTTTATACAGAATGTATTATACCGGCTGGAGATCGCAATATGGTAAATGGCAAATAGGCTTGGCTACATCTGTGGACGGTGTAAATTGGGAAAGAATGCCTGACCCCGTACTAAGTGCCGACAGCTCTAATGAAAATAAAATTGGGGTCCAGTCTGTACTTTTTATTAACGGACAGTTTTATATGTATTATTCCTCCAGCCCTATAGATGTTTATGATAAAATAAGAATCAATTTAGCAACGTCTTATGACGGTATTCATTGGATGAAGTATTCCGGTAATCCGATATTAGGCCCATCATTACCTTGGGAAGGAATAGGAATTTCTTATCCATCAATCATTTATGAAAATAATAAATTTGTAATGATTTATCAGAATACCGATAGAACTAAATTCGGCAAGGCTGTTTCGCAGGACGGAATACATTGGGTAAAATCAGATAATTTCGTATTCAGTAGTTCGCAAACGGTTAAAAATTACCAGGGGATTAATTATCCTTGTTTAATTAAGATGGGTAACGAATATAGAATTTATTATACCGGAGATATAAATACCATACAAACCTCGATAAACTTTGCTGAAAGTAACAGCCTTCAATAATTATTAAGGATTTAAGTTAAATTAAAGCGGATAAGTTCTTCTTATTCGCTTTTAAGTTTTCATGAATTATTAATTGACGAATCCAATATACTTGTTAAAGACCGGGCAATACTTTCCCTATCATATTTTTTAATCTTCTCTAAATATGTTTTAAAGTTTTTAGCATTTAAAAAAAACTCTTCACCGTTTTCATCATATCTAAACATCATTCCTGCACTGGCATCTTCCAGAATTTTTTTCACTTCGTTGTTATCGTTGCCGAATGCAATTACCGGCTTGCCTATCCGGAGATACTCGAACAGCTTGCCTGGCACGTGTCTCGGCTCGGTTGCACAGACAAGCAAGTAAGACGCCCTGCTTAATTCTTCCAGCATTTTATTGTACGGAAGAAAGCCGAGATACTCAGTAAACGGTGTTAAGCCGCTGTCATTAATTGTCTGCTTAATGCCGGGACTTACAGTACCGATGAATTTTATTTTTAAATTTCTGCCGCAGTCAATTTCCTTTTTAACTCTTTCCCAAAATTGCGGAGTATTCTGAAAATCAAAAATATTTCCCGCGTGTACAAGAACCTCTAAGATTTTATTAGAGCTGTTCTTATAATCAGCATTCATTCCCCCTTCCTTTGGAAGAGCTTGTCCCGACTGGTCGGGAGGGTTAGGAGGAAGGCAGAAATTTTCTTCATTATAACCCCAGTACAGCACATGAGATTTGCTTTTTAGGAATTCATATTTTCTGTTGTAATCTTCCTTCATAGTATTTGTAACGAACACTGCAGCTTTGCAGTTTGAAAGAACTTTCTTTTCAAGATAATTATCTATTGCCAGGGTAGGTTTGCTTCTCTTAAAATTTTTATAATAGACGATATCAACCCAGGGATCGATAAAGACCGGGATATGCGGGACGTTAAACTTTTTGCTCAGCCTCATTCCTATTATAAGCGAAGTATGCGGCGGGCCGATTGAAACTATCGCATCGATTCTTTCATCCCGGAATATGTCGCTTCCTCCCCTTACACCCGGAAAGTACCAGCCCGCCCGCGCATCGGGGATAAAGAGATTCATCCTTATCCAGATTGATACTCTGTGAGTAAGGCTTCTATTCGATCTAGAAATTGTTTCCGAGGCAACAAGCTGCTCGTCTTTTTTCTTTCCGGTAAATTTTTTGTAAAGTGTAAACGGCTCGAATGAATCCGTTTTCTTTACCGTTAATTCCGGCGCAACTTCTTTAAGCAGGCTTTCATCCTTCCCGGAAAAAGTATCTTCTTTTACCGTAAGCACCAGAGGCTGCCAGCCGAACTTAGGCAGATGCTTAATGATGAATAAAGGCCAGTGAAGCGATGCCTTGCCCGAAGGAGGCCAGAAATAAGTAACGAATAATACTTTCTTCATTATAAAGCAAATAAGATTTTAATTTGTCAGCAAGTTCATTTTATCCCGGTAAATTTTATTACGGCAGCTTCGCCGGAGTGATACGCTCCTTCATTTATATTCACAATCTCCTTTGCAAGAACAGTTGTCTTCAATTCTTTAAATTGGAGCCGTATATCCTCGATGGTATATAGCAGGTCGGAGTTTTGCGGGCCGCCCGATTTATACCGTACCTGTTCCTTTTCAAAAGCCTCAAGTATAATTACACCGTCCGGCTTAAGAGCATCTATGCACCTGGAATGAACAAGTCTGCTTACATCGTTGTTCATATGTATAAATATAAGCCCGATTGCATCATAAAAAGATTCTTGGGGCTTGAAATCTTCGAGCGTGCTTAGCGTATAATTGATAACGACATTATTTTTTCCGGCGAGCTTCAAAGCCTTTTTCTTTGCTTCATTGCTAAAGTCAACTGCATCTACATGCCAGTTGTATTTTGCCGCGTAAACTGCGTTCCTGCCTTCGCCTTCACCAAGCAAGAGCAGCCTGCCGGCATTCAGCTTGTCAATCTGCTCTTTAAAGAATTCATTCGGCTTTGTACCGTAAACATATTCTTCCCGAGAATAACGTGCGTTCCAGAACTCATTCATTTTAGTAAACCTTTTTCTTCAAAATTTTTCATTGTTCAAATTTAAATATATTAAAAGGCAAATTGAAACATCATTCGACCCCAATCGGGGTTGCAATAAAAACATATAACTTAGTACACGTATTCATAAATACTATGACATAACATTTTTGTGATTAGTCCCGTAGGGACGACATATTTATAGAAAAATGTAATAACATAAATCAAAGTCCCATAGGGACGATATATTAGAGATATATTTAATAAATTATATAAATGTATTAGACAGCAGCATCTATTTCGTCCCTACGGGACTTTAATATGTCCTGGTTTATTGTATCCTATAAATATTTTGTCCTACGGGACAATTGAGGTTTAACCATTATTTTATACGCCACTGTATTTATGAACAAGTGTACTAAGTAATGGCCGGCGGAGTCGAGCCATTGCTTTAAGCTTAAATATTAGTACGTTGCCCGCCGTTTCTATAATTACACGAACTTGTTTATATTTGTTTCGATTTTATATCTTAATAACCCGTCTTACGCATAAGGTGAGTTATTAAAGAAATTTGATTAATAATTGAGTTTAACCGGATTTTATGGAATTGAACTTAAAGAATCTGCAAAAATTTATTGTAGTAGGCGACAGGCTTTTGATTCGCCCTGAAGAGAACAGCGAGAAGACCTCGAGCGGGCTTTTCCTCCCGCCGGGCGTTACAGAGAAAGAGAAGATTCAGAGCGGATATGTAATTAAGGCCGGTCCCGGCTATCCTATGGCTACGCCTGTTGATGAAGAGCCCTGGAAGGAAAGTAAGGAGCCGGTAAAGTATATTCCGCTTCAGGCAAAGGAAGGCGACCTGGCAATTTTCCTGCGCAAGGAAGCCTATGAAATCGAATTTGAAAAAGAAAAATTCTTAATTGTGCCGCAGTCGGCTGTTTTATTGTTAATAAGGAATGATATTTTCTAACCGCCTTTAGCTCAAAGGAAAGCCGGGCTATCTCCTCAATAGTAAATTACAGCAAGGATAAGAACTAGAATTATTACTGCGATGTTTATAACAACCATTACGCTTATTTTGTTCTTCCTCTTTTTGATTCGATTCATCCTGTCGTCGTATTGATGGCTTTTCCAATCGCCTTTGCCTATCGACCACCTTTCGCCTTCTCTGTCAAAATATTCGGGAATTTTATTAACCATAAAAATTTATCCGGAAGCAAAGCTCCATTTGTTAGTTCTGTATAATTATTATTCCCACCAGCTTAATATTTGGAAAGTTGATGACTTTAAATTCGTCTTGGCATTATTTATAGCCTGGCTGCTGTAATAGAACAATGCATTGCCGGTGGCTTGAAAATCCACGCTTTCCCCTACGAAGATAGAGGCGCCGTAAATTCCGGCGTTGCCGGTTGTCTTAGTAGTAATTTCAGACTGGCCGTAAACAATCAGTATTCCGGTGAACGTAAAATTTCCGCTAAGAGAAAGATTGCCGTTAACAACCATAATGCCCGAGCCGCTGGCAGTGCCTGCAAACTGAACATCGCCGTTAACATAAGTAATCTTTGGATCTGTAGGAGTTCCCAGAACTGTTCCTGTAGAATACGTACCGGTGGGAAGTGTATAGTCTGCGGCGAAAATATAATTTTGGGTAAGCTCTTCCCAATTGGTTGTATCCGAAACAGTGCTTACGCTGGGTGTACCGCCTTCTCCCTGAATAGCGCTGGAAATTTTCGGCTTAATATTATTTACTATGTAGGCACTGTCTGAAGATTTGCTTACTCCTATTCCCGGCAGCGGAGGATTCGGTCCCGGAGTTCCGTCAATATTATGATCATATCCGTTTATATCCATATTGCCTGCGAGGTTTATTCCCAAATTGTTTGATGATATATATATTGATGAATTTATATCCGGCAAAGCAACTATTTTACGTGAAGCAGAAATTATACTTGTGTGCGATACTCCGTTATACGTTCCTACCGAAACTATTTTCAAAAGCGAATCGGGCCCGGAAATAGTGATATCGTAGGTTCCGCCCATTAGCGGATTACCCGGAAAGCTGCCTGTTAACGTCTTGTCTCTTCTAAGCTTTTCCAGGTAAATTTCTATTCCGGAATTTGAAATAAGCCTGGCCTGAGTTTCTTTATAATAATCTAAAGTTGTATCCAGCCCCCTGGTGGTATTGGCGTTTAGTTCAACAATAAGCAGACCAATGATGATTGAAATTCCCATTACGACTAAAAGTATTCCTTTACCCATGCTATATATTCCTTGGATTAATGGTTATTTCCCAGTAAGTCTGTGCGTAAGTAGAATCAACTTTTTCCGGGGACTCAAGCCAGATTTCAGTCTTAACGTATTTTATACTGTCCAGAGCGGCCGTTGTTTGCAGCATCGAATTCATGTAAGTGAACTTAAGATTTGTAAGTCCAAGCGAGGGACCTTTGGATGTATCGCTGTTTATAATCATATATAATATCTTGTCGTGCGGATTGGGTGTGGATGTTACGAGCGTTGAGTCGCTTATGGTAAGCGTAACCGTATCTACTACGCCGGAGTCGTTAATATCCGAATAAAAAGTTATTTGATTTTGCGCAGCCGTTTTAATTGCAACCCCGCTGTGGTTAAAACCGATTTTCCTAAGGTCATATTCAATTATATCCGCCAGCGTCTTAGCATTCTGCTGCAGCCTTAATCCGGAGTCTGATGAAAATTTAGTCTGGCTGGAATATATGTTTAAGTTCAAAATAACCAGCAGCACCAGGCCGCCGACTAATGAAGCTCCAAGTATGTCGGTTAGTGTGTTCATTACTTTAACGTAAAAATTGATGATAAGCTTACAGGGCTCTTTAAATAAGGGCTAGAAACGGTAACAGTAACTTTTTTATAGAACGTTTGCGTTGTGCTGGCAACATCCGGGTTATCGCCGTCTACATATTCAACCGAGCAGGAGACATAATAGGTTTCAAAATACGGTGCGGTAATCGTATCGGCAAAGCCGTTGTAGTCGTCAACGTCGTTATAGTTGGGATATGTTTCACCGGCTTCCGGCCCCAGGTTGGCTGGCGGAGTTAAGCTGGCAGTGTTGGTAGTGGGGAATTCAATCGTGGCCTCGTCAAAGCTCTTCTGCTTTATCTCTTCTATTAAGTTATCCGAGATAGAAAAAGCAGTTAGATATATTTTATTCTGCATATCCGAGGTGGATGTATCCAGCACGGTGGAATTAAAATTCAAAGAAACAATTGCTAAAAGAAGCATCGCCCCAACTGTTAACATAGTTTGGATATTCGTCATAAAATTACTCTGATTATTTCTAATTTCCGGTTAACTGCCAGCGTATTAAATAAACAAATATTATGCCCGCAGTAAAAATTATTTTAACTGTTTTTAACCGGCCATTTTAGTAATTTTTTTTAACTGCGGATTAAATGCGGCATGACAAACGACAAAATTGACGCCAAAATTGTCGTCCGGCGTCGGGTTGTTACAATTGTTCCTTGAAGTTTTTAACTTTTCGCTGGAGGGTTCTTTCGCTTACGCCCAAAATGGCGGCCGCTTTATGTAGGCTACCCTTTGTAAAATTCAGCACCGAGTTTATGTGTTCCTTTACGGCGTCATCAATTGAAATAAGCCGGACCTGGCTTTCAGCTTCCGCATCGGATTTATTCGGCAGGGCAAAATCGGAAATCAAGTCGTTCTTCTTTGTCTTGGCTACGGCATTAAAGACTATATTTTCGAGCTCCCTAATGTTGCCGGGAAAGTCGTAGCTCTTTAAAAGATTCATTGCGCTTTCTGTAAAGCCGGCGATATCTTTCTTATAAATAAAATTGCTTATCTTTAAATAGTGATTTGATAATAACGGTATGTCGTCGCTTCTTTCCCGCAGAGGCGGCAGCTGAATTAGACCCCGGTTAAGCCGGTAATACAGGTCCGCCCTGAACTCATTCTGCTTTACGGCTTCAATTAAATTTTTATTTGTGGCGGCAATTATCCTTATATCCAGCTGGATAGGTTTCGGATTTCCTAATCGGAAAACCTGGTTGTACTGAATTGTTCTTAGCAGCTTGCCTTGCAGTTCTTTGGGAAGCTCGCCTACTTCATCAAGGAAAATGGTACCTCCGTTAGCCTCTTCAAAATAGCCTCTTTTTTCGCTTCCCGCGCCCGTAAAAGCGCCTTTCTCGTACCCGAATAACTCGCTTTCAAATAATGAAGAAGATATTGACGCAAGATTAACAGCCACAAATGGATTGTTCCTGCGCGGCGAAAGCTCGTGAATCTTTCTGGCGACGAGGTCCTTTCCCGTTCCGGTCTCGCCGGTAATCAGAACAATTTCATTTGTCGGCGCAAAAATTTCCACCAGCTCGAAAACTTTATACATCAAAGGAGACGAAGTTATAATATCCGAAAAATAGGATTTCTTTGGAGCTGACTTGGAAAGAATTGAGCGGTGGGAATCCAGCTCCTGTTCGAGTATCCTCTGTTCCAAAGCCCTCTTTATGGAAAGGAAAAGACGGTCGGTATCCGGAGGCTTTGTTATATATTCATATGCGCCCAGCTTGATGGCTCTTAACGCAATTTCAATTTCGTCCACTGCCGTTACAATTATTACCGGGATTCCGGGATGTGTTTGATTTATTTCTTCAAGCAAATCCAGCCCGTTTAGTTTGGGCATATATACATCAAGTATTATCAGATCGACCGGTTTCGCTTTCAGTATAGAGATTACTTTTTCCGGGTGCTGCTCTGTAATTATCTTCTTGTAGCCTTCCTGCTGAAGAAGACCTTTTAAAAGATCGAGGTACGAAGGCTCATCGTCGACAATTAATAATGTAATTTCCCGCATAACGACATGTTCTAATAGACATAATAATTATGCCTCTAACATAATAAACTTAAAATTAAAATGTATTTATTTTTTCTCAAGCCTTACTCCAAGCAATTTTATCTCCTTTTTCTTATTTTCGTATAAAAAGAATTGAAAATAAAAAAGGTTTTATTATGGCAGCTAATATTGAAAGGATCAAGAAAGTTTATTCAAATTATAAAAATAAACTTGGGGAAATAAGAAAGGTTGTTAACAGACCTTTAACGTATGCAGAGAAAGTTCTATACACGCATCTTTGGGATAATCCGGTATCGGAATTAAAAAAAGGTAAAGACTATGCCGAGCTTGCACCGGACAGAGTTGCAATGCAGGATGCAACTGCGCAAATGGCTCTGCTGCAGTTTATGTCGGCAGGAAGAAAAACTACCGCCGTACCTTCCACTGTTCATTGCGATCATTTAATCCAGGCGCAGGTTGGCGCTAAGGATGATTTGCTTAGAGCAACTACGGAGAATAAAGAAGTCTATGATTTTCTAGAAAGTATCTCTCGAAAGTACGGAATAGGCTTTTGGAAACCCGGCGCAGGAATAATTCATCAAGTTGTACTGGAAAACTATGCATTCCCCGGCGGAATGATGATAGGGACCGACTCGCACACGCCGAATGCAGGCGGTCTCGGAATGATAGCTATTGGTGTGGGCGGCGCCGATGCTGTAGATGTTATGGCGGGTATGCCGTGGGAATTAAAATGGCCAAAGCTTATCGGTGTTAAACTAACAGGCAAGCTTAACGGCTGGGCATCTGCAAAAGATATTATCTTAAAGCTTGCAGGTATACTTACCGTTAAAGGCGGCACCGGTGCAATTGTTGAATATTTCGGCGAAGGTGCAACAACTCTTTCCTGCACCGGCAAAGGAACTATCTGCAATATGGGCGCTGAAATCGGCGCTACAACTTCCGTCTTCCCGTTTGATGAAAAGATGGCTGCTTACCTAAGAATTACAAACCGCGCAGACGTTACTGCTCTTGCCGAAGGGCTGGCTGACGTCCTTGTTGCTGATAAGGAAGTTTATGAAAATCCCGAAAAATATTTTGACCAGGTAATAGAAATTAATTTAAGCGAATTGGAACCTCACCTTAACGGTCCGTTTACACCAGATAAAGCTGTGCCGATTTCCAAAATGAAAGAAGCGGTTATAGAGAATAATTATCCTGATAAGCTGAGCGTTGCCTTAATCGGAAGCTGCACAAACTCCAGCTACGAAGATATAGACCGTGCAGCTAGCATAGCAAAGCAGGCATTGTCAAAAGGGCTAAAGGCAAAGTCGCAGTTTACTATTACTCCGGGTTCTGAACAGGTGCGTGCAACAATTGAGCGCGACGGGCAGTTGAAAACTCTTTCCGATTTCGGCGGGGTAATTTTAGCTAACGCCTGCGGACCTTGCATAGGCATGTGGAAAAGAATGGATATTAAAACCGGCGACAGAAATACGATTGTTACTTCTTTTAACAGAAACTTTGCAAAAAGGAACGACGGCAATCCTGAAACACTGGCGTTTGTTGCTAGTCCGGAACTTACAACAGCTCTTGCTATTGCCGGAAGCGTTTCATTTAACCCTGTTACCGATGAGCTTGTTAACGAGAAAGGCGAAAAGGTTAAGCTAGATCCTCCTAAAGGTGAAGAGCTTCCGCCGAGAGGCTTCGATAGAGGCGAAGAAGGATTTGTTCCCCCGGCTAAAGACGGTTCAAGTGTAAATGTAATCGTCGATCCGAAGAGTGAAAGACTTCAACTGCTTAAACCGTTTGAGCCATGGAACGGCAAAGATTATGTCGATCTCCCGGTATTGTTAAAAGCTAAGGGCAAGTGCACAACAGACCATATCTCAATGGCAGGACCCTGGCTTAGATTTAGAGGTCATCTGGATAACATATCGAACAATATGTTCATCGGCGCAATAAATGCTTATACCGGTGAAGCCGGAAAAGTAAAAAATGTTTTTACAGGCGAATACAAATCGACTCCCGAAGTTGCACGAGAATATAAAGCTAAGGGGCAAGGCTGGGCAGTTGTAGGCGATGAAAACTATGGCGAGGGTTCTAGCCGCGAACATGCAGCGATGGAGCCGAGATTCCTCGGAGGCAAGGCAATAATAGTTAAAAGCTTTGCACGTATTCATGAGACCAACCTTAAGAAACAAGGAATGCTTCCTTTAACTTTTGCAAATCCTGCTGATTACGATAAGATCCAAGAAGACGACAAGGTAAGCATTTTAGGCTTAACAGACCTAACACCCGAAAAGCAGCTTACGTTGGTAATAAAGCATATAGACGGAAGCGAAGACAAAGCGATGCTTAACCATACTTTCAACAAAGCGCAGATAAAATGGTTCAAAGCCGGCAGCGCACTTAATCTGATTGCACAGGCGAATAAATAATTTCAAAAAGATCTATTATCGGTTAAATTTAAAGTTAGAAATATTCATGAGTTAATTTAATAAAAATACCCTTCGTTGAAGGGTATTTTTATTTTCGATTCTATAGTAAACGACAAAGGCAAGATAGGGCACGGTAATGAAAATTAGGAATGAGAGATTTTGCTTAATTTGATAATATGCCCGATGCGGTTAAATAAGATTTTGTTTCTTTCAGAAATTCCTCTGCTTCGTCTAAGGCAGTCCTAGCGGTCTCCTCGTCTATAAAAGAAAAAAGTTCATAGTCTCCGCTTTCCCTGTCATCTTTTAGGTTAGAGAGGTATTTACCAAGTTCCTTGCTGAACTTTCCTGTCTTAACGAATAATAGTCCGAACAACGTTACTACTCCTTTATGAGTTTCTGCTTTCTGTCCCTCTGTTAAAAGCAGTCCTTGAGCTGCATGAAAGACCGCATAATAGGCTCTTGAAACAGAGTCTTCATAATCTTTTGAATGAAAAAGTCTTTGAGCTACAGCTAACTTATCTTCGGCTTTTTTGAAATAGCTCCTAATTAATTGTTCGGTTGTCGGGTCCAATGTTTATTCCTTCTTTTAGTACGTTGTACATAAACGGTGTCGGTATTGATTTAAGCCGGATAAATTCGGATTCTGAAAATATTTTTAACGAAATTAATTTCCCCTTGGAAATTAGAATATCAATTACAAAATCATATAATTTATTGATTATTTTTCTTTCCTTCTTTTCAAGAATGATTAGAATGTCATAGTCCGAATCCGGTTTCCAATCATCACGGGAACGGGAACCAAACAAATACATTTCCTTAATTTTTATGTTTGAATCTGAAATGCACTTTAGAAATTGTTCTACGATATCATCGTTCATTTAATATTCTTATTTATTTTTAGCAATCAAAATTTTACACATACCAATATAATGTTTTCAAATGTATTTATCATTCATTTTGTAAACACCAAGCTTGCTTAAATGAGCATTCAGATACTCTGCGTCTTCAATGCGTTGATTATCTCCAATGTATATTCGGTAATTAAAAATTTTTGCAAAACGGAAATATTTTTATTGACTAAGTCTTTTTTATTTATTACTGTAAAACAGGAAATTAAATTTTATCTTACATTTAATGGGAAAGTAAGATGGCAACACAAAAATCATTTAATTATTCCGCATTCGATACACTTACAGCATGCGAAGCTATTGTTGAACAATTTAAAAATAATATATCAAACGAGCTTGCAGCAGAAATAAATACAAAGGGAATGGACCCGGCACTAATACCGAATATAAAAAATTATGCTGATTCGCTTAGGACAGCAAATGTAACACAGGAATCTGCAAAGAAAAATAGGCCTAAAATTTCAGAGGCATCTATAACAGCACTTAATGAAATTTATAATACTGTTATCGGCATTTGTGAAATTTGCCGCAACATATTTAAGAATGATCCTGTAAAGAGTGATATGTACTCTTTCACAAAAACAATAGAAGCCTTGGGAAAAAATAATGGCGGGAATGATGAAGGCGAAGATAAAACACCGCCAACAAAATAATCTCAGAAACATTGAACCTAATGCACATAAGCTAAACTTTTTATCTGCTTAGGCTTGGTATATTCATAACGGGGTAAACAAAAAAATGAAATTCAGATCTCTATATACGGTTTTATTCTACCTTCTGTTGTTTAATTCATTTATTTATTCCCAATGGATACAAAAATCTTATGGATTTCAAAGAGGCTGGCATTTCGGTTTTGCTGTTGATGCATGCGATACTAATAATTTAATTATAGGTGTAGACAATTTAATTTACAAATCGGAAGATAACGGGACTAGCTGGACTAAAATAACAAACGCTTCATTGGGAGAAAGTATTGTCGATTTATCTATGATTGATAATTTACATTTCTGGATTTGCACAGGCACGGGTAAAATATTTGCAACTTCCGATGGAGGTACAAATTGGTCGATGCAGTATTATGATACTACCAAAACTAAATTTTTGAATTATATAAAGATGTTTGATATAAATAACGGCGTTTCAATGGGAGACGCTAATAATGTAATAAGTCCAGATAGTGTTCCAGGTCCGGCAATTTTTTTAAAAACAACAGACGGGGGAAAAAGTTGGATTTCTGTAAACGATTCGGCTTTTGGCGGCTATTCCGGAGATACATGGAGAAGACTCGACTTCGTAAATATAAACATAGGTTATTTCCGGGAATCTGGTATGATTCCACAAAAACTCTATAAAACAACCAACGGTGGAAAAACCTGGTTGAGCACAAATTTCCCATTCGAAGGAGGTGATCTTGTAAAATTTTATAACGAGAATTTAGGATTAGTGGTTAATATGGATTACCAAAACCCCAATATTAATTGGCAAATGTGTAGAACTAAAGACGGTGGCTATTCCTGGGAAACATATGATATTAGTTCAACCGGTTGGCCTAATGATATTGAATTTGTTCCCGGCAATCCTTCTAAAGTTTGGTACGTAGATTCAGGAAGTTTGTATTACAGCCAGGATACCGGTAGAACATGGTCTGAGCAAAAAATTTATAACGGACAATTGTGGGGCAGAGATTTAGTTTTTACCGACAGCACACACGGCTGGCTGTTGTGCGACAGCGGAAGAGTATTTTATACTTCAAACAACGGCGGAATAATTACCGGCATTTCATCTAACAGATATAAAATGGCAACGGAATATTTGTTGATGCAGAATCATCCAAATCCATTTAATCCATCAACAACAATCTCTTACAAATTGAAAAAACCCGGGCGAGTCGTATTAACTGTATTTGATATAACGGGCAGAGAAATTGCCCGGCTTGTTAACGGCGTGCAGGCTGCGGGTGAACATATGGTTAACTTTGACGGAAGTAATTTGTCAAGCGGGATGTATATATATCAATTGAAATGCGGCGGTTATGTCTCCTCTAAAAAAATGCTGCTGCTTAAATGATTATTAACTCCCTTTACGCATCAAACCCTGCCTGCTGCAGGCAGGCTTCAACATCGCTGCCTTGGACGTTGAAGGCATTAAATGCTTTTTGTCTTTTGTTTCCCCGTTTCACTTTTTTACTTCTGTCTTGATTTTCTTCCCATCTAAGGATAAGTTTCGGCAATGATTTTCTTAAACCCAGCAGTATTATTTGGACTTTTAGCCGCCTCAATACCGGTATTAATTCATCTTTTAAATTTAAGGAAGCTGAAGCGGATTGAGTTCAGCACGCTTGCATTCTTAAAGGAACTGCAAAAGAATAAAATCCGCAAAATTAAGCTTAAGCAATGGCTGCTTCTTGCTCTGCGAGTCTTAATAATTCTCTTTCTTGTTACCGCATTTGCACGTCCTACTCTAAAAGGAGTTGCTATCGGCGGCACTACTTCCGCGGCAAAAACTACCGCAGTGTTTATTCTGGATAACACTCCCAGTATGTCTGTTGTAGATGCCAAAGGGTCTTACTTGAATCAGGCTAAGGCGGCGATTAAAGAACTGCTTAACCAGCTTCAGGAAGGAGATGATGCTGCACTGCTTCTTGTTTCCGAGCCTAATAACAACGATGTAAAGACCACAACCAACTTAGCCGATTTCCAGAAGCAAGTTGACGCCGTTAAAATTTCAGACGAAAGCGGAATGCTAAACAGTGCTGTTGTTAAGGCGGCAAAAATTCTATCCGCTTCCCAAAACTTTAATAAAGAAGTTTATATATTTTCAGATTTTCAGCAGGGAAGGCTGGCCGGAAAGGGAGATTTATCCAACCTAAGCCAGCTGCTGAACGATAAGGTTAGAATTTATTCTTTCGATTATGCCGGCAAGGATGTTTATAATGCCGGGATAGACGACTTCAAATTAAATACGCAAATTTTTGAGAAGGATAAGCCGGTTAGCTTTAATGTAACGGTAACTAATTATTCTTCACAGTCTATTTCTAATCTAGTCGTATCGTTATTTATAAACGGCGAAAGGAGCGCACAGCAGAGTGTTTCATTAGGCGCAGGCGAATCCAGAATAATAACGATGGAAGCTGCCGTTAATTCTACCGGCTTTATAAACGCCTTTGCGGAAATTGAAGATGACGAAATAATGCAGGATAATAGAAGGTACATCAACTTCTACATCCCGCAGGAAATTCCCGTTATTATTTTCTCGGATGAGCCGGACGACGCAAAGTTTGTAAACATAGCACTGTCGGCTGGTAACGGCGAAAGCACTTTAAAGGTAGTGAACAAGAGCTTAAATCAAATTGCCGCCGTAGATTTAACGCAGTACAACGTTGTAGTAATAATCGGTTCGAGCTTTGCGAACGGCAGCATAGGCGGGCTGGACAGGTTGAAATCCTATTTAACAACCGGGGGCGGAATTTTTATTATGCCCGGCTCAAATTCCACTCTAAACAGCTTTCAGCAGCTTACCTCGGCAATGGGAATTCCATCCCCGGCACAGGCTGCAGGTACCGTAAATTCTGTTTCCAATCCGGTTAGGTTTGATAAAGTGGATTTTACTCATCCGGTATTCTCGGACATTTATTCAAACAATGTTAAGAAGGCTGTAGAGTCGCCCGATGTTTATTACCACTTCAAAATTAATACGGAAGGCAAAGGCCAAAGCATAATTTCGTTGATGGACGGCTCGTCGTTTTTGAGTGAATTTAACATAGGCAAGGGAAGGATTTTCGTCCTTAGCACTGCGCCGGTTTTAAGCTGGAGTAACTTCCCGCTTAAAAGTATTTTCGCTCCGTTAATAAATAAGTCGGTGTACTACCTTGCATCAAAGGACAGATCGGATAACCAGTTTATTACGGGCAGTACTGCAATAATAAATATTAGCGGCTATACTTCTCCCCAAATAAAAATTGTAAGACCTGACAACTCCGAAGATTTTATTAATTTGCAGGACAAAAGCAATCCGGCCGGTATACAAACCGGGACGAATTATTTGGAGTATAAAAAAACATCCATTGCAGGTAATTACAAAGTTTACTCCGGTAAAAATATAATTGATGAATTTTCTGTTAATCCGGACCCGCTTGAATCGGTGGCTAAATATTTGACTGTAAAAGATTTTGAAAATTACCTGAAAGAAATCGATTTTAAGGGCAAGTTTATAAATGTATCGAAGAATGAAGACCCGGCAAAAATTGTTCTTCAATCGCGGTTTGGCTCCGAGCTTTGGAGATATTTTTTACTGGTCGCGATTCTTTTGGCTCTTATTGAAATGCTGGTTGCAAGGAATGCAAAGAAAGAGTTGACAAATAGTATCTAAAATTTTTAGATTCACACACTTGAAGGAAAAATATTCTGTTATTGTGTCATTCCCACGAAACCTGCCCGACCAGCAGTGGGGCGGGAATCCATTTAACTTAGGAAGAAATGAATAATTATTATCCTTATTTATTAGCCAGCAAGAAAAATGGAACCTTATGCACTATTGTAACTTATAATCTGGTAAAAAGAATTTACAAACACAGAAAAGGATTAGTAATGATTTGATATACAATAAAATACTTGTTGCTGAATACCTATAAATTAATTTATTGAACTCCTACAGAGTTCCCAATGCTTTGGACTTGCTTAGTGCTATAAATATTTAACTCCTACGGAGTTATTGCCAACAGGTGATCGCTCCAGAGGAGCTAAATATTTTTAGTGAAGCTATAATCCAAAGATTAAAGCACTCCGTTAGAGGAGTGCAATATTTCATTTTTTACGTTTCTTAAGTTGACGCCTTTGCGCTTTCGCGGGAATGACATTCTTAAGGATTGAAAAAGATAAATGATATATGATTGATATACCAAGAAAGACAACCGAGCGGGCAATACTAGTTGCGTTAAACCTGCCTGCCGGCAGGCAAGGCACCGGAGAGCTAAGCAAGGAAATTGTAGAAGAGCATTTAACTGAGCTTGAAGAATTAGCACTAACAGCCGGAGCCGAAACCGTATTAAAAGTTAAACAGGATAAATATGCTGCCGATCCGGCATACTACGTAGGCAAAGGAAAGGCCGAAGAGCTTGCATACCTGGCAGATGTTAACGACGTGAACCTGATTATTTTCGACGACGACCTCTCACCTGTACAACTAAGAAACCTGGAAAACCTGCTAGAGAAGAAAATAGTTGACCGAAGCGGACTGATACTGGATATATTTGCATCGCGGGCTAAGACTAAAGAAGCCAAAACCCAGGTTGAGCTTGCACAGCTCCAATATATGCTGCCTCGGCTAACAAGGGCCTGGACTCATCTATCCAAACAGTACGGTGGAATAGGCACAAAGGGCCCCGGAGAAACACAGATAGAAACCGACCGCCGGATTATAAGAAGCCGAATAATCCTTCTTAAAGAAAAGCTGGCAAAAATTGAATCACAAAGAATAACCCAGAGCCAGGGCAGGAAAAATTTTACAAGAATATCTTTAGTCGGCTACACTAATGCAGGTAAATCAACTCTTTTTAATCTTCTTACCAAAGCAGATGTTCTTGCCGAGGATAAATTATTTGCAACACTAGATTCAACAACCAGGTCTCTAGATTTAGGCAAGAGCCAAAAGATATTATTGAGCGATACTGTCGGATTTATTAGAAAGCTTCCGCCTCATCTTGTTGCCTCATTTAAAAGCACGCTAAAAGAAGTTAATGATGCCGACATTATTCTACATGTAATAGATGCATCTCATCCTTTTTTTGAAGACCATATAAGAGTAGTGGAACAAACATTAAAAGATTTGGACTGCGACAAGAAAAACATAATAAAGGTATTTAATAAAATTGATTTAATAAGCGACAAGAATAAAATACATTTCATTGCAAATCAGTACGAAAAGAGCGTAATAATTTCGGCACAGCGTGGAATAAATATTTCTTCACTTAATAATATGCTTCTTCAGTTTATCGAAGAATCTTTTGTAGAAGAAAAAGTTGACTTAAAGCTTGCGGATTCTAAAAAGGCTGCAGTAATACATTCGCTTGCCGAAGTACTCTCCACTAAGTACGAAGATCAAACTATGCATATTACGTACAGGGCAAGGAAAGAAAATTCCGAAAAAATTAAAAGACTAATTTATGACTAAAAATAAGCTTGTTATCGACGGCAAATCTCTAACCCTTGAGCAGATTGAATTATTCCTCCATGAAAATCCTGAAATAGTTTTATCGAAAGAATCCATCCGGAAAATTAAAAAGTCACGTGCACTTGTTGAAAAGTGGGTAAGCAAGGAAGAGTCAATTTACGGTGTAACAACCGGGTTCGGAGAATTTTCCAATGTAAGAATTTCAAAAGGAAATATTGAAAAGCTGCAGGAGAATTTAATACTAAGCCATGCAGTCGGATGCGGCGAGAACCTTCCACCAATGATTGTTAAGATAATGATGCTCCTAAGGCTGAATGCACTTGCAAGAGGATATTCGGGCATAAGGCTTGAGACACTTGAGCTGTTAATCGGCATGATGAAATATAATATTATTCCGGTAGTTCCTTCTCAGGGCTCGGTAGGTTCCAGCGGAGACCTTGTGCAGCTTTCCCATCTTGTACTTGCTATGATAGGCAAGGGGAGAGTTCAATTAGTTAAGGATGTTACGGCAGATGATGCCTCAAGTGTAAAAATAATTCCGGCATCTTCCGGATTAAAAAAGTTCGGATTAAAGCCTGTCTTACTCCAAGCAAAAGAAGGCTTGGCGCTTATTAACGGCACACAAATGATGACTTCATTTGCGGCTTACATTTCCATAAGAGCTAAAAAATTAATTAAGATAGCCGATATATCCGCTTCGTTATCCCATGAAGCATTGAGAGCAACTGATAAAGCTTTCGATCCCAAGCTTCACCGGCTGCGTCCCTTCCCCGGCCAAATAACTACAGCAAAAAATGTTTTAGCTTTAATTGAGAATAGTAAAATTAGAAAGTCGCACATTACCGGAGATACCCGTGTTCAGGATGCATATTCAATCAGATGCGTGCCCCAGATTCACGGCGCATCAAGGGACGCAATTGATTACGTGGTATCGCGCGTTAATATTGAAATAAATTCTGTTAACGATAACCCGATAATTTTTCCTGATACGGAAGAGCATATTGAAGGAGGGAACTTTCACGGACAATCGATGGCCTTAGCTATGGACTTTATGTCGATTGCATTGTCCGAGCTTGCAAATGTATCCGAGCGAAGAACCGAAAGAATGGTTAACGGTGCATTAAGTGGGCTTCCGCGTTTCTTAGCAAACAACGGCGGCTTAAATTCAGGTCTAATGATTGTACAATACACTGCTGCAAGTCTTGTCTCTGAAAATAAAGTTCTTTCACATCCTGCAAGCGTGGATTCAATACCTACTTCCGCAAACCAGGAAGACCACAACTCTATGGGTTCTATTGCAGCGCAGAAATGTTACCGCATAATGCACAACCTTGAAAATGTTCTTGCTATAGAGTTGATGACTGCCGCGCAGGCACTTGAGTTCTTAAAACCGAACATGCCCGGCGTAGGAACCTCAATTGCTTACAAAGAAATTAGAAAGTCAGTAAAACCCTTGGATAATGACAGGTTATTGTTTGAAGACGTGAGGAAGGTTGCGGAATTAATTAAAGAAGATATCATTTTGAATGCGGTGGAAAAGGAAGTGAAATTAGATTAGGATTAGAATTGAATTTTAGTAGGGATAAACACAACCGCTAAAACCTAAGTCTTCCCAATCTATTTTGATAACTTTTTAAATATTCAGATTTCATATTGTCGTTTAGGAACGACCTTGAAATCAGTTCTTCAACCTTTTTAGTTTTCCCGGTAATTTCGTCCAGGATTCTGTTGTAGCGTATTTCTTTAATTTCCAATCTTTTCGCAAACTCAACGAAGTCCGGTCTTGTATATTTTGAACCGGCCTTAAAAGCTTCAGTCTGAAATTCGTCCTTGAATAATTCGAGCGCCATACCGGTTTCATTTGGTACATGTAAAGATGTATTCAGCAGGTCATAAAAAGGAGTTAATAAATAGTCACCATATTTTTGATTTCTGAATAACGAAAAATTTTTTAGATGTGAATCGCCGTTGGAAAATAAATAGTTAAACAGAACGACTCTAAAGTATTTCTCAATCTCTATCGGATAAGCGCTAACATATTTTTTAATAAGGTTTGCAATCTCTTCGTAGCTAAAATCATATTTATAATTTTTGCCGTGTGTTTCTTCGGTCCTTCCGGTTATCTGTGCGAAGTCCTCTTGCAGCAGTCTTTTATCCTCACCAGTTACATCGAAGCGCCTGGTTATATAAGCTGTCTCATCATCTAAAAAAAATATTATTCCGTTAACCGCTGTTTTGATGTTATAAACTTGATTTGCAATCTGCATAGTAAGATGTTCATTTGCGGGAACTTGGTATAGGTTTGTAAACTGACCGGACGGAATAGGCTTTAGGATAAATTGTCCGCCTCTTTCGGTTAGCTTTAATTCGTTTTCAATAATTCTCAATGAATGCTTGATCTGAATTCCGGAAATTGATAACCTGGCCTTTGAATCCATTTTAATCTTGTTGAATTCCGGTCTAGTGAAGTTAAGAATATGACTGATCTTTTTTCCATCGAACAGTAGTTTAGTACATTTAACACAGTATGTTTCAAATCCCTCACTTAAACATCCGGGACATACATTTAGTTTCATAATTCTCTCACTGTTATACCGCCTATAGTATCTTCACCTGCTGTCTTCAATAATCTTGTAAAATGATCCTTCTCATCTATTCTTAAAATTCTGCACTGCAATTCCTTATTATCACCTTCCGCAAGCAAACCGAAGAAAAACGAAAAGAGGTAATCGGAAACAAACTGTTCATTCTGTTTTGGTAATGATAAGCTTATAGCCGGTTTGGTGTTGTCCGTTATATAAGCTTGATAATACTTAAAAAAATACTTGTTGTTTTGTTTAGAAAGTATTCCCACCGGTTCATCATTAAAATATATTTCTGCTTTTTGCTCATTCATTCTCTTTTACTTTCACAGTAATTGATAGCCCCAGTGCCGATATAACCTTTTGAAGTTGATCAATTGAAGAATTTCCTTTACCGGATTCCATGTCAATCAAGCTGCGTAAACCCAGTCCGACAATCTCCGAAAGTTCTTTTTGAGTAATCCTTAAAAATTTTCGTCTTTGTTTTATCGCTTTACCAATTTCGCTTTTATTCATATATAAGTGCGATATATTGCATAAATTATAAAATATTTAGTCCAATAATATAGATTTATTAGTAAATGTGCAATATAAAGCACAATTCATGTTTTGTACCTCTAAATTTTAATATGATTCTTAAAATATGCGAAATAGTGCATTTTATAATTATTTAATGCTAAAATATCTAACAGTAATAAAAATTTTTGTTGAATAACTCAAAAAAAAGAGGGAACTTATAATTAAAATTTTATCAATTTAGAAACAGACTTACCTTAACAAAATATGGAAATTGTTTTTCTAATTGTGGGGATATTAATTGGCTTAGCCGGCGGGTACTTCATTTCAAAATTAAAATTTGAAAGCGATAAGGGAATTCCGCCGCAAGAAGTTGAAAATTTGAAGAATCAGATAAGCGATCTGGCTATAAGCAAAACGAAAGCAGAAGAAAAAAGTAAATTATTGGAAGAGAACCAAAGACAAAATTCCCTTGAGCTAAATACGGAAAGAGCAAAAGTACTTCAACTGTCTACCGAAAACTCCTCACTTAAATCCGATTACAACAATCTCCATGAAAAATTAGCCGAGCAGAAATCGGAAATTGAAAAGGTGCAGGAAAAGTTTTCAAAGGAATTCGAAAACCTGGCCAATAAAATTCTGGAAGAGAAGAGCAGCAAGTTTACTCTTCAAAACAAAGAAAACCTTGACCAGATTCTAAAGCCGCTGAGTGACAGAATAAAAGATTTTGAAAAGAAAGTGAATGATGTTTATGTTGCGGATTCTAGAGATAGGGAAAGTATAATACAGCAGATAAAAAATCTTCACGAGCTTAACCAGCAGATGAGCAAAGAAGCAACTAATTTAACCAATGCGCTTAAGGGACAGAGCAAGACTCAAGGCAACTGGGGAGAGTTCATTCTTGAAAGCATTCTGGAAAAGTCCGGGCTTGTTAAAGGACGGGAATACCAGGTTCAGGAAAGTATGACAGCAGAGAGCGGAAAGCGGTTT
>JAKAJV010000134.1 GCA_021813585.1 Bacteroidota bacterium | reverse complement strand
TAGTATATACGAGGAAAGGCAACGGAGACTTTGATAACGGCACGCCGGTCAGTTATCCTTATGCGGAGTTTAGTAACCTGAGGCCGGGAGAGATATACAGCTACAAAGTGACGGCAGTAAATAAAGGAGGAGAGAGTTTCCCGTCGGAGGTACTGTCGGTATGCAATATGGGAAACGGCAAGCCGGCAGTGTTAATAGTCAACGGATTTGATAGGGTATCCTCGCCGTCGACGGTAGAGAGTTCTGGCTACGTAGGATTTAATAACGAGAAGGACAGAGGAGTGCCGGACGGGTACGATATAAGCTACACCGGGAGGCAGTATAATTATGATTCGACTTCGGATTGGAAGACGAACGATGATCCGGGCTGGGGTGCTAGCTACGCGAATTACGAGGACAAAGTAATAGCCGGCAATACGCATGACTATCCATATGTACATGGAGAAACGCTCAGGTCAAACGGGTACTCATTTGTGAGTACGAGTGTTAGGTCTGTAATAGACGGAGAGGTGGACATGGGCAAGTACAAGATGGTAGATATAATATTGGGAGAGCAAAGGAAGACGCATCAAGTAAGGCTGGAAGAAGACAGCTTGCAAGGAATAGAATTCAAGACCTTCCCGGAGAAGCTGCAAGAGAAGATAAGAGAATATTGCAGAGGAGGCGGCAACATATTCATAAGCGGGGCGTACGTAGGGAGCGATTTGTTTAATGATAGGCCGGTGGACACGTCAGACGTAAGCTTTGCTAGGAACGTACTGAAATATACTCTTGATACATACAACGGTGGCAAGGATGGAGAAGTATATTCAAGCGATGGAGACTTTATGAGGAAGTATAGCGGATTTAGATACAACACAAAATTAAACGACAGCATATATGCTGTAGAGAATGCAGATGCGATAGACGGAGTAAACGGTGGGGAAGTAATATTAAGGTATAAGGAAGACGAGTTCCCGGCTGCAACGGGCTACAGGGACAAATACGGAGTAGTAGTGTTCGGGTTTCCGTTTGAGACGATAGACGGAGAGACAGCCCGCAGCGAGGTTATGAAAGCCGTACTGAAATATCTGGGAGTAGAGAAATAATTAATTAAAAACTCGGATAAGAAAAATATGATCAAATATATTCGCAGCAGATTGTCTTATGTCTTTTTTCTTTCTTTACTAGTAGGCTGTTCTTCCGGCAGCGTTATAAAGAAAGAAAAACCGGAAGTAATACAAGCTAAGGAAGAGAGGATGACCTTAGCAGGGAAGATTGAAAATTTTAAGGAAGCCGTAGTCAAGAGAACACTGCAGGTTTCGGTCCCATACGCTTCAAAAGTTATTGATGTTAAAATTGACTCCGTTAAAAAAATTTTCCGGATTGACTTCAACAGGCAGTTCTCATTTATTCCTTTTAGAGAAGAGTATGTTGAGCGGTTTTATTCTGCGGTGAAAAAATACTTCGGCGGAGAATTCAATAATTATAAATTTTCAATAAGCACTCTTGGATATCCAATTGAAGATTTTATTCCCAACTATTATAGGAAAGATACCTTGCAGTACGATGAGAGCCGCATACCGGTTAAGCGCTTAAGACCTCTGCCGGTTGCGGAGAATGTTAGTAAAAAGTTTATTCCGGTAAACGGGCTTTACAATACCAACATTGCCGTTGCACCTAGCCACGGCTGGTATTACAACGCTAAGCTGGATAGATGGGAATGGCAGAGGCCGAGGCTGTTTCAATCTGTTGAAGACCTTCTGCCTTCTTCGTTTTGCATTCCCTATTTGATACCTATGCTTGAGAATGCAGGCGCATCGGTTTTCGATCCGCGTGAGCGCGATGTTCAAACCAACAGCATTGTGGTAGATAACGATTCGAAAGAAGATATTAAGGGGAAAAGATATTTTGAAGAGGTTAAAAGCCGCAAGTACGAATGGAGGAACGGCGGCGCAGGTTTTGCAGTGGGCAATCCGCCTTACGATGTTGATTACAACCCGTTTACCAAGGGGACGTATAGAATGACTGCTTCGGATTCAGTTACCAGTGCATCGGTAAGCTGGATACCCGATATTCCGGAGACAGGTTATTATGCGGTATATATTTCTTATGCTGCTTTACCGGCAAATGTAAACGATGCGCATTATATTGTTTATCACGATGGTGTGCGGACTGAATTTAGGGTAAACCAGCAGATTGGCGGAGATACCTGGCTGTATCTCGGAAGATTTAAATTCGAAAAAGGATTTAATCCTGCCGCTAACAAAGTAGTGCTCGTAAATAAAAGTAAAGAAGCGGGGAAAACCGTAACTGCGGATGCCGTGCGTTTCGGAGGTGGAATGGGGATGGTTTTAAGAAACGGCAGCACTAGCGGGCGCCCTAAGTATGTAGAAGGAAGCAGATATTATCTTCAGTACGCAGGCATGCCCGATTCTCTTTATAATTTTAACAGCGGCAGGGACGATTATAACGATGATAAGCAGGATAGAAGCAAGTATGTAAATTATCTGAACGGCTCTTCTATAAACGATGAGCAAAATAAAGGTCTGGGCATCCCGGTTGATCTTTCGCTCGCATTTCACACAGATGCAGGAGTAACCCATAATAACAAATCGATCGGGACGCTTGTACTGTATGGGACCAAGGGCGAAGACTCCAAATCGTTTTTCCCCAACGGAGTAAGCAGACTTGCAAGCAGGGACCTGGCAGACATAATGCAGACGCAGATAGTGGATGACATCCGTGCTAAGTACGACCCCGAATGGAATAGGCGGCAGATAATGGATGAAGCCCCTTCTAACGATGCATACCCGCAGCAGTACAGCGAGGTATACCGTCCTAACGTACCTGCGGTTCTTATTGAATTGTTATCGCATCAGAACTTTTACGATATGCGTTTTGCGCAGGACCCTCAGTTCCGCTTTGATGTAGCCAGGGCTATGTATAAGGGGATGCTGAGGTTCTTATCTGTACAAAATAAATTTAAGTACGTAGTAGAGCCTCTTCCGGTAAAGGACTTTACGAGCGAGCTAAAATCGGGCGGCGAAGTATACCTAAGCTGGAAGCCGGTAGAAGATCCTTTGGAACCAACAGCCAAGTCAGATAGCTATATAGTATATACGAGGAAAGGCAACGGAGACTTTGATAACGGCACGCCGGTCAGTTATCCTTATGCGGAGTTTAGTAACCTGAGGCCGG
>JAKAJV010000120.1 GCA_021813585.1 Bacteroidota bacterium | reverse complement strand
GAGGGGCGATTCGGCGATCTTTCGCCGGAAACAGTAAGCGACATAATCGGCAAACTTGCCGGATCGTATCTTTGGATTAATGGTTCTTCAATATCTTCAGGGAGATCATTCTTGATTGCAGCAAGTTTTTCCCGCACATCCTGCGCTGCAACTTTGCCGTCTATTTCCAGTTTGAAAGCAATAACTACAATTGAAACTCCTTCCCTTGAATATGACTGTATCCAGTCAACACCCTCAATTGGATTAACGGCATCTTCAATTTTCTTTGTTACATCTGTTTCGATTTGTTCGGGGCCAGCACCCGGCAGCACCGTAGTTACAATTACAAACGGTATGTCTACATTCGGATATAGGTCTACGTTCAATTTTAAATATGAAAATAATCCGAGCACTATCAATGCCAAAATCATCATTGTCGCAAATACCGGCCGTCTTATGGAGACATCTGCTAATTTCATATTCCACCTGGTTTTATTTTCCCAAAAATATTTTCAAAAAATCTTTTGCCATTTTATTCTGAAATATGGACTAACCCGCCGTCTTTCAGATTACTTACTCCTAGAGTTACAACGGTTTCACCTTCTTTCAGGCCTTCCGTTATTTCGGTTTTTTTGCCGTCGTTAATGCCGGTTGTAACTTTTTGTAGATAGGCTCTGCCGTTTTTAATAACATAAACACTCGTGTTATTCAGACCTGCAACAACAGCTTCAACCGGAACCGTAAGCACATTCCGTTTGTTCTTTAATTCAACATCTACGCGGCAAAACATGCCGGGCTTAAACCACCTGTCGGCAGTATTTTGAAAAACGGCTCTTACCTCGAAACTTCTCGATTGAATATCGGCCGACTTTGAAATCTGGGAGATTTTGCCTTTCTGTATTAACTCCGGCTTTAGTTCGGAATAAATCCCAACATTCTGGCCTATTGCCATATTGTGGATATCAGATTCGCCGACATCAAATAATGCCTTCATTTTGTTTATGCTTGCAACAGTTATTAACGCCATTCCGGGGTTTGCCAAATCTCCTACGTTGGGATTAATTGCCGTAACTATTCCGGTTATCGGCGAAGTCAATTCAACCGTGTTTCTTGCCGCTTCAAAATTTGCTTTTGCTATTTCATACGCAGTCTTAGTCCCATCATACATCTGCTGCGAAATAGCACCTTCGTTAAACAAAGCTTCCATACGCTTCATTTCCCTTTCTGCATTTAGATAACCGGCTTGAGCTTGATAATACTGGGAAGAAGCACCGGATTTGTCGAGCGTAATCAGCAGTTGCCCGGCTTTAACATTATCTCCGACTTTTACTTTAATTCCGGTAATCCTTTCCGGAATTTTTGAAACGACGTTTGCCTGGTCTTCACCCTCCAGAGTGCCGGTAAAAGTCTTTACCAGCTTAATATCGGAGATGGAAGAAGAAGCGACCTTTACTGCTACAGTATCAAGATTCGCAAGGTTTAAATCCTTTGAGCCTTCCGCCTTCTTTTGACCGCAATTAACGTTTATAAATATGAATAACAGTATGTAAGTGATGAAGACAAAATTTTTACTTATATTTTTTAAAATCATAATTAACCTTCTCTCTTCGGAAATAGTTTTAAAAATTTAAACCGGATTTTGTCTGCTTATTATATAATCTATTGAGAAATAAGAAATTTTTATTCGGGCAGAATTTGTGCAGAGCCCCGTTTACCCGTAATAAAAATTTATCTTTAAAAGAACTTGTTAATTCTTGTTAGCACTTACCGCATACTCCCATTCGGCTTTGGCTATTAAGTAATCATAAATTGCCTGAGAGTAATTAGTCTGCGCATAAATTAAAGCTGCCTGAGTATCTATAATTTCGAGCTGGGTTCCGACCCCGCTTTTATATCTGGTCTGAGAAATTTTCAATGCTTTATCGGCCTGTTCTAGGCTTATGCCCTGGGCATTTATTCTTTTCCTGGCTTCTGCCATCTTCATCTGCGACTGCTGTATCTGGATCTTTAGTCCTTCTTCCAATTTTCTTTTACCCAGACTTACTTTTTCCTTATCAATTTTCGCCTGTTCAACTCTGGCACTCCTGCCAAAACCATCAAACAAAGTATAGCTTAACTGCAGTCCTACCATAAAGCTCTTTGCCCAATTATAATTTTTTAAATTATAAGTGTTATCCTGGGTTTGGAACTGGTACTGACCGAATAACGCAAGCGTAGGGAAAAAATCGGACCTTTGAATAGTAACATTCTTGTCAAGAAGAGATTCCTGGATTTTTAACTGTTTTACAAGCGGGTTATCGTCCACAGCACTTTTATTTTTCTCTTCAACAAATTCATCGGTAAGCTCTTCAAAAAGAAACTTTCCCTTTACGTCCAACGGTTTATTTATATCTACTGCCAGCAAGTTTTTTAAAGAGCTCTTTGCCAATTCAAGATTATTCTCAGCCTGTATCAGCATCGGCTGGGTATTTGATACCTGCACTTCAGAGCGCAAAAAATCGTATTCAGAGGCAGCGCCGTGCTTATAAAGCGAAGATACATTATCAAAATTAGCCTTAGCAGCCTGGAAGTTTTGATTACTCACATTCACCAGCTGCTTGGCAAGCAGAATAGTGTAGAATGCTTTTTTAACTGCCAGCACTATTCCGAGCTTTGTTGCATTCTCGCCTTCAACGGAATAATCGGAATATTCTCCCGCAATTTGAATTGCAGTATTTACCTTCTGGCTGTAGAGCACCTGACTTAATGTGAATGTAGCGTCTACACTGTTTGAGGATCCAAGCTCAAATGTTTGAGTTTGATCTGTCGGATTGAATGCCGTATTAGGAGGAATAAACAATACTGGTAATTTTATATTCCTTATATATCTGCCTGAAAATTCAATTCTCGGGAATGCATTGGAATATGCTTCATCAATCTGTTCCTGAGATTTTTGAATTTCCTTTTGAGATATCTTTACGTCCCAGTTATTTTCTAACGCCTTTGCAATCGCTTCATCAAGCGTAAAATAAAGAGTGTCCTGAGGCTGCTGTGCAAAAACCGAGTAACTTAAATTATAAAAAACAAATAGGATGAATATAATTTTCCCTTTTATCCTATGCTTCATTTAGAACCCCAATTAATTATTTTTCGGGCAAAGTTAGAAATTAATTACCGCAAATATAATTATTATGTTACAAATGGTGCAAAAAATATTTGAACGGGAATTGCCATAGAAAATTAAGAAATCATTAAATTACTTTATGAGCAATTTCTTAAACTAAAAAAAGCGGACCGGCATCATTCGCAAATAAAATCTATTCCCACTAAAACTAAGTGGGTTAGTTAGAGCTTTTCAAATATTCGTTTATTGCGGCAGCGGCTTTTCGTCCCGCGCCCATAGCTAATATTACGGTAGCACCGCCGGTTACAATGTCTCCTCCGGCAAAAACGCCTTTCTTAGATGTTTGCATCGTCTGCTCGTTCACCACAATGTTTCCCCATTTATTGTACTGAAGATCGGGTGTAGTTTTCTGAATAATCGGATTCGACCCGTTGCCAATAGCTATTACTGCCATATCAATATCAATTATATATTCAGACCCCGCAACCGGTATAGGTCTTCTTCTGCCTGAAGCATCAGGCTCGCCAAGCTCCATCTTCTGCAGCTTTACTCCTTTTAGCCAGCCGTCTTTATCACCTATAAACTCAACCGGGTTGGATAAGAATAAGAACTCAATCCCCTCTTCCTTTGCATGATGAATCTCTTCTTTCCTTGCAGGCATCTCTACGTCGGAACGCCTGTAAATGATGTAAGCATTTTTAGCTCCCAGCCGCTTGGAGGTCCTAACGGCATCCATTGCCGTATTGCCGCCTCCAAAGACTGCAACATTTTTATCCTTAACATGGAAAACCGGAGTATCATATTCCGGGAATAGGTATGCCTTCATTAAATTTACGCGTGTAAGAAATTCGTTAGCTGAATATACGCCGTTTAGATTTTCCCCTTCTATCTTTAAGAAGTACGGAAGCCCGGCACCTACTGCAATAAATACCGAGTCGTAGCCGTTCGCCATTAATTCATCGACTGTATCTGTAAAACCGATTACTGCATTAGTTTGGAAATCTACGCCAAGCTTTTTTAACGACTCTACTTCTGCTTTAACTATATCTTTGGGTAGTCTGAATTCCGGAATGCCGTAAATTAGCACTCCGCCGAGCTCGTGTAAGGCTTCGAATACAGTTACATCGTGTCCCATCTGGATCAGATCGCCGGCGCAGCTAAGGCCCGCAGGCCCGCTCCCGATAATTGCAACCTTCTTACCTGTCTTCGGTTTTAATTGCGGAGTCCTTATCCCGACGAGGTCTCTCTCATAATCGGCTACAAATCTTTCCAATCGCCCAATTGCAACCGGTTCATTTTTCTTACCGACTATGCACTTTATCTCGCATTGTTCTTCCTGCGGGCATACTCTGCCGCATACAGCGGGAAGCATATTATCTTCCTTAATTTTTGCGGCAGCTCCCAGATAATCGCCTTCAGCTACTAATGAAATAAAATCCCTTATCTTAACTCCAACCGGGCAGCCTTCAACACAAGTAGGCTTTGGGCATTGGATGCATCTTAACGCTTCCATCTTAGCCAACTCTTCAGTAAAGCCTAGGTTTACTTCTCCAAAATTATTTCTTCTTGTTAAGCTGTCCTGTTCCGGCATATTCTGACGCGGAATTTTCATTCTCTCTTTATTTGAAAGCTTCGACAATTTATCTACTCCAAATTTTTATTTCTGAATTATTATTTTCCTTCTCTTGAACTTGATCTTGAACTTGATCTTGAACTTAAACTTGAACTTGAACTTAATCCTGCCCTACTTCTGGTTTGCAGCCTTAAGCATCGCTTCTTCCGACCTGCACATATAATTATTCAGCGCTGTTTCTTCATCGGATTTATAAGTTCTGTTTCTACGCTCAAGAGTCTCGAAATCCACTTTATGAGCATCGAACTCCGGGCCGTCAACGCAGACAAAAACGGTTTTATTATCCACTGTAGCCCTGCATCCGCCGCACATCCCGGTGCCGTCTACCATAATAGGATTTAAACTTACCACGGTCTTGATCTTAGGCTTTCTAGTTACCTCAGCTACGGCTCTCATCATAGGAATAGGCCCAATAGCAAGGACAAAATCTATTTGTCTTTTAGCGTCGATCAATTCTTTCAGCTTTTGCGTAACAAAACCGTGGTAACCGTAGCTGCCGTCATCGGTAGTAACAAATACTTCGTCGCATACTTTTTTCATTTCGTCTTCTAGTATTACATACTCCTTGGATCTTCCGCCGATGATGGAAATTGTATAATTCCCTGCTCTCTTCAATGCAACAGCGGTTGGGTAGGCTATTGCGGTACCAACTCCGCCTCCGATGCTAACTGCAACTCCGAACTTTTCAATATGCGAGGGCTTTCCCAAAGGACCAACAACATCAAGAATATAATCGCCCTGTTCATGGGCGTTAAGCTCTTTTGTTGTTTTGCCGATGCCTTGAACAATTATCGTGATAGACCCTTCGTCCAGATTGGAATCGGCAATAGTAAGCGGGACGCGCTCGCCGTTGTCGCTTGTTCTGATTATAACAAATTGCCCGGCTTGTCTTTTCCTGGCAATCTTTGGTGCCTCAATTACTAATTTTTTAACATTTGGTGCAATGAATTCTGCAGATAGAATTTTGTACATATTTTAACCGCTTTATTTCTTCTTTTGATTATTTGCTTCTACAACAGCTATAGCCGTCATGTTTGTAATATCATCAACCGTAGCGCCGCGCTGCAATACATGCACGGGCTTTCTCATTCCCATTAAGATGGGGCCAACAACTGTAGCCTCGCCTATCCTTGCCATTAGCTTGTAAGTAATGTTGCCGGAATTCAGGTCGGGGAAAATAAGAACATTTGCATTACCCTTAAAATTACAGAACGGGAAATCTTTTTCTATAATTTCCGGTACAACGGCGGAATCTGCCTGCATCTCGCCGTCTATAATCAAATCCGGTCTCAGTTTCTTAACCTTTTGAACCGCCTCTTTTACTTTTATCGATTCCGGATATTTTGCGCTGCCGAAGTTGCTGAATGAAAGCATCGCTATCTTCGGTACGATATCGAACGCATGTACGGTATCTGCAGCTGATACAGCAATTTCAGCAAGTTCATCCGCATTGGGATTTATGTTTACGGTTGTATCCGCAAAAAAGAAAACATCTTTTTTGGTTATAACAATATAAAGACCCGATACAACTTTGAAGCCTTCTTTTACTCCGACACACTGCAGCGCGGGCTTAATAGTGGTAGGATAATGAGTCGTAAGACCGCTTATCATCGCATCTGCATCGCCCATATCAAGCGCCATGGAGCCGTAATATACCGGGTTCTTCATTAACTCCCTGGCTTCCTTAAGCGTTGCGCCTTTCCTCTGCCTCTTCCTGAAAAATTCCTGCGCGTAAGTCTCGCACCTCGGGCACGATTCGGGATCGAATATCTCGAACTCATTTCTATCGTACTCCAGGCTGTCAATCATATCTTCTATAATCTTTTGGTTTCCAAGAAGCACCGGCTTAGCAATATTATCCTGGTAACAAACGTGGGCAGCGCGAATTATTTTTTCTTCCTCGCCCTCGGGATACACAACCCTGCTAGGGCTTTTTTGGGCTTTGTGAATCATTACTCTAATTACTTCCTTGGACAGCCCGAGCCTTTCCTTTAGCTGGTCTTCGTACGCATCCCAGTCTTCAATCTTAATCCTTGCAACGCCTGTTTCTATTGCCGCTTTTGCAACTGCGGGCGCAACATGCCAAAGTACTCTCGGATCGAACGGCTTTGGTATTATATAGGTACGCCCAAACGAAAAGTCTTCGCCTCCGTATGCACTCCTAACCATCTCCGGAACTTTTTCTCTTGCAAGCTCTGCCAGTGCTCGTACGGCTGCCATCTTCATTTCTTCGTTTATAGTAGTAGCTCTAACATCCAAAGCACCTCTAAAAATAAAAGGGAAACCAAGCACGTTATTTACCTGGTTGGGAAAATCGCTTCTGCCGGTAGCCATAATAAGATCATCGCGCACCGACATTGCTTCATCGTACATAATTTCAGGATCCGGATTTGCCATCGCAAATACAATAGGGTCTTTAGCCATACCTTTTATCATATCCTTGGTAACAACACCGCCAACAGACAATCCTACAAACGCATCCGCACCTTTCATTCCGTCTGCAAGCGAGCCGCATTCAACGTCGGAAGCGAATTCCATTTTGTATTTGTTCAAATCCTTGCGGCTCTTTGTAAGGCAGCCTTTTGAATCGAACATCTTAATATTCTCTCTTTTCACTCCGGCTTTCATATAAAGCTTGCAGCATGAAATAGCCGAAGCGCCTGCACCGTTAACTACAAGCTTAATCTCTGAGAGCTTTTTGCCTGTAAGTTCTACTGCATTAATTAAAGCTGCACATGAAATAATAGCTGTGCCATGCTGGTCGTCGTGGAATACAGGGATATTCATTGTCTCTTTAAGTGTCTCTTCAATCTCAAAGCATTCGGGTGCCTTAATATCCTCAAGGTTAATTCCGCCGAAAGTCGGTTCCAGCATTTGAACGGCTCTTATAATTTCCTTGGCATCCAGGCTCTTCAATTCAATATCAAAAACATCAATATCAGCAAATCTTTTAAAGAGAACCCCCTTACCTTCCATAACCGGCTTACCGGCGGAAGGGCCAATATTACCCAACCCTAAAACTGCTGTACCGTTTGAAACAACCGCAACTAAATTTCCTTTTGCAGTATAATGATAGACCTCATCTTCATTTTTTGCAATTGCCCGGCATGGTTCTGCAACGCCGGGTGTATAAGCCAGGGATAAATCCCTAGAAGTTAAACACGGCTTGGTGGGTACTACTTCTATTTTGCCGCGCCTTCCCTGGCTATGGTAATCAAGTGCTTCTTCAGTACGAATTTTCATTCTTTTCTCCTATTTAAATCGTTCCCGATTTATGTGGGAACCTAAAAAATTAATTTCTTAGCTTTAAAGATATTTTAGTGCTTCCTAATATCCGACTTATGAAAAAACCGGTAAACGGAAATGTACTAGCGCCCGAAGTTTTATTATTTCCGCAACCGGCAATTTCTATTTTGGTATGATAAATTAATCATGCACTAAATAATCTACAAAATCTAACTAACTACAACAACCATAAAGTGTGCCATTTGATTGTAGATTTTTTTATCGGCATTTCTTTGATTGATAATGAAAAAATAAATCAAAAGTCCGGTAAATTATATTATTTTCCCAATTCTGGAAATAAATTTCTAAGGATTAGAATAATAATTACCTACTGGTTCTTCCTAGGAAATTTATTCTCCATAACGGCGGCTTTATATGCAAAGTATGCCAACATAGCTGCAGCCTGTTTAAGGTCGTCCGCCAGGAGACGTTCATACACATCCATATTGGAATGATGTGTGCGGACGCCGTAATCTAGCGGGTCCTGTATAAATTGAAATCCCGGCAGACCCGCGTTGTCAAATGAAAGGTGGTCTGTCCCCCCGGTATTGGAAAGTGAAACCGTTCGTGCGTCGGGATCATTAAACTCTTGCAGCCATTTTTTGAATGTTGGACCGGCAGCTTCATTGCCTTGAAGGTGAATCCCTCTAAACTTACCCGAACCGTTGTCATCATTTAAGTAAACAGAAAAATTGTTGAACTCATTTTTTTCTTCTTCACTTATCCCCGCTTTTTCAGGTTGAGTGGGGCTGTTATAGTTGCTTGATACTAATCCGAAATGTTTATCCACGTACGCCCTGGAGCCTAGCAGTCCTTGCTCTTCTCCCGCCCACAATCCAATTCTGATTGTTCGCCTTGGAACCAAGTTAAGGGATTTTAATAATCTCAGCGCTTCCATACAAACTGCCGTGCCGGCAGCATTATCCGTAGCTCCGGTCCCTCCGTGCCAAGAGTCGAAATGACCGCCGATTAAAACAACTTCATCTTTATTATCTGTCCCCTTAATTTCACCAATTATATTGAAGGCAGAATCCGGACCGCTAAATTCAGTTTTAAGTTCCATTTGCATTTTAAGTTTTTCACCCTTCTCAATCATCCTTATCATGCGGTTATAATTCTCTGAGGCAACGGAAATCTGTGGTATAACCTGTGGCGCTTTCGGATCGTAAACAGGCAGAGGTCTTTCTCCAAAACTTCGCTGCTCGCCGGGTACCGAAGCCTGTTGAACAAATACGGTACCGTCATCGCCGTTGGAAGCAGAAAGCACAGTTGCAGCACCTTCATCAGAACAAAATTTTAGTTTTTTCGGACTCAAACTCCTTTCATTCAGTATTTCAACAACACTTGCAGAATCTATCCCTGGTCTAAACCGCTTAAACATTGCAAACACAGAATCGAAATTTGACATATCCATTCTTGGATATCTGAATCTTCTTCCACCGCGTTGTTCAAAGCTGTTGGCTAGCTGAAGCAGATCTGAATCATTCAGCCTGCGGGCATCTGACTCAAAGTGTGGTGTAATTTTACTCTCATTGCTTAAAAGAACAAACTTACCCTTCAGTTTGCCTTTGTATGCATCGAAGTCTTTATCCGATTTTACTTTCAGCCAGACAACATCTCCTTTTACAGTACCCTTTAAAGAACTCGACCAGGCTTCGGGATAAGCAATTAGCGGAATTGTTCGCGGCTCTATTACCTCGGCATAAAAACTTTTTAAAGTCCAGCCTTTACCTTCAGGCCCCCATTTTTCGAAATGAACATTTTCCAAACCCCATTCTTTCATTTTTAAAGCTGCCCAGTCTGCAGCCTGCTTATATTCGTTCGAATAAGTTAATCGAGGCCCGTAGACATCTGTTAGATAGCCGGCAATTTCCATTACCCGGGAGTTCTTTTGTTCCTCGCTTTTTATTAATTGGGCAATTGAATCAGCTTCGGTTCTGCCGGCTTGAGCTTTAAGCGAAAAAGAAAAAATAAAAAATGAAACACAAAGAAGTGTAAGACTTTTTTTCATGCCGCGGTCTCCTTTTAAATTGTGGCAAAAAAAATTTCAAAAAAGAAAGCAGGTTGCCCTACCCCGTTTTTTTAGTAAGAGAATTTAGCTCATGTCTTATAAAATAGCAATAAATTATTTTTTTTCTAATTACTGCCGTTTCGACTGTTGAAATAATATCTAAAATTTTAATTGATTTTTAATTTATAAAAAGTTAATATATTATCATCAAGCCCAAAATAATATATAACTATTCCTTCCTTGATATATTATTTGATACTCAGATTTGAAATTTTTCCGGAGAGTTAAAATGGGAAAAATATTTCTATTAAAGGAATTTTTAAATCTTCTTCTTTCACGGAAACATCTAATAAGTGCTCTTTATTTTATAGGAGTTTGAATTGATTAATCAATTTATCTCTCACTATAAAATTATTGAAAAGCTCGGCGAAGGCGGAATGGGAATTATTTATAAAGCCGAAGACTTAAAGCTTAAAAGAACTATCGCACTTAAAGTCTTACCTGAATCATTTACACAAGATGAAGAATCCAAGCGAAGATTTCTGAATGAAGCACAAGCTGCTTCATCACTACAGCATAATAATATCTGCACAATACATGAGATTGATGAAACATCAAACGGACAGCTTTTTATTGCTATGGATTTTTATGAAGGAGAAACACTAAAAGAAAAAATTAGAGAAGGCCCAATGCCGGTTGAAGCGGCAATAGAAATAATAATTCAGATCGCCGAAGGATTAAAAAAAGCTCATGAGAATGGTATTATTCACATGGATATAAAACCGGCTAATATATTCATAACAAAAGAAGGCACAGTAAAAATACTGGATTTGGGTTTAGCTAAAAAAGTAGATCAAACTAAGCTTACACGAACAGGTTTAAGATTTGGGACAACGGAATACATGTCGCCTGAACAGATAAAGGGAGAGAAAGTTGACAATAGAACAGATATATGGTCGTTAGGAACAGTCTTATATGAGATGCTTACAGGACAGCATCCATTTCAAGCAGATTATGAACAGGCAGTAATCTATTTAATCTTAAATCAGGAACCGGAGGATGTAAAAAATATCCGCACAGATATACCGGATAGACTATTACCTGTTTTAGAAAAATCATTGGCAAAAGATAGAGAAGATAGATATGAAAGTATGACATCCGTGCTTGAAGATTTAAGAAACGTCATGAGTCAAAAAGAATTTCAGTCTATTCAGATTGAAATTCCTGCACCCAGACCATCTCAGTCAATAGCAGTTATGCCGTTTGTAAATATGAGTGCAGACCCGGAACAGGAATACTTTTGCGATGGCCTAACCGAAGAGTTGATCAGTACATTATCAAGAATAAAAGACCTTAAAGTAGTTGCACGGACTTCTACATATTCCTTAAAGGGCAGCGGGATAGATGTCCTAAGATCGGGAAAAAACTAGATGTAAGAACAGTGCTTGAAGGAAGTGTTAGAAAATCCGGTAATCAGCTTCGAATAACCGTGCAACTCATAAATGTTATGGATGGATATCACCTTTGGTCGGAACGATATGACAAGGAGCTAAAAGATGTATTTAAAATACAAGATGAAATATCACTTTCTGTAGTACATGCATTAGAGGTCAAGCTTCTTGGTGAGGAAAAGGAAAAACTACTTAAGCGCTATACCGATAATCTAGACGCTTACAATCTTTATCTGCAGGGGCGTTACTTCTTCCATCAGTTTAATTTCAATTTATTTAATAAAGCAATTGAATATTTCCATCAGGCGCTTGAGATAGACAGCAACTATGCTCTCGCATATTTTGGTCTGGGAGACTGCTACTTTTCTATGGCATATTTTGGTATAAAAAGAACTTGCGATGTAAAATCTGACATGGAGAAATTCATTCGAAAGGCGTTTGAAATAGATGAAAATTTAAGCGAAGCCTATGATATGTTAGCCTTATACGATGCATGTTTTGAATGGAAATGGGCTGAAGCCAAATCAGCCTGGCAGCATAGTGTGGAATTAGATCCGAATAATGTATTCGCCTTGCTAACTTACAGTATAAACAGATCATCATGGAGAGATTTTAATTATGCAAAAAAAATTAGTTGAAAGAGCTCAAAGTATCGACCCACTTTACGACTATGGAGAATTCTGTGCAGCATTGCCTGATTTCTGCACTGCTAAATATGACCGGGTTATTAATCGTCTTTCAAAATACCTGGAACTGGCTCCTCCTTTCTGGTGGGGGTTATGGACTTTGTGGCGCGCCCTTTCTTTTATGAATAGAAAGGAAGAAGCAGTCGAAGCATATAAAAAGTCGTTTATAGTAACTGGCAGAAATGATGTTGTGCAGGCAATGGAAAAAGCGGGCATTGATAATGCAATTGAAGCAGCAGCGCATAGCATGGCTGAGATTTATCAACATCATTATACTTCTCCTTATGATATTGCATTATTATTTATTAATGCAGGAAAGCGGGAAGAAGCGCTTAACTGGCTGGAAAAATCTCTAGATGATGTTGATCCCAAATTACACTTCGTTAATGTTGATCCCGATTAGCAAAGCGTACGCAATGATGATCGTTTTATAAATTGTCTTAGGAAAATCGGATTTATTAATTAAATGACAGAATTAAATTGATAAAATTAGTAATGTATAATTGAAATTTTTAAACAAGAAAATAAGGATGAAGGCAATGATAAAAGTAAAAGAAATGACTTATGGTAATAAGTATACTGCCGTTTTAAATATTATCAAACTTCTTGATTCTTTTGTATTACCTCTTGTAAAAAAACATATGGGCAGTGAAGGGATAGAAGAGCTTAACCGGATATAGCAGGAAAAGCTAAAAGAAATTCCTCAGGATATTCCAGATAGAGATAAATTTGAAATAGCATACAGTAACTGGATATGGCAGTGGTCTGTTGCCTTCAAATATATACAAACAAATCTTGGCACGAATGGAATTGAAGAGTTTAAGCGGGCAGATATCGAAGCATGGAAACAAAAAGATTCCAGGTTGAAAATGTTGATGTTTAAATAAGGACATATGGCCCTATAGTAAATAAAAAAACCTTCGAAGTTTTAACTTTTTATAACGCGTAATAACTTCGAAGGTTAAAATTTAATTTATGAAAGATAAAATACTTCCGTTAAACAACATCTCCCTATTTTTATCTGAAAGCTTTCTAAAATTCAAGCCGAATTCCCTGTTATATTCATTAAGGAATTCAAGAGAGTGATTCTTAAATTCATCATACAAATAAGAAAAGCCGGGACTGTCTTTATATTTATAAAAGTAATCCAGATTTTGATTAATCGTCAAAGGCATCTGTATATTTAATTTTTCATAATGCGAAATTTTATCCTGCAGCTTTAGATAATAAAAGTTTTTCACCGAGTCTATGCCATGAACAGAATCATATTCTGATATAAGATAAAGTTGGAATACTAGGTTGAGTTTCCAATTCATCTTAAAATATTTTGTCTAATATATCTTTCATTGAAAATGAATCGGAAAAGTGATAATATTATAGTGAAGTTTTAGTCTATGAGGCTGAAATGAACATTCAAGCGGGAATCTTCTTCATTAAACTTTCTCCTTTAAACGGAGCCAAGTCTATCTATGTTTTATTTTTAAAAATAATTAACGGAGGCGAGTATGAAATCTTTTAATATATTTGCAGCCATATTAATTTTAATAGTAATAGCTTCAATCGATTCGTCCGCGCAGATGTTAAATATCTACGAAATGATAGGCAAATCGAAAGCGGATGTGATAAAGAAATACGGAAAGCCCGCACATCTTGAAGATAACGAGCCGGCTTATTCATGTATGTTTTACAAAGCAAAAAATTATTACATCTCTTTTGTAGCGGATAATTACGGCGTCTTTCAGGCAAATGGTAATGTTAATTACGGCAGCGAAAGCGAAGCCCGAAATGTTCTTAACGATTTTATATTAAAGTCTGCGGGAAACGGATTCACAATCGATACGGTGAGTACTACGGTTTATAATATTCATAAGCCGGGCGTCGCAATTGAAATAAGACTGCTTTCAAATCAATCTACGAACAAATTCATTTTAAATATTGATGCGAAAAAATCTGCCTTGTAAAGCACTGCGCAAATTAAATACATCAATTATTTAATCTTTGAAAGTTTATATATATTTAACAGAATATAGGGGCTTATAATTATCCTTTTTTAACAAAACATTACTCAGCTTATATACCCGGCTACGAAATTTCTTCGCCTACACGAAATATTTGAGCACGGGCAAATATCGTCTCCCCACCTATTCACTTTTTCATTTAACACTTTTCACTGGAAAAACTCGATTTTGCTCATTTTTCAAGAGCCTTACCTCCTTCAAAAGTCTCAATAACCTGTGGCATTTTCTTTGAACCGCAGGCAAAGGAAATAATTTAACCAATAACCGGAGGTTTATAAAATGAAAAACTTGATAAAATTGTTCACGTCTGCAATGGTAATTTCAATACTCATCAACTTCAGTCTCTCCGCTCAAATATTTCAAAAAGTTAATTTAACAGGACATGTTTACGCAGCATCAAAAAGCGATACCTCGCTTACTGCAATTTCAAATGCAAGAATAACGCTTATCAGCTTTACTATGCTGGGAGACACTTCTAAATTTTCGGGTACAACCGATGCTGACGGAAGATTTGAGATTGACGGATTATTCCCGGGCACATATACGCTTATTTGCAAAGCCGAAGGATACTTTACTCTTTTTCTAAGGGAATTTGAAGTAGAAAGAGAAAGAGATTCAGTTAACCTGTTCCTGCACGATACATCCCAGGTTAGCGGCGGTGTTATAAGCGGAAGAGTTACCTTCCAAAGCACCGATAAAGCCGTATTTAATGCGATGATAGAATTTATAGATATTAGCGGCTTTAACAAGAGTACAGTTACAACTACCGATTCAATGGGATATTATTCTGCAAAAGTTCCGGCCGGAAAATATTTGGTATCATGCAACGTATTTACCGCGGATAGTCTTTTTATGTTCCATGAATTCTATGAAAACTCGCACGGTATGGAAGATGCAAAGATTATTACGGTAGACCAGGGAGATTCTGTCTCGGATATTGATTTTGAAATACCATATCATATTACCGCCAAACATACGGTTACCTTTACTGGGAATGTCCAATCTTCGTCAAATACTCCTTTGGCAAATGCGACTATAAAAGTATGGACGTCTGCAAAATCCGGGGAAGAAAGTGATGACAACGAAGGGAAAGGATTTGTTGCCGAAACAAAGACCGACATAAACGGTAATTTTTCAATTACTCTAGACAGCATCTCACAATCGATGAGTACGTTTGTGGTTGCTGCATTTGAAGACGGCTACAAGATTCAATTCTATAACGGCAAAGATGCTTACTATTTAGCTGATATGCTTACGGCGGTTAATGATACTACATTTACCGGAATCGATTTTACTCTTTCGCCAGTCGATACTGTTCAAAAATATTCAATCAGCGGAACGGTTACCGATACAGCAGGTGTTGGAATAAGAAATGCATTCATCGTAGCCAAAGATTCGGCAACGGGTAGGACTCATATCGGCATTTCAGATTCAACGGGAAATTATTCTGTTAAAGGCTTGGTATCCGGTTCTTATTATTTATTGTTCTTTGCACGCGGATATGCGCCTCAATTTTATCTTAATGCAAGCGAATGGGAAAAAGCAACTGCCGTTTCTGTAGACAGTAATGTAGCGGGCATAGATGTAGAACTAATGGCATCCCCGCATATTTCAAACAGCGGAGAAATTATCGGATCGGTTCATGCAGAAGACGGTACTGCACTATCTGGCGTGTTAATAACCGTTAAGGATAATAGCGGCACAAAAATAGGATGGGCTGTAACAGACGGAAACGGGAATTATTCAATTACCGGATTAAGCCAGGGCACGCTAACTATTACAGCCAGCAGTCCGCAGTACAGCAGCCAGCAGCAGAATGCAACTTACGATGCTAACAGCACCAATACTACGGTAAATAATTTCACAATGAGCAAGACGGTTACTTCCGTTAAAACACAGACTGGCAGTACAGCGCCTACCAGGTTTGTACTTGAAGATAACTATCCGAATCCATTTAATCCGAGTACTATAATCCAGTTTGAAATCCCATCGACCTCGCAGGTTAAACTTGATATTTATAATATTCTCGGTCAAAAAGTCGCTGAGCTTGTTAATCAGCAGATGGCAGCGGGAGATTATAAAATTAGCTTTAATGCGGTCAATCTTTCATCCGGTGTTTACTTATACAGGCTTCAGGCAGGGAACTTCGTCGCTATGAAAAAAATGATCCTCTCCAAATAAAAGCCAGCTACAAAAAAGCCCCGTTTCCCTGCGGGGCTTTTTTCATTATAATTAAATCGTCTGTATAAGTTCCTTTGTCTTTAGATTCCTTATTTGGTTTTAAATCCTGCCTAAAGAATTTATATACTCATGTTACGCAGGAATACATTTTGATGTCCGTATTGTCATTCCCACGAAAGTGGGAATCCATTTTTTATCATATTTTCGCATCTTGGATACCCGCTTTCGCGGGTATGACACTCAAGCTTTATA
>JAKAJV010000101.1 GCA_021813585.1 Bacteroidota bacterium | reverse complement strand
CATTTTGATGTCCGCATTGTCATTCCCACGAAAGTGGGAATCCATTTTTTATCATATTTTCGCATCTTGGATACCCGCTTTCGCGGGTATGACACTCAAGCTTTATAATTTTGCGTAACATGAGTTACCAGGATGTTATCTAATATTTATTGTAACTATTGAATGATTTCTAAAAGAAAATAAAGAGGTAAAAGAAAAATGGAAGCAGAATTAAAAAAGCAAAAGGTTCTTAGGGGAGGAGAATTCCTTGTTAAAGATACAGACCCGGCTTCGGTATTTATACCTGAAGAAATTTCGGAGGAACAGAGAATGATGGCCGATTCGGCAAAGGAGTTTGTTGAAAAGGAAATATGGCCCAGGCTAGAAGCTATTGACCACCAGGAAGAAGGCTTAACAGTCAGCCTTCTAGAAAAGGCGGGAGAGATCGGGCTGCTCGGCACATCAATACCGGAGCAGTACGGAGGGCTGGGCCAGGATTTTAATACGAATACGTTTATATCTATGGAGATGGGCGCCAGCCATTCATTCGGAGTTTCTTTTGCTGCACATACCGGCATAGGAAGCCTGCCTATACTTTATTACGGCACCGATGAGCAGAAAGAAAAATATTTGCCTAAGCTCGCTTCCGGCGAGCTTAAATCGGCATACTGCTTAACAGAGCCTACTTCGGGCTCGGATGCTTTATCCGCTAAGACAACCGCAAAGCTTTCTCAAGACGGCAAGTACTATGTATTGAACGGCCAGAAGATGTGGATTACAAACGGCGGCTTCGCAGATATTCTTATTACATTTGCCCAAGTGGACGGGGATAAGTTTACCTGCTTCATTATCGATACTAAGTCCGAAGGCTTTACTAGAGGCAAGGAAGAGAACAAGATGGGAATAAAAGGCTCGTCAACGCGCGCATTGTTCCTGGATAATGTAAAAGTTCCCAAGGAGAATATTCTCGGAGAGATCGGCAAGGGGCATTATGTTGCATTCAATATTCTGAACATAGGCAGATTTAAATTATGCGCAATGACTACCGGCGGCGCTAAAAGATTTATTTCGGTGGCAGTAAATTATGCCAACGAAAGAAAACAATTCGGCAGAACAATCGGAAGTTTCGGCGCTATTCAACACAAGCTTGCAGAACAGGCAATAAGAGTGTTCGTCTCCGAATCGGCCACGTTAAGAACGAGCGGGCTTATAAATAATAAAGTACATGAATTGATAGAGGACGGCGCAAACTACAGCCAGGCAGTGGTTCAGGCTGCGGAAGAATATGCAATCGAATCGGCAATGCTTAAGGTATTCGGATCCGAAGTGCTGGATTACATTGTAGATGAGACTGTTCAGATATTCGGAGGCTACGGCTTTTCGGAAGAATATCCCGCTGCGCGCGGATACCGTGACTCTAGAATAAACCGCATCTTTGAAGGCACGAATGAAATTAACCGTTTGCTTACCGTGGATATGATCGTCAAAAGATCGATGAAAGGAAGGCTGGATTTGATGGGGCCTGCACTGGCAATTCAAAAGGAACTTACATCTATTCCGTCGTTTGGCGAAAAGCCTTCCGGGTTGCTGGCAGAAGAACTGGAGGCAGTCAGGAGTGCGAAGAAGGCTATATTAATGATCGCCGGCGCAGCGGTTCAAAAGTTTATGATGAAGCTTGCCGACGAGCAGGAAATAATAATGAATGTAACCGACATGCTGATAGAGGTGTTTACTTCAGAATCCGCAATACTAAGAACAATTAAGCTTGCATCGATGAAAAGCGGGGAAGAACTTGTTCCTTACCTAGAAATGACGCAGGTTTACGTAAGTGATTCGCTGGAGCGAATAAATATTTACGGAAAGCACGCAATCTCTTCCTTTGCCGAAGGCGACGAGCTGAAAATGCTTATGCTCGGGTTAAAGCGCTATACAAAATTCGGCGACGTAAATACGACAAGGCTAAGGAGAAATATTGCAGGCAGGCTGCTTGAAGCGAACAAATATTGTTTCTGATAGACAAGATGCCCTATTTCGTCCCTGCTGGACTTTTGATGTGTATAGTTCGTTTAATTCTATAATTATTTTGTCCCTATCGTGACAAAAACCTTTGCACATCGATTAAATATTTCTAAAAGTCTAAATTATAAAATAAAAACTCATGTGGTAAAAAATATGGCGTATAAAGTTGATGCCCGGCCCATGCTTAAAGAAGATTCATTAAAAGACAAAGTAATTTTAATAACGGGCGGCGGTACCGGTCTGGGTAAATCGATGGCAAAATATTTTGCCCGGTTGGGTGCGAGCCTTGTTATTGCAAGCCGCAAGCTAGATGCATTAAAAGCTACTGCCGGCGAAATTGAAAATGAGACCGGCGGAATTGTTTTACCATGCCAATGCGATGTAACCGCCTACGACCAGGTAGAAAAGCTGCTGCATGATTCGCTTGAAAAATTCGGAAGGGTTGACGTTCTTGTAAACAATGCTGCTGGTAATTTTATTAGTCCCACGGAAAGGCTCTCTCACCGCGCCTTTGATATAATAGTTAGCATAGTCCTTAGGGGAACATACTATTGTTCGCTGGCTTTCGGCAAACACTGGATTAAAGAAAATCAGCCGGCTTCGGTTTTAAATATTGTAACTACGTACGCATGGACCGGCTCGGCTTACGTAGTGCCGTCTGCAGTTGCAAAAGCCGGGGTTCTTTCTCTAACCAGATCGCTTGCAGTAGAATGGGCGAAATATAATTTGAGATTCAACGCCATAGCGCCGGGGTTGTTCCCAACAAAAGGAGCGTGGGATAGACTCCTTCCGAAACAAGTATCGGACAAGTTGAGCGCACCGGAAAAAATTCCTGCCGGCAGACTTGGAGAGCACCAGGAACTTGCAAACCTTGCCGCTTATCTTGTCTCCGATTTTTCTTCGTTTGTAAACGGGGAAGTAATTACAATAGACGGCGGAGAGTGGCTAAAAGGCGCCGGGCAGTTTAACATGTTGGACTCTATTACTCCCGAACTGTGGGATGAAATTGAAAAGACCGTTAGAAACATAAAAGGGAGCTGAAAGAAAAGCATGCAGCCGGTAAAAAACAAAAAGCTGTTCAAGCATGTTTACAATGTAACCGTTAGGTTTAACGAAGTTGATATGCTGCATATTGTAAACAACGCTGTCTACTTTAATTATTTTGAGCAGGCAAGAATTAAATATGCAAAGGACCTCGGTATTCTTCCGGAAGCAGGTATCACTTTAAACGGGACCGCATTTTACATGGCGCGGAACGAAATAAATTATATAAAGACCGCCCAGTTTGAAGATACGCTCCGCGTTTATACGCGCGTCTCGTTTGTAAAGAACAGCAGCTTCGGCTTTGAGCATATTATTGAGGATGTAAAAACAAAGAACATAGTTGCCGAAGGCTCCGGCATACTGGTGCATGTAAATCCGGCAACTAAAAAATCTATTCCCCTGCCCGATGATTTTATAAAAAAAATTACGAAATTTGAAAAGCAGGTTGAAATACTTAAGGAATAATTTTTTAAAATAAAACAAAGGGGGCCGTTTATGAAAAAGATTGTCTTTGATATAGAGACATGTTCGTTTCCGTTCGAAACACTCTCCGAAAGCCAGCAGGAGTATCTTCTCCGTTATGCCGAAAAAGAAAAAAGCACAGAAATAAAGGACGAGAAAGTAGACGAGGCGATCCGGTATATGAGCCTTTACCCGTTTACAGCCAAGGTAATAGCAATCGGCATTTACGATATTGAAAAGGAGAAATCTTTCGTCTATTACGAAAGTGAGACTGAGGAAGAATGGACGGGTGAAAGGCCTGTTCAATACAAAGGCTTAAGCGAAAAAGAAATGCTTAAATCTTTCTGGCGAATAATTGATGTATCCGATACAGTTGTAACGTTCAACGGGCGGAACTTTGACGTTCCGTTCTTAATGATAAGGTCGGCTGTAAATAAAATAAAACCGACAAAAAATTTGTTGGCCAAACGGTACGATACATCCATTCATATCGATTTACTCGATCAGCTGACCTTCTATTCACAGATCAGAAAATTCAACCTGGATTTTTACTGCCATGCCTTCGGCATCGAATCGCCCAAAGCAAAAGGCATTACCGGTATGGATGTAAAAAATTTATATGAGGCGGGAAGGATTAAAGACATTGCGGTTTATTGCGGCGAGGATATATATGCAACCTACCGGCTTTATAAAATTTGGGACGAGTTTTTAAGGATTTAATCTGGATGAGTATTATCCTTCCCGTCCGGAAGTGAGTTTATCTCGTCCAGCAGGCGGATTAATAAATTATTGGCAGGTGTAAGCAGGCTTTTATTCTGCATTATCTCCTGTCCGGTTTGAACATACTCATCCTTTATCAGTTCTCTCTCCCCGTGTTTAATTAGGTCCGTTATGGTTTCTTCATCAAACTCCAGATGGAACTGCAGTCCGATCACCCGTTCGTTATAAACAAAAGCCTGGTTTTTGCACGCTTCGCTTTCGGCCATCAATACCGCACCTTCGGGTAAATCAAAAGTATCGCCGTGCCATTGGCATACGCTCATACGGTCGGGTAAGGAAGAGAAAAGAGAATTTCCCTTTGATTCTTCGGTAAGGCTAACGCTAAGCCAGCCGATTTCTTTAAACTTGTTTGGATAAACTTTTGCGCCGAGTGCCGCAGCAATCAACTGGGAGCCAAGACAGATTCCCAGCACAATTTTTCCACCGTCTATTGCCGACCTGATAAAATCTTTCTCGCCTTTAAGCCAGGGGAATTTGTCATCGTCGTAGGCGCTCATTGGACCGCCCATAATTATAAGCCAGTCGATGCCCGTTAAATCCGGTAGCTTGCCGCCCTCAAAAAATCTGGTAAAGGTAAGCGAGAGTTTTCTTTCTTTAATCCAGTCTTCAATTACTGCCGGGCTCTCGTAGCTCTCGTGCTGAAGTATGTGTATTCTCATAAGATTTTGATATTTTTTTTTGAAAATTTTGGATAATAAGATAGGAAAAAGAATTTCAACATGCTGTGGCGTTAAAAAATTATACGAATTTCCAAGCCTGGTTAATAATTCTTATATTTAAGCCGCAAAATTAATTTTAATAATGATTAGCAAGAAATTAACAACTGAAATTAAAAAAAGATTGTTGTCAAAGTTCGACATTGAGAAGATTATACTTTTCGGCTCGCAGGCAAGAGGAACTGCAAACAAGAAGAGCGATGTGGATTTATTATTAATAAGTAAAGTTAAATATGATAGGTATCGAATGATGACAGATATTTTACGTTCTTTGGGAAAAATGAATTATGCTTTTGATATTATGATCCTTACTTCAGAAGAATTTGAAAGGCATAAAAATATACCTGGTACTGTAGCTAGGTATGCTGTAAAGGAAGGAAAGATACTTTATGAAAAGTAACTTTAAAGAGCTGATTAATATTGTTAATGAATGGGTTATAATAGCCGACGAAGATTTGAAATATGCAAAACTTGGTTTGAAAATTTCAACTGGGGTTTCTTACCGGATAATTTCTTTCCATTCGCAGCAATGCGCAGAAAAATATTTGAAAGCTTATTTGGTTTTTAGTAATACAGAATTTCCGTATACGCATAATATTACTACATTACTTGACTTATGCAGCCTTATAGATGTTGCTTTTGAAAGCTTGAGAGATTCGGAAATACTAACGAGTTATGCAACAGCAAATAGATATCCTGGTGCATATAGAAAACTTAAGAAAACAGATGCCGTTAGTGCTATAAAGCTGGCTTCAAAAGTAAGATTGAAAGTGAGAAAGAAGCTGGTAGAACTAGGATTTAAATTTAGTAAATGAAAGTCATATAAATTATTTCTTTGTTAGGATGAATAATAAAATGAATGCAGAAGAACTCCAAGTGACTTTAGATTTAGCCAAAGAACACGGATTAACCGAAGAAGAATTTGAAAGAATAAAAAAAATTTTAGGCCGGGTTCCTACCTATACCGAACTCGGTATCTTCAGCGTAATGTGGAGCGAGCACTGCAGCTATAAAAATTCAATAGCGCTTCTTAAAACATTGCCCAGAAGCGGCGGTAGGCTGCTTGTAGGCGCCGGCGAGGAGAACGCCGGACTTGTAGATATAGGCGGCGGCCTGGCAGTAGCATTTAAAATTGAAAGCCATAACCATCCTTCCGCAGTTGAGCCTTACCAGGGCGCTGCTACAGGTGTAGGCGGTATTATGCGGGATATCTTTACAATGGGCGCAAGGCCTATTGCATCGTTAAACTCGTTAAGATTCGGAACGCTGGACGAGGCGCGCACCCGCTACCTGTTCGACGGAGTGGTTAGAGGAATCGGAGACTACGGAAACAGCTTCGGCGTACCCACCGTTGCTGGCGAAGTTTATTTTGACGAGTCGTACCGCGATAACCCCCTTGTAAACGCTATGGCGGTAGGGATAGTAAAGACCGATAAGTTTGCCAGCGCTGTTGCAAAAGGAGAGGGGAATGCAGTTATGATTGTAGGCTCTTCAACCGGCCGGGACGGCATACACGGCGCTACTTTTGCATCCGAAGAAATTTCGGAAAAATCCGAGGCCAAGCGTCCTTCGGTTCAGGTTGGCGATCCGTTTACAGAAAAACTCCTCCTCGAAGCATCGCTGGAGATTATTAAGAACGGATGGCTGATCGGTATACAAGATATGGGCGCCGCGGGAATTTCATGCTCAACCAGCGAGATGAGCGCAAAGGGAAATTCCGGTATGAAAATAGACCTGAACAAAGTTCCTTTAAGAGAAAAAGGCATGACCGCATACGAAATTATGCTTTCCGAAAGCCAGGAGAGAATGCTGTGCGTGGTTAAGAAAGGATTTGAAGAAAAGGTAAAGGAAGTTTTTGAAAAGTGGGATTTACACTGCGAGATAATCGGATTCGTTACCGGCGACGGCCTGCTGGATATCGATTATGATGGCGGGAAGAAAGCAGTAATACCCGCTTACGAGCTTGTGCTGGGTGGCGGGGCGCCCGTATATTACAGGGAAACCAAGGAGCCGGAATATCTAAAAGAAGTGCGCAGGTTTAATCCCAAAACCGCAGGTCTTACAGAGCCCGCAAATATTACCGAGGCGTTTATTAAAGTTTTTTCCTCTCCCAATATTGTTTCCAAAAGATGGGTGTACGAGCAGTACGATTCGATGGTAAGAACCAACACGATTGTAGGCCCCGGCTGCGATGCGGCAGTGGTTTATATTAAAGATACCGAAAAGGCTCTGGCAATGAAGACAGATTGCAATTCGCGCTATGTTTATTTGAACGCGAGAGAGGGTACAAAAATCGCAGTTGCAGAGTCGGCGCGGAATATAGTTTGTTCTGGCGGAGTTCCTTTGGCAATAACCAACTGTCTTAACTTCGGCAATCCGTATAAGCCGGAAATGTACTGGCAATTTAAAGAAGCTATTGAAGGAATGGGCGAAGCCTGTAGATTCTTTGATACGCCGGTTACGGGAGGCAACGTTAGCTTCTATAATGAGTCGCCCAATATCGCTGTCTATCCGACTCCAACTATCGGTATGGTAGGCCTAGTTGAAAAATTAGAGTATGTTACAACTTCTTATTTCAAATTATCCGGCCATCTTATTTATTTATTGGGTGAGGACTTTGAAGAAATTGGGGGAAGCGAGTACCTGAAGATAATTCACGGAAAAGTTGCAGGCGACTGTCCCAAGATCGACCTAACGGCAGAAAAAAAATTGCATAATTCATTACTCGCTCTAATTTCGAGCAAGCTCATTAAATCTGCACACGATATTTCCGAGGGAGGAATTGCAGCAGCACTTGCAGAGTGCTGCATAATGAACAGCGAAAATCCGGTCGGTGCCGAAGTTAGTATTCCTGTTAAGTCAAGAGAAGATTTCACATTGTTCTCCGAAAGTCAATCGCGCGTAATTGTATCTGTAGACCCGGCCGACAAAACTGCTTTTGAGAAAGCCCTGGCTAGCACCGGTCAGGTGTTTAAGCAGATAGGTAAAACCGGCGGTGAAAAATTAAGAATAAATGGAAAGCTTGAAATAGATTTACCGGTTCTTATTGATATTTACTACAACACAATTTCCCGGCTGATGAATGTCTAGGAAAGCAACCAAGGAGGAAAAGGATAATTCTAAACTAGGTCCTCTTCAAAGAAAAATCAGAACCGTACTGCGGCACAAGCCTTCATATAAAAAGTTTAAAGAATATTTTGACCATTACGGAAAGGGGCTAATGAGCCGCATAGACGAGCATCATGTTTTTTTACTCGCTGGCGGATTAGCATTTTCTCTTTTTGTTTGCATCATCCCTTTCTTTTTAATCATGTTTGCAATACTTGGAAACATTCTTGACTCTCAGAACATGCAGTACCAGGTTAATACGGCTATCGATACTATCATCCCGTACTACAAGTATTCCGAATTTGTAAAAAAAATTATCTTCACCAGAATAAACGAGGTAATTGAATATAAAAACATTGCCGGAATAGTTGGCGGCTTCGGCTTATTGTTTGCCGCAAGCGGTCTGTTCAGCAGCATGCGCACAATACTAAACCGGGTTTTCGGTATAGAGACCAGCGTTCATTTTATTATCGGCAAGCTTAGGGATTTTGCGCTGGTTATTATGGTTATCCTTTTCTTTTTTATTACTACGGTGTTAACACCCGTTTTGGATTTGATCCGCCAGTCCGTTCAGCATTGGGAGGCTTTAAGCTTTTTAAATATCGGTATATTCGAGCACTTCATGTTCTCACTGGTTTCACTTCTAATAATTTTTATAGTCTTCGTGGTTCTTTACATTACCGTGCCTGTCAGAAAGCTAGGTAAAAAAGCTACGCTTTTCAGCGCTATGTGGGCAGCCATCTTATGGGAAGCCGCAAAGCAAGGGTTCGGCTTTTATCTCCACCATTTTACTACCTTTGGTAGGATATACGGTACTTACGCGTTAGTTGTTGTTGTGGCTTTCTGGATTTATTATTCATCGATTGTTTTTATTATCGGCGCAGAAATCGGCAGGCTGTATTCCGAGAAAAAATATTCCGCCATCAATTAGAATTAAAAAAATTATTTCCGTTAAATCCGATTCCTATTCAAACCGGCTTCTTTCAACTTTTCCTTATCTTTAACCAGAATTTATTACAGCTAAAAAAGATTATACTGCAGCCCGATTATTGATGATAGTAATTTGGGATTATTTCCCTGTTTGGAAAAATTGCCGCTGATAGTAAGATAAATATTATTTTCAAGATAATACCAGAATGATAGATTCAAATTATGTTCTGTAAGGGCTGATAAATTTGGGTATTTGGTAAAGCCGAGCCGGTAGCCGGAAACAAAATTTATTCTGCTGCTTAGCTCATAAATAAAATCAATCCCCAGTCTAGCTGTAAGCTGGCGTGAGAAGAGTGTATCCAGAGGAGTGAATGCCTCTGCTACAGTGTTAACTTGCAGCTGCCAGCTTATCGGGATGGAGTATCGCCCGCTTAAACTTAAGTTCGGATTGCCGGTCGGCGATTTATCGAAGGTAGTAAGATGAAATAATATTCCTGCATTTATATCCCAGCCGTAGTACCGCGGGTTTATTCTTTCATTTATGCCGAACAGGACTTGCCTTATGCGGAAAATTCCGAGCGAGCCTAGATTGTTTCCTTTTACCAAACCGGATTTTAATATTTCGCTTTCAATATCTTCGAACCACCGGCTTTCGTAGGTTGAGCCGTATATATCCCTGTATTCGGCCTCGCGCTCAATTATATATGCAACTTCAATTATAATTTCCTTAGGTAAATAGCCAGAGATTATATTATCTGACAGAAGGTGGTCTTCAATCCTTACTGCTTTTGCCAGGGCAGTTGCATTTATATATCTTCCGTAGCCGAAGCCTACGGTGAGATCAGAGGCTAACTGTTTATAGTAATCGGCGTACTGAGCTGTAACTCTTGCCGAGCCGAACCAGTCCTTATTATCCCAGATGTACTTCCTAAAGCTTGCATCCAGCACTTCGTTGTTTGTGTATGCATCGAAGTTTTTTCCGCCGGATGCATCGATATTAATAAACCATGCTGTCGGCAGGGACGAATAGAAAGTCCGGTATATTAAATTTGCGTTTGCATTGTTCGATGTAACCGTACTGCCTGTCTGGGACCAGCTCCATGAGCCGTCGAACCTTAGCGTTTTAGCCTTGCTGATAGGTACCTGATAATCGGTAACTGAAACGTTCTGCGCCGTAGCGGCAGCAGCAAATAAGAATAGAATAAGAATTAAACTTTTCATAAAAGCCCCCCGTTAATTTCCACTTTAATCAATTGAAATATAGTAAAGCATTGCGGCAAACACAATCAATATTGCATTAAGCAGGTAAGTTTTATCAAATGCCGCACATGCCCGAAGCGCAGCCGCCGCCGGTATAAGATGGTGAATCGTCGCTGCTGCCGGAAAAATCAGAGCCGCCGTTTACGGAAGAGCTGAACGAAGACATTAGTTTTTTGTTTTTATTTGATTTGCAGTTCGGACAGATAATTTCTTCTTCCGAAGCGTATGATTTATGCAGTACCTCAAACTTGGAATTGCATTCGCTGCATCGGTATTCAAAAATCGGCATTTAATTCTCCTTTATGGTTGAACAATAATTTCAGGTTTTAAAATAATTTCTGTTTTCATAGAGCGGGAAATTAGACAAGTCTTTTCGGATTTATCGATTATCCTTGCGGCTCTTTCTTTATCATGCTCGTTATTAACAACAATTTTCGGCGTCAGCTCTATTTGGGTTATTAAAAATTTTCCGTCAGCTCTTTCCATTTTGCCTTTACCACCGGATGAGAAAGAGACAAAATTCAGTTTCGAATTTTCAGCTATCGCTAAAAATGTGGTCATCAAGCATATATTTGCCGATGCAACGTAAAGATGTTCCGGTGACCAAATATCCGGTACACCGCCCGGAAATTCCGGAGGAGTTGCTACCGTAATGTTCTCCATTCCGTTCGATGACAGAACGCCTCTTCTCCCCTCGGTCCACTCAACTTCCGTATTATAATAAAAAATCTCTTCCATATTCTTTCCTTAATTAGTTTTGTAAGATGATTAAAACCGCCAAACGATTCAAAGATTACCGGCAATAAATACGGCCGTATAAAATTTTCAAAATTAATTTGACAAACAAAAATATTGTGAGTATCTTTAATCAGATAAAAAAATCTGATTTTGTAATGACGGTAATATTTTCAAAAAAATGCGAATACGGACTTCAGGCGGTACTTTACCTTTCGGCAATTGAGCCCGGCCAGATAGTGTCTTCCGATGAAATAGCGAAGAAGCTCGGCATTCCGAAAGAATTTGTCTCGAAGATATTACAAAGCTTAACCGAGAGTGGAATTGTAAGCTCTAAGAAAGGGAAGGCAGGCGGTTTTTCGCTCGCAAAGGAACCGGGAAAAATAAGGCTGATTGATATTGTAGCTGCAATAGACGGGCTAGGGATATTCAACAGCTGTGTGCTCGGCTTTCCCCAATGCTCACCGGACCATCCCTGCCCGCTGCATGAAAAATGGGGCAAGCTGAGAACCGAGGCCTACGAAATGCTGACCGGCGAGACGCTTGACGAACTGCGCGGGAAAACTATGAAGAAAATGAAATCACTATAAAAATTTTTTAAGATATAATCAGATAAAAAAATCCGATATGAAAACAAAAAAGAAAATTATAAGAAATAATGAAAAGGGAATTCAGAAGTACCGCTTTCTAATTCAAAGCGCCTTTGCACTGCTTTGCATATGGATAGGCATCGACTTTTATTTATTTGTGCATTACCTGGAAAGCGGCGGGAGCGCTGCATTCTACAGAAGACCCCCGGGAGTCGACGGCTTTCTTCCTATTAGCTCGTTTATGAGCTTTTATGTTTTTTTAAGTACCGGCAAAATAGACCCGGCACATCCTGCAGGCATGTTTATTTTTCTTGCAATTGTTCTGGTATCGCTGGTTTTCGGAAAATCATTCTGCAGCTGGCTGTGCCCGGTAGGATTTATTTCCGAATTGATCGGCGATTTCGGAGAAAAGATTTTTAAAAGAAAATTTACACCGCCCAAATGGATTGATTATTTCTTAAGAAGCCTCAAGTACATCCTGCTTGGCCTTCTATTCTATGCGGTGTTCTTTTTAATGGGTGAGGCAACGGTTAACGCATTTCTAAACAGTCCTTACAATCAGGTAGCAGATATAAAAATGTTTTACTTCTTTGCGGATATATCCCGCTTTGCTCTAATCGTTATCGGCTTGTTATTCGTGCTGTCGGTATTCATCAGAAATTTCTGGTGCAGATATTTGTGCCCGTACGGTGCGCTACTTGGACTGGTATCGTTATTTAGTCCTAACAAAATTAAAAGAAATCCTGTAAGCTGCATCGACTGCGGTTTATGCGCAAAAGCCTGTCCGGCCTCCTTGAAAGTTGATAAAGTAAAGACAGTCTGGTCTGATGAGTGTACTTCTTGTATGAGCTGCGTAGATGCTTGCCCGGTTGCCGATACGCTCGATTTAAAATCGTTATACACGAAAAAGAAAATATCCAAGAAAGCTGTTGCCATAGGAGTTGTGTCAATATTTATGGCTGTAACGGGCATCGCAATTATTACCGGTCACTGGCAGAATGATATTACGAGGAAAGAATATTTGATTCATTACAAGATGATGGATACTTACACGCATCCCACAGGAGGAGCTGCAATAAAAGAGTTTAAAAAAGAAACGGAGGAGAGCAGTTCCAGCTTAAATAAAACTAGTTTTTTAAAAAATGAAGCAGATAGAAATAAAGCTAAACAGGTGCTTAGATGAAAGGAATAATAATGAGATATTTAATTAACAGAAAAGCTATAATGGCCATTGCCGCAGCAGGCGTTATGTTGATAGCATGGATATTTTCATTTGAAGGATGCAGCAAAGCATCCCCGCAAAAAATACAAGGTGAGGAATATGCGCAGCTAACTTATGCGCCGAACGTACCTCCGCCGATTACAAGAGATTACCCCACAAAGGTAATTGTTAACCTGGAGGCTGTACAGGTAACAGGCAGGCTTGCCGATGGAGTAAGCTATAATTTTTGGACATTCGGCGGAAGAGTGCCTGGAAAATTTATCAGGGTAAGAGTCGGCGATGAAGTCGAATTCCATCTGCATAACAGCCCGACAAGCACAATGGCACACAGTATAGATTTGCATGCAGTAATAGGACCGGGCGGCGGAGCGATTTCATCCCAGACTTTGCCGGGTCATACTTCTGTATTTTCTTTTAAAGCCACTAGCGCCGGATTGTATGTTTACCACTGCGCTACACAGCCGGTGCCTCTTCACATTGCAAACGGCATGTACGGCCTTATTCTTGTAGAGCCGAAGGAAGGTCTGCCGCCGGTTGATCACGAATATTATATAATGCAAAGCGAGTTTTATACTAAGGGAAACTACGGCGATCCGGGCCTTCAAGAATTTTCGATGGAAAAAGCGCTTAGCGAACAGCCCACGTACGTTGTTTTCAACGGCTCTGTCGGTGCCTTGATGGATAACAATGCCATAACTGCCAAAGTGGGTGAAACAGTGAGGCTCTATGTGGGAAACATTGGGCCCAATTTGATTTCTTCCTTTCATGTAATCGGGGAAATATTCGACAAAGTATGGCAGTACGGCGGAGAGAATGTAACGCAGCAAAATGTACAGACCGTTCTTATACCGGCAGGCGGTGCGGCAATTGTTCAATTTAAAGTGAAGGCACCTGGAACATATTTATTAGTCGATCATTCCATCTTCAGGGCGTTCAACAAAGGAGCCACAGGCATGTTGAAGGTAACCGGCGAGCCCGACAAAGAAATATTTTCCGGCAAACAGAAGGATGAAATTTATTTGGGCTCAAATTTGGATAAGGAGCTTGAATCGGACAGTGCGGCATCGCCGGGAACATCAGAGCCTTCAGCAAATCCGAACGACATTAACGCGATTGTGGAAATGGGGAAGAATGTTTTCTCAACAACCTGCTTTGCATGCCATCAGCCAAACGGAGAAGGAGTGCCGGGAGTATTTCCGCCTCTGGCAGGTTCAAATTTTCTTAACCAGGACAAAGAGCGCGCAATCGGCATAGTTTTACACGGAAGAACCGGCCCGATTAGCGTTAACGGTAAAAACTTTAACAATACTATGCCGCCGCAAAGCTTAAGCGATGCACAGATTGCTGCCGTGCTAACATATGCATACCACTCGTTCGGGAATTCGGGAAAAGTGGTAACCCAGCAGGAAGTAAATAAAATCAGGAATCAAAATAATGGCAAGGGTAAATAAATCAGACCGGAAATGAAGGCTCAATTAATTCAAATATTGTCTCTTATAATTTTTTTAATGCCTGCAGCCTGGGTAAGTGCCGCCCATATACACACACCTCAAAAGCTCCGCGCTACCAGAATGGCATTTATTCCAGGCGGCAGCTACAAACCGTTATTCAAGCAGAGAGGTGAGCCGGCAAAAGAATTAATTAAGCCGTTCTTAATGGATGTACATGCAGTTACGAATGAACAATATCTGGCTTTTGTTAAAGCTAATCCCGAATGGAGGAGATCGAAGGTAAAAAGGATATTTGCTGATAAATTTTATCTAAGGAAATGGGAAGGTGATTTAGTTCTGGGCGATAAGGTAAACCCCGATGCGCCTGTAACCGATGTTTCATGGTATGCGGCAAACGCGTACTGCAAATGGGCCGGGCTGCGCCTGCCAACCGTTTCCGAATGGGAATATGCAGCTAATGCATGTGAATACAAGGCCGGGAAAGAAGGCAAAAAAGAATTAAATGGAAAGCTGCTTGCCCGGTATTCGGAAAAGCCGCCGGAAAAATTACCGGATGTGGAATCATGCGGAAGAAACTCTTTAGGAGTTTATGATATGGACGGCCTTATACGCGAATGGACATATGACTTCAACAATAATTACATAACCGGCTCGGCAATTTGCGGCGGCGGCTCAGGCGATGCATCCGACCCGGCAAATTATCCCGCGTTTATAAGATACGGCTTTTTCAGTAGCCTTAAGGCTAATTATTCGCTGGATATTCTAGGCTTCAGATGCGTGAAGGATGTGAAATAACATAGCGCGGCAAGACGCAATTCAGAATTAAAAATTAAAAATTCAAAATTAAAAATTGAAGACACTTAAAATATCTTGAAACAAAACAAAGATTTAAGCGGCAATACTATAAGGAACGTTATATGAATAAGAAAAATTTGGTAATATTAATTTTAATAGCAATACCCGCGGCGTACTCGGTTTCGAAATTGAACTTCGCAAATAAAAATGCTCTAAAGGAATCATCTAGCATTTTCTATTCTAAAAACGACAGCCTGGATAAAATGTGCTGCGTACAATTAGCTCCTTCTAAAATTTCAGAAAATTCCTTCTATCAAATGGATGCTGATTGGATTGATGAGAACGGAAGAGAAATGAAGTTAAGCGAATTGAGAGGACGAAACATCATACTGACTATGTTCTATGCAAGCTGTACTACCGCATGCCCGGTTATGGTTTCATATATGAAGGCTGTAGAAAATGAAATACCATCCGGCAGGCTGTCAAAGTATAAATTTGTTCTAGTTACCATCAACCCGGTTAACGACACTCCTGGAAAGCTGCGGCAATACGCAAAGGGACATAACCTGGCGCCTGCAAATTGGATTTTACTTACCGGCAAGAAAGATGATATAGCCACACTAGCCGAGATGATCGGATTTAATTATAAACAAAACCCGGACGGCACGTTTTCCCACGCTAATCTTATAACATTTCTGGATAGTGAAGGGAATATTGTTCATCAGAGCGATGGGCTGTATCAGAATGTAAAAAAGCTTGCCGGAATGCTAAAGCAACAGAATTTATAAAAACAAAATAAAGGATATAATATGAACTCATCAATTAATTTTTTGTCAGAGCCCGAAGTAATTCAAAAGCTTACTCTGGCTCAAATAGTATCCAAAGACTCTCGCGCAGCCGCAGTCTTTGAAAAATATCAGCTCGACTTTTGCTGTAACGGCGCTAAGCCCTTTGAGGAAGCCTGCATGGAACAAGGCTTAAACTCAACCGAAATTCTATCCGAGATCGATAATACTCATAACGGCGCAGGGGAGAATTCGTTAAGATTTAACGGCTGGGAATTGGATTTCCTGGTTGACTACATAATTAACAACCATCATCATTACGTACGGCAGGCGATACCGGTAATTTCGGCTCACTCTACAAAGGTTGCCTCAGTCCACGGGAAAATCCATCCCGAAACGGTTGAGATGGCAAGAATTTTTTCTTCGGTTTATAAAGAACTAAAGCAGCACCTTATGAAAGAGGAGGAGCTACTGTTCCCGTATATCAAGTTTCTTGTAAAGGTGAAAAACAATCTTTCAAGCTACGAACGTCCGTTTTTCGGCACTATTGCCAATCCGATAAAGATGATGGAAGCTGAACATTTATCGGCCGGCAACGGAATGTTCGCAATTAGAAAGCTGACTGATAATTACTCAATCCCGCTGGACGCATGTAATACATATGCGGTCTATTTAAAAGAGCTGAAAGAATTCGAGGAAGATTTGCATAAGCACGTCTATCTGGAAAACAGCATTTTATTCCCAAAAGCAGTTGAGCTCGAAGAAAAACTGATTGCAGATGCGGGGAAGTAAAATTCCCTCAAGTTAAAGAGTAATATAATTCTGCCGCCGTAGAATTTTCAGAAGAATATTCTTACGGCGGTTTTTAATTTGAAATGAGAGAAAAGAATTTTATTCACTCATGTTACGCAGGAATAAATTTTGATGTCCGCATTGTCATTCCCACGAAAGTGGGAATCCATTTTTTATCATATTTTCGCATCTTGGATACCCGCTTTCGCGGGTATGACACTCAAGCTTTATAATTTTGCGTAACATGAGTTAT
>JAKAJV010000117.1 GCA_021813585.1 Bacteroidota bacterium | reverse complement strand
GCTTGAGTGTCATACCCGCGAAAGCGGGTATCCAAGATGCGAAAATATGATAAAAAATGGATTCCCACTTTCGTGGGAATGACAATGCGGACATCAAAATGTATTCCTGCGTAACATGAGTTATTAACTAAATTCAGAATTTGCCGGGTAACAGTAAAATGGAATATATTAGGAAACTTTTCAGCGTGGAAGGAAAGGTAGCAGTATTAACGGGCGGCGGCGGCGTTCTGGCCGGCGAAATGGCAAAGGGTTTTTTAAATGCCGGCGCCAAGGTTATTCTGCTGGATATAAATGAAGAAGGTATAGGCAGAAAAGTGGAATCGTTAAAGAATATTTCAACGAATGTTTCGGGAATAAAGTGCAATGTCCTCGATCAAAAAAATCTGGAAGATGTAGATAGGGAAATATTAAAGAAACATGGCCGCATTGATGTACTTATAAACGCCGCCGGGGGCAATATGCCCGGCGCAACTATAGGATTGAACCAAAATATTTTCGACCTGGAGTACGAGCAGTTTAAGAGAGTAACGGATTTAAATTTAAACGGTACGGTTCTTCCCACATTAGTTTTCGGCAGAGCGATGGCCGGACAGAAAAGCGGATCGATAATAAATATTTCTTCGATGGCGGTTGCAAGAGCAATTACGCGAGTAGTCGGCTATTCGGCTGCAAAGGCTGCAATCGATAACTTTACACGCTGGATGGCTGTTGAGCTGGCGTCAAAATTCGGAAGCGGAATACGCGTGAACGCAATTGCACCGGGCTTCCTTTTAACTGAACAGAACCGGACTCTGTTGACCGAGAAAGACGGCTCGCTAACCCAGAGAGGAAAGACTATTCTTAACCTTACTCCATTTAAACGCTTCGGCCTGCCCGAAGAGCTTATTGGCACCGTCTTATTTCTTGCAAGTGAGGCATCGAGTTTTGTTACAGGCACGGTAATTCCTATTGACGGGGGCTTTAGTGCATTCAGCGGCGTGTAAGTTAGTAGAGAGTATGGAATAGTGAGTAATTCGAACAAAATTCCTTGCTTGCTTTTCCATTAGGCTAGACAGGCAGGTTTCAATTTTTAATTTTGAATTTTGAATTTTGAATTTATAATTGAGTTTACAATGGCATTTGAACAGACATGGCGGTGGTTCGGACCTAATGACCCTATATCATTAAAAGAAGTGAAGCAGACCGGGGCAACGGGAATTGTTACTTCCCTTCACCAAATTCCCCAGGGAGACGCTTGGCCTGTTCAGGAAATTTTACTACGCAAGCAAATGATCGAATCCGAAGGATTGGTTTGGTCTGTAGTTGAGAGCGTACCTGTTCATGAAAATATTAAGAAGCGCGTTAAAGATTATAAGAGGCTAATTGAAAACTACAAGCAGACAATTAGAAATCTCGGCAATTGCGGGATAGATATTGTCTGCTATAATTTTATGCCGGTGCTGGATTGGACACGTACGGACCTGCAGGTGGAATTTTACGACGGCTCGATTACTTCGAAGTTCGAGCTGAAGGCGCTTGCTGCTTTTGATCTTTTTATATTGAAAAGAAACGGTGCCGAAAAAAATTATACCTCAGCCCAATCTGCGGAAGCAAAAAAGTTTTTTGAAGGACTGGACGGGCACCGGAAGAAATCTTTAACGGAAACTATTCTTTTCGGCCTGCCTGGCTCGCTAGAAGCTTACAGCATGGATGGATTAAATACGGCGTTAAGCGAATACGATTCAATAAGCGATGCAGAGCTTCGAAGCAATCTTTATTACTTCATAAAAGAAATTACTCCGGCGGCAGAGGAATCCAGAGTTTACCTGGCTATACACCCGGACGATCCCCCGTTCCCTCTTTTCGGGCTGCCGAGGATTGTAAGCAACAAGGAAGACATAGAACAACTATTAGCTGCTGCGGATTCTTTATCCAACGGTTTAACGCTTTGCACCGGCTCCCTTGGCGCAGGCAAAAAAAATAATCTAGCCGGTATTGCCGCCGCCTTTGCAGACAGGATAAATTTTATTCACCTGAGGAATGTTAGAAAATACAACGGCAGCGACTTTTTAGAGGACAACCATCTTGAAGGCGATGTGGATATTTACACCGTTATGAAGTCCCTGCTGCTTGAACAGAAAAAAAGGATCGAGAAGGGAAGAAAAGATTCCCGTATGCCGCTTCGCCCGGACCACGGGCATCTTATGCTGCCCGACATGAACAGAGCAAGAGTCTATCCCGGCTACTCCCTGTTCGGGAGGATGAGAGGCCTTGCCGAGCTGCGCGGCCTGGAGCTTGGAATCCGGCGGTCGCTGGAATTTTAGCACCGCAGTTTCCTAATGCATCTTAAACTCTTTTATATCTGGAACCAGCAAATTGAATATCAGCATAGCGAACAAATATACCAGCCCGGCAAGAATAAATATGCTTAAGTAGCTGCCGGTAAACTGAAGTATGAAACCGGTAGCGGTAGCTATCAACATACCGCCTATAGCGCCGGCCATTCCGCCGAGTCCTACAACCGAACCGACTGCATTCTTGGGAAACATATCGGAGACCGTAGTAAATAAATTTGCAGACCAGCTTTGGTGGGATGCGGCCGCAAGCCCGATCAACAAGACTGCCCACCATTCGGGAACCGTAGATGCAAATACGATTGGAACTATCAGCAGGGCGCTTATAAGCATTACTGCTTTTCTTCCTTTATTAATACTCCAGCCTCTCTTTATAAAGGCGCCGGAAAGCCACCCGCCTCCTATACTCCCGATGCTCGTCATTGTATATATTACAATCAGCGGCAAGCCTAGGCTCGCCAGATCAAGGTGATATCTTTCATTAAGGAATTTCGGCAGCCAGTAAAGATAGAACCACCAGATGGGATCGGTTAAAAACTTCCCTGTAATGAACGCCCAGGTCTGCCTGTATTTTAATAGCTTTAACCAGGGAACTTTTTGCGCAGTAACTTCCACCGGATCGCTTTGAATATATTTTACTTCTTCCTGCGAAGCCCTCTTCTGCTTTTCCGGGATTTCGTAAAACCAAATCCAAAGTATCAGCCAGATGAAGCCAAGCAGGCCAGTAAATATAAATGCCTCGCGCCAGCTCCATGTTAGTGTTATCCAAGGAACCACAAGCGGCGCAACTACCGCGCCTATATTCGCACCGGAATTGAATAAGCCTGTAGCCAGTGCTCTTTCCTTCTTTGGGAACCATTCCGCCGTGGCTTTAATTGCAGCAGGGAAATTGCCCGACTCGCCGAGCCCGAGTGAAAACCTTGCCGCACCGAAACCGAAAACATTTCTGGCCAGGGCGTGCCCGATTGCTGCAACACTCCACACAATTATTGAAATCGAATACCCGGTCTTTGTACCAACTCTGTCTATAAATCTGCCGACAAACAAAAGTCCGATTGCGTACGCGGCAGTAAAGGCAGTTACTATATAGCCGTAGTCTATTTCGTTCCAGCCTATATCCTTCTGCAGAACAGGCGCTAAAATGCCGAGCACTTGCCGGTCGATATAATTTATTGTAGTTGCAAAGAACAACAATGCACAAATCGTCCATCGGTAATTACCGGTCTTTAATGGATTATTTGAAGCGGCAGTATGGTTTACGACAGTAAAACTCTTATCAGCATCCATAGTTACTCTCTTTAATTAAAGGGAAAATAGCATCAGGCGCAAAAGCATCGGCAACAGCTTTCATCACATTAAAATGCACTCCGTAATTTTGCTGGGCCAGCTTAACGCTGCACCCCGTAATATTAAGCCCGGGGAAGCCGAGAAGCGGAACGACCAGCCGCCTCTTTTCTTTCAATGCTTCTTTTAACCGCTGCAAAAATATTTTCCCGGCCACTACCTATCCTTTTGCTATAACGCTTTTTTAAATAGTTTATGAATTTCTAACCTCTCGAATAAAAGCGTTAATGTTTTCAGTGCTTACGCCTGGCGGCATACCGCCGCCGCAGGACAGAATTACTCTGGATCGATCGCTCAGAGAATTAATTAATTCCCGGGCGGTCTTTATAACTTCATCTGCCAGCGCGTCCGCAAGTACATCGCGCGGCGGAATATTGCCGAGCAGTGTAACCTTATTTTGCGTCATCTGCTTTAATTCGTTCAAAGTAACATCGAAGCCCATATTAAAAAGGTTAACGCCCATCTCCGGCAGATATTTTGCCGATACCCTGCAAGGCGCATCGTTGTGCAAAAATTTAACTGATACATTAACATCGAATAGCTCTTTAAAATAAGGCAGACCGAAAGTTTTAAATTCAGCTTCGCCCATAAAGCCAATTATATCGTCGAGCAGAAAGATTCCATCTATGGATGGAAAAGTTTCCATTTGAAGATTGAGCCAGTCTTTAAGATAAGATGTAATCTTTCTAATTAGCAGCTCAGCTTTATCGGGAGTCATCAACATTGTGGTTAAGAACTCCGTAGAGCCCATAAGATAGCTTGCAATATTCAGCGGGCCCCGCGCAACAGCGAATCGAATCTTGTGGCCGGCCGCTTCAATTTTTGGCTTGGCAATTTTTAATCGATTTAAAACGAAAGGCAGCAGCCCGTCGGTTCTAGGATTGGGATCCGGAAGGGATTCAATATCGTCGACAGAGTTAATAATCTTATGTGCATATGGGAACTCGTTCGAAGGGAATGTACACCTTACGCCGAAAGCGGAGGGCTCTGTACACATGCCGAACTCGGACCAGAATCCCGGCAGGAACATAACCCCTGGAAAATCCCCGATGGCTTTTAAATTTGCCTGCAGCCAAAATTCGTCGTTCGAAAAATAGTCGATGATATTTATACCGTACCAGTTCGGCAGCCAGGGGCAATCAATTATAAAGCCGATGGGCATCGGATTCAAAATCTCGCCTGCAATTATCTTTTTAAGCTCTTCCCACTGTTGGTCAGTCATCTTAAATGTCCTTTGTTGGATTATTAACTCATGTTACGCAGGAATACATTTTGATGTCAGCATTGTCATTCCCACGAAAGTGGGAATCCATTTTTATCATATTTTCGCATCTTGGATACCCGCTTTCGCGGGTATGACACTCAAGCTTTATAATTTTGCGTAACATGAGTTAGTAATTTTTTAAAAAGTCTTATTTCAACACAACAGCTTTTTCACCGGGTCTGCGGCGAGTTCTGTATGTGCAGTCTTTTACTGCACACCTATTGCAGTTGTATTTTGAGTACCTGACATTTTTGCCTATGCCTATAATACCGCTTACAGATTTTACCGGCAGCATCAAAGAGGATTCCGTTAAAGATATCCCGCAAAAATTTTTCGGCAGAAGTGAAAATAGAAGATGCTGCTCGGATACATTCCAGTTGCAGTAGCCGGGGCTGTACCTGTTTGTTATTTTCATTTCGCTTTCAAGCATACGGCTGCGTATATGGTCGTGCAGCAAGTCGGTTATATTCTCAACTATCGAAGAAGCGGCGGCATCGGCCATGTATCCCATAAGTATTTCGCCCCTGCGGAAAAGCTCGCCGCTCCAAAGTTCCATTTCTCTTCCGATGGTTACTGCAAACATTGCCGCCCTTTCGGCTTTCTTAATTTGAGGATAGATAATCTTATCAGGGCTAAAAAAAACGCCGTCCAATAAAAGCCCGTGGTTTGCGTCTTCTTTTTTTTGAATATCAATAATCCGGTACCCGGCCCGTATTCCGCATTTATCTGCTGCGCGGCTTAAAACGGCATCAATAATTCCGGAAAAGTGCTCTGGCGCCGATATACCGGAATAACCGATATCGTGCTCGATCTCTTTCCTTGTTATCGACAAATCCTTAAAGCTTATCTCAACTTCATAAATTTCTTTTTCTACATCAACCGGTAAATATTTTAACGACATAACTTTCGAATTAAATTTATTCGTTCATTAAAAATCCGAATACTGTTCCGGAGAAGACCGGCAAGTATCTTTCAAAATTAAATTGCGAACTGAACGGAGCTGCAGTTCTGGCGGCATATGGTTTATAAGAGATTTTTATTTAAGAATTCCACGGTACCCTGCGGATCGGGCGAATAACCGTCGGCGCCCATCTTTACAGCCTTGTCGTACGTTAAAGGAGCTCCTCCTACAATAATTTTTGTGCCGGGGTAAACTGCCTTAATTTCACTTACCGTCTTTGCCATATTAACCATCGTTGTTGTAAGCAGCGCGCTTAAGCCTACAATGCATCCGGAGTTTTCTTTTACGGCCGAGATAAATTTTGAAGGCTTTACATCAACTCCTAAGTCAATTACTTCCCACCCGTTTCCTTCAACTACCATCGCAACAAGGTTCTTACCGATGTCGTGCAGATCGCCTGCAACCGTTCCTATTACAAATTTTCCTTTTGCTTTAACATTGCCCGACTGGAAGAAAGGCTTTAAATGCGTCATTACAGCATTCATCGCTTTGGCAGACATTAAAAGTTCGGGTACAAACACTTCGTTCCGGCCGAACTTCTCTCCTATCCTCTGCATGCCGATGTTGCAGGCGCTTAAAATTTTATCCGGGGTAACTCCCCATTCAAGAGCGGATACAGTCAATTCATCCGCCCCGTCCTGCCCCGCCATATCGCCGGGGTAAGGCGAGGATTTATTTACCTTGCCGCGCTCTATGCAAACGCCAATTTTTTCCGATGCGTCATTCATATTATTTTTTTAAATATTGCTTCAACCATTTTAAGGCAGGCCGTTCGGTGCCGTCTGTACGAACCAAGTAAGCGTCTTTCCTCCAAATTATATTTTGAATATATCCCCAAAGAGTTATGCCTTTAACAGCATTGCACTTCCAAAAGAGCGGGAATTGTTCTTTATAAATCGCCAGCTGCTTCGCATCGTCGGCAATATTCACATCGTATTCCGAAATGTAAATAGGCAGTCCGAGTCCTGCCAGTTTATCAAGTCTTTTATGTATGTCGGCGGAATCTGTTTCTTCTAAAAAGTGCCCTTGTATTCCTATCCCGTCAATTAATTTTCTTGCCTTTAAAAGATTAACTATGTAGATCAGCGTATCGATAGGCCTTCTTCCGCTCAGGATATTGTATTCATTTAAAATAAGTTTCGAACGGGGGAAATATTTTCTAGCCTGTTCAAACGACCAGATAACCCAGTCCCAGCCGGTCTGCCCCCTTCCGCCAATTGCCTTATAGTAAGGCGGGTACGCGGTGTCCGCTTCTGTCCGTATCGGCTCATTAACAACATCTACAAAAGACGACTTGGGATACCGCTCGCCGCAAAGCCTTATCCACTGCTTAACCTGCTGCTTCTGCTGCGCATCGGCAAGATGCTTAATCCATACCGGCTGCTGCTTGCCCCAGACAAGATTATGGAACTTAAACGGAAGTTTGTTTTTCAAAGCGAAGCGATATATGGCGTCCAGAGTATCCCAGACAAATACGTTTTCCTTTATCTCAACATTTCCCCATTTGCCTGCGTTCTCCGGAGTAACCTGGTTCCAGTATTCGGTAAAATTCTTCGGTATATAGCTTCCGATTATATTCCCTACAAATTTGCTTTTGGCCATCTGGCAGTAAGATGAATTCACCATCAAAAAGGATAGCAATAAAATTAATATCGCTAAAATTTTTCTTATGCACGATGAAATAAAATTATACTTATTCATGCCCTTGTCCTTCATTAAAAAAAATCTATACGCTTCGTTCTTCCCTTTGTGGTTAATCCAATCAAAATATTAAATATTTTGCGACGGCATACCAAGCAATGTTGCAGCATGCAAGGTCAAGCGAAACGGAGAGTAAAAAAATAAGAGATAAAAAAGGAGTAAAAAATCTACTCATCTATTACTCTCCGTTTCCAGCAAACCGTATTTTGAATAACAAAAATACTTGACCAAAATTTTTTTCCGTTACCAATTTTTAATTATGTCCTTTATTAATATTTCTATAAAAGCTTTCAGGCGGACCTAAGTAGCTTTGCTTAAGGCCTCCTGCGTCGATAACTATCTTTTGAAGATCGATGCCGGGATCTATCATCCAGTACTTCAGAATATGCTCGCCGGTATTCTTAACGCTCAGTGTTGTTGTTTCAATGTTTATATTACCGGCAACCCATTGGTTCCACAGACTGTCCTGGTTTAAATCAGCATAGTTCGAATCCGGAGTCATATTCACTACTACAGGTTTCCCGTCATCAAACGAAATTGCATAATGAAGATCGGTGTTATGAAATTTAAGAGTCGGAGAAAAATATGCGCTTACCTTAACATCGCCTTTGCCAAAGAAATAAATCTTGTATTCAAGATGGGGACTGCTGCCGCCTGGAGTTTGAGCCGCCGATGTTACCGGGAACGGAGTAACTGAAGAATTTGTTCTGCCCAGGTTAGGAATTATCTGCCAATGGATTAAAGCCGAGCCGACTGCTTTAGTGTAGTTATCGGCTTCAATAGAAACGTAACCGTTGCTTTCAATAAATCCGTTCACATTATCCCTTTTAGGCGATGAGGGATTAAAAACCTTTGCATATACTAATAACTTGCTTTTATTCGGGCCGGTAATGGTAATCGGTACGGTATGCTCACCTTCAGGCGCAGCACGCCAATCAACGCTTATCCATATTCTTTTCTGCAAATTAATTTCGGCTGATTGTGAACTGATCTTTATCCATTTATCTCCGGCTTTAATAGAGCAATTAAAAGGAATTCTGCCCCGGTTAAAAATATCAATGTAATATGATTGGCGGTTGAACGGATCAAATTCCGGCAGCGTTAATCCTGTGCCGTCTTCCGGCAGCCATTCGGCCGTGCCTTCAATTGCAACTCCCATTAATGATGAATCGGGAAGAGTAATTTCTTTTACTGCAGGCATTATGTTCGAATCGGGCTGCTGCCAGCTTGTATAGCCGATATGCGTCTGGTCCATCATGTGGTCCCATTTGCCGCCTGCCATAACTTTATTATAGTAATGGGAAAGCCCGGCATCTTTTTGAAAAAGCTTTTTAACTTCTAGAGCTAGGCTATCCGTTGCAGCGCGTCCCTGCAACGCATACAAGTTATTTAGTCCGGCTGTTACGTACAGATCATTTAAATTTGCACAGGCTAGAACCGGATAAAGAACAAGCTGATAGAAAGCGGCCTTGTATTCCTTAGGAAGATCAGAATTAATCTTTTCAGCCTCTGCGGCAATCTTATTGTAGCTGCCTACCACGGTTTCCGCTTCGTGGTAATGAGTTAAACTATATGTATCCGGTGAAAGAAGCTCCGGCTTCCGTCTTGCATTATACTTTGTATACATGCTTAAAATATTGGCTATCTGCTTTGAGTACTTTTTGCCGAACTGCTGCGCCGCCCATTGTTGATAATATTTAGGCAAATCCTGCGCAGTTATTTTATCCGGGTTCCACGCATAATCCATAAAGAAGCTGATCGGGAATTCCATCGGTTTAATATCGCCAACATTTACTATCCATATCTGCTTAACGCCGTACTTGTAGGCAAGATGCATTTGTTCCCAGGTCCTTTCAATCTGGTTAGTGTTAAGCCACTTATAATTTCTCGGGCCGCCTACAAAGTCGAAGTGGTAATAAATTCCGTAGCCGCCTTTGCGGGGCCTGGCATCCGGTCCATGCTTACCGGCAGGCAGGTTAGGAAGCTTGCGCAGGTTCCCCCAATTGTCGTCGCATAACAGCAGGGTAACATCATCCGGTACGCGCATTCCTTTGTCGTAGTAATCCTGAACTTCTTTATAGAGCGCCCAAACCTGCGGAATTGTAGTTACATCCTTGCCTGTAACCTCGCCAATAATTTTTCTTTGATCGGAAATTATTCTTTCCAGCAAGCCGATATTTGCAGTCTGGCTCATCGCCTCGTCGCCGTTGCCGCGCATACCCAGGGTTATTATGCTTTCATAATTATTCATCCTCTTAATGCCTTGCCGCCAGTATTCTCTAAGCGTGCTGTCGTTGGTCTGGTAATTCCAATCGCCGTGTCCGTACTTAGGCCATTCTTTCCAAGAGCGCATCATCGGCTCGTGGTGCGAAGTACCCATTACTATCCCGTACTCATCGGCAAGCTTCTGGTTCAGCGGATCGTCGTCGTCAAAATTATTGTCCCACATTGCTGGCCATAAATAATTTGCCTTTAACCTTAGCAATAGCTCAAATACCCTTTCATAAAAATGATGATTGAGCCCGCCGTATTTTTTATAAGCCCATCCGGTTAACGAGGGCGCTTCATCATTTATGAAAAAGCCCCTGTATTTAACGGCCGGCGGACCAAGCTTATGATTACCCGGCGTTACATAAAGAGCTGAATGTTTTTTTGCAGGCACGTCTGCCCACCAATACCAGGGTGAAACGCCAATATTTTTCGAGATATCGTAAATCCCGTATATCGTTCCGCGCTTATCGCTGCCCGCTATGACTAATGCGCGCTTTACACCCGGCAAAGGATTATCGACAATTTGAATTGCCGTCGCTTCCCATTGGCCTGCAACTCCATCGACGTCTATTTTTTTTTCCTTAACCAGTTTATCTACAACGTGGCTTTTACCAAGCGTACCTGCAATAATCAAATAATCCGATTCGGGGACAGCGCCGATTGACAGCGCGGGCTTTGTATTAGTTACATTACCAATATCGTTTTGAAGGTCGCCCAGCGCGCGGATAACTCCCGGATAGTCTTCCTTGCCGATATATAACGGAGTTGATTTACCGCCGGCTGAAATTGCGAAGCAGCCATTCTCTTTATTAAAGCCTATATATGAATCTACATTTTGCGCGAAGATTGGTACCAAGCCGGTTAATAACGATAAAATAACTGCCGAAAACATAACAGCAAGTCTATGCTGTACACAATTTTGCTTTACTAATTTCTTTCTGATAAAATTTCTGCCGCCGGTTAAATTCATCCTAATACCCGCTCATTGTTTTAATCGTTCGTACATTTGGTAACATGGTTTCCCGGAGGATCATAAATCCTAAAATTGCCGCTCACCTGCAGCATAGCCAGCATATAAAGCATTCCGTCGTAATACCTGTATCTACCTTCCGGTACAGGGGCATTCCATAATTCCTCGACAAAATCTTTTTTATTCTTAAAGTCGGAAGCCAGGGAGGCAACAGCGTTCATTGCAACAAGGCCTGCGCTGTGGCTGCTTGATAATTTTTTACCGTCTAAAGTAAAAATGTTGCCGTAGCTGCTTAAGCCCTGGGAGTAAAAAAAATCCTGAAGCTTGCTGCATTCGGTAACTTCCCACTTATCTTTTCCGAACCATTGATAATCAACTGCTGCATTCATCGCAACGCGCCATGCATCGTACTGAAAATTGTTATGACCCCCAGCCAGCCACTTTAAAGGCTTACCGTCAAATCTGCAATAGTCCGGAGTTAAACCTGTAATGGTATCGGCAGCAGCTTTTAAAAATTTTCTTCCTGCCCGAGCTGCCTCGCACCAGAAGTTATTATTCTTATCTGCCCATCTTGCCCAAAGCTCGTAATAGTGAGGCAGCACGTACGACGGATCGGTAAAGCCGTCGGCCTTTCCGTTGGGAACAAAAACTACCAGCCTGTAATTTTTGTTGAACATATTGGTAACTACTTCCCCGCTGTCCGAAGAATCGGATTTGGACAGCATTGCATCCAGGATTTTTAGAGCTTCGGTTTTATAATTAAAAATACCGCCGCCGTTCCCCCACCTTGCATCGGCGAAAAATAAAGACATAACGAACCACTGCTCGCCGTCGGATGCGGAGCTTGAATCAAGTACTGTCCCGTCGGTATTGCAGTGCCATGCAAAAAAATCTTTATGCTGCCCGCTTTGGAACTGCATGTAGGTCTTTGCCCATTTCCAAAGCCTGTCGAACAGTTCCTTTTTGTTCAACTGAACCGCTATCATCATACCGTAGGACATACCCTCGGTGCGGACATCCAGGTTGTTGATATCCTCTATGTAACCCATATCCGAACCGGCGGGATAGAATACCCTCTGAGTTTTATCGTCGCCGTAAAATAATTGGCTGAATGCGCTGTCGATTTTAGACATGACCTGCGGCCGGCTTTTATGCAGCAGCTCTACAAACAGGTTGGGGTATTTCCCGGAAGCAGAAGTACCGGGTGAAGTTTTATTCCCTGCACAAACGATGGCTGGAAATATTAATATGAAAAAAAAAATTTTCCTTTCCATAGACAAAATAATTTTTATGATGCACTAACAAGATCGACTTTGCTCGATTTGCGTCTTGCGGTTAAATCCTCTTCAATCTTTATCATCATTTTGTTTGTTAAAGGATAGAACAGCATAAGCAGGCCGCCGGCAACCCCGAATATGGCCGGATAAAAGCTCATCAGTAAAATTATCCCGCGCATAGAGTCGGGCGATTGAGCTTGGTTGGCAATATATCCGTGGTAAGCTAGAATCCACCCGACGAAAGCACCACCCAGCGACAGACCTAGCTTTAAAGCAAAAAGCGACGCCGCCATAACCAGCCCGGTTGCACGGCGGTTGTTTTTCCATTCCGAATAATCTGCTGCATCGGTATACATAGCCCATTGAAGCGTAGAAACCGGACCGAAGAAAAAAGAAACCATTAAGTTTAAAATATAAATTACGGTAATATTTTGAGGAGTAAGAAAATAGAATATACTGCACAAAACAGCGCTTGATATCAGAAAGCTTAGGTATGTAATCTTCTTGTCAAAAATTCCGGAAAACCATTTTGTAAGAATTGCGCCGATAACGGTGGCAATTGTCCCGGACATCAAAAACGAGGAAGTGAAGTCGTCGAACGTCATATTAAAGACATGGCCGAAAAGGTTCCACTGTTGATCGCCGATATAGTATTTGAAATAATAGGCTATGGAAGAGCTGCGCATAACAATATAGATCAACTGGAAGATAGTTGCACCGGCTATTAGCAGCCAGGGTTTATTTGTAATCAGGTCTTTTAAATCTAATTTAACCTGCGTCTTTTGTTCCTTGGGCGGGCTTACTCTTTCCTTTGTAGTTAAAAATGTTACCATGAAAAGAACAAAGGCAAGTCCTGCTATTGTTGCCATAGCTAGCTTCCATCCAACTTGCAGGTTTCCATGCCCTAAAAAACTAACTAGATATAAAGTAGCACCTTGAACGATAAAGCCACCTGAGAAAGCAGCTACAAACCGGTAAGAAGAAAGTATAACACGCTGTTCGGAATTTGAAGTAAGCACTCCCATCAGTGCGGAATAAGGAACATTGATCGCAGAATAAATCATCATCATAAACGAGTAAGTAATGTAAGCATAGATTAATTTACCCGTATTATCAAAGCCGGGAGTTGTAAACGTTAATATGCCGATTATTGCAAAAGGCAGAGCAAACCACAAAAGGAACGGGCGAAACTTGCCCCAACGTGTTTGAGTCCGATCGGAAATAATGCCAATTACCGGATCGAAGAAAGCATCCCAAATACGTGTTATAAGGAACATTGTTCCTACGGCTGCCGCCGGAAGGCCGAACACATCGGTATAAAAGATTAACAGGAAAAGAATGAAGGTTTGAAAAAAAAGGTTCGACGCGCAATCGCCCAAACTGAAACCGATTTTTTCTTTGACGGACAGTTTTTCTGCTGTGTCTTGCACAAATTACTCCATGTGTTTTAAAAGTTATTAGACCGTAACTTCAAGATTTTTGCAATAAAACACGCACAAAAATATTTCACTTATTCACCGTCGCTTTGCAACTGTCAGAATCTCTTTCTCGGTATTATTACGCTCTCAATTCCTAATCAGCTTTCGGGAATAATCCCGGGGTAATATTAATATTTTAATTGAACGAATAAAAATTTAAAATAATTCATTCCATTACCGACAGCATTATGCTTGCTAAATCTTCATCGCTAGATGAGCTGCCGACTTTAATTTCAAATTCGCCTGGCTCAATGGTAAATTCTTTGCTTATATTTGTAAAGGCAAGATGTTCCGGCATAACGACCAATTTTACCGTGGCGGTCTCGCCAGGCCTCAATTGAATTTTTTTAAATCCCTTCAACTCCTTTACAGGTCTCGTAACGGAACTTATCATATCTCTTATATACATTTGAACAACTTCCGTCCCGATTCTCCTTCCGGTATTTTTAACATCAACCAACACATTAACTGATTCGCCGATTCTTATAGAAGATTTCTCGAGTCTTAAATTTTGGAAGCTGAATTTAGTATAGCTTAATCCGTAACCGAACGGATAGAGAGGTGAGATATCGTCAAACAGATAACCGCGCCGTGCCGACGGCTTATAATTATAATAACACGGAATATGCCCGACAGACCTTGGAATTGAAATTGGAAGCTTTCCGCCCGGATTGTAGCTTCCGAATAATACTTCGGCAACCGCGCGGCCTGTCTCCTGCCCTAGGTACCAGCACTCTAAAATTGCCGGTACGTTTTCGTTAATAAAATTAAAGGAGTTGGGTCTACCGTTAAACAGCAAAGTAACAACAGGCTTGCCGGTTTTCAATATTGCTTTAGCAAGCTCGTTCTGCATACCGAACAATTCCAGGCTGGCTCTGTCGCCCAGATGAATTTTACTCCACGCCTCCCTAGATATCTGCTCATTTTCTCCCAGAACAAGGATCACCGCATCGGCTTTTTTAGCAGTTGAAACCGCTTTACGTATTGATATGCGGTCATCCTTAGGATCGGGCAAAACAACCGAATCTTCTTCCCACGCGCCGTTAACTGTAATCTTACAGCCCTCGCTGTAAAGAACATTTATATCCATGCCCACTTTATCTTTTATACCCTGAAGAACGGAAGTATAATATTTCGGTTGGCCGCTGTATCCGCCCAGCAAGCGCCGGTCGGCATTCGGCCCTATTACTGCAAGGGTACTTCCTTTCTTAAGCTTAAGCGGAAGTATATTTTTTTCATTCTTCAATAAAGTTATCGTCTCTAGTGCAGCCTTAAGCGCAATCTGCCTGTTCTTTTGAATCCTCAATTCATTCTGTTCCGAGTCCGGCAATATATAAGGGTCATCAAACAAGCCCAGCTTAAATTTATAATACAACATAGAAGAAACCAGCTCATCCAGCACCGATTCCTCCAGCCTTCCGCTTTGAACAAGGTTCAGCAATTCCGGGTAACAATCCATATCCGGCAGCTCAATATTCACACCGGCTTTTGCTGAGAGTAAAGCAGCTTCGCTTTTATCCTTTGCAAGCGAATGACTGATCGTATCTTCTTTCCGGTTAAGCTCGGTTATGGCATAATAATCGGAAACAACAAAACCTTTAAATCCCCATTCGTCTCTTAATATATCTTTTAACAGCCATTCATTGGCATGAGAGGGCACTCCGTCAATTTCATTGTATGAAGCCATTACGCTTTTGGCGTTGCCTTTTTTTATCACCTCTTTAAAAGTGAAGAGATAAGTATCTCTTAATAAGCGCTCAGAAAAGTTTGCCGGCGCGCAGTTAGTGCCCGACTCCGGCTGCCCGTGAGCGGCAAAATGTTTTAATGTAGCCAGAATTTTATTTTTATCTTCAAAGCTGCCGTTTCCCTGCAGGCCTTTTACAGCCGCTATTCCCATACGGGAAATTAAATACGGGTCTTCGCCGAAAGTTTCTTCAACGCGTCCCCACCGGGGGTCGCGGGCAACATCCAGCACTGGAGTAAGCGCCTGGTGCACGCCTCTGCATCTTGCCTCGGAGGCGATTGCCGAAAATATTTCCTCGATAAGTTCCGGATTAAATGTAGATGCCAAACCTATAGGCTGCGGATAGCTGGTTGCATCTTTGGCCACCAGCCCGTGGAGGCATTCTTCATGAAAGAATACCGGTATGCCCAGCCGGGTCTCTTCTACAAAATATTTTTGGATCGAGTTTGCCAGATGAGCCATTTCCAGCGCATTTAACCCGTCGTTTGTGTCGCTTAGCCTCCCTATCTGGCCGATTCCGTATGGAAGATAAAGGCCAAGCTGCTCAAGGTTTATATTCCCAGCCTCGTCAAAGAGCATCGTCTTTTTTTGCCCCCATATACAAAGCATTTGAGCAACTTTCTCTTCAGCCGTCATCCTGTTTATTAGGCCGGCAACTCTCTTTTCTATTGGTAATTTTGGATCTTTATAATCGGATAAATCTTCCTGAATTGATGATTCTTCATACCGAAACATTTTTTCATTCATTTTGAATTACCATAAAAAATAGTCTTAAAAAATATATGAGTTTAAAATATTCTCTAGTAACTCCTGCCGTCCGCTTTTAAGAACAGGCTTATCTTCTCCTCTAATCCACATTTCAAGGTCCTCCAAGCCTACCTGTTTGGACATAATTTTTTTGCCGATGCCGGAATTGAAGCTGCTGTATCTTTCATTTACCAGTTCGCTTAAAATTTTATCTTCAATTATTTTGTCGGCAATTAATAATCCGCGCGCGAACGCATCCATCCCGCCGATATGCGCATAGAAAAGGTCGACAGGATCGGTAGAGCTTCGTCTTACTTTAGCGTCAAAGTTCAGTCCGCCGCTTCCCAATCCGCCTTGATTAAGAATTATCAGCATAGCTAAGGTAGTGCTGTACACATCGGTAGGGAATTGATCGGTATCCCATCCGAGCAGGTAATCGCCCCTGTTGGCATCAACACTGCCAAGCTTCCCGGCAGCGGAAGCAACTGCAAGCTCATGTTCAAACGAACTTCCGGCAAGTGTTGCGTGGTTGGCTTCAATATTCAGTTTAAAATGATCGATTAGGTCGAATTCCTTTAGAAAATAAAGTGTAGTAGCTGCGTCCGAATCGTACTGGTGCTTGGTTGGCTCGCAAGGCTTGGGCTCTATTAGGAATTGACCCTTAAAATTTATTTTCTGTTTATAGTCCACCGCCATATTTAGGAAGCGGGCCATCTGTTCCTGTTCTCTTCTTATATCTGTATTCAGGAGTGTATCATATCCTTCGCGGCCGCCCCAAAAAACGTAGTTTTCTCCGCCGAGCTCATAAGTAGCCTCAATTGCATTTTTAACTTGAGCCGCTGCATTAGCCATTACGTGGGCGTTGGGGCTTGTTGCAGCGCCCTGCGAATAAATCGGATCGCCGAATAAGTTTGCAGTGCCCCAAAGCAGCTTAATTCCGGTATCGGACTGCAGTTCTTTTGCAAAGCCTACCATCGTTTCAAGATTTTCCTTTGTCTCCGTATAACTTTCACCCGCCGGTGAAATGTCCCGGTCGTGGAAACAATAATATTCAACGCCTAACTTTTGAAAAAATTCAAAGGCAGCCTCCATTGTATCTTTGGCCCGGGTAATTGGATCGCTGCTTTTCCGCCACAAGCGGTTAAAGCTAGGCAAACCGAAAACATCCGACCCGAAGTTCATGAATGTGTGCCAGTAGGCCACGGCAAACCTAAGGCGGCTGCTCATCGTTTGTCCGCCGACAACTTGGTCCTTATTATAATATTTAAAGGCTAGAGGATTTTTTGAATCTTTACCTTCATATGGGATTGGTTCTTTTACTTCGGGAAAGTATTTATTCGCCATGCACTTCCTTTGTTCAGCTTTATTTAGCGTTTAATAATTCGAGACCGGAACGGAGAATTTACAACCGTTCAAAATTAATTGAACCGTTTCAATAATAATGATTATTGATATAAATGTCAATAAATATTTGATCCGGAAACAACATTTTATTAACGGCGGCAGTACACTTATTTTAACTTCCGGATATGAGTGTAAGGCTCGGATTTTTAAGGAGAGCAGACACGCGGTCTTATGATAAAAAAAATTAGTTCGACGGAGTGATTATAAAAACAATTTCTTATTCCGGAAGGGAAAAAATTGGGCCTACTGTTTTTTACTATGATTTAAAATTCTTGTCGAATCCCTGACTACAAATTCCGTCTCAAGAACTACGCGCTCAACCGGCAGCAGCTTGGAGGCTTCTATATTCCTTATCAATATTTCGGCTGCCTTCCGCCCTATTTCATGCTGCGGAGCTTTAATTGTTGTTAGAGGCACAGGATAAATCTTAGCATAGTAAATATCGTCGTTGCCTACGATTGAAATGTCTTCCGGAATGTTTATGTTTAATTCTTTAAGCGCAGTCATTACTGCCAGCGCCTGCATATCGTTGAAACAAACTATGGCAGTAGGATAGTCTTTCCTGTTCTTATTCTTAAAATATTCTAGAGTCTTCTTATAACTCTCTTCATATATTGATCCGACATGTACAATCATATCTTTATGAAAAACAAGAGGGCTCTCACTGAAGGCATGACGGAATCCTTCAATTCTCTCCTGAGTATGGGATGAATATGCAGGTCCCGCAAAATGTACTATCTTGGTGTGCCCGCTGTCTATAAGGTACTTAACTGCTTTCTTAATTGCCTTCAGATTATCGATGGCTACAACATTTGCCTGAATTCCCTTCACATCCTCTAAAAGGACGAAAGGATAATTTATCATCTTTAATCTGAAGAGGTGTTCGATCTCGACAGTGCCAGCAACAATAGGAGCTATTATGGTACCCTTTATATCCTTGGTAGCAAAAAGGTGAGATAACTTTTTTTCATATTCATGATCGTTCTCCGAGCTTGTAACGATTACGGAAAAGCCTTTGCTCTTTGCATATTCTCTTGCGCCCGAGGCAATTGCAGTATAGAAAGGATAATTGAGGTCTTTAATAATTATTCCGATGCTTTTATCCTGGCTGCCGTTCTTTAAATTTCTCGCCACTCCCTTCGGACGGAAGTTCAACTCCTTCATAACCGATAATATTTTTTCTCTTGTTTGAGGCTTAACGGAATTCTTAGCATTTATAACCGCTGAAATCGTTCCCTTTGATACCCCTGCTTTCTTTGCAACCTCTTCAATAGTAATTTTTTTCATTCATTTCTCCGGCATTTTTTGAAAAAAATGCCTTTTATTAAAACGGTTTAATTTAAATTACCTGCAAAAATATAATTAGATAATCTTAAAAACAACGGTTAAGTTACCATAAAAATTATTTTAATTATAAATATTTATTCTATATTCCTCAAAAATTATTCGTTTTCATTTTAACAGAACTAGCTTTTTAGTTATAAAAAAATTATTCGCAAGCAAGCTATAGAAATATACGCCGCTGGTCAGCTTGGAAGCGTCAAAAGTAACTGCGTATGCGCCGGCATTTTGTTCCTTGTTAACCAGCGTTGTAACTTTTTGGCCGAGTGAATTATAAATTATTAATGTAACGAAACTACGCCTGGGAATACTATATCGAATTACAGTCGACGGGTTAAACGGATTCGGGAAATTCTGCATAAGCAAAAACCCGGCAGTAACAGTTGAAGCTTCTTTTACACCTGTTATTTTATCCCCGGTAGTAAAGCTGGCAGCAGTTGAATAGCCGCCCGAATCACCGGCATTCATAGCCATAACACGCCAGTAAAATTTTGTGTTGGCAGCCAAAGTATCTAACTGCAAAAGCGTATCTGCAACAGATGAATCTATTAGAGCAGATGAAAAATTACTATCGGCTGCAACCTGTACGTTATACATTGTGGCCGAAGTTGAAGTATGCCAGACTAAAATAGGATTGCGCGGCTCGGAGGCAGAGCCAACCGGGGAAATTAATTCTGCCGATAAATACTCCGCTAGATACGTACGAAGCCACTGCAACGCCGGCCGCTGTGCCAGCCTATCGGTAACCAAGTACGTATACGGCCTCCATGTTTCGTATTGAGTATATCCCCACAATGTAATTCCCTCTACGCCCGGCTCCTCATAAAGCATGGGAAAGATCGATTGGTATCTTTGAAGCTGCACGTTATCGTCCTGCTGGTTTATATCAAATTCCGAAATATAAACAGGAAGCCCTGTGGCGGTAAGTTTGTCCAGATTTCTTTTAAGAGTAGCTACGGGAACTCCGCCGTCTACTTCAAAGTAGTGGCACTGCACACCAATACCGTCAATCAATCCTCTATCCTTCAATAAATTAATTATCTGAAGATACTCGCCGTTAGCGGATGCATCGTTTATTACACTGTATTCGTTAATAAGCAATTTGGTGTTCGGAGACCAATACTTCCTCGCAAGCTCAAAAGCCTTTATAACCCAATCCCAGCCGGTAGCACCGTTGCCGCCCAGCGCATCTTTATAAGAAGGCGGATTGTGGACGGGTTCGTTAACCACATCGCAAAAAGCAGACTGAGGATATCTCTGCCCGGTTGTGTCTATCCATTTAACAATTTCCTGGTATTGCTGCGCAGAATCAAGACCGGTTAAAAAACCCGGCTGCTGCTGCCCCCAGATTAGATTATGAAACTTGAACGGGAAATTGTGTGAAAGAGCGTACTTGTAAATATTGTCTAGTTGAGTAAAGCCGTAGGAGCCCTGCGTGTACTCAACACTCCCCCATTTACCTGCATTTTCCGGCGTAACCTGGTTCCAATATTTCAAAAAGTCGGAGCGGATGTTATTGCCATCGTGAATAACATTGCCTACAAATTTCTTCTTGCCTAAAGCCAACGGCTGGGAATAGATTTGCGATTGAACAAATACGAAAACCATTATAAACAAAAAACAAACTGATAGCTTCTTCGCTCTGAAAAATATTCCGTTTCTTGGACGGGATTTATTCCCTACCGGAAAATTTGTCGGCAAATATTTAATCAACATATTAGTACCCTTAATTTCAATTATACAATTTGATCTAAATAAACTTTGAAAATATTTTCATTCTCTCATTTAGTCATCCAATCGTCGGTTCTAAACGGAGAAGCAGGCAAGCCTTCTTTGTTATATAAGTTTGCGCCTTCAGGATTATCTGCCCACGCGTAGCGCACCGCTACCGGCTTCGGAACCTCGTCGTTCCATACTACAACTTTGCTTCCTTCTATCTTTGCATTTGCCCAGACAAACTTTTTATCAGCTCCGCAAATTGCAAAGTAATTAAGCTTACTTCCGCCTTTGGCTATTAAACCGCCACCAACATGTGTAAAAGATAAAATTATTTTACTGCCTTCTCCATAAGGAGTCCTTTGGGCAATCTTCACTGATTTATAAACCGGTCCTGAATAGACTACATTGTTATTGCCGTATGCTAATTTTTCTGCTGCAAGAAAGAGCCTGTAACCTACATCTTTTTTATCGAGTGGATGAATATCGTTCCATTCTCCGATATCGTAAGTAACAGCCATACCAGTGTTCGGAACAGATAAAGTTTTCAACTGAGCCTCCCTAAGCAGCGCCCAGTTGCTTTCGGAGGGCTCGCTCTTTGCTTCCATAAAATTTGGAAGCTGAACGAACAAGAACGGGAAATTTCCTTCCTCCCACTTTTCTCTCCAGTCCTTAATAAGCGTTACAAAAAGTTTATGGTAGTCTTTAGGTCTGTCGGCATTGGATTCTCCCTGGTACCAGATTACTCCTTTGATTCGATAATTAAGCAGCGGTGCTACCATCGCATTGTACAACCCCAGCGGCTTCCATCTTATAAAGGTTTGTCCTGCCAGCGGCGGCATTATTGCACCGAGACGGAATTTCCATTCTCCCAAGATATTAACTGTATCACCGTTGGCTACAACCGCATAAAGCTTATCCGGCACAAAGCCGCCTCTGCCTTCATTACTGATAACACGGACGGTTATGATATTGTCTCCTGCCTTTAATAAACCTGCGGGAATATCAAACCTGCTAGGGGGATACTGATAGCCGATTGTTCCGACAAATACTCCATTAACGTATGCTGAATCAGCATCAACAATTCTACCTAAAATTAATTTTGCCTGCTTGCCAGCCATCGTAGAAGGTATGTCGACTTTCTTTCTGAACCAAACTACTCCATTCACCCAGCCAAGCTTGGTTTCATTTGCCCAGTAACCCGGAACTTTCATGGAGTCCCAACCGGAAGTGTTAAGCGATGGGTCGTACCACATCTGCTGCTTATCTTTATTTCCCTCGTCCACTTTCCATAATTCTGTGTACCAGGCATTTATTCTTGCATTATCTGCCGCTTCAATTTTTTTTATTAAAGAACTATCCCTGAACATTTCAGCTTCATTATAATATTTAGGAAATTTTTTTAATGCACCGGCGCTTATCCATGACTCGATAGGCGAGCCGCCGAGGCTTGAATTAATTAGTCCAACCGGCACCTTAAATTTTTCATAAAGGTATTTTCCGAAGAAATAAGCCGCTGCGGAAAAGTCGGGTGTATTTTCAGGACTTGCAATCTTCCAGCTGCCCTGCCCGGCAGGCAGGTCTCCCGGTCTCATATCTTCCTGAGGGCTGTTAAAATTATAGCTGTCCGGGACTTTAAACTGCCTGATATATTTATTTTCAGACCGGGCAATCTCCCCGGGATAATTCCAGCTCACTCTCTTCATCCACAATTCCATATTGGATTGACCGGAACAAACCCACACATCGCCAATCATTATATCATGAACCGTAATTGAATTGCTTGCCTCAATTTTCATTTCATACGGACCGCCGGCTTCCATCTTCGGCAGCGTGATACTCCAATCGCCCTTGTTGTTTGCAACAGTATTGTAAGTTGAATTGGTGAAATGCACCGATACTTTTTCATCCTTGCCTGCCCATCCCCATATCTTAATATTAACGCCGCGCTGCAGCACCATGCCGTCGCTTACAAGCTTTGGAAGCTTAACTTGACAGTAGACCGGGAATGTAATAAAGAGAAAAATGATAATAACAAGTCGAGTTGGCTTTAAGTTCATAACAAATTTTCCTGTAATAATATTTTCTAAATATGCTTTTCATTTCATTCAATTTGAAATTACTAGACGGCTTAAACAACCTCCCGGAAATTTAAGCTGCGATTGCTAAAGATACGCAGCTTCATTTTAGCAGAACCAGCTTTTTTGTATCGGTAAAATTTCCCGCGCATAATTGATATAAATAAATTCCGCTTGCCAGGTTTTTACCGTTAAATGTTGCCGTAAAGCTTCCGGCGCGCTGAAAGCCGTCGATTATAGTTGCCTCTTCTTGGCCGAGAACATTATATACCTTTAAAGAAATATAACCGCCGTGCGGCAGTGAATATTTTATTTTGGTTGTAGGATTAAACGGATTCGGGTAATTCTGTTCAAGTTGATACTTCCGCGGTGAATTATAGCCTTTAAAATTTTTTTCGTTAATGCCGGTTGCAGTTTTGCTTCCCGTAAAATAAAATGATTGAAGCATGAATAATTTATCTGTTCCTGCCCCGGTAAATTTTAAATAAACATCGTGGCTGCCGGAAACGGGTGAAGATAATTTAACTGAAAATGTTTTGAAGTTAGTCCAGGAACCTGTATTAGTAACATTGCACTCCGCAATTTTTGTACTAGCATCAATAGAATCGATATACACCTCAACATTACCGCCGCCGGAAGCGCAGGAGGCAACAACGCTTATGGAATCGCAAGCCTTTTGATATATCGCATTGCCAAATTCAACACCTGCATACAGCGCCCAGCAATTGTTGTATATGTTATCCAGAACTGTAGTCCCGCCGCTCAGTACTGTTCTGGCAGTACCGTATTGATTGGCCGGGCATTCGGCTAAGATCGGAGTATAAGCATCCCGGTAAATATAAAAATTGAAATATGCTGAGCTGTTTTGAACAAACAATCCCTGCCGGTTGCCTGTCCATGCATTGTAGTTCGGCTGCAGGCCGTCCAATTCGGTTGCATCAATGCTGCCGACTTCGGTCCAGTTAAAGCCGTCGGCGCTCCAGTATCCGGTAAGCATATGATTTACACGAACTAGTTTAAGCCATACGGTATCGCCGGCTGTATTCTCACTTGAATATTTATATCTGTTGGAAGAAAATACTATTTCTTTTTTGCCGGATGCTGTATCGATTGTACTGAATAATTTAAAATAAATCGTCTCCAGCCCGTTGAATATCCACAGCCCCGCCTGGTCATTCGGAACCTGCGGATTAAAATCTACACGGGTAATAAGGGAGTAATTATGTTCGCCGTCATTCTTAATTATTGTATTCGGCTTTCTCTTGTCGGATAACCAGAGCCATCCCGGGCGTTTAGTAAGCGAATATGTACTAGCAGGAGTATAGCCTAAAAACGACCATTCGGGATTTAATTTATCAGAAGCAAAGAAATCGGAATGTGGCACCATCCACGGAATTCCGCTGCTTGACAAATTTGGCGCAGCTTTCGGAACATTAACAGGATAATCAGCAGTAGGCTTACCGCTCGTATCGTAATAAACTTCATTCAGCAAGCCCTGTCGTCCCTGGCCGTACCATTCATTATTATTTGCGCTGCGCCATAACGGATGAATAACCCAGCTGGTGCTGTCGTTAATAATTACTGCAGCAGAGTTATGGTTAGGATTCTTAAACAATGCTGATGATGCTTGACGGTCGTTAACGTTAAAGAAATTTCCGAGATTCTCCCATGCAGATGCGCTGTCGGTTAAAGTATGGCTTCTAAAAACATACTGGCCGCCGGCAACATTCCTTGCAAAGGAATAATAATAATTACCGTTGTGTTTCCACATAACCGGCCCCTCAGCCCAGCTGTAAGGATACGACGGCGCAGGATTTATCCAGCATAGGTTTAAAATTCTACCGCCCGGCTGGCCGTCGCTTCCCAATTGCAATATCCAGTTGTTTACCTGACCGTTTTTAACCAGCAGATACCAGCTACCGTCATCATCGATAAAGATGGAATTATCATAACCTAATCCGGGCACGCTCAAAGGACACTTCATCAGAGTCGGCAGCGTCCAGGGTCCCTTTACACTGTCGGCCGTAACAAAGTACATTTGATTTGAGCGGGAGAAAAAATCCCACCATTTGTTATTGTAATAAACTACCTGTCCGCCCCAGCATCCGCCCGAGGGCGAATCGCCGTAATTTGCCCAGGCAGCGCTTACAGGCTGTGCAACGGCTTGCCAATGAACCAGATCTGTTGAATGATAAATGACAGGAGTGGGATTGAACGAAGAGCCGGTTGTGTAAAAGTCATTCCCTACCTTTGTTAAAGTACAATCAGGGTGATCGCCGGGAATTACAGGATTCATATAAGTTTTAAAGGATACCGACTGAGCAAGCCCCTGCCCGCCAAATATCAACATACCGGATAACAATAAAATTTTTCTTAACATATTTCCTCGTAAATAATCCTTTAGTAATTAAAAAACTATTTGATCGACTCCGTCCACACAAAGCAAGAGCCGTCCCTTCTATCAGGTCTTGTACCGGGTGAACCGGCAGAGCAGAGGCTTCCCGCATGAGGATCCGCAAAAAGGTAACGATGCGTTTTCAACGACATCAGCATTAGATCGCCGCGCTGCATATCTTCCCATTGAAACGTTGAAGCTTTACGCCCTTCATTTTTTCCTATCCTCACTTCGCTCATTCTTCCCTTATCAATTACCGAAACAAAACCGCCGTCGGTTTCCGATTGAAGGGCGACTCGTCCTCTGCCTTTATCAATAACTTTAAAATGAGAAGCGGCGCCTTTTGCCAACTGACTGTTCAACGGAACCGGTCTAAGAAAATCTTTCCAGTTTACCAGCACTGAGCTGTCGGCAAGATTTGTAAATGTTATCGTCTGTCCGTACGGAATAGGTTTTGTCAGGCCGAAGGGACGCGGTTCATAAACCACGAAATCATTAAACGCTGCTGTTCCGCCTTCAATTCCTTTCACATTAAAATTGAATAATGCAAACCGCACCCCCTGAAATGTTTTTAACTGGAACACCATTATAAATTTTTCTCCGAGCGGCAGAAACTTTTTTCCATCGGTGCTGTAGCTGAACCATGCAAATTCATCATCGAAATTACAATGAACCCGCAGCCAGACTTGCGGCGTATTAATTTTTTTTCTCTCAAGCTTGTTTGTCCTGTCATCAAATTGTTGAACTTCAAAGCTTCCGCTGTTTTGAACAATACCTATCCAGGCATAGGGATAATTTAAGAGGGCGAGACCGGCAATATCGCCTTCAGTCAATCCTTCGGCGTCCAGTTCGGTTGTCGCAAAAGATTCGGGCCCTATTGCCCGCTGGGTAAGCGAATTCCTAGCATGCCAAAAATTTTCTGCAGGCAAAGACCGCAGGCACAAATATCCCTTGCGCTCGGTTAACGACCAATTTTTATCAGACGGAACATGGTTCCACTGCCAGACCGGCTTTAGCCTTGCACCTGAAAAATTATCGCTGCGGTTATACGGAGCTTCCGGCTTGGAAGTAAAACCGGTATTTGGTTTAACCCATGTTAGAGGCGCTCTGGTAAGGTTGCCGGGCAATCCCGTAAACGGCCAGCCTTCTTTCCAGGTAACGGGCGATAAGCAAAACAGACGGCCTATCGAGTTGTGGTCCATCATCGAAAATCCCCACCACTCTCCGGTCTGGGTTTGCACTATGCCGCCTTGATGAAGAGTAACGCAGCCGACAAAGTTTTTGCGCGGAGGAACCAAATCAAATTGCCCTTCTTTGCCCGCGTAAGCTAATCTCCAGCCGGTACCAAGTCCGAAATTCTCCGTGCACATCAGTCTTAGTTTATAAGGGCCATAAGGCTTATCTGCCCTTGCACAAACCTGGTAACAAACGGGATCCCAGTTTGCCATAACAATGTAATACTTGCCGTTAATTTTATAAAAGTGGCTTCCCTCGCCGGCTCCGCTTCCTTTAGGAATTATTGTCTTCTCCGTTCCGGGCCTAATATCCGTCAGGTCATTATTTAACTCAGCCATTTTTATTTCGTCATATCCCCAAACTACGTAAACCTTACCGTCGTCATCAAAAAGAACCGATAGATCGTGAAGCGAAACTTTCATATGTGAATGTCCCCATGGCCCGGCGGGATTATTAGCGGTAAACAATTGAGTTTTTTTCTTGTTGACATTTGAGAATATATAAAACTTGCCGTTGTTAAAGCGGAGACAGGGCGCCCAAATTCCCTGCCCGTAAATATCTTTTCCGTTTTCTAACCTGAACTCAGGGCCCAGATCAAGTTTATTGCATGCGTAGCCAAGAAATTCCCAGTTAACAAGATCTTTTGAATGCAGCACAGGCAAGCCGGGCATTGCATGCATTGTGGTGCCGGTTAAAAAATAATCGTTACCCACGCGGATTATATCGGGATCGGAAAACTCATCGTAAAAAATCGGATTGGTGAATGTGCCGTTTCCGTTATCAGCCATCCATGTTTTTCTTGCCTCGGTTATTGTATCCCGAATATTATAATAATCATCTAATTGCTTCCAGCCGTTTGAGTACGGGTTACTCTGGCCCGCGGCTTTAATTGCCAGGATAGTTACGGCGATCAATATGTACTTCCATGAATACATTATTCACTTGTACCTATACAACCTTATTTTCTGGATGCTGAAAGTATTTCCCGGCAAATCCAGGTGCCTGCCTTGATGGCTCTGGTCGCCGTTCATCCTAAGCCCGGGGACCCATTTGCCGTCGACAAATTTGCCTTCATCAATACTTCCTATTCCGGCAACTGAACCGTCATTTGAAGCCGTCTCGAATGTTATGACCATTCCTCTTCCGGCAACGAAAAACTCATCCGGCGATACCATAATTATCATTCCTCCGTATCTTGGATTTACACCTTCGGCTTTAGGCGCGTACGGCCAGCTGTATTCGTGATGGACAATGAATACGTAATCTCCTAGTTTTATTTTTGAAGTTTGACTTGCACTGTCCAGCATTACCCCTGCCATCGTGCCTTTGCCCTGATTGGAAAGGATAAGCGGAGTTAGCTGCGCCAGCACATCATATCCTTTTGATACCTGGTTGTCTGCCGGATCTGGCAGAGATTCAATTGAGAACGGACTATAGCCCATTATATTATGCTGTGCAAAGGCATAATAAGCATTAACCACACTTTGATTATTCCCTACTTCCGGTATAAAAAACTGGTTGAACATTTGTCCCGGCTTTCCGGCCGGGACGTCATATTTTGAAACCCATTCGGCAAAGTTTTGGAAATAAACATCGGGCGCAAGGAAATTGATCGCAGGAGCCGCTGCTTTCCAAACATCCATAAGATGAGGCAAAGGACCGCCGCTAGGATACTGCCCCGGTTTGTAGCCCGGACGAATAAGCGCCGCATTAACATACATCGGCAAAGGATATTCTTTCTTGCCTGCTTCGGCCACATAGTTTGTGTACCTGGCAAAATTCCATGCCATAAAAATTTCGTCGGCAGCTATGCTCTTGCCAAAGATTTCTTCCCAATTGCCCTTTGTCTTAAATCCGTTTGTCTTCCACATATCGTAAAGATGAGGATTCAGCCTGTCTTTATTTTCTTTCAGGTAATTAATAAATTCCTCCGGCACTGCGTTGTTGAATGCTTCGTCTGCGCTTTTACAATAATCCCTGGCATCGGGAATCATCCCTATTTCATTTTCCACTTGAACCATTACAACTGTCTGATCTTGTCCATCAAATTCACGAACGTGTTTCATCAACGCTGAAAAAGCGCGCGCATCTGCATTGCGGTTTGTTTTGCTGAATGCAGTAAGTATCTCTTCGGCTCTTCCGTTTCTTTCCCGCGCTCTCGGAAATCTCTTCTCATCCGTCTTTATCCATAGCGGAGCGTAACACGACATGCTGTTCTTCCACGTGCCGAACCAAAGAAATACCAGCTTAATATTATTTTGCCTCGCCGCGGTTATTATGCCGTCTACCAGAGTAAAATTAAACTCCCCCTCTTTCGGTTCGATAAGCTCCCAGTACACGGGCACCACCAGAGTATTTAAATGCATTTTAACAATCTTAGGCCAAATTGCATCCATGTAATTCAGATCGGAAGCGCTCGAATTGCCCGTCTCGCCTGCAAGCATAAGGAAGGGCTTGCCTTTTACGATGAGCTGCATTGCAGTTCCCTGCCTTTTAAGATGAGGAATATCATTCTCACCCGGAGAGACTTTTGTTTGAGCGTTAAGGCAAAATGATGAAAGGACAAGCAGAAGAAAAATTCTTACGGCACCCGACTTCGATTTATATTGATTCAATTGAAACATAAGATTTATTACGATAGTTGATGTTAAAGCCAATAATCCGGGACGGAATTATTTATCATCTTCCTCCCGGTTAAATTTTTTCCCCGGAATACAGAAGCGGGGCCGGGATTTCCTGTTTCGGAATGCCCTTGCCGCTGTATATAAGCTTCAGTCCGTATCCGGTGCATTGTATACATCGGGCTTTCCTTTAATATCAAGGACAACAACGCAGTTAATCGAATCTGGAGCTTTTGCCGGAACATTTATTTCGAGCGCGTCTTCATTCCTGCTTGCATTAAGCTTACTCATCTTGCTATCCGAAATTAGATAATTTAAACTTTAATTTGAGACGAAAGTTGTTATACTAGACGGCTGCAGAACGGCTGTAAAGCTTCCGCCGGCCGCAGTAATGCTATTTCCTTCTTCACAGTTCTTGCTTGCCGATGTAGTGTAAGGAGTAAAAGAAGTCACGGCTCCGTTTTCAATTGAAAAGGTTTGATAAACCGGAGATGAACCGGTATTTAAAGCTACTATTACTACTTTTGATGACGACGGATCTTTATACGAAGTAAGGTAAACATATCTTTGCGGCGTGGGGCTGCATTTAATTTTATAATAGCCCGGGCGAACGAACTTTGAATACTGTGCCATAACATAACCGCGCTTGGTAACATTTCCGTTCTCGCCAATCGGTCCGTAAAATCTTACAATATACCACCACACGTACGCGTTCATGCCGGCATTCAAACAATTGTTTATCTCCATGCCCGTACCAAAGCTGCCTGTCCAGGTAGTATCCAGATCAAGGTGTTCAGTCATCCAAAGGTCTTTACCTTTTGCAGCAGCCAGCGGATACGGTACAAGCCCGCCGCCGTAAATGTGCCCTGCTATAATTGAAACATGTGAAGCTGCAGCAGAATCTTCGAGAGTGGGATCAGATAATGCGTGAACGAAATTTTGAGATTCGGGCATCATTATTCTTGTGCCGATGGACGCTGCGTTATTCTTGCAGAAGCTAAGGAACTGGTCTGCATTCCAATAGCACGATTCGTAGTTTACATTAGCATCCGGCTCGTTTTGAATAGACACTGCATACAAAGGAGCCCCGTTGCTTGCCATATAATCGGCGAACGATTTTAAATAGGCTGCATACGCCGCATAAGATGCATCATTAAGCGAGCCGCCTACAATATTATTATTGCTCTTCATTGAAGGCGGAGGAGTCCACGGCGTAGCAAACACAATCGCACCGAGCGATTCTGCTAATTTAGCCGTTCGGATATTAGCGTTAAAATCACTCGTATTGCCGGTATAAGGAATCCTTAAGCGAAGTATTGTAAACCCGAGCTGCCCAGGTCCGTTTCCAAATGCGGTATTCACTTCGGCGGTGGTCATATCCGGCCGCCAGGGCAGTATGTTTGCAGCGCCGAAACCTCTTATTATCTGTTGTGTGCTGTCCAAATAAACGGTAACCCGGTTAGTACTGTTTACTTCAAAATTCAAAGTAGTATCACTCTGAATTACTACGTTATCAACCTGCTGCGGAATTACAGCCGGAGATGTGCTGTCGTTATTAACTATCTGAACAGTATAAATTCCTGATTGAATTAATTTATTTGGAGTCGCGGCATTCAAAGTCCGGAAGGTAAACGATTGTGTTGAAGGACCGCTAATATATTTTACCCCTTGATCAAAAACCATTTTCTTAACTTGGTCTTCGCCTCCTGCTTGAAGACGGTAAAAATAGACTCCGCCTGCTGCGGTTTCTCCAAATGTATTTTTACCATCCCAAAGTATGCTGTGGATGCCTGCTGCTTGAGAGCCTACGGAAAATTTTCTAACTACTCTTCCGAGAATATCGTATATGGTTACCCGAACAGTAGATCGATTTACAAGTTTATATGGTATTGTAGTGGAGGATGAAAACGGGTTGGGATAATTCTGATCCAATTTAAATTTTGTAGGCAGCTGGCTTTGAGGCTGAACCGCAGTTATTAAATTAAGTGCATAGTTCCCGGAAGAATCGGTGAGACAACCGAACTTTAATGTTGTATCGCTGTTATCAAGAAAGGTTACACCGGCATATCTTACCGGCGATGCTGATGTTGACACTCTGCCTTTAATTGCGAATGTTTGAGCAGTTACTAAATGAGTAATCAGCAATAGCACTGCCGTTAAGATGACGGGAAATCTAAAATTTATTCTTATCATTTTTTGAATAATAAATAAAAATTGGCTCAATAAAAACTAGTTAAAAAAACAGCCCCAATTTAGCCTGGTAAAACCAGGTTATTTAGGGGCTGTTTTAAATTCTTAAAAGAACAACTAACTATTTGAGCAGCATTAATTTTTTAACGCTTACAAAGTCTCCTGCTTTCAGCTCGTAGAAATAAACGCCAGAAGCCAGATTTGTTGCATTAAAGTTAATATTATGGTAACCTGCTTTCATATCACTGCTTATTAGCGTTGTTACCAATCTACCCAAAATATCATATACTTTTAATGTTACACTACCGCTCTTAGGTAAAGCAAAATTTATCGTTGTTGACGGGTTAAAAGGATTCGGATAGTTCTGGCTCAGCTCATACCTGGTAGGTATTAAGCCGTCACCATTCTGCTCTATACCGGTAATAACAAGCGGCTTGCCTAAAGTAACCTGAACATTTGTCAGCTTCAACGCAGTAGTCGTATTGCCGGTGCCAAGCCCAAAGACTATACCATTGAACTTGGTAGTCGGCAGCGGACTGTGGCTATCTGTTGCGATACCTTGAATCATATAGCTGTTATCCGACTTTTTAAGCTGATAGGCTATTATCTGTGTGCCACTTCCCGCAGGTGCAACCGATATACTAAAGCTGTACATACCAGCTGTTCCTGCTGCATTAGCCGGAGTCTGAAGATTACTCCCAAGAACGTAACCTGTGTTGGTGCTGTCCCAAGCTCCGTTTAATACGCTTCCCCAAATTCCAGGTGTAGAGCCCCAGTTTATAGGATTATTAGAGCCGCTCGTCGGTATAAACAGGTATCCGGATTCATGCGCGTTAGAGCCTGTCCACTGTGTTGAATCGTAAACGACTCCGCTAATCGTATCCGAAATTACTTTTACCTTACCCGGGTTATCGTTGTAGAACAAGCCGAACCTTAAGCTTCCGGCGCTTTGGAAGCCGCCGCCGTCAAGCTCAAGATCTCCGTTAATTACAAGAGCCGAATCTACGCCGTTGCGAGGTGAGGTAGCACTTGCAAAACCTCCGCGCAGCATTGCCCAGCCTGTGTTTGGATTTGTGCCCGACATCGAAGCATTACCTACAATATCGGGAGTAAACAGCCAGCCACCCATCTGGCCCTGGTAAAATCCCCAATCGCTTATATAATAATTCTCCCAAGGCGCCGGCGGAATTGGCGGAGGCGTTCCTAAATCTACTTTTACATTTGTCAGCGTCATTGCGCTTATCGGGCTGTTGGTTTGATCGTAGTTCGGATCCAATCCAAACACTATTCCGTTAAATGTCGTACTTACATGCGATGTATCTTTAAATGTGCCGCCGTACCAGTATGTAACCGGATTGCCTTCCTTAACCATGTATGCAGATACTTGATTACTGCCGTCTGCCATCGGCTGAACAGCAATCATAAAGTCGTATTTCCCCGCATCAAAATTTGCCCGTGCAGGCGCTTGATCTACCGGCTGACCCAACGGGAAAGTAGCGCCGTAAGTAGACAGCCAGGTACCTCCGTTGCATACTCCTTGAGTCGATACTCCTCCCACACCCCAGCTTGTTTGATCGTTCGTTCCGCTATGAGGTGTAAACATGTAGCCGTATGCGTAATTTTCCTTACCCCATGTAAATGCACCTGAGCTTATTGTTCCCCAGCGGGCTGAGTCCGTTTTTGCATACTGTACTGTTCCTACACTGTCATGCCTGAACAATCCATAACGCAGTCCGCTCCAGGTTACGGGGCCTGAGCCTACAAATTCTATAGACCCGGTTACAATTATTGCCTTTGATTGTGTAGCCGTAACAGGCACTGAAAATCCGCCGCGGATTGTAGCCCAGTTGCCGGTAGGAACCTTACTGCCGGCAATACCTGCATTACCGATAAGCGTATCCGGGTCTACAACAAAATGCCAGCCGCCTGTTCTGTTGCCTACCATTCCCCATTGATCTACATAAAATGCCTGGAACGGCGCCGGCGGAATCGGCGGAGGCGTTCCTAAATCCACTTTAACATTTGTCAGCGTCATTGCGCTTATCGGGCTGTTGGTTTGATCGTAGTTCGGATCCAACCCAAACACTATTCCGTTAAACGTTGCCGATACATGCGATGTATCTTTAAATGTGCCGCCGTACCAGTATGTAACCGGATTGCCTTCCTTAACCATGTATGCAGATACTTGATTACTGCCGTCTGCCTGGGGCTGCACTGAAATCATAAAGTCATAAGTGCCCGCATCAAAATTTGCCCGCGCAGGCGCTTGATCTACCGGCTGACCCAACGGGAAAGTAGCGCCGTAAGTAGACAGCCAGGTACCTCCGTTGCATACTCCTTGAGTTGATACTCCTCCCACACCCCAGCTTGTTTGATCGTTCGTTCCGCTATGAGGAGTAAACATATAGCCATATGAGAAGCCGTCTTTGCCGGTCCATTGCGATGAATCGGTTAAAGCATATTTTACCGTACCGGCACTATCGTTTCTAAAGAGGCCATAACGCAGACCGCTCCAGGTTATAGGGCCTGAGCCGGTGAATGTAATAGACCCCGTAACAATTAGTGCTTTCGATAGAGTTGCGGTAACAGGGTAAGTAAAGCCCCCCCGGATTGTTGCCCAGCTGCCGGTAGGAACCTTACTGCCTGCAACACCTGCATTACCGATAAGCGTATCCGGGTCTACAACAAAATGCCAGCCGCCGGTTCTACCGCCGAATGAGCCCCATTGATCAACATAGAATGCCTGGAAGGGAGCTACCGGTACGGTAATATCGGCGCCTAAAGAAACATGTACGTTAGATACAATCATGCTTGTCATGTTCGGAAGCTTTTCAACTCCAAAGCAAACGGCATTCAACGTATCTGTTCTCATCATCGAGGCAGTATCTTGAAGGATATAGCTGCCGCCATACCAGTAAGTTGTGGGAGTTCCTTCTTTGATCAAATAGAAATTAACTCTCTTGGTGCCATCGGAAAGCTGATGAAACGAAAATGCAAAATCATATGTCCCTGCATCCATAACAGCCCGAGCAGGAGCCTGCTGAATTAGCCCGCCAAAGCCAACACCCGCGTATGAGCTTAGCCAGCTTCCGTTTAGTGCTATGCCCTGCGATGCATTGAAACCACTTGGAATATTACCGACATAGGTTACGCCGCTCTGAGGCATAAACGAATAGCCATAGGAGTTGTTGCCCATCCCTGCCCAGATTACCGAATCGGTTCCTGCATATTGAAGAGTTCCCGGAACCAAATTATTATAAACTCCATACCTTAGGGCGCTCCACGTATCCGGGCCTTCACCTACAAAAGTAATTTTACCGGAAACAACAATAGCCCCGTTTGCACCGGTATTGCCAACAATGGGACTGGAAAAAGCGCCACGTACACTTTCCCAACCGCTAAGGTTAGTGCCATATAGGTTTGCACTGTCTCCTGCAGTACTTACTTTCAGATGAAATCCGCTGCCATGGTAAGATGCAATGCCCCATTGGGAAACCAGGGTTGTGTCTGTTACTACTGCTGGCTTAGCTACAAGTGTTATGCTATCGGCATACCAGATTGTAGTAACACCTGTACCGCCTACATTCCCTGTACCGGCACAATTTATTCCAAAGGCAAGATACACGGTATCTTTAAAGCCGGAACTATTTGTAATATCGACAGTGATATTTTCCCAGCCGGTGGAACCCATTTGGTTACGGGCCCATGTGCCTATTTTAGCATTTGCATTATTACCAAACTGAGCAGTTGGCTTTGTTTGGTAAGCTTCAACTACAATGCTCTTATAGCCTACATCTCCTTGGGCAAAATAGCCTTTAAAAGAAAAGGATTTATAATCTGCCAGGGTTTTACCGGCAGGCAGAACAAACTTGATAACGGGAGCCGCATTATAATTGTGAACTGTATTTTTCAGAACCTTATTCCCGCTTGTAACCGGATCAGCGGCAATCTTTGCTTGGATATCGGATGCACTCCAGCCAATGGTAGACAAAGAATCTCCGATATTATAGCCTTCAAAATCCTGTTTGAGATTCTGTGCATGGAGTAAATTTATCCAAGTAAAGAAAAAGAACAAACTAAAAAGAATCGGATCTGTAATTCTTTTCATATTGCCTCCTAGTCTGAGTTGAAAATAATTTAATTTAATTTTTACATGAAAACCTTCAAGGTTAGCGCACCATTTAAAGTACATTAACCTTGGAGGTTAGAATTTTATTACTTCATAAGAACCAATTTCTTAGTAACGGAGTTGCTGCCGGATTGCAGTCTATAGAAATAAATACCGCTTGCCAGTGCAGATGCATTGAAGTCAACTTTATATGAACCGGCTTTCTGGAAGCCGCTGAACAAAGTAGCAACTTGCTGCCCGAGAGCATTAAAGATTTTAAGGGAAACGAAGCCGCTCTTGGGAATAGTAAAATTGATGTTAGTAGTTGGGTTGAACGGGTTAGGATAGTTCTGGCTAAGTGAAAATTCCGACGGTACATTATTTTTTAACTCAGCAATACCGGTTAACGGATCCTTACCATTATTAAGCCAGGAATATATTCTGTTGTGTTCGGCAGTTTGCTGAGCCGCCCATTGTGTATACTGCGCAGGCCACCAATGATACAAATCACCCAACGGATAGCCGCCCATTCCTGCGGTCTTTAAAGTATCGTTAGCATAAGATAAATTTTCATGCATGGGCCAAATTTGGGCAGCATCGCTGTCCGGCTGCCAGGCCCAATTAACATTTGCATTGTCCGACCATTTATGGAACATAAACTGTTCCAGAGAGTCTATATTTGTCGGCTCCAGAACGAAACGGGGATCCGCTCCGTCGTATAGATTGGCTTTATTCATGTAAGGGAACATCTTACTTCCGTCTACGTTGGTTGTATCTAGGAACCTAAGCGTCCCCGCACTTAGCATTGGCTGCGGTACGGGAATTTCATCGTCCTGCCTATTCTTATGCAAATTCTTACTGTAAGGATTGTTCTTCATCCAATCAACAAGCCAAGGTTCAATAAAATAGGCGTTGTTGGCAAAGAGAATCCTGCGGTCCAGTTCTGTAAACGGCACCGTAAACGGAAAATTAGCCACGCTGTCAATTGCTATAGTACCGCCAAAGCTCCCGGCTGTATCCTGAGCAGGGATTGAGCCGAACATAAAGGTATCTATAAAAAGAGAATTTGTAACGTTCATCTTCCACCACCATGTCGATTCCAGAGTAAACATAACTACGTTAAGGAAAGTACAATGGTTGAAGTAAACGTTATCCCCGTACTCATTGCCCTCTTGCATATATACATATCCCATGTTTGCAAAAGTGCAGTTCTCAAACCAAACGCTATCCGCATGCAGGCCCGTGCTAGAGAAGCGGAATGAAAGAGCTCTGCCGTAATACCTAAGATGTGTGTCTATACAGTTCTTAAAATAGCAGTTATTGAATTTCCCGACAAAATGGAGGGAGTATATTTCCACCGCACCGGAAGCGTTTGCAGGACAGCTGGAATAATCAAAAATTACATTATCGAATTCTGCATGCCCGCCTGTACCGGCACTATCGCCTACGCGCAGGCTAGAGCCGGATTGTGTACCGTTTGTACTGCCGTAAAACAGCCAAACATTCTTCATTATTACATTGCCGCCAATATCAAAGTTGTATGCCTTATTCGGTGCGCTGCTGGGTGTCCACGCTATCATTGGCGGAGCCGAAGCTTGTGTATTTCCAGGAGGATCGGCAACAATTTCCAGTGTTGTACCGGAAGGCGTTACAATACTTCCGCTCAAAATATAAAGACCGTAAGGCGATAATTTGAAAACAGTATTGGAAAGCTTACCCGCATTTATGGCTGCTGTTACAGCATTGTTCAGGGTTCCTTCAGTTCCGCCGGAAGCATAGGTATCCGGTACGTTTACAGTATCCTTCTGCGCGAACACCGAAGCAGTAAAAAATGCTGCCATTAATATTACTGTTAAAAAGTATTTCATGCTATGTATCTCCTACGTTAGTTCATTCATTTTTATAATTAAACTAATTTGCTCGTCAAGTAATTAAATAGTCGGCCACTCCAATCATTTTATAATCTATATCTAATTCCAATGTCAGCAGTCAGTCCATAGTTCTGTTCGTTTGTAAAACCTCCTATTGACTGCTGCGCGGAAATATTGTTTACGTTATTAAGATTGTTTACATCTAAATAAACTTCAAAGCCGGTCCAGGGCAGCGTTTGCCTGGCCGATGCATCGATGCGGAAATAATCTCTGGAAAAACCATCTTGTTCAGGAAAATTTCCGACATAACTAACAGAGTTTCCTTGGAACAAGAAGGATAGACGGATTGAGAAGCCTTTATAGTCATAACCAAAGTAAGCATTCATAATGTCGTTCGGCTGAAAAATCAACCGGCCGGAGCGGGTGCTGTCAAAGACTTGAGTTACCGGCGGCCGTTTAGAATAATCCGATCTATTATCTCTCCAGGGGTATGTAGCCGACGAAGAAATATGAGTATAATTTAGTCCCAGTACAATCCCGTCAAACGGAACAGGCAAATACCAGAGCCTGGTCTGGAAATCAAATTCAATTCCTTTTACATAAGCAAGGTAGGGACTGTTGATATACGTATATAAGGTTGCAGCACCGGGATTCGGCGAGACGCCGCCTATATTAAATGATCCGACGGAATCAAGTCCGGCGGGCGCGCTTTTATTCAAAGTGTATTGGGTAGAATATGTAAAGTTTTTTACAGTCTTATAAAAACCGCCTATGGTTAAAAGCCCGATATCGTTGCTGTGAAAAGTAAGTATTAGATCATGGTTATATGCATGTGCAGGTATAAGGGTAGGATTGCCTGCCCAAACGTTGTTCCGGCTGTAATCCATATAATAGTGGGGCGACAGCTGATGGTAGTCGGGCCGGGCGAGAGTTTGGGTGTAAGCATACCGCACGTCGAACCAGCTGGTTATGGTATATCTTGCCTGAACCATAGGCAGCCAAAATTCATTTTGAGGATATGAAGTAACCATGTAATATCTTTGAGATTTAATATCACGTCCGTCTACCAAATTATAAGCTTGGTAAAGGCCGTTATCTTTTTCGTACCGTATACCGCCTACTACCATTAAGTCGTTGTAATTTATTTCCGACATAACGTATGAACCATAATATCGCTCGACATATTTATAGGTGTTCGGATATTTTTGGAAATATCCGTCAAACCAGCCACCGGGATTTATAGCAGTCGCACTATCCGCATTAAAGGCAGGAGTAGAGCGGATGTAATTAGTAATATCCGTCAGCAGACTTGGATCGGTAACCCAAAGCAAGCTGCCGAATTTATCGCCGAGGAAACTTGCGTTAAGATCGTGATCTGTATTGGTAAAATTACTTGCCGGGAATTCGGCGGCAGCGGAATCATATTTAATCCAGGGATACCGGTTTCTAATTCCCGTTATCATTGCATTGGCAATAGCGGAACCGCCTCTTAAACCTGCATAAGGAGTGTTTTGAGTGTTGTTGTGTAAATTATATCTGAACTCACCGCCGAACTTAAGGAAGCCGGATAAAATTGTACCGAGATTAAAGGGCGCTTTAAAATCGCCTTTATAGGTTTGATCGTTTTCTTTATAGTCTGAGCTGAATAAAGATATGTTGGTTAAAAAAGTATTCGAGGCGCCGCTGTACTTAATCAAATAGAGTAAGTTGTCCGGTGTTACGTTATCCATAGATTTGCCGACGCCTCCGGTTTGAGTAAACGAAAAAGCCGGCGAGTAAGGCAGGAAATTTCTTGAATAATTATTTGCCGCTTTTATATCCACAGACATGAATCCGAAGTCGTTTGTAATATCTAAAGAGTTAACCATGAGGTCTACATTACTGTTTCCTTCTCCATAATTAAAGTTTACATCACCTGTAAGATAATTTAGCAAAGTTTGATAATTATTGTATTGGGAATTCAAGCGGCTGAACATGTTAATAAGCTTGATAGAACCGGAAGGCAGGCGGTAGTCCAGAATCAAGTTACCCCCGTATCTCTTCCTGGTTTCGATATGCCGCTGAAGAGTAACCGTATTTACATCCACCGGTCTGTATCCGTTTGCACCCGGATAAACGCCGTGAATATAGTATGACGCATTCATATTATCCGAATTACGATCATAGGATTCAATATTAAGCAATGCATATACGCCAAGCTGATCATCAAAGAACCTATCGCTGCCGGAAGCAATTGCTCTGTAGTTTCCGTAAGTACCGCTTTTTGCTGTGTAGCCCGACTGCCAGAGCATATCGCCTCGAATGCCGGAGGGAGCTTCTCTCAATTCCATATTGACGTATCCTCCGATAGCGTCGGCATTCATATCCGGAGTTAATGCTTTGTATACTTCTATCGTTTTTATCATGTAGGGTGTAACCATAGAAAGATCAACGCTCCTATCGTTACTGATGGACCCGGTAGTGCCTCCCTGCGAAGCGATACCGATTTGAGAGCTGCCTGTAGAGGCGAGTGTTATTCCGCCAATAGCAACTTCATTATACTGCGGTGCTAATCCTCTTACAACAATCTTATTAGCTTCGCCCGAGCTTTGAGTTGTTGAAATACCGGGCAACCGGCTTAAAGCCTGCGCGGCATTAAAGTCGGGCAGTTCCTGAATTTTTGCCTCGGATACGATGTTTGCAATTTTATTAGACGCCAGCTGCTGCTGTATTGCTGAAACCTGACCTTGCGCCTGAGCAGTGATTGTAATAGTCTTGCCTTCAATTGCTTTGGCTTGCAAATAGAAGTTCTCTTCCAAGGTTTTATTTGCGGTTATGGTAATAACTTTAGAAATAGTGTTATAACCAATATAAGAGATGACCAGTGTATGCCTGCCGGCAGGAATATTTCTAATCAGGTATCTGCCGTCCAGGTCTGAAGCTGCACCGAAGCTAGTGTTCTTAACTATTATATTTGCGCCTATCAAATCGCTTTTCGATTCTTTATCGTAGACACGGCCGACTATTGAACCGGACTGAGCAAAAGCAGAGGATTGAAAAATTATTAAAAGGAATAAAATAAGTGCTGAAGCTATTTTGCTTCTGGAAAGGTAAAAACCAAAGGTCATTTTTCCTCCTCGGAAATATTATTTATTCTTAAGGAATTTATTCATCCTTAATGATTAGATATTATTAATTTTTACGCTACGGCTTACTATTCTTTAACCACAACACTTAAGTGACAGCTAACGGTATTCGAATTACAAATATCTATTTATATAATACATTTTGAGCAAAATAAGCTTTTACAATTTTTGCGAAAATAATTTTATGCAATTAGCAGGTGATAAACACTATTAGCAATATTTATGTTTTATTGTAAAATAAACCAACGATTCGCATAAGTAAAATGCCCGGTCAACAATCTATAAAATAAAGAACGCAATAAAAGTTTAATATTCATTAAAAAGGTTAGATATTAATTGAACCGTTTCAATAATATAAAATTATTTTTTAAAAGGCAAGAAAATATTTTTATTTAACCACTGTGGCTTGGAATATTTTACTCCGGAAGGCAAGGTTTATCCGTCTAGAACGTCCAAAGTTAGCAATGAAAATTTCCGAACAAATTATTTCCCGTAACTTCTTCGCCCTTCTTTATCTCTACTCTTTGGAACTCCGTCATCAGATAAAAAACTGTTATATAATTTCATCTTAAAAAGGTAACGGTAAATTCTGTTCCGATACCTTTTTGTAAATTCTATAGCATTGTTCATTAAGTATAAAGATATTTTGTGAATGCTGTATCCGTCACCCTCAGCAACAGTATTAGATGGATTGATGCTTAAATTAAATTCCAGCTTTTTCTCCGAAGCAATAAAATGAACATGCCGGAAATGATGCGATAAAATCAATGGTATGAACCTCAGGGCAAGCCTCGAACCCTTTTCCGTCGCAAGCGACGGGGGAATTATACCCAACCTTCTCGTCCGCCGAATCCCGAAAGTTTCTGGGAGAAGGCGGATTAAAAGCATAATTATTCCCCAAATTATAGTAGCAGAAATTATATTTTTAATGAAACTTTTAAATTTAACTTGACAAAATATTCCAAAATATTTAAGTTGGCTTACCTGGTATACTAAGTATATCTGAAATTTATCAATTTTCTAGTTTTTAAAGGAGAGTTAAATGGGGTCGTTTCTAAGAAACTGGTTACTTGGTTTAATTATTTTATTTTTTTTAGCAGGGTTCCAAAACCTTTTTGCTCAAAATGGAAGTGTCAGCGGCATAGTCTCCGATGCCACTGATGGTACTCCTTTATGGGGAACAAATATCTTGGTTGCGGGTACATCCATAGGAACTAATTCGGATATGGACGGAAAATATCACTTATCTAATATTTCACCCGGTAACGTTGTAATTATTTTTCGATATGTGGGATATCGGACTGACAGCGCCTTGGTAAGAGTGGAACAAAATAAAGTAACCTATGCAGATGTTAAATTAAAGCCGGGTGTAATTCAGGGTAGCGAAGTAGTTATAACCGCACAACTCCAAGGCCAGCAGGCAGCAATAAATCAACAGTTGAATTCAAACTCCATCGTAAACATTGTTTCCAAAGACAAGATTCAAGAGCTACCCGATCAGAATGCTGCCGAGTCTTTGGCTAGACTGCCCGGTATATCTCTGGAAAGAGATGCCGGAGAAGGGCTGAAAGTTGTCGTAAGGGGATTGGCTCCCAAATATAACAACATAACGATCAACGGAGAAAAAATTCCGTCGACCGATGCAGAAGACAGATCGGTGGACCTTAGCTCAATATCATCTGACATGCTGGCAGGTATCGAAGTCTACAAATCATTAACTGCCGACAAAGATGCCGACGCCGTAGGCGGTTCAATTAATTTCACCGTTAAAAAAGCGCCGGATGATTTCCATACAGATTTGAAGTTTCAAAAAGGCTACAACTCGCATGAAAATTATTACGGAAATTATCGCGGCTCGTTAAGTATAAGCAACAGGTTTTTAAATAATTCGGTGGGAATAATAGCTACAGCAAATATTCAGCGTGCAAATAGAGGTTCAGACGATCAGAATGTTGCATATTCGTTTGCCAGCCAAACTGCTGCCGGCGCCTTAATAAAGGTAGATAACTTAAACCTTGTAGACATTAAAGAATTAAGAGATAGATACGGCGCCAGCCTAGCCGCCGACTATGACCTCGGAAACGGTAATATTTTTCTTAACGGGTTCTGGTCTAAAACCGGTAGAGACCAGTTAAGAAGAAGAAAACGATACCAGATAGCAAACGGCAGAACACAGTACGAAATCCGTTCAAGCAACATCGATCTTCAACTGCTGACTACCGGTGTTCAAGGCAACCATAATATAGGCTTTGTTCAAATTGATTGGGCAGGTTCTTATTCGGAATCGGACCAAAACACTCCGCAGGAATTTAATAACATCTTTCAGGAATTGTCCTCACTTAAAAACGATATAATTGTCGACCAGGGTCCCCAGCTAATTCCTTTAGGGGTAAAGAATGATTTAAACAATACAACCTTTAAGGAAAGCGACATTAATAGTTACAGAGTGCTGGATCATAATATTACCGCACAGTTAAACACAAAAATTAATTTTGCGTTAAACGATGACATCGCCGGTTATATCAAATTTGGAGGAAAGCTTAGGTGGAATAAAAGGAACAGGGATAATAACCAATACTGGACTTCATCATTCAATATTGATTCCATCGGATTGATGTCTTCCAAAAATCGCAACGCTTTCTACAGAACATTTGCTCTCACTCCGGGCAAAAAAATCTTAATGGGCAACTTTTTAGCTCCTGATAACCAGGTAGGAGAATTTTTAAACGGCGAATATGATTTCGGCGCCAGCCTAGACCGCCAGTTGATGAACGATTTTCTAAACAATATGCAGTATGCAAAATTACAATCGGGCAAGCCGCTTTATGTTTATAATCCGCAGATCGCGCTTCAAAACTATAACGCATCCGAGAATATTTCGGCAGCGTATATAATGGCAGAAATTTCCTACACGCCGCAATTATTGTTTATACCCGGTGTACGTTTTGAGAGGACGTACAGCGATTATAAAAGTATTACCGGCACTCCGGTCTCAGGCGAAGAATCAACCCCGGATTTAGCCGGTGCCAAAGATACAGTAGGCGATAGATCATACTATGATATTCTGCCCATGATTCAAATGAAATATAAATTAACCGAATGGTTTAACATTAGGGCAGCTGTTACCAAGACACTTTCCAGACCGGATTATTTTAACCTTGTTCCGTGGGAACAAATTGATTACCTGGGAAACACTATCAACAAAGGCAATCCCGAGCTGAAGCATACAAAGGCCTGGAATTACGATTTGTACTTCTCGATGTTCAACCAATACGGGTTATTCAGCATCGGCGGATTTTATAAAAAACTATGGGATGTTGACTATCTAAGACAATCTAGAATTCAAGACGGCGGAACTTACAACGGCTTTATGCTTACTCAGCCGGTAAACGCAGAGTCTCCATCTACTGTTTACGGTGTTGAAATTGATTTGCAGGCAAATATGGCTTTGCTTCCCACCCCGTTAGACGGAATTATTTTTTCGGCTAACCTGTCCTTAATGAAGTCAAAAACTTATTATCCTTATTTTGCAATCGGACCACGCAGTCCTTTGCCTCCCTTCTCTCCAACTATTATTGATACCGTAAGAGAAGGCAGTATGCCGGACCAGGCCGATTATGTTGGTAACTTGGCTGTCGGATATGAAAAGGGCGGGTTCTCTGGAAGACTATCTCTTGTAATCCAGGGAAAAAGCCTTTCACTTATTGGAGCGAGACCCGAACTTGACGGTTATTCCAATCAGCAATTAAGATGGGACCTGGCTGTGCAGCAGAAAGTTTACGACAGGATTAGTATTTATTTAGATGTAAATAATCTTACCAATGTGCCGGATAAATCTTATTTGGGCACGGAAAGATTTCCTACTAACGAAGAATTTTACGGATGGACTGCAGACCTGGGAATTAAATACAAATTTTAAAAATATTTTTTAAAACGAATGACAATTAAAACAACAATTGAGGTAGTTAATATGAAGAAGCGTTACTACAGTTTAGTAATTCCGCTAATGTTTGTTCTCTCGCTGCTTCTTGCCGGACAAGAAAGTTTTTCTCAAGTATATATAGATGTAGTTCCGGGATTTTCAACATTAAACGATGCGATTAACAACAACACAAATCCCAATGCAATCTTCAGGCTTCAAAGAGGCAGCGGTGCCATCTATCTGTTGAACGGTTCAATCAGAAATTCTATGCCCCTTACAATTGTAGCGGCAGACGGCCAGGGTGCCAGGCCGCAATTAATTCCCGGCTTAGGCTCCGGCGGCGTTTCCGACATCGCTTTCAGGTTGAAGTCCAATCTTACATTAAAAGGAATATATGTAACCGCAAAGGATGAGGGCGGCGCATACCTTAGCCAAATTATTAGAGACCAGGCAGACAGCATACGAATTTACCTTTATGATTGTTTCCTGGAAAATTCCGGTCAGTCTGCAATAAGAACCGATAACAAAGACAGCAAAATATATCTCATAAATACAACCATCAGGAGCAATGCTTCGGATTATGCCAACGGAAGAGGAGTTGATGACAGAGGCGTGGACATGGATACTTTATACATTCAGAACTGCACCTTTTACAATATAAGCTCCAGGTGTCTTAGAGACGGAGGCGGGACTTTGAATTATGCATTTGTAGATCATAATACATTTTTGAATATTGGAATTAATTTGATGGACTTTGGTGAATGCCCTAGACTTGTTTTTACAAATAACTTGGTTATTAATTCGGGATTTATCGGTCATGCTAAGTCGGGAACGGGGACAATAATTTCAATCCAGCCTCTATCTTCATCCGTCTATGATGGGAAAAAACAGTCGGTCGAAGTCCACAATAACAATTTTGCTTTAGACCCGGCGTGCAGCAGCCTGTATCCGGATACGGTTGTTGCCCTTGATAATTTTAATTCTCAATTGAAAGCGATGATTGATTCTTCGGGGTTCGACACTACAACAAATATTTCCGAGCTTGTAGCGTTTACATCTCCTCCTCCGTCGGTAGCTAGTTTGGTTACAGCATACTGGAACGATCCGTTATTATCATCCAGTACTACTGCAGTCGGAATACGTGTTCAAGGCGATTTTGACTTCGGATATTCAAAAGATACAAAGTCTTTTACAGCCGGAACAAACAGCAAGCCGCTCGGCTCCCTGGTCTGGGTAGATACAACTACAGTCGGTATTAAAGAAATGATGAACAGACCTTTAGATTTTACTTTGATGCAAAATTATCCCAATCCTTTCAACCCGGAGACAATAATTCAATATACCGTTCCATATCAATCGGAAGTTAGTTTGGTTGTCTACAATTCACTCGGGCAGGTTGTTAAGGCTCTAGTAAACGGTAACGAGTCTTCCGGCTTGCATACGGTAAGGTGGAACGGAACAAATGAAGCCGGGCAAAAAGTAACCAGCGGAATTTATTTCTATAAGCTAAGCGCGGAAGATTTTTCCGTCATAAAAAAGATGACACTTCTAAAATAAAGGCCACAATAAATAAAATTTATGTTCGCACGTAAAAAACAAAAAAATAGGAGGAACAAATGAAAAGATTTCTATCTAACGGAATATCTTTAGTTTTTATACTGGCTCTTTTAGCTGCAGCAAAAATGAATGCACAGCCGGTGCCCGCAATTGGAGACTACGGATCGGTTGCTTCCGGTAACTGGAGTAGTGCCTCTACGTGGAAGTTATACAGTTCCAATAGTGCTTTCGACAGTACAACTACCAGCACGCCTTCTTCAAGCAAAACTGTTTTTATTCTCTCGGGTACTACCGTTACCTATGACGTTTCAAGCCAGAATTGTAAGAACCTTATCATTCAATCCGGCGCAGTATTACAATCGAAAAACACTCTGCCTACCAGCAGCATAGTTTATCTAAAAGTAAACGGAAGTACTATCTGGGTAGACGGCTCGTTCGGAAACGGTCCTACGGATGCTCTTTCAATTGAAGATAAATACACCGGAACGATAACATTAGGCGGAACCGGCACTGTAAACATCGCAAGGCTAAGACCAAACTCAAGCGCTGCCGGCGATCTAGAATTTGTGTTTGCTGCTAATGCAAATATAAACTATTCCGGTACGTCCGGTACAGGCGGTGCGGGTATTTATGCTGATAATTCGGCATCGGTAACCAGCTTTACAATTATCATAAACCCTGGTGTTACGCTTAACTTTGTCCCTTATAGTTATTTTAATACTAGTTCATCTTCAAGTACTCTCGGAAATACTAATATGACTATAAATGTTAATGGTACATTGAATATGTCTTCGCATAGCAACATGAATCTTGTAAGCGCTGCGGGTAAATCTTGTACGTTAAATATTGGCTCCGCAGGCACTGTTAATACAGCAGGAAAAGTAGCTCCGTATTTAAGCAATGGAGCTATAGCTGCGATAAATGTAGCGGCAGGCGGCGCACTTAATATTTTATCCGAAGGCACTGCTGATTTTTCAAATCCGGATTCAAAAGTTACTGGGACAGGTTCTTTTGCATTAAGCGACAGTGCCGATATTAAAGTCGGCTCGCCATCCGGCTTGGATCCTGTTTTAGGTCCGGTCCAAACAACAACTGCTACGTTTGACACTGCTGCGAACTATAGCTACGTCGGAACTGGTTTACAATACTTTGGCTCGCAGCTTCCTGCAACAATAAATAATCTTACTATCGGCAACAGCTCAATTGATACAGTTAAAACGGCTGAAAAAATTAATGGAGTGCTGCAGGTAGACGGAACATTAATTAATACTGCCGGTCTTACCTGCATGGATACTGCTGTTGTGAACGGAACCTATCAACACAATACTTCCGGCGCTATTCCTTTTGCAACGTGGAATACAGGTTCTATGTGTCTTTTTACAGCTACTACAACCAATACAAAAGGATACGGCAACGGTAATCAAACTTTTTACAATGTTAAAGTAGATTTCCCTGCATGTCCCGGTGCAGTTAGACTGGGTATTGATGGTGCAACTATAAACGGAGATTTAACGATACATAACACTAATGATCCTACTGGCGCTGGAAATAATTATGTTGCGCTGTTTACCAAGGCTGGAACTTTTATGCCTGTTAATTTAATGGGAAATCTTATAATCGATAGTACGGCTGGCATGTCGATGGGAACAGGTTCAGGTCAAGCTAATCAAGGCTTAACTGTTCATGGCAATATAACATCTAAGGGTGTTTTGTATTTGAACGGCAGCGGTGTAACAAATGTATTAAAAGTTTTTGGTAATGTAACTATTCTTAGTTCCGGCTCCAATGCTTTCCGCGGTCATTCAAGTCCTAGTTACGCCGATTCGGTAATTTTCTGCGGTAGCGGAGTTCAAAAATTTACTAAGCCGACCGGTCTTTCTACAATGGATAACTTGAGATTTGTAGTTCTCAACAATTCAACTGTCTATCTTGACGATACAACCGTTGTTACATTATCAGGTAGCTCGCCGGGTACATTTTCTTTACTTCCCGGAGCTACGATTAAATGCGGAAATCCTAGAGGTTTAGATGGAAGCTTTACTTTTGCTACTACTAGTAACATAGCAAACTTAAGTTCAAGTGCGAACTATGAATTCAACAGCAAAACCGCTCAGGCTACGGGTCTACTTCTGCCGGATACCGTAAACAATCTTTCATTCACAAATACTTTTGCAGATACATTATCAAAAATGGTTACTGCAGCCGGTACAGCTACTATTGCTTCCGGCGCATCCGTTGTTGAATCCGCGGGCAAATATATTCTAGGTACCGCAACAACAACTCAAACAGTCGGTACAGGCGCTAATCCGAATATCGGAGGATTAGGGATCGGTCTTAATTCCGGGACTGATAACCTGGGAGACGTAACAGTTACCCGCATTGCCGGTAACAACGGCATGGTTAAGGTAGGGAATAACATGAGCATCAAAAGATCGTGGACAATTTCTCAGTCGGCATCGGCTCCTGCATCCGGAAGAAATCTTACATTTACCTGGGACTCCGGTGACGATAACGGGCTGGCTATGACGAAAGCGGTTGTCTGGAAGTCTGACGGCGTTAACTGGGCACCGTTTACAAGTATGACAGGTACAGATGCATCGGGTGCGGGTGGGATTAGAACAATTACGGCTAACGGTGTTACTTCGTTTTCAAAATGGACTGTCAGCGATGTATCCAATCCTCTGCCTGTTGAACTTAGTTCGTTTACAGGTCTGGCAAGCGAGAAAGGCGTAGAACTTAAGTGGACTACGGCTTCCGAACTTAATAATCTCGGCTGGGACATCGAACGGGCTTCGTCCCGGCAGGTCGGGACTACGCCCCGTCAGGACTGGATAAAGATAGGCTCGGTAAAAGGGAGCGGAAACTCGACAGCTTTGAAACAATATTCTTTTCTAGATAAGGAAGCTCTCAATGGTAATTTCCAATACAGACTAAAACAGAACGACATTGACGGGACTTATAAGTATTCCGCTATTGTAGAAGTTAAGAACAATGTTGTGTTAAGCTATAAGCTCGGTAATTATCCTAATCCATTTAATCCTGTAACAACTATTGAATTCGAGATACCAAATAGCGGTCTCGTTAACATAACCGTGTATAATATGCTTGGTGAGAAGGTTGTTGCATTGGTTAATGAGAAGATGGAAATGGGCTCGCATTCAATCAGCTTTGATGCTAGCAGACTAGCGAGCGGCACATATATTTACAGAATGATTTCAGGAAGCAGTGTAATTTCCAAGAAGATGCTGCTGCTGAAGTAAGGCCCATCCCCTGCCCATTCCCAAAGGGAAGGGGACATTTATTATGTGGCAAAAAAAAGTTCTATTGCCGTCAGTTTAACTGACGGCAATATGGCAATGAAGTTAAAATGCATTAGACTGTTTTTTAGCAAAGTGGGAAATGGAGTGATGAAATGATGGAGTAATGGAATATTGAGTTAAAATCAAGATTTCATCACTCCAATACTCCATCATTCCAAAAGATATAATTAATATGGTAACTTGTGTTGTGATAGTATTGATTAATAATTTTTAATTGAAAAAATATTCATGAGGAAAGCATGCCATCAGGTATAAATCTTAACGACCGGACGCCATTATATGAGCAGATCGAACTAGACATCAAGAAGAAGATAGAAGACGGCGTATTATTACCGGGCAGTTCGGTGGGCTCTCAAAATGATTTGATAAAAGACTACTCGGTAAGTTCCATTACCGTAAAAAAAGCTCTGTCAAACCTGGTAAAGGAAGGTATATTGTTCACAAGAGTAGGCATGGGCACTTATGTTGCGGAGAAGCGGATCAATAAATTGGATTTTTCGAGGCACAAATCAATCGGTCTTGTCCTGCAGGATTTAAGTCATCCATTCTTTGCAATGATTGTGCAGAGTGTTGAAGAAAGAGCTTACGAGCTTGGTTACAACTTGCTGTTATCAAGCTCAGCTAACAAGATTGAGAAGGAAGAAAGCCAGATAAACCACTTCCGGGAGATGGGCGTAGACGGTTTAATTATTGCATCATTATCTTTAAAATATACAGCAAGCGATTACATTCAAAAAATCCACGATGAGAATTTCCCATACATTATGGTCTCGTACATTCACGATCCCGATTACTGGTATATCGGCTCCGACCAGGAAGCCGGGGGTTACATTGCTACGGAACATTTAATCAAGCTCGGATATAATTCGATCGGCTATCTGCATGTTGAAAAGGAAAACCTTTTAAGTGAAGTAAGGAAGAACGGCTACTACAGGGCTTTAACCGAGCATGATATTCCCTACGATTCGAAGCTGATTTATTTTCTTAACAAAGAGCCTCACGAAGCTATATCCGATAGGTTCAAGCTCGGCTACAAGTTCGGTAAAGAATTTAAGAGCCTTGCAAAAAAGCCTGGCGCGCTTTTTATTTACAGCGACCTGACCGCCTTAGGCTTTGAGCAGGCCGCTGTTGAAGAAGGCATTAGAATACCTGACGACGTAGCGATTGTAGGCTTCGACGATATTCAGATAGCACGCTATTCTTCCGTCCCGCTTACAACTATTCACCAGCCTGCAGATAAGATAGGCAGAAAGGCTGTGGAGATTATCCAGAAGAGGATTAACGGGAGCGACATCGGCAACAGGACAATACTGAAGCCTTCGCTGATAATCCGCGACTCATGCGGTGCGAAGAAAAAAGCGGCCTCTAACCCGGCCATTACAAGCTCTTTGGCAATTTAAAGTTTTAGAAAAAATACGGAAAAAAATGTTATACCCAATTCAAAATAAATATAGAAGCATAATTGATTTATCCGGCATCTGGAAATTTAAAATTGATCCCGGCAAAGCAGGCGAAAAAGAAAAATGGTACAAAGGATTTGATTCGAGCCTGGATATTGCGGTACCGGGGAGCTGGAACGAGCAGTTAGAAGAAGCCGGGCTGCTGCATTATGTCGGTGCGGCCTGGTATTCAAAAAAAGTTTTCATACCGGAAGAATATCATTCGAAAAGAATTTTTATAAGAATCGGTTCGGCCGACTATCAGTCTAAAGTTTGGATAAACGGAAAGTACCTCGGCGAAAACAAGCTGGGTTTCCTTCCTTTCGAATTTGAGATTACGGGATTAATTCCTTTGGGTGTTGAGTCTGAAATTATTATACTTGTGGACAACGAGCTTAGCAGCGAATCTCTTCCGCAGGGCATTACATCCGCGCAGTATTCGGAGGATAACAGGCTGCGTGAAGAGACTAATCCGCCTGCCAGATTCGACTTTTCGCCGTTCGGCGGTATACACAGGCCAGTACAATTAGTCGCTCTGCCGGTTAACCATATAAGCAAAATAAAAATAAATACAAAAGTATTATCACACGAAAAAGGCTCGGCGGAAATTTTTGTAGAAACATTCGGCAGTTCGGGTGCATCCGTTGTTTTTTCATTAAGTAATCACAAGCAGCATATAACCCGGCAGGCAGGAGTAAAGGATAATCGCTCGGTCTGCTATATAGAAATAAGCAGCTGCGAATTCTGGTCGCCGGAAAATCCTTTCTTATACACTCTTAGGATTCATTTGATTCAGAGCGATCAGATACTTGATGAATACACGCTTCCTATCGGAATCCGCGAAATAAAGATAGAGAACGGCCGGCTGCTTTTAAATAACAAGAGTGTTTATCTGAAAGGCTTCGGAAAGCATGAGGACTTCCCGGCAATCGGCAAAGGGATGTTCCTTCCCTTAATGATAAAAGATTTTGAATTGATGAAATGGATAAATGCTAACTCGTTCAGAACGTCTCATTATCCTTACCCGGAAGAGATAATGTTTTACGCAGATAAGAAAGGTATTCTGGTTATTGATGAGGTTCCGGCGGTAAGTCTTGATCTACGTTTTGCAAACGGAGCGACTATGCAGAACCACAAAGAATTCGTAAAGAGATTAATAGAGCGGGACTACAATCATCCTTCTCTAATTATGTGGGCTCTTGGTAATGAGCCCAACCTGGTAGGTGATGAAGGCTATTACAACGGTTCCGGCAAGGAATACTGGAAAGAGATTTTCAGCTTTGCGCGAAGCCATGATTCATCCCGGCCGCTTACAGTGCCGAATTGTACGCGTGCAGGAATTAACGATCCGGTACTAGAGTTTTGCGATGTTATCTCGCTTAACCGTTATTACGGCTGGTATGAGTATCCGGGTAACCTTGAATACGCAGCCAAAGTCCTCGGCAGCGAGATGGACGAAATTTTTAATCGATATAGAAAGCCGGTTATGTTTACTGAGTTTGGAGCCGATACGCTGTCCGGGCTTCATTCAACTTCCGTTCAGATGTTTACCGAAGAGTATCAGGCTAAGCTTATTGAAATGTATATCGGCATAATTAGATCAAAGCATTACACAATCGGCGAGCAGCTTTGGAACTTTGCAGACTTTAGAACGCCTCAGAATTTTAGGAGGGTAGTGTTGAACCTAAAAGGAATTTTTACTAGGGAAAGACAGCCCAAGCTTGCAGCATTCAGGCTGAAAGAGTTGTGGTCGAAAAATATTCCGGAAACCAAATAATTCAAATACCTAACGAGAGCAAATATGATTTTAGGATTTTCAGAGATAGATTTTAGTGTAATAGCCGTTTACTTGGCTGTAATTTTTTATTTGGGCTGGCGCTCAAAAAACAAAGTAAAAACCTCCGGCGATTATTTTATGGGCGGCAGAAAAGGCAGCCGGATAATGATGGTAGCAAACGGCTTCGGCGGAGCTACGCATACCGATCAGGCAATCGGAGTTGCCGGCGCTTCTTATGAAATAGGTCTCGGCGGAATATGGTACCAATGGATGTACTTATTTATAACGCCCTTCTTCTGGCTTTTAGGACCTGTTTACAGGAGAGTCCGCTATGTTACCACCGGAGATTTTTTTGAAGAGCGTTACGGCTCCAAGCACGGAGTTGCGTATTCGTTAATGGCTCTTTTATATTTTATCATGGATACGGGTTTAATTTTAAAGGGGACCGGAACCGCAATTGAAGCGGTAACGCACGGCGCAGTTTCATCTGCAACGATAATAATTTGCGTGATGATATTTTTTCTAGCTTACAGTGTAATAGGCGGTCTGGCTTCTGCTCTTATCGTAAATTTGGTGCAGGGATTTTTTATACTGATACTTTCCTTCCTGCTTATTCCTTTTGCATTGCACGCCGGAGGAGGATTAGCAGCAATCAAGGCGCATTTGCCGTCGTACATGTTCAGCTTTGTAGCACCTAAGGAAGCAACGCTGTTTTTCATATTCATGGTTGTGCTGAACGGTCTGGTAGGGATCGTAGTTCAGCCGCACCACATGGCGCTGGGCGGCGCTGGCAAATCGGAAAAGAGCTGCAGGACGGGCTGGACTTACGGAACATTCACAAAGAGGATTGCAACATTAGGATGGGCTTTTGTGGGTGTGCTAGCGGCGGCGCTTTACCCGGGATTAACCAGCAGTAACAGAGAAGACGTATTCGGAATAATGGCTGCGAATTTGCTGCCTCAAGGGCTGCTCGGATTAATGGTAGCTGCAATGATAGCTGCTATATTTGCAGTGCTTCATAATTACATGGTTGGCGGCTCGGCAATAATTACCAGAAATTTTTACAGAAAATATTTTGATAAAAATTCCGGCGTTAAGCAGGAGCTTAAGATCGCCCGGCTGTCATCGATAATATTAATTTCCGGCGGAGTAGCAATAGCTTTAATAATTCCGAGTGTAATAGACGGTCTGGTAATCGTCTGGCATTTTACCGCATTCTTCGGGATCGGCTTTTGGGCTGCGCTTATGTGGAGGAGGGCTAACCGCTACGGACTTTGGGCAACGCTGATAGCTACAGCCGCAAGTACATTAATTTCCGGTAATTATTTTTCATTCGGCTTCGGCTGGACTACAGCTTACCAAATTGCTCTTTATCTGCCGGTGGGTTTTATAACAATGATTGTCGTTAGTCTGTTGACAAAGAGCGAGCCGGAAGAAAACTTAAATCGGTTTTACGCTCTGCTTCATACGCCGGTGGGAGAAGAATACAAGCTTGCCGAAAAAGGAATTGATATTGTCTTTAAAGGTGAGTCTGTTCCGGCATCAACCGACAGCAGTGAATCCCTTGAAGAGAACGGGCACAGCCTGCTTCTTGTGGATATGCTGTCGCTCCATAGAAAGTTTACTTTTAAAAGATACAGACAGGACGTAGTGGGATTTGCCTGGGCATCCTTGTTTGTTATCGCAATTTTTGCGCTCGGGTTGATCGTGGCTAACTTAGGATAAAAATTACAGAGATAGATTAAATTATTATTTCAAACTTGCCGTCTTTTATTTCCGCAAATTGTTCCTTAGGCGCCAGGGTAGAGCTGAATGTGCCGCTGAAGCTGCCTGTTATTTTTAATTCTCTTCCGGTATAAACTACGCTCAATACATCAAAGGTCATGTGAAGAGTATTTATATCCCAGCTAATTCTCTCTCCGTTATTAAAGACACTGTAATGCGCCGCTTCAAATTTTTTATCTCCGCTGCTAAGTCCGTTTTCATCGTATTGCACGGATAAAGATTTTCTTGTTTTATTTACATTGTTTCTCAGATTGATATCTATCTTTATAGGGAAAGACCGTGCGCTTTTTTCGGGGGATAATTTTTTAAATCCCATTTCAATAGCAATTATTTGCTGAACGGTACTGTCGTTATACTCCCCCCGTGCACTTACCAATATATTATTTTCATATTGAATTAGAACGCTTGTAACCGGCAAATCTATTTTTTCACCGTTAAATGTAAAGCTTATCTTTCCTTTATCACTCTGTGCATAAAGAATAGATACAGCAAGAAAAAAAATTACCAAAGTCTTTTTCATTTTAATAGCCTATCTGTTTTTATATCAAATTATGATTTTAAACTTGCCGTTTTTTATTTCGGAAATTTCTTTATCTTTTGCTAATGTAGACCTGAAAGTGCCGCTGAATTCACCGTTCAATATTAAATTGCCGTTTGTAAAATCAATTTGGGTTACATTCACTCTCATAGAAACCGAGTTAACCTCCCAGATTATTTGCTCACCCTTTTTGTAGCTTTTATAATAAGCTGCTTCTTTGCTCGATTCTCCGAAGTTAATAGATAAATCTTTCCCGGTAGATTCAATGCTATTTTGCGTAGAAATGTTAAAGCTTGTTCCTTCTAAAAGTTCCGGATTATTTTGGGAAAGTTCTTTTAATCCTATATCAATTTGGACATCCTGCTTTTTTGTACTATCCTGGTAGTCAGCAGTTATACGAACTATAATGTGATTCCCTTTTGTAACGGACACTGAGTTTATAGGCAAATCTATTTTTTCGCCGTTAAAAATCAGGCTGACATTTCCCTTACTATTTTCCTGCGCATAAATAACTGCTGCAGCAAGGAGAATTATTACTAATAACTTTTTCATTTTTATTCCCTATTTATTTGTTGAAGTGAATTGAATGAAATAAATAAATATTCATTAACGTAGCTCTCGAAATCAGAGTAACCGTATATTGCGTACTTTTCGCCTTCCCGGGTAAAGTTTGCACTCCAATTTTCTTTTGGGAGTTCAATTGCAATATGGGAACCCTGGATTAATTTTAAACGCTTCTTTACCGGTGTCCATCTAGGGATGTTATCATTCAAAGATATCTTGGAATAGGTTAAAAATACATCCGCGGTAAGTGTGTCTGCATTTAAAGCAATCGGTACTACCACAATATTATACTTCGATCTGAATATTTCTTTTTCGGTTTTATAATTTTTATAAAGCTCAGCCTTTTCTTTATTGTAAAGCTTAAAAGGGAAAGTCAGTTCGGCATGGTAAGCATCAACTGGAAGACTGGCTATGTTATTAAATTGCTTATCTACCAATGCATCAATTGGTATAAGCGGATGCTGCTGAACTCTTAATAAATAATCTGTAGGTGAAAAACCGATGCTATAGAGTTTCTTGTCTGCACTTGTCCTCAAATACTCCGCACTTATTTTAAACCGGACATTTGGCGGCAAGGAAGATTCCGATGCCGACTGCTTAATCCCGTTAAACAAAGGCTGGTTGCTGCTGATTGATAAAAATTCTTCAGACTTTTTAATCTTTGTAAACGTAATAGAACAGTTGTAATCTTGTAACTGTTCATTAACAAAATCCATCGGAACAGATTGATTAAATGGAATCTTAAAAAGTTTATAGCTAAGATTTACGTCGTAGTTCAAATTGAATTCGCTGTGCTTGTCGTTCTGTTTTATAAGATTGTAAAAGACTCCCCTTATATAAAAGCTTAAAGTGTCGCTTTGGATATTCAACACTTCCGGTGTTATTTCAAACGAATATGCTTTCTCAACGTCAACGCCGTTCGTCATCGTTTCAATATCTTTTATTGGAAAATTATTTTTAACCCAGGTACGCTTAAGGCTTGCCAATCCTAATTCAAATACTTTGGGGTCTAGAAAATTAAATCCGCCTTTTTGAATTTGTCCTTCTATGTTGTGATTGCCTCGTGTTATAAGGAAGTATCCTTCAATTACATCATCAGTATTTTCGCGGTTAAACAGAATAAGCTTCTGCACTCCGTCGTTTGACTTTATAACTGCTTTAAAATCCAGACTGTAATTATCAAATTGCGCGTACGCTGCACTGCAAGAAATTAAGATAATAAAAACGAAATAGTTTACTTTGCGTAAAAGCAATTTTAAGGAGTAATGGAGTAGTGGAGTAATGGAGTAACATGTCGACTCAATTTCTTCATCATGCCCATCCTGCAGGCTGGTATTCCAATACTCCAATACTCCATTACTCCAACATTCCATCACTCCATTACTCCAACATTCCATCACTCCATCCTGCCCGTCCGGCAGGCGGGTACTCCAACTTTTCAGCGGGCGCATATTTTGCTTCGATAATACCTTCACTTAATTGCCTATAATTTGAGGTGTAAGAAAATCGTTCTTTGTTACCTGAACTACCTGTATTTGCCGGGACTTTTGCAATTGATACTGGCTTTCATTTTTTTGAACCACTGCTAAGTTAACAGCAGAAACTTTCCCGGTATTCTTTTTATTCTGCTTAACACTATGATAATTTTTTAAAGCTGTGGGCTTGCTCTCATGCATTCCCTTTTTTACATTCAATGAGTTTTCCTTTTTTGCAGCTTCATGTATATATTCTTTTTGCGGGAGGTTCTCTCCTGCAAAAACCACTTCATTATATTTTGCCTTAAGCGAGTCGTATCTTGATTCAAGCCGATTTATATCTGATTGCTTTAACAGAAACAATAATCCCAGTACGATTGATGCGGCGGCGGCAAAATAAAAGAGCGGCTTGTAAACCTTCTTTTCTTTTCCCCGCTCAGCATTAGCAGGCAGAGCAATTGCCGGGTTTAATTCAACATCTATATTTTCATAAAATGCCCTTGCTTCTTTTTTCATTCCCATAAAATCCGACAGCGTGCCTCTGCATTCTTCGCAATCAATCAGATGAGCAAAAAGCTCCTTCTGCTCGCCGGCAGGCAATTCGTTATCCGCAAACTGACTTATCTCCAATTCATAATGCTTCATCTTAATTATCACCTTTCAAAATTTTTCTAAGTTCCTGCCGTGCACGGAACAATTTTATCTTAACATTTTCCGGACTCAGCTTAGTAATCTCTGCAATCTCTTTGTAAGAGAAACCTTCATACTCTTTCAAATAAATTAGCTCGTTATATTCTTCCGGCAATTTCATAAGTGCTTCTTTTAATGAAATCTGCATATCATAGTCAGGGCTATAGCTTTCGTTAAAATCATCACCGTCAATATCTTCGCTGTTATAATTTTTATTTTTTATTCTGTTAAAGCAGTAATTGCGAGTAATAATTAAAAGCCACGACTTATAGCTGCAATCATTTCTAAATGAATCCTCGCTTTTGGCATACCTTACAAAAACTTCCTGCACTGCATCCTTCGCCTCTTCCATATCCTTCAATATACTGAATGAGTACTTGAAAATATCTTCCGAATACTTTTCGTAAAGTCCGGAGAGCGAAATATTTTCTTTTTTATTTTGCAGAATAATTTTATTCATTCGTTTATCTAAATAGACAGGTGAGCAGAATAAAAGTTACAGGGTTATAAAAAATTATTTGGGCTATTTATAATTACGGAAATTCCGTTAAGGAATGTGAAGTAATGGTGTAATGGAATATTTTCATTCTTCTTTAATTAATATAGCTTCAACCTTTTTTATTACGGTAAGATATTCTTGAAGTTTATTATGTATTTCTTCGAAGGAGCCACCCGTTTTTTATAACATCTCAAACTTCTTGATTAAAACCGGAGAGGTCAATTTTTAATGAAGCTTCAAAGCTTGAAATAGCTGGAAGTGCTAAATAGTACTTAAAAATATTTTTTCCAGCGAATCAATCATTTTCTCTTTGAAGATGGGCTTCGAAATAAAATCGTGGAAGCCTGTAGCAATAAACTTTTCTTTATCTCCCGGCAGTACATAAGCTGTAACTGCAATTATCGGCATCTTTTCATAGCCAGGCATCCTATGGATGATTTTTAGCGCATCCAGGCCGTTGTATTCACCCTGGAGGTTTATATCCATTACTATAAAATCGAAGTGGCAGCTATCGAGCAGAGGCAGTGCTTCTTCAAAGCTTACGGCAAATTTTATATCCTTTAGTTCTTTCATTTGAACTTTGAATAAAATCTGCGAATCTACCTGATCCTCGATATACAGGCAGCTTAGTTTATTGATATCCAGCTTGCGCACTGTTCTTTCAACTGTTTTATGTTTTTCCCTGCTTAAATCAATGATAATCTTTTCAGGCTCAATTTCCTCTTCTAAAGGCAGCTCTATTTCTTTTTCTTCTTCAGGCTGAGGTTCTTCGGCAATTTTTTCTTCAACCGGAGGAATTTCAGACAACTCGTCTGTTTCCTCGTCAGCAGGCTCTAAGACTTCTTCCCGGAGGCTCTCCTTTGCTTCTTCTATAATTTCTTCTCTACGATGAAAAGCTAATGGGAATACAAAGCCGTAATCTGCCTTGTCTATTCTTTGATCCAATATCTCGAACCGGCCGTTAAGCAGCTTGATTAAAGACTTGGCCAGCCGGAGTGTAAGCTTGGGGACGCCGAATTCACCCGAAACCTCCTCATCCAAATTTTGAAAAATGCTCTTTAAGTATTCAAACAGATAAGATGAGACCGAAGAATAATTATCTTTAACGGAAATAATAAATTCGTCTTCACTCATCTGGTAGGCCGAAAAGTAAATTTTCTTTCCTTTGTTTAACCGCGTTACAATTTTAACAAGCTGATACATCAAGTTCTGGAATCTTGCCTTATCGGTCTCAAAGCGCAGGGACGAAGATATTTTCCCGTAAGCGAACTCAAAATCGTCGGTGCCTGCTATCTCTCTAAAATCGTTGTGCAGTTTATCTATAATTTCAGTTATACCTACTTCCCTTGGCTTCAGTTCAATTTCATTTTTTTGAATGTTGGCATATTCTACGACAGAATTCATAGTGTTCAACAGCCTGTCGCGGTTCTGGTTAATAATTTCCGTTGCTTCTTTCTGTTCGGAAGTCGGGTTTTCAATTCCTTCGGTAAGTTCCTGTACAAAGCCAAGAATCACATTTATCGGGGTTAACAGTTCATGGAAAAGACTGGACAATAAATTCAGATCAACAGGCTCAGAAGGTTTACCTGTGGCAGTAGAAGGCTTTTCAACAATCACTTCCTTAATTACCTCCTTAATTATTTCTTCTTTCTCAACACTTTCTTTAACCTTAACTTTCCCTATTATGCAAAACGTTTCTACTTCCTGTTTGTAATTAAGAACAGGAGATGCAGTCAGTTCGCACTCAATATACTCCCCGTCCTGTTTCTTTATTTCTGTAGCTATAGTAACCGGTTCTTTTAAATGAGATTGAAATACCGATGAATTTATTGTACCCCTGTCTTCGCTTTTTACCAGCGCGCTGAACAACGTATTTTCAAGATCGGCTTTCGAAAATCCCAGTATGTTTTTTACGGGCATATTGATGTAGGTAATAAAACCGGTGCTGTCGGTAATAAATAAAAGTTCGCCCGTATTATCGAAAGCTGATTTAAACAGCTGGTTCTTCTTATCGTTCTCAAGCTTTTCGGTAACATCCCTTATAATATTAAAGTGTGCGTCCTTCTCGTTAAACTTGAAATTGATCTTGCTGATTTCAACGAAGACATAAGAGCCGTCTTTTTTCTTATGCTTAAACGGACCGGAGAATTTCCCTTCGCGGGCAGAGGCATTCGATGAATCAAGGAGGGTTTGAATATCCTCGGGGGTATAAAGGTCGGTAAGATCCATTTGTAAAAATTCATCTTTCCTATAACCGTACAAGGATAGCGCTGCCTCGTTAACCTCTATAAACCTAAGGTTCTCGGTATCGTAGATGAATATAGGCTCGGGATTGTTTTCTATAAGAATTTCAAACATTCTTCCTCTATTTAAAATTAATTGTTCTAAGTTCTCTTCCAACAGGCTGTCTTCAATTATTATCGAAAACCCTGCTTCAGTATTTTCTTTCCCGAATATTTTCGACAGGGTAATAATCTTGTCCTGGTTATTCTTTGCGCCCGACTGAATGCTTAATTCAAATGTCTCCTTCTCATCGGGGGAATCCAAAAACTGCCGGATTTTTTCATATAATTTTATAGGAACGACTTTAGTATAATAAAAATTTCTTAAATCGGAAAATTCATCCGAAAATAATTTACAAAATTCCCTGCTAGATTGCTTGATAATTCCTTGCCCGTCTACAAAGGCAACTGCCTTGGGAAAATTGACTAATATATTAAATGAAAAATCAAACAGGTCTTCTTCCTTTGTCTTTTGCGCCTGCTTGTCTGCTTTTTGCCCAATGCCTATTATAGCTATTACGTTATTGTCCGCATCTACCAACGGGATTTCAATAGTTTGATATTCATCCGAGGCTGCAAGCCCGAGTATCGGCGCACCTTCTATTACAATGCAGTTGATAGACTTTTTAATGTAGTTCTCAACCGCGTTACGAAATTCAATTATGTAAGACGGCACAAACGAATCGGTAGACTTACCTTCAATTTGAGATGCTTTTAGCCCGAGGCCCGAAGCAAATTTATTGTTAACCAGAATGTAAATTCCGTTAATATCCTTAATCCAGAATAAGTCATCCAGATTATTTACTTTCTTCAGAATCCTTTCTTTCCCGATGAAGGTAAAAGGATAGAGCGATTTTATATCGTCCAGTATTTTAGGAATTTCTTTATTATTTATTAAATCGTTTACGCTGCCGAATATTACCTTATAGTTTGTAATTCCTTTCAAATCAATTTTATGCTCATGCGGGCGGAAGGTACAGAAGATGAAGAACTCATCTTCTTCCTTGTAGGAATTTATAATTACCTGTGTGCTTAAGTCGCTGCCGTCTTTCAGCTTTAGATGTATGCTTTTTATTATCGGTTTGTTGCTTACAAATACTTCTTCAATAATATCATTCAGCTTGGAGCCGGATTTTTCATCAAACAAATCGAAAATGCCGGCGGTATCCGGCTTAAAAGGGAATATTGTTTCGGCTTCCTTATTGATGGATAAAATTTCACCGCTATGGTCTAATACTAAAAAAGGATTTTTAATATTCTCATTTAACGAACTGAAAAGGGAACTATTTATTTTATGTTTAGATTTCAAGTTCGATCATTGAATTTTGTTATTAAATCAAAATTACGTTTTAAACTTAATTTTTTTATCCGTTATAATAAAATGACTCTATTACATTGCCGGAGTCTTTACGTAAACTTCGTTAGACCACGATGAATCGCTGCTTGAATAGGCCTTTATTCTATACCAGTACTCGGTTGAAGGCACAAGGCCGTCGGCGCTATCGGCATACTGGGTAGAATTTTTAGGTATGTTTGCAATACCCTGGTATAAAGACCAAGCATATCTTCTTTCTATTTTTATATAATTCTCATTTATAACATGATTGTACCATGTAAGAACAACTTTGTTCGACGCGACCGCAACAGCCTTTAACCCTGTTGGCGGAGCGATTGTGTGGGTTGCGCCGTCGCCGTAAGTATTTACTTCTTTACTGAAGTCGGAATAGCCGTTAATGTTTAAGGCCCTAATCTTGTAATAATAAACCGTTGTATCGGAAAGATTCCCGTCATTTATATTATATGTGTTCGGCGGTGAGACTAGCTGGTTATGGTATGCGCCGTAATAACCGTCTTTCCTCCATATTTCAAACCCGGGTGCAATGCCGATGATTGAGTCTTTCCATGAAATGTTAACCGAACTGCTCGTTAACGGAATAATTGAAAGCCCGTATGGAACAGAAGGCGGAACCCTAATCTGGGAAATTAAAATATTTTTCATTGTATCGCTGCGGGCCGAATAGCCGTCTTTATCGTAATAGATTAAGAAGTAGCTTATCCTTGTATTAATAAGACTTGAATCCACAGTAAGAGGGATGGTAGGCTTCGATCCGTCGCTGTTAGGCGGATTCCATTTATTTATCACTCCGTTTACATAAAGCTCGATAAAATTAATTCCCATATTCTGCTTCAAGGTGTAATTTATCGTAGTTCCCGTGTAGCCAATGGTATCGTTAGAAACCGGGCTGGAAATGCTGACAGCTATGTTGCTGCCCGTTCCTCCCGTGTTTGAAGGATTTGTGAACAAGTCGGTGCAGCCCATCAAATAAATAGCTGAGACAGCGGCAATAACCGTAAAATAAATAACTTTATTTTTCATCATGAATCTCATTTAACGACCTCGATAGTTGTCTGTACGGTAAAATCTTCCATCACTGCTTAGCCTGGCAATTGCATTTTAAATATGATGGTTCCAGTAAAATGCAGATGTTCCTAAGACTTGTATCCCCATAGTTAATAATAAAAAAACTAAACGCTCGGCTTGTAATAATCCAGATAGTAAGTACGGGATTCTCCGGCTTCCAGGTCGTTTATATAAATATAAATTACACGGGCGTGCTTATCGTACTCGTATTTAGCTTTTTTGGTACCGATAATTTCGGTGCTCATCGTAATATCCTGGGCCGGTGCATTCATATCAACTTGAACCACAAGATTATTTACAGTCATTGTACCCGGATTAGAAACCGTTAACGCTATTCTAGTATCTCCGCGCTTAGCTACTCTTACCTCAACATAGTTTCTTCTTGCCCACCAATTTTCCAGCGAAGACGCGGTGGTAATCCAGTAATTCTTTTTCTTTAGATCGTCAATTACTTTTTTAACTACGCCAACATTTTCCGGCTTGCATTGGTAGTCGGTATGCAATTTGAACGTGTACATTCCGCCTTCAAACAGCACGCGGTCAATATCTTCCTGGTAAGTATAGAACTGGAAATTAGGATCGGTAAGACCGAAATCCCTAATTACTTCGTAATCATCCCTGCCGGTTTTCGTAAGGGATAAAATTAAGCTATCGCCTCTTACCAGAACCTTGGGAACCGCCCTGTCTGTTAAAGAGTCGGTAAATATATATTTGTAGTGAGACCTTATTAAAGCTTGAATAGTATTCTGATCATACAATCCGTAATACGGCATACAACCGGTAACCGGAGTGTTGGTAATTGATTCAAGCGTAGTCTCTCCGCTACTTAATTTTTCGTATTGAGTGTTGTAATCGTTCAGCTTATTAATTGTGTCGTTTACAGAGGCAAGGTAGCCTATGTCTTCAATCGAGCCGATCTCTCCGTACTTTGAAAGAGTTTGAATCAATCCTTTATTTAATTCTGCTTGGGTCGGGTCTACAAAAAATGTAGCCGGAACGCCTTCAGACCTTAAAATGGGCAGCAAGTTATTAATGTTCTGTACGTCTTTGGAAAGAGTGGGAACTAAGACAGCTGCTGCCGAATAATTGGTAGGCCAGTCCTTTACAAATGCGATCGGATTATAAGACAACCAGTCAAGACAGTTGGAAAACAGCCTGTCGAAGTAAACGTAATCTTCCTGAACACCGATAACCGAATTTATCTCAAAGCCCATCCACACGAATCTGCCTGCGCCGTAATTACCGTAAACAATACCCGCACTCTTTTTTATTTCATCTCTAGAGAGTCCTTCTTGTAGCCTGTAATTATACCAAAAGCTGGCTTGTGTAGTACGCGGGTCTAAAACTTCAACCGACATTGGCCGGTCCCACGTAGCAACGCGTAACGGGAAGCCTGCGGGTATATTTGCAGTAATAGGCAGGCCGCCTCTAAGGGTATGTATTTTTGTAAATTCATCGCGTGAAATTTCTTTTGTAAACTTTAATCCGTAAACCTCGGATAAAAAGCTCCAGCCTCTCCACTTGCCGTCATCCGAATAAGAAGCCGTACCGCTGGTAGCAAAAATACTTCCGCCGTTTATAAGAAATTTTTTCAATTCGGAAATTTCTTTATCGCTTAAAGATTTTGAACCGGGAAGAATAACCAGCTTGTACTTAAAAATCTGCCCCAGCTCAATTGTCGAGTCGCCTATAACGTCATATCTATAGTGTGCAGTGGAAAGAAATTTCTTCCATGTAGAAATATTATCGTTCAACCAGGTACTTCCCTGCGGCAGCATATTTTCAGTATACTTGGAATAGAGTATCGCTACAGTCGGCTTGGGGCCGTACATAACGTCCTTAATAACACCGGTGCTGGGTAAAAGCTCCGATTCGTTAAATCTTCCGAACACTCCTCGGAGAATAAACAAATAAATGAGCACCGCACCGATTAAGAAGATTAAACCGCTTAGGATGATAAGTCCCTGGTTAATCCCGCCGCGTTTCTTTGGTTTCAACGCCACTTTAATGCTCCTGGATCTTTTTCTTCCTTAGCCGGTACATAGCCTTCGGAAGTATATTTTAAAAATTTAGAGTCTACGCTGCCTCTTTCTTCAGGGCTGCGCTGCTGAGAATATTCCCTGCCTGCGCCGGAATATTGCCTCTGCTGCTGGGCAGTAGTACCGTAGGGCTGCCTGTATGCAGTATACGGCTGAGGCTTTGGAGTAAACCTTGGCTGCTGCGGCGCCTGCTGCTGAATAATAATTGGCTGCCTCTGATATGAAGGCGCGGGCTGAGGCTCAACATAAATAGGCTGAGGCACACCTCTAACCTGTTCGGCAGGGCGCTGCGCTGGGGCTGCTGCGGGGGTTACAAGTTCAGCCTTAACTTCGGCAGGCTGGGGCGCAACTGCCGCCTGTCCCTTCCTTTCCCTGGCTTTATATAAGACGTAGGCACCGATAGCAAGAATAAACGTGCTTATGGTCGCAACCAGAATGATTGTCGAAAGTATAGGTATTAGTTCCATACAAGTTCCTCTCTAGGATAATTAAAATAAAAATTTATGCTTTTGCTGTTCCTACTCGTTCCAATTTTCCCCACGTCATCCTAATACCAAGAAATTCCTCTACAGTTGACATAGCCTTGCATATATCGATAATTAGGATGAAAAACATTCTATAAATAATTGAATAACCCACCAGCCTGAACTCTTCTTTTTCAGCCGCAATACAGTACAGAGCCGTAACTAAGTCCAGCAATGCCAGGCCTGCCCACCAGAAGAAAATTAATGTAGAGAAGCCGAAAGCCAGAGCAGCGATAATGAAGAACACGTTTGCCATAATGTTCATTGCCGGCCAGATCAGCGCTTCGTAGGCCATAGTCCAAAGAATAAATGTATCGCCAAAATTTATACTGGGATTTATAAGTAATTTTTTATGCTTTCTAATCGACTGGATAATTCCGCGCGTCCATCTATATCTTTGTTTTAACAGCTGCTGTAGTTTAGCAGGCGCCTCGGTAAAGGAAATAGAATTAGGCTCGTAATAAATTTTCCAGCCGTTGGCAAGTATTTTAAGAGTAAGGTCGGCATCTTCCGCAAAAGTATCGCTTGAATAAAAACCGGCTTCCTCAATAGCTTTCTTCCTGAAGAACCCGATGGGGCCCGGGATAATGTTTACAAGTCGAACAAAGCTTTGGGCGCTGCGCGCCATATTTAAACCCTCAATGTATTCAAGCGCCTGAAGATCTGTAAATAACTTGCCGCGGTTAAGAACCTTTACATTACCGGCAACGGCACCAATCTCCCTGTTTGAGAAGTGGCGTACTGCCAGCTTAACCGAGTCCGGAGACAACTGTGAATCACCGTCCATGCAGAGAACTAGTTCGGCTTTGGACAGCCTAATTCCAGCATTCAAAGCTTTTGCTTTACCTCCGTTAGGCTTGGATAAAAGCGTAACCTTAACGTCAGAATATTTACCTTTCTGATATCCGACTAGAGTTTCGGCTACCTGTTTCGTTTTATCCGTCGATCCGTCGTTTATAATTATAATTTCATAGTTGGGATAATTTAATTCGAGCAGAGATTTAATTGATTCGGTAACTACCTTCTCCTCGTTATAAACCGGAACCAAAATAGAAACAAACGGTGAGTAACCCCCCGGAGGCGCAGTGTATGTATACTGGTTTATATAAAGGTATGCCAGTGTTAAGATGGCAAAGTAGCGGAAAAGTAAGACAAACAAAAAGATAACAAGAGCAACGATTGTTGCATACTCAAGTAATGCTTTTACAGTTAAAACAGTTAAAGGCAGAGTATAAACGATTATTAAAATTAATATGAGCGATATGGTTCCGCTTATAAAAATACGTCTTAAGTATTTTCTGCCTTTTTCTTCCTCAACCTGTTCAGGTTCGCGGTTATCAATTAACACTGTTGCTCTTTTTATTTCCTGATTTATTTCCATATTCTTTAAATTCTTTTTTTATATGAAATTGTCAATAATAATGCCACTTTTAAAACTATAATAGTCAATAGAATAAAATATTTACTGCTTTCAAAATGTAACAGATCAAGATAAAATTTTTCACCTGTACCATTGTAAACCAGGCATAGAAATTAAAGCGACCAGTAAGCAGCTAAGCGAACCCAAAAGGAACTATACCCGGCGTAGTTCTGGAAACTGCTGCCGCCGATAATACTGCCCTGCAATGTAAGTCTGTCGAATACTCTGTAGGTTGCTTGTGCGTGCGCCTGCCTAAGAATATAGCTGCTGTTTGCAACAAACCCGATCAATCCGCCAACTGTTACTGTTACATCGGATTCTTTAACTATATCCCAATCGGCCCAAATATTATGGCTGCTGTAGCTAATTGGTGAATAGTAAAAGAAAGAAGTTCTTTTAAAGCCGGAATTATAATATTCATAACCTAAGATGAAATCAGGATAAAAATATTTACCTATCCTTAGATCAAGGTTATATCCCTGGTTACCGTCTGAAAAGCTGAATGTAGTAAGGCTGGCCGATGTCTTTAATCCTGATTTGAATTGATAAAAGCCGCCTATATTAAACATATCCGCATTCATCCTTACTCCTATTAAGTAAGGAGAATAAATAACCTGCGAAGCATCCAGCTTAGAATAAGTAGCGGATACCGAGTAGAGATTCGCCTTTTCCGATCTTACAAAGACATCGGCAACCGATTCCGTATACGCATTATCAAAATACATATTCCCGAAGTTCACTCCAAAGGTCAGTGCCTCTGCCAGTCTAAATGTTAAATCCCATCTAATGGTATTGGCATTAACCCTGGCAACATCCGAGGCAAGAGTAGTTCTAAATCCTTCTACACCTACGGTAAGGAACGAAGTAACGCCGAGGTCTACTCTTAAGCCCTGCACATTATCTTTTATCCCAAGGTTATCGGAATAATATGTTCCGTAAGGAGTAAGCAGAACATAGCTGGGGAAGGTAGCCAGAATTCCTCTAAAGCCCGTAACAGGCATCCAGCTGTATCGTTGTTCAACCATTGCGGTCTGGGCCGAATCTAGCTTCAGATTGTTTTCCATATTATCGTAAGTGTCTCTGGCTTTATCATACTCGTGCATCCTAACGTAGGAATCGCCTAGATATAAGTTGGCGTTAAAATTATCCGGCTTGCTTTTTACCAGTCTTTGAAATTCCTTCAGTGCATTTACTGAGTCGCCGTTATAATAATATGCCTCTGCCCTCGCCAGGTCAACGTTATAATCATATCCCTGGTTCAGAACGTCGGTATAAAGATCAATTGCTTTCTGATAATTTTTCGCGCATACGTTAACATCGGCAAATTCCTTTTCGATAAGTACGTTCGGCTGAGACTTAGCCATGAACTCTTCATACTTTGGAATAGCCTGCTGGCATTTGCCTTCTCCGTAAAGCTGTCTTCCGTCCTGTAGTATTGCTAGTTCCTGTTCCTGTTTATATCTAGATTTCTGCAGCTCGTAAACCGTCTGCAATTGATGAAGGTCGGGGCTGTCCGGATTAATGGATTTTATTTTATCCATGTTTTTCTGCGCGGCAATAAAATCATTTTTCTGCATGTTTAGAGAGCTAAGCGCGGTAAGTGCGGCAATATTATCCGGCTGTTGAGTAAGGACGTTATTTAAATAGCCTTTCGCCTCATCAAAGTTCTTACCCAGCCAAACATCCAGCTGGGCCTTGAATAGCTGGTACTTCAAATTATTAGGATCCATCTGCAGAAGTGTGGTCATCTTTTCTTCCGCTCTGTTAAAGTCCCGGTTGTTCGCCTGGGCTTTGGCATATGCGAAAAGAACTTCCTGATCGTCGGGATATTTGTTTAAATAAGTAGCGTATACCATTAAAGCCGAATCATAATCTGTCAGGCGGCTGTAGCTATCTCCAATTGCAAGCACCGCTTTCTTATTTGTGGAATCAGTTGCAAGTATCGACTTGTAATCAGCGATTGATTTTCTATATTCTAAAGCCATTGTAGTATCCAGCTGGGATGCAAATTGATAGACATCCACGGAATCGTATTTGTTGCTTTCCAAAATCTGAATCTGCTGGGAAGCCTCCTCGTATCTCTTTGCATCGTACAACGCTTTTACAAGCTTAAAACGTATTTCATCGTTGCCCGGGTTCCTTTTCAGAATGCCGTAATATCTGTCGATAGGATAAACGAACGGTGCTTGAACGGGCGGCATTCCGTAATTAAAGTGCTTTACCGAAGTATCGTTAACCGTATAAATATATCCCTTACCTTTAGCTTCGTCCAGACCGTCCATTGCTTCCTTAAAGAACGGCTTTAGTGCAAGCGAGTTCTCAAAAGCTTCGATTGCAATTTTATTTTTACCGAGCCACATAGAAAAATACCCGTAGCGGGACCACAGCCTCTGGTCATTGGGATACTCTTCGGTATATCTCTTTAGAATCGGCCAGCCCTTTGCAATATGGCCGGTCTTCGCCAATATTTCAGAGTATCTTATAATCTCGTCGGGCGAGGCATGAGTCATTGTTAAATATTTATCGTACCATTGTTCTGCAACCGCCCACTGCCCCATGTTTTTATAGCATTTCCCAATCGAGAGGTAATTCTCGGGATTGTTTGGGTTAATTGCAATCTCTCTTTTGTAGCCTTCAATATCGTTAAACAGCAAAGTATACCATGTCTTGGTAGCTCTTTCTAGGTTATTATTAATTTCTTTGTTGTTGGGTTCAAGCTTTCTAGCCGATCTATAGTCGTAAACGGCATACTCAAACTGCTGCCGCTTTTCATAACAAAGGCCTCTCAGGTTATAACCATCGGCTTGCTGGGGGTGCGCAGAGATGTACTTGTTCAGCAGGTCTATAGCTTCACCGTATCTGCCTACCTGCATTTCTCTTTGGGCTTCAAGCTTCATTGCTTCGGCAATAGACTGGGCATTGACGAATTGAATGAATCCAAATAACAGGAAAAAAACCGTAGCTGTTATTATCGACTTTTTCATAAGAGCTTTCTATTAATAAAATCCAAGTTTATTATGAGCTTTCGGTTCCTCTAGCATTAGCTGCTGAAAAATATCATCGGCATTCTGAATTGTTTCATCTACTCTAACCGAATAAACGGAGATGTACTGAGTAACGCTCTTTATATACTCCGCATTGCTGCTTGGCAGGTTGCTTTTAATTTTGGAAATTAAATTGTTTACACTCTTCTGATCATCTTTTGTTACCAGAACTATTATCTTGTTGCTAATTACGCATATCTTATCTTTTTTATCTGTAGACAGCCTAACGGATGATTGAAGCTGGTTAAGCGTAAGCAGCCCTAGCTTTTCGGCTGCGGGGTCTAGCCGGAAAGATATTATTGTAAATACCTGCCCGGTGCTCTTATATAATGCGATCTGGTTATTAAGGATTAAATAAAAATCGTTTACCGAATAGAAATTTGAAAAAGAAATATTCTCTTCGGGAACATTTATATCTGCCAGGGATTTGTATTTAAGATCGGAGTCGGCAGTAGTTGTAGTAGAATACCGCTCGTGCTTTGCTGCCGGGCGGAAATCGACGGTTATTCCCTTGTAAGGCTCAATAAAATAATTTGCTTTAAACTGGCCTTCGGCATGACCGATATTCGGCGTAATGGTAATTACCCCGCCTTGAGACTTGTTGACTTCATTTTCGTTTTTCTGGAGATAAATTATTCCAGTTGAATAAGCAGCCAGCGCATCCACAATTGAATTAGCCAGCGGAGTTACCGGATCGCCGATAATAAACAAGCTGGTTATTCCATTATCCTCTATGGTTTCGGTTGTACGTACAAATACATCCTGCAGCAAGTTGATATTGCTGAAACCGATGAACGGAGTAAGTTCGTCAAATACTATTTTATTAGGCTGGTATTGATCGACAA
>JAKAJV010000068.1 GCA_021813585.1 Bacteroidota bacterium | reverse complement strand
CTATGATGGGCTCGTCTTCAAGTTCAATTGGAAACATGAACTGGGGCTTGGGCGATTTATATCTTTATTTAAACTACCAGTTAGTTTCTCAAAGCGATTTTCTTACTGATGTTATTGTAAATGCTAATGTTAAATTTCCAACCGCACCCACTCAAATGGGAATCGGTACCAGTCAGTACGATTACGGCGCTTCCCTCACGCTTAGAAAAAGCTTCGACCTTTCAGACAATCTAAATTCATTTGTTGCAATTGCAGATTTAGGATATATTAATTTTGGCGATCCGGCGGGCATTACTTACGAAAATCCTTTTACATATTCTTTAGGACTCGGAAAGTTTTTTCAGCCGAAGGCTGATCAGCCTATGGCTGATAATGACGGCGAATATTCGTTGCTGCTTTATTACAGCGCCTACACCGAAGTAGTAAAAGGCTACGAACCGCCGCGTCAAATTGCTTTGGGACTCAATTATAAAATCTCAGAAAATTTAATTCTAACCGGAATAGGCGCAGCAGGCTTAAGTAAATTTACTCCAGCTTATAATTTTTCTGCGGGTATTATGGTTGGAATATGATAAAAGTTTTAATAATAAAAAGAGGGGAAGATTTTCCCCTCCGAAATTATTTATTCTTAAACGCCCTTAATCCGGCAAAGCTGCATTTCTTTCCAAGCTCTTCTTCAATTCTTATCAGTTGATTGAACTTTGAAATACGCTCACTCCGGCAGCCGCTACCGGTCTTTAAATGTCCGGCATTTGTTGCAACCGTCAGATCGGCAATTGTTGTATCCTCTGTTTCACCGCTTCTGTGGCTGATGAAATAGTTGTACTTATTTTTCTTTGCCAGATTAATTGTTTTTCATCTTATCATAACATACTATTAAAAATATGTACAGCTAAACATTTCTTTTCAAGTTGAATCTTTGTTTGGCAGGAATTTAAAAATAATAACTCCTGCACCAAAATTATTCCGCTGCCACAGCGGATAAGTTTAATTTTCATGTAGGAGTTATCAATCCCGTTTTAAGAGATACTTTTCCCGAAGGACATTGGCGAACTCCATCGCCGGATAAAGATTTTAGACTTCTTTTACATTTTTTCTTTTTCCTTTTAATTTCTTTACCTTCGGCTTGTAAGGCTCAACTTTAGCGGGATACTTATATCGTACAAGTAATCCGGGGCAACATCCCAGCCGTTAGCCCACTGAAGGTCTCCGTCCTTTATAAAGAAAGTTTTAAAATACTCTTCATCTTTTAAGTCGACAAAATCTCCAAGATCTCTTTCTATATAGGTATCGAAGGTCGCTATTCTAAGTTCACCATTTTCAAATTATATTAGAAGTTTGAATTTACCAATATAGGCGGCATTAACCGGGTAATGAATTATTCCCATGGTGCAATCCTCTCAGGTTGTTGCTTGTCTCTTTCCCAAGAAAGAATATGCGGCAATACATGATCTCTATAGTACATCTGAATTACCATTCCAAAAAATCTTGATATTTCAGGCATTTTTACATCAAACAAAAATAACTATTGCTTGTTTTCTCATTCACAATTCGATGCCTTCTTTAATGATGTTCAATCCAATCGGGAAATTCTTTTTATGCGTCCACAGATTTTCATCGCATAAAATAAAGCTTACAAGAGTATCATATTTATTTAACATATCAACACAGATTTCGAAGATGTTCTCTTTATATTATTATCTCTCTTATCTGAAATTATTAAAAAGTCGTAATCAGAATCGGTTCTGTAATCCCTCCGGCTCTTGAGCCAAAAAGAATTATTTTCTTGAGACGATTGTCTAAAACTAATTTAACTCTTCGGGTAAATTCGGTTATTACTATATCAGATTGTTTATACATATTGATTGGCTGGTTATACGGTTTATTTCATATGAATGTTTGTTAAACAAAATCCTATACGAACAGTATATACATTCCTATAATCTACATCTTTTGTCTGAAATGCATTCAAGTTATAGAATAACTCAACTCCCAAACCAACTCCCGGAATCAACTTGTGCAAAGGCATAAAATATGCTTGAGCATTTAATGCTAATCCCGCTCCCCAGAAATAAGCTGGTACATCTGAATTGGTTAAGGCTTCACCGTATGACAAAGAGGGGCCCAAATAAACTGAACTAATTAGCCAATCTTCACAATGCTCGAAACCAATTCCCACATTTCCGGTTGTCATTCCATATTTGCTTAATATTCCATCAGTGATTCCACTAATGGAAATTTGATATGATAAATTTTCTAACGCTTTATTATACGAAGCACTCGCATTTAGATATTTTGAAGAACCGCCGACACTAACATCTAACCAAAAAGGATTTTTATTAATTGATTCTTGTGCATATATTGAACAAGTAACCAAAATAAAAGTTAAATATATAAATACTTTTTTTATCATTCTTTTAACCGTATAACAAATGATAACCATATCTTTATTCAACACGAAATATTCATGAATATGCATTGCACGCCTAGCTTAGTGCAAATGGTTTACATGAACGCTATGCTCTTGGCAAAATAAACTTCATTTTTCTTAATAACTTTCATCTAAGCTTTAGCTGCTTCATTGCTTACATATTTGATTATCTCGGCTTTCTCCATAGTAATTAATCCGCCGCAGTTTGCTTCTTCAAAAATATCATGTATAATTGGTAAAAACTTTTCAATCTTTTCCTCTTCATCAACTATTTCAATTATCATAGGCATATCTTCGGATAGTCGAAGAATTTTTGCGGTATGAAGCCTGCTTGTTCTTCCAAAACCCATTACACCCTTGAATACTGTTGCGCCGGCAAGATGCTGCTTTCTTGCTTCCTGCACAATCCTTTCATAAACCGGAATATGATGAAGTACATCCGTTTCACCGACGAATATCCTAACAAGTTTTGCTTCACCTTTTATTTCCATTGTGAACTCCTTCATAATATGATTACCATTTTTGAATTCGTTTATAAGTCCTTGGGTTAGCTTAACGCTTTTGAAAGTTTATAAGATAAAAATAATGCTAACAGCGTAAGTATAACATTAGCAATAATATTTATTCCTGCAAAGTAAAATTCCTTGTCTTTAAATAAATTTATGGTTTCATATGAAAAGGTTGAGAAAGTTGTTAACCCTCCGCAAAATCCGGTTGTAAGAAATATTCTCATCTCTGCGCTGATTAATTCATTGTCGTTTAAGTAAAACATAAACAATCCTATTAAGAAGCTTCCGAGCAAATTAACTGAAAGTGTTCCGAAAGGAAAATTCTCCGGGAAAATTTTATATACCACACTCGACATCCAGTACCGCAGCATACCGCCAAAACCAGCGCCAACAAATACCACAATATAATTTTGCAATTTATATTTCCTATATTTTTAAAAAGATTTCTTATTTGGTAGGAGTTATTAGACCGAAGAAAAGCCTATTTTGCAATAGACAGAATCGGACGATTCAAAAACCTTAAGCTTTTAAGCTTATTATAAAAAGGCGAACCCCATCGCCGATGCAAATATATTAAATCTAGTAAATATTCAAAATGATGCAGAAACGTGATTATTTCTATATAGCTCTTAGTATGGATTGTCTTATTACTTGTCAAACACTAAATTATTATTTTACTTTGAGAAAACTAATTGAATGTTGTTCCATTTTAAGTTAACTTTAGGATGTGCCTTATAAAAGAATACTTTGAAATGAAAAGGAAACAATAATGATTAAAGTAAGAAAAAATATTACTACGCTCGATGAGCACTTTGACAGACGATATGGTAAAGTTGGTTCTAAAAAAAGAACTGAATTTGAAATTAAAGCTAAAGCTTTTGCTATTGGCGAAATAGTAAAGGAAGAAAGGCACCTTGCTAAAATTACTCAGGAAGAATTAGCAAAAAGAATTGGCGCAAAAAAAAGCTTTATCTCACGGATTGAAAACGGTCGAAGCGATATTCAACTTTCTACTCTTTACCGTTTGATTGAACTTGGACTCGGCAAAAAGGTTTCACTAACTATTGATTGAATATCTTACTATACAAATCCACCCCCTAGCTTGTTTGCAAAGGCTCTTCTTCCAGCACATGGAATGTTCTTGTTCCATCTTCCAGACGCTCCGCTCTTAAGAAAATTGCGTTCGGCTGAGCCAGAGGCTCATCAGCCTTTGGCTGAATTTTCTTTTCGTAAAGACCTTGTGCAAATTCATATTGGTGAGTTACAAAAATTACTTTGATGCCGCTTTCAACTAATGCATTTGTTATCTGACCCGCAATCTCAGAATCTTCTCTCTCGTTTGTTGCCGCGAAAGATTCGTTAAACAGTACGATTGAGTTGGGCTCTAGTCTATCAACTATTTCACCCATCCTGCTTAGCTCTTCATCTAATTTTCCGCTAAACATCGTTGCATCCTCTTCCCTTTAAAATGTGTAATTATACTTTCATGAACTTCAGCCTCGAAGGATTCCGCAGGTGCAAACATTCCCGCTTGCATCATCAATTGAGCAATTCCGATACTCCTCATAAAAGTAGATTTGCCTCCTGTGTTTGCGCCGGTAATAATCATTATGTGCTGCGTCAAAGCGTGTTTGTTATTTGCCAAAATATCTTTAGTTTATTTGTTATCTAAACCATTTGCATTTAATCTCTACGTGTAATATTTTTTCACCCAGCGATGGAGTTCGCTTTTTATCCCGATTAAACATGCCTGTCGGCAAACAGGTCGGGATTAATAACTCCTACTTAATTAATTTTTAGATTAATCAAGTAGGAGTTTTTTTATACTCCTGCTAAAGGGGAAAATTTATTTTATGAAAATACTAATTGTCTCAGACATTCATGCAAACTTGCCTGCACTGCAAGCTGTTCTTGATAAAGACCGTGATTGCAATAACCTTATCTTTCTCGGTGATGTTGTTGACTACGGACCGAACCCAAAAGAATGTGTGAAATTCATTAGAGAAAATGCCGATTATTTTGTTCGCGGCAATCACGATAACGCCCTTGGCTACGATGTTGATTGCAATTGCATTGGTACGTTCCGCGAATATTCTATTGCAACTCGCGAATGGCACAAGACTTTGCTCGATGCAAGTGATATTCATTTTTTAAGAAATATGCCGACTACCGTTTCGTTTCAGCTTGATAATCCCGAAAGCCTTCGGGATGGTTATGAGGATGCCTCATTCTATATGGCTCATGCTTCTCCGCAAGGCGATATGTTCAAATATCTAAATCAAAATGAAATTGCCGGAGAATTGGAAGGCATTATTGCCGAATATATTCTCGTTGGCCATACGCATGTTCAGTATAAAAAGAAATTGGATTACGGAATGGTTGTTAATCCCGGCAGCGTTGGTCTGGCTCGAGACGGCGGTCAAGCCTGCTCCGCAGTCTATGAAGACGGAGAAATTCATCTTAAAAGAATTGATTACGATGTTAAAAAAACAATATCTGACTTAATGAAAAGTCCGCTTCCACAAAACGTTAAAGATGATTTGAAAAAAGTTTTATTGCATAAGTAAATCTATAATAGTAATGACCATAATACCGGTTTTCATTTTTTAATTTTTAATTTTGAATTTTTAATTTTTAATTACAATGATTTACTACTGTTCAAACTGTTGGAGCGAAATAAGTAAAGATACAGTTAAGTGCCCTCACTGCGTAACGGATCAGTCGGCTCTTGAACAAGAATCATTTATACAAAAATTGATTCGTGCATTAAAGCATCCTGAGCCTTCAACACCGTTGAGAGCAGCAGAAACATTGGGCGAATTAAAAGCCAAAGAAGCCTTGCCTTACTTAATCGAATTAACTAAAGCAAGCAATGATCTGTTTCTTGTTAAAGCAGCCGTAAGCAGTATCAAGAAGATAGAGAGCAAAGATTATGCAAATAATTAATTTAACAAATTTGGATTTCTTTGTGGAACTCTGTGAGTACTCTGTGGTTCTCTGTGTAACAAAAAGATTTTGTCGTAGACTAAAATATGAATAACGAAAAATTACTTCCCGAAAATCACCGCAGAAGTTTATCTGTAACAGCCAAGTTTATTGAAGAAGGATTAAACGAAGTCGAAGCAATACTGAATGGAAGTTCAAACCATAGCGTTACTCATGTCGTTGAAACATCCTACGATAACAAAACCAAAGAAAAAATACATGAGATAATTAAAGAGATACAAGCAGTCAACAAAGAAATGTTCACTGCGCTCTCATTAAAGCCGCAAATAACTTTCGAAAGCCGTGTATTGCAATCGCAAGCAGTTTACCTCTGGAGTATATTGGTAGACAGCACCGCAAAAAACCTTTCCCGCTACGGCAGCCTCACTACGGAAGAAAGCAAGTTGGTTGATGGTTACGTTCAGAAACTTTTAGCATTGGTGGACAAGCTAAAAGTGTTCAATTAATTATTGAAGAACTAATTCGGCATAAGCAAAGCCTTTCGACCTATATGATAACTTTTTAGAAAACTGTCGCCGCTTGTTTTTCCCCAAATAAATTCTTATTATTCAATTAATCAATTGAATAGTTTTTAAGAACATATTATGACCGGCAGAGAATTTAAGGATATTACTTTTCAGCAGCTCGCCAACATTGCCGCTGCTTTCGCAAGCCCCAAAAGGCTTGAAATATTGGATCTTCTTTCTCAAGGCGAAAAGGATGTTGACTCATTATCCAAAGAAACAAGCATGAATTTTGCCAACACTTCCCGGCACCTTCAAATACTAAAGAACGCCAGGATTGTTCAGAGCAGAAAGGAAGGAATCCGGGTTATTTATTTTCTTGCTTCGGATGAAGTAATAAAATACTGGAAAAGTTTGCAAACACTAGCTGAGCAAAGTGCAGCAGAGTTAAGAGAAGCGGTAAAATCGTTCTTAGAGGAAAGAAGCGTAATTGAGCCTATCTCCATGAAAGAATTGCAGTCAAAAATTAAAAAGAGTGATATTACAATTATTGATGTTAGACCAAAAGAAGAATATCTAAACGGTCATCTGCCAGGCGCAGTTTCCATTCCGATGTCTGAATTGAAAAGTAAAATAAAAAGCCTGCCTGCCGGCAAAGAGATTATTGCCTACTGCCGCGGTAAGTACTGCGTAATGGCTCCCGAAGCGGCAATGATTTTAACCGGCAAGGGTTTTAAGACAACAATTATGCAAGATGACGTTAACTCCTGGCGCTTCGCCGGTTTAAAAGTTGAAACTAATTAACCATCAGCTTAGGTGAGAATATGATGAATTCTAAATCAAACGAACTTATAGCCGGACTTTTTTCCGATTCGATTAACATAGAGATTTTATGTTCGATATATGAAAATGAAGTTAACGCCGTTACGATCGCCAATCTGTTAAGCCTAGACGAAGGAGCCGTAGCAAGACATCTGGAATTATTGTGTGAACAATCTTTTGTTAATAAAAGACAAAGTGGAAATGATGTTGTATACAGTTTAATCAATCCCAAAGTATGTGATTCCATTTTATCGCTGAGTGATTCAATTGAATATATGGGAAGAATAATTTAACATGAAAATTCGCGACAGCGGAATGCCGGAAGAAAATTACTGGGAAACTTTTTTCAATCCTCAATACATTCTTTCGCAGCTTCAATTAGATGATAAAATTAATAATGCTGCTGAATTTGGTTCGGGTTACGGAACATTCACTATACCGGCTGCAAAAATAATCAAAGGGAAATTGCACGCCTTTGATATTGAACCTGAGATGATTTCTATTCTAAAAGAAAAAATTAGTAAGGAGAAAATTTCTAATATTAAAATTCATCAAGTTGATTTTGTAAAAGAAGGAACGAAGCTTAAAGATGAATCGATTGATTACGCCATGCTCTTCAACATTCTTCATGCAGAAGACCCGGTTTCATTATTGAAAGAAGCTTATCGAATCTTAAAACGTGAAGGCAAAGTTGGAATAATTCATTGGATATATTCCGAAGCGACTCCGCGCGGTCCTTCTCTTGATATTAGACCAAAGCCGGAACAATGCATTGAATGGCTTAAGCGAGCCGGATTTAAACTTGATAGTGGAGTCATTCAATTGCCGCCTTATCATTATGGAATTGTGGGAACTAAAAAATTATAATGCAATAACTCATGCTAGGCAATCCAAGGAATAATGGAATGATGGAGTAATGGAATATCTGTACCAACTCCAATATTCCATTATTCCAATACTCCTCCGCAGGAGTTCTTCGGACAAAGAGTAGAGTTTGCATAAGATGAGTAAATAATAATCATTCATAAAAAATTTGGAGAACACTAATGAAATATCTTTTTATAATTAACGACGCACCATACGGAACAGAGAAAGCTTACAATGCACTTCGCCTTGCAATGCAGATTCAAAAGGACTCAATTGCAAGCGGTGAAGAAAATGAAGTTAGAATTTTCTTAATGGCAGATGCTGCATTCTGTGCGTTACCAAATCAAAATACACCGAGCGGCTATTACAATATTGAAAGAATGATTAAGAGCGTTCTTAATCGTAATGGCAAGGTTAAAATATGCGGCACTTGCGCCGATGCAAGAGGAATAAAAAACCTTCCGCTAATTGAAGGCGCACAAATCAGCACTATGGCAGAACTTACTCAATGGACAATCGAATCTGATAAAACAATAACATTTTAAAGAGAAAAAGATATGCTTAGAAAATTAATAACAGCTCTTTTCCCCGCTCAAAAAATGATCGACATGTTTACCTACAAAATAATCTCAAATCGATCGGTCGCTGGGGTTGCCGATAAAGTGCAAATGCAATGCGATAATTATAAGTTTGCATTACTTAAAACATACAACTATCATGAAATTGTTGAAAGCAAAGGCTTCCCTATAAAAAGGAAAGTTTACATTTACGAAATTTGCCAGGCAAAAACTGCTTCTCTAATGCTTACGGATTTCCCAGGCTTTTCGATTTTCATGCCGTGTAAATTAGCAGTTTATGAGCATAACGGCAAAACAATTATTTCTACAATGGATATGAGCATCATGCTTAAAGCGGTTAAGTCTAATGATGAATTGTACAATAATGCAGTCTCATTATTTAGTACATTAAAAGCCTTAATGACTAACTTAGCTGAAAATTAATGAATCCATTTATCTTGTTCTGTTGGCGTTAGGGCCGGAATATAATAGTTATAGAAATAAATTCTCTCTTCTAAAAAGAATTCGAGAAAAACTCCACCTGATTCCGGCTTATAGTATTGCCAGTAAATTTTTTGTTTTTTGTGTCAAGATATTTTTAGTGTCTTCAATTTTTCATTTTTAATTCTTAATTGCGGCTTGCCGCGCTATGAAATTATTTCATCACCCTCATAGCATTGAGTATCGCAATTATCGCCACACCCATATCGCCGAAGACTGCTTCCCACATTGTAGCTATTCCAAAAGCACCGAGAAGAATGAAGAAAAGTTTTACTCCCATTGCAAAGCCGATGTTTTGCCAAACAATTTTTCTTGTTCGTCTTGCAACTTCCATTGATTTTACAACTTGCATTGGCGAATCCGTCATCAGTACAATGTCTGCCGTTTCAACTGCTGCATCAGAACCAAGTGCGCCCATCGCTATTCCAACATCTGCCCGGGCAATTACTGGTGCATCGTTTATTCCATCGCCAACGAATGCAACTTTTCCATCGTGCGAAGTGCTTAATAATTTTTCAATATGCTCAACTTTATTTTCCGGCAACAATTCAGAGTAAAATTCTTTTATACCGAGTTTCTTTGCATAAACTTCAGCAGCGCTTTTATTATCGCCTGTAAGCATAACGGTATTTACTTTTAGTTTGTTAAGCTCTGTAATGCTTTCGGCGGCTTCATCTTTTAGTGAATCGGATATAACAATGTAGCCCGCATATTTTTTATTTACTGCTACGTGAACTACAGTTCCTGCAATATTACATTTGTCGTGTTCAATATTTTCTTGGTGAAGCAGCTTGTCATTACCAACCAATATTTCATCGCCACCTGCCTTTGCATGAATTCCGTGCCCGGAAATTTCATTTACTTCACTTATTTCGTTTTGTTCAATCTTTTTGTTGTAAGCTTCCAAAATTGATTTTGCTATCGGATGATTTGAGTTTGCTTCCGCATAAGCTGCATATTTAAGTATATCTTCTTTTTTGAAACCATTAGCTGAAACTATTTCTGCAACTTTGAATTCGCCTTTAGTCAGAGTTCCGGTTTTATCAAAAACAACTGTTTTTATTTTTGTAAGCGCGTCTAAATAGTTGGAACCTTTTACTAAAATTCCTCTGCGCGAAGCGCCGCCGATTCCGCCGAAGTAACCAAGCGGGATGCTTATTACCAAAGCGCATGGACAAGAAATTACTAGTACCACCAGTGCTCTGTATATCCATTCTGTAAATGTTTGTCCAGTTAATAACAGAGGCGGAATAACTGCAAGCAGTAATGCACCCAACACAACAACTGGCGTATAGTACCGAGCAAATGTCGTGATAAACTTTTCTGTCTCGGCTTTCTTGCTGCTGGCATTCTCAACTAATTCTAAAATTTTCGAGATTGAAGATTCGCCGAATTCTTTTGTCACTTCAATTGTCAGCAGTCCGCTTTTGTCCCGACCGGGTCGGGACGTTCCATTTATCATACCGGCTAAAACAGTTTCATTTTCTTTCACCGCTCTCGGAACAAATTCACCGGTAAGTGCAGAAGTATCAACAAAGGAATTTCCTTCTTTAATTATTCCATCAAGAGGAATTTTCTCTCCCGGCTTCACAACAATTATTTGTCCCGGATGGACTTCAGTTGGCGAAACTCTTTTAATATCACCATTGATTTTCAAGTTCGCATAGTCCGGTCTTATTTCCAATAATGCTTTAACTGATTTGCGCGAGCGGTTAACTGCAATATCCTGGAACAACTCTCCAACAACATAAAACAACATCACGGCAACAGCTTCCGGCATTGCATCAATTGCTATTGCGCCTGCAGTTGCAATCGTCATTAGAAAATGTTCGTTGAAAACTTTTCCTTTAGTTATACTTCTTACAGCGCCTCTTAATACACCCCAGCCGCTGATTAAATATGCCGGAAGAAAAACCAAATATTCAGCAATGTGGTAAGGAGTGTTATGAATTTGTTCCTCAAAGATTAGCCCGGCAGCCAGCAGCAGCAGCGTTATAAAGATTTTTATCAACTCGGTTTTGTTTTCTTTCCATAGACTCTCCGGCTCTGAAGGCACACGCCCTTCCACTCCCTTCCCTTTGGGAAGGGATGGGGATGGGCATTCCACTACTTCAACCTCCGGCTCAATCTCTTTTATCTTCTGCTTAACTTCTTCAATATCCGGCGTATCAATCTGCAGAGTTGAGTTTGCAAAATTCACGGAGACAAACTTAACCTGCTCTAACTTTGCAACTCCCTCTTCAATCTTAGCCGCACAAGAAGCGCAGTCAATATTTTTTAGCTGATATTTTTTCATTAGCCTTCCGAAATTTTAGATTGATTAAATTACCAAATAGACACTTATTATGCCTGTGCCTAATATTAGAACAAAGAATGCCCAGTAAATGAACTTATTGAATCCTTTCAGATAAAATTGTCCCATCAATTTCTTATTAGATGCGATCAGAGCTAAAGTAATAGCAGGGCCAATAAGAACAGCAATTTGAAGCACCATAAGATTAAGCGCAAGGTTTACAAGATTTAGTGTTACCATTGTTATCACCAAAGCCGGAATTGATTCTACAAGATACACCTTAAACCAGTTCTTCCGCCCCCAGCCCAATGCTTCGGTAACGCCCCAGCAGCTTCCAAGCGAAATTACAATGAGCGCAATAAAAGAAGAAGCGATTAAACCTATTCCAAAAATAATTGGTGCAGATGTTCCGGCTACAGAAGACAAGCCATGCGATAAAACTCCGGGGCGGGTAAAGTTCAAAGAGTCTTTATTCACTCCAATTGTAGCGATGGCAATGGCAACCATTATCAACTCTGAAACTACCGCGCCGATTGCCGTCTCAATTCTTACTGCCCGAAGATTTTTTGCCTTTATTCCTTTTTCTGCAGTTGCGGAAGCCTGGTAAAAAAGCATGAACGGCATAATAACCGCACCGACATTTGCGGCAAGCAAAAATATAAAATCGGGTGAGCTTGAAAAATAAAACGGCGTTACATGAATCCCTTTCCGTGCAGTTAAATAAGCTGACACAGCCCACGAAGCTGCAAACAAAATTGAAATAAACAGTAATGGCTTTTCCGCCTCTGCATATTTTCGTTTGTAAACCAAAAGGACGTGGGCAATAAAAATAAAGGGCACAGATACACCCGGAGAAATTCCTATCATCTGGAATCCGATAGCAGCGCCGGTGTATTCAACCACATAGCTGATTATATCTACAAGAGCCATTGGCACTGCAGCAAATATTGCAGCCTTCTTGCTGAAGTTTTCTCTGATAAGTTCGCCTAATCCTTTGTTTGTTACTGCGCCCACTCTGCCGGCTACTTCCTGAATAACAAATAAAGGAACAGCTAACAGCAGCAAAAACCAAATAAGTTTTGTACCGTAAACTGCGCCGGACTCGGCAGCCGTAATAACACTCGCAGCATCCACATCGGCAATCATTACAAGCCAGGCTGGTCCCCAAATCTTGAGCACTTCCCAAATCTTCGGCGCAAACTTTATTCTCTTTTCAATCGAGTTTAATTCTGACTGTACAGCTATTTCCTTTACTCTATCGTCTCTCATTATTATGTCTTTAAAATCTTTTTTAATGCTTCAATATATTCTGCATATAGGTAAACGTCAATCACTGTTTGTCGGTAATTTCGATACCTAATTTGGGTAGCTATTACCTACGCAAAAACCGATTCTTTGCCTGAAGAACTCCTTCGGAGGAGTAATGGATGATTGTATGAAGGACTCCTTCAGAGGAATAATGTACGAAGGACTCCTTGGAGGAATAAATCAGTCAATTCCATAACTCCATTACTCCACTATTCCGATCTGCCTGGCGTAGACAGATTTTCCGGGAGTTACTTAATACGAGTAAATTAAGTTAACTAAAATATTAAAGATTACCGATGACGTTCTTCAACTTGCTTTGTATTGTTACCGCAACTTCACCAAGCGATTCATTCTTTACTGCCTGCATAGAAGCAATTGGGTCTATCGCAGCAACAACAGTTTGGTTTTCATCATTCACATACACAATTACATTACAAGGCAGCATCAATCCAATTTGCTCTTCCGATTGAAGTGCTTTGTATGCAAAAGGAGAATTGCAAGCGCCGAGTATTTTATACGGCTTAAAGTCAACATCAAGCTTTTTCTTTAATGTTTCTTTAACATCAATTTCGGTAAGGACGCCGAAACCTTCTTTCTTTAGTTCTTCGGTTACTTTTTCAATTGCTTCATTGTAACCGAGATTAACTACTTTTGAGAATCCATAATTTGTTTGTTGCATTGTTACTTTTCCTTAAAATGGTTTTAACTTCATATTAATTTTAATTTATCTTATTCAGAAAGCTCGCACCTTCCAAAAAGTATAAGTCGAAAACAGAGAAAATGCCGAAGCGTCTTATGAAAAAGAAAGGGCTAAATTAGAAATGTTCTATCGAAAAGATAGATGGGGGTAATTGTTTGCGGTGAATTAAAATGTTCTACATCTAAATTAATTAATGCAATGTTGTGTAAGCTTGTTTCTTCAATACAATGCATACAAACTGATTTTTCTACTTTCAATTTGAACAAACTGTTTGCAGCAGTCTTGCTAATTTCTGTTTTTATTACTCTTACGACCAGACAATAATCCTGTACAGGCGGATGCTGCTTTTCTACCGTGTACTGTCCGATTTCAGAATATGCGAACCAGAACAGCAGCGGTGCTAAAACAAAAATAGCTGCAATCAGAGAACGGTATTTTGATAAAAGTTTAATCATCTTAAAAATTATTTACAACTAATCTGATGCCAGAGCCTTATAAAAGTTTCTGTCTAAAATAAAGAAGGTATAAGCAATATTCACACTATCTTCTAACCTTTGGGTAAATCTCTTGCCTATTTTTCTTTTGAATGAAAACATTTCTTTTCTTATTCTTGAATACATTTTTTTATGGTGTTTTAATAAACTGTTTGAGCTTGTCGCGATTAGGAATTTTAGAAAATTTCGAAACTGGAATTTCAAGCTGGACAAGCGGCTCGGGGATCTGTTTATCCTGTTCAAGCATAAGTTCTATTAGAGCTTCTTTAACACCCTGAAGCTCTTCAATTGCCTCTTGTGCAGTTTTGCCATATCCTTTACACCCATTAAGTTGATAAATAGAAGCACAATAAATCCCATCTTCCATTCTTTCAATGTGAATCGGATAATCCAAGTTGAAATAATACTGATAATTCCTTTTTTTTGTCATAAATTTTTAAGCTCCTTTAAAGCTCTTATTACATCGTTTACTTGATATGTCGGGATATAATCACTTTTACCGTGTGAAACAAGTGTTATATTATAAATAAGTCTTGGATGACTGAAAACAAAATGGCTCGTACTTTTTTTTGACTTTCTTTCAACAAAACCAACTTGTAAAAGTACCTTCTCAATTTCACGAAATCGTATATTGCGTTTCCTAGCACTGAATTGTTCGATTAATTTGTCAATATTTTTCATTTCAGATAACTATAGTGGATGCTAATATACTTTATTGAAAAACTTTTTTCAACCTATGAATACCAGCTTTACACTCCATCTAGCACATACCTAAATCTATACTTAAGCGAAGACTCAGCTTCCTCCAGTTCCTTGCCGAGATATGCAGCGTGGCTTAAAAATGTTATCCAATTATTTTCGATTATTGTCCAATAAATACTTCTTGCATCCTTCCCCTCAATAACTCTGGGCCGAGTATTTATATTGCGGGTGTGTAGGGGTTTGTCAAGTGAAATGCAGCATTCGTTATTTTCATTTTTGCAACGTATTTCCTATTAATGGCAAATGATAAATACAAGCAATAAATAATCTCTTTTCTTTTTTATATCGGATAGAAGACATTTATTCTTGGAATATTACTGGCATTAAAAATGCTTGGTTAGTATCAATTAATGTGATAAGTCCAATTGTTTACTCTAACAAAATATAATTTTATACTAAAAGCCATTTTATTAACATTCACCTCGGCTTTTTTAGCCTTTGGGTCTCAGCATAGCGTTCACAAACCGCTTAATAAGAAATATTTACACCAACATACTGCTTCTTGCTGTAAAAATTGCGGCGATGAAGATTGCTGCTGCTGTGCTAAACATAAAGAGCAAAACTCCGACAAATCTGATGACTGCGGCTGCCAGGTTTCCAAAGACATGGATGATAAACCGTTATCACTTCCGGCAAGTATAAAATTTACCGATTTCTATCACCCACAGCCTACTTTAATATTTCAATCTGATTTTAAGCTAAACAATTTCACCATACTTATTTTTTCAATCGAACATAGTAATTCATTTAAAGAGGATACATCCACCGTCCTTCGTATTTGAGAATATTTTTACCCTCGGTTTTTTCTTAAATATGTAAACAGTAAAAATATTTTTCAAATCTTTTAAAGGATATTAATATGTTTAATTTTATAGCTTGTCCCGATTTATCGGGAAAACACCGCGCAGCGGGGAAATTAAAATTTTTATTTACTATAATTTTATTTGCCTCTACGCTTGGCTTTAGCCAGGGCTGGATGCACAGCGGCAATTTTAACCCCGATTCTCTCAAACCAATTTCCGTTTCCGGTAAGATTATTGCCGATTCTTCAATGATGAATGGGATGTATTATCTGGATATTAACAACGATAATACTCCTGATTATATGTTGAACCTTGGTCCGGTTTGGTATAAACCAGATTCCATTTCTACATTAAGGCCAAAAGTTGGAGATAATGTAACTATTTCCGGCGGGCTTTATGACGGGATGTTCTCCATTCCTATGATTGTTGTCGATTCTATAAACGGCAGTTTCTGGCGCTCGGGCCTCGATTCTTTTTGGAATAATATGGGAACACATTCTATGATGGGCGGAATGAATAACAACATGATGAATTACTCCTTTGGCTTCAATCACGATTCGCTTCATTCCGTTTCTCTAACCGGCAAGGTAATGATTGATACTACTTTTATGTACTATCATTACTACCTCGATGTAAATAGCGATGGCGTCCCGGATTACTTTTTGAATTTCGGCCCGCCTTGGTATCAGTCTAGTTCTAATGCTTCACTGCCTGCAAATGGGCAAGCCATTTCAATTAAAGGCGGAATGCTTTCAACCGGTTTTATGAAAATGGTTATTGTTTATCAATTAAACGGAACCACGTGGATGGATCCATCTCAAGTAGGGAACCATCTCGGCGGCGGTTGGATTCACAGCGGAATGATGCAAGCACAAAAATTCAACGACCCCTTTGATTCAACTAGCTGGATGTCTGTTAATCCCGGTTGGCACCAAAGCGGAATGATGGGCGGCGGCATGATGCCAGATTCTTTGTACTGCCAAATATTGGCAGCCTTCCCGCAAGATTTTCCGGACGTGTCCGGACAAAGCGCATTCGCAGGCTACGAAATTGGAGTCTTCAATCCCGATGGAACAAACAACATGATGCAGTCCGGTAAAATGGGCGGACAGATGAGTTTTAATTCTCAAACAAATTTTCAGCTTCACTTTAATAACATGCAAACAGCCGGCTTTAATGTTAACGTGAATAATCTTAAGGTAAAATACTGGAACAATCAGAATAATTCTTGGGTAACAGTTTCAAATTCTGTTATTAATACTTCAAATAATACTGTTACTTTTTCTCAAAGCCTGCTTAGCAGTTATGTTATTCTTACGGCAGATAAAGCAACAACCGGCATTGCAAAGGATAAAAATTTATTGCCCGAGAATTTTAGCGTTAAACAAAATTATCCTAATCCTTTCAATCCAAGTACTACAATTGAATTTACAATAAATGAAAATTCAAATGTCAATTTATCCATTTATAATTTATTGGGACAAAAGATAACGACATTAATAAATCAGCCAATGAGCGCGGGCGCTCACAGCGTTCAATTCAATGCATCTAATCTTTCTTCCGGAATTTATTTTTACCACATAGCGATCCATTCGAATAAATTAGATGCTGGTGAAAACAGCAAAGTAATGAAAATGGAATTGTTGAAATAAAAATTCCCGGCATATTAAAGATATATTAAATAAAGCCTGTCTCGTTTTATCAACGGGCAGGCTAAATTAATTAATTACTGTACGTTCGTTTTTACCTGTTCCCTTAATTTTGATTATTTCTGCTATTATTCCATTTAGTACTTTTTTGTGATATTTTGTTATCCAGACTATATAGTATTGCCGTTTAAGTTTTTGTTTTTTGTGTAAAGATATTTTAAGTGTTTTCAATTTTTAATTTTTCATTTTTAATTTTGAATTGCGACTTGCCGCGCTATGATATATTATATCGTATACTGTATGTGATGATTTTCGGTAATTCTCCATTTATCTAATTTACTAAAGGCGAGGGTTTTTGCCAGCCAATACCCTGCGGAACTATCTTATATTCACATCTTAAATTAGCAGGCCTTTAACTGCTGATCATTCAACTCAATTCCGTGCGGTTTTTAAAACACAGTTAAAATTATTCCTCCGGCTTATTAATCGGCAGCTTAGCTCCTATTTGCGGCTTTATATAAACAAGCACCATCCTGCACGGTCTGGCACCTTTATTCTCAACTATTATTTTTTTTGCCGCCGCCGGTATTACCATCGATTCCATATAGGATAACTTTACACACTTTTTATTTGAAGCTGTAATTTCAACCCATTCACCTTCGACAAGATTAACAGCCAAAGCTCTACCGTCTGTTTCATACTCAAATGCAGAATCGAACTCAATGCGATGAATATTGTAGAAAGTAAAAGGCGAGTTATAGAGTTCATACTCTTTCCAGGCGCCTCCATCTTTAATTAATTTAGGCTTTGCTACCAGATTTTCCTTTACCCATTTTTCCCTTCTTTCGAATCTAATATTCTCAAATGCCCTTTCAATGTTCAGCGGGCGGAGCTTTCCTTCCAGGTCCCTTCTCAAGTAATCATATATCTTAAACGTAAAGATGTACGGAGTTGCGCTAATTTCTAGTACAAGGTTCCCTTTGCCGCTGCAATGCACAGTCCCGTTCGGAATTAAGAATAAATCGTGAGGCTTGCTGGGCTCGCTGTTTACAAACCTATCGATGTCCAGTTCTTCGCCTTTGTTAATCGAGTCTTCCAGCGCGTGTTTAAACTCATCCGGATCGCACCAATCGGTTAAGCCGAGGTAAACTCTTGAACCAGGTTTGGATGCCACTATATAATAAGTTTCATCCTGCGTATATGTCTCCCCGAAATTATTTCTAATATAATTCGGCTTTGGATGAACCTGAGTTGACAGGTTTCCGCCGTCTATCGTGTCAAGGTAATCAAGCCTTATGGGCCATTCATACTTAAATTGTCTTGCAGCATTCCTGCCCAGCACTCTTTCATTTTGAAGATACATCAGGCAGTCGAACGAAAATTCGAGGATGTTCTCGTTTTTCTCAAGTATAATTCCGTTTTCAGGTACGATTAGTTCGAACGACCAGGCGAAGTTAGGCTGTTCGGGATCGAGCCCCATATGGCCTTGCATAAACTTCCCTCCCCATGGCCCAGGGAAAAACCAGGGTCTTACACGGAAAGGCGATTCTGAAATTTCGTAAACCGCCTTCCTAAAATCTTCTCCGTCAATAAATGCAGGCTCCTGCAGATTTGTACAATCAATAAATACATCTACCTTCGGAAGGATCTGCTGCTTTAACCGGTTTAATGCCGGCCAGTCAAAAAAGTATGAGCGCTTATAAAAATCGCCGAATGAAAGAATTTCTTTTTCGCCTACGTTTGTAATCTTTTCTTCACGAGCCAGCATCTGTATATAATCCTTCGGTACATCAATATACCACAACTCATCGCACTGCTCAACCAAAGAAGAGCCTGTACCGTATATTATAGTAAGGCCGCCGGACTTTTGTCCCCTCCTTACCGATAATTCAATTCTCAATTGAGCAATCTTTTCAACATCGAAAAAAACTTCCGCACCGAAAGGATAATGAGTTCCAAACAGAGGATCGTCTCCACCTAAAAACGGCTCGGCCCTTTTCCTTAATACTTCTGGCGGAACATAACAGCCGGATACATCTATAAATTCCGGTTGAATCTTCAGCTTATTCAAACTTAAAATTAATTCATCAATTAATTTATTCCATTCTATTCCCTGGTATCCGTCGATTATCAATACCCTTAATCCCGCCGGGATATTTTGCTCAATCATCTCTGCTAATCTATCATAGCCTTTTTCAATACTGCCTTCGGACGGCGTAAAAACCGGGAAGCTGTCGAAGAGTCCTCTCGGAAAATCCTTCATCGATTCAGGCAAATGGGATATAAACGGATTGTTAATTATGTTATCATTAAAACTGCTCATTAATACTCCTATTTAATTTATGCTTCATGCAATTATTTCTTTCCCCAAAAATAAACCAAGGCGTCTATAAGATGCCGCCGCCAATTTCCCCAGGTATGGCCTTCGTGGTACTCCCGGTAAACAAAATCATATTTCTTTTCCGAGAGAGCTTCTCTTAGTCTTCTGTTGGCATTTATAAAATCACGCTCGCCTTCAGGCAGAAATGTACTCCCGACCTCATGTTCGTACGTCCCGCAATCAATAAAAAGTTTAACCTGTCTCCTTAAGCCTTCTTTGAATAACCTTATCATCCTGTCTTTTTGAAAGCAATGATAGCCTGACTGGCTGTAGACGTTCCCGAAAATTTCCGGATGCTTAAAGCCAATATAAGTTGAAATTAATCCGCCGTACGAATCTCCTATTACTAGCCTTGAGCCGGACTCTCTAACAATCCTAAATTGTCTCTCGATAAAATTTGTAAGCTCGTTAACAAAGAAATGGGCATAATCATCATTCAAACCGTATTCTGTCATCCTATTCGGAACTTCCGGCAGATGAAGATTGGGAGGAGTAACAAAAACTGCGATAACCGGCTTTATTTTTCCCTCATCAATCATTCTATTAAGCAGATAAGGCACGACGGCAAATTCTATATAATCCCGACCATCCTGAAAATAAATTGCCGGATAATTTTTACCGGAACCGTTATAATCCGGCGGCAGATAAACGTGAACCTGGTGAGTATACGGCAGCTTACCCGGCGGCACTTCCAGTTCGATAAGAGAATCATATCCGCCTCTTTGGCCCCGGCAAAAATTATCGAAGTAGGAATGCCTCGAATATCCGGGCATTGCAAGCTCGGATATATCTCCCAGCCCGTTATAAATTATGTTAGGATTAAGAGGATCAACTACAGGGTTTTGATTATCATCGACTAAATACCAATATTCCAGGCAGGCATCAGGCTCCAATTTAAAATGGATATAATGCAGATCTGTGCCGTCAATTTTATTTAACTCTGCGGTGCGCGCCCATTCGGTCATATCGCCTATAATTACTACCCTATCAGCATTACCTTTATAAAGCAGTACAACATCCGTTTCACTTTCATAAACAGGATAGTCATTTTTTATAGCCTCAATAAAATTGTCTACAAGCTTTTGTCTCACGCTGCTGTCGGACGAAAGGTCTAACTGCCGCAATAAATTATTAAATCGATTATCACTTTCCATTAATTTCGGTCAAGCCATTTTTATTCACGCTATACAACTTTCCTTGGTAGGAAAGATTTTTTAATTCGGCGCCCGCATCGAATAAACCGAACTGAGGATTGGCAGATATACCTTTATAAACCGAAGCTTCGACGCCGAAGATTGATTCAATAATTATATTCGTCCAGCTTCCGCTCGACGATACCGTCCAATCGCAGATGAAAGGACCTTCCGGCGAGGCTTTTCTTGCGCCGCCTGATTCGGGCTCAATTACATCTTCAACAAAATGCGCCTGCCCAAATGGACCTTGATTCGCACTCTTCGCCAAGCCCTTTAGCCATTTAAAAGCTATATCGCCTCTGCCTATTTTGTACAATCCAGTAACAGCTTGCGCAGGCCATGCAGGGTAAGCTCCGTTCCATTGATGATCCGGTCTTACACTAAACATAACATTATTGTCTCCGGGCGAAAGCGCCCTCATCCAGGTTTTGGTCTGGAGTTCCCTTACGAAAAATTCTGTCATTTCTTCTTTTTGCTTATTGGAAAGATCGGCTGCAATAGTATTTAGTATAGTAATAAAATCATAGCAGTGTCTTACCTCAACAAGTTCACCGTCCGGAAATCTTGCATTCCAGAAACCTTTTCCATCTGCGTATAATTTGTTTACTTCTTTTAACATAAGGCGGGCTTCGTTATAAAATTCATTTGCTCTAATCGAGTCTCCGCCGCCTTCGAGCAATTCTGCTGCGGTGCGCAGATTAAAAATATTTCCGGCATTTAAGCTGGCCACTTCATGGATATAGGTGCTTACGCATTCCAGCAGGTTATTTATTCCGCCGTAATCTGCCAATCCGTTTATTGTTTTGAACTGCTTCCAGTTTCTTGAATACTTAATTAAGAAATCAAACACAGTCTTTTTATTTCCCTGCCTGTCGTCCAGTTCTTTTTTAAGCCAGGCCGTGTCTCCTGTCCACTTTAAATAATTTCTCGAAATCCATGTTAGAGCAAAGTCATTAACCGAGTACCAGGGCCCGACCGGGCTGCCTGTAAGATATTCGATGCCGAAATGCTTATGTATATCCATCGACATCCACAGCTCAAGATATTTCCTCATTACGGCAGGATCGAGCAATGCATGCGCAACTGAGCTGAGCGCATAATCCCAGATGAACGTTACCGATTGCCAGTAACGAGGCATCAATGTATCGTATGCTCTACCAAAAACTGAATAAGGATTATCCCTCTTGAAATAAATCAGCCCGAGTATTCCTAAATTATAAATCTTCAACACTTCTTCATCTGCAGTTTCAAGCTCCGGCATAAAACCGGAAAACCTTGAATTACCCGGTGTAAAAGCGGACCTTAATTCTTCGTTCCACTCATCATTCGTATCTTTAATAAATTTATCGGCATTGTTTATCAGCATGTCAAATTCACTTTGCACTTCATTCAAGTTATCTCCAATCGAATCAACAAAAGTAATCGCCTTCTGTTCCCCGGCATTTAATTCAATTTTAAAATAGAGATTATTCTTGTCGGCTTTTCCGGCTTTGGGCATAGCCCCCTGAAGTGAAAAGGCAGTGCTGTGCTGCGAGCTGAAAAGGAGTGCATTCCTTTGGGTATCTATCTCAATCCTATTGTCTGTTTCAACCGGCGGGAAAGGCTCATTCCAGGCTTTAACTGCTTTGGTTACGTTGGCTGCAAGACCTAGCCTTAATTCAAAGTCCTGCTTGTATCCGCTTATGTTTTCAAGCTGCAGCCGGACCAAAACTGATTTTTTCTTCATTGAAATTAGTGTAACCGAACTAAACTTTATACCGGAATAGACAGCCTCTCTCATTATTTTATCAGCATACCAGATAATTTTTACAGGAGTTCCGGTAGAAGGAAAATATTTATCGTTAAAATACAGCCCGCAGGTTATGGTATCTGAGCAGCCGAAAGGCGGAAAGTTTACACTTCTTATGCCGGTAATATCTATATCTGCTTGAACAGCGCCCCAAAAATTTGTTAAGCCCGGCGGATTATACAAATCTCCGAATCTATGAACCATTACATCGCTCTTAAGATCATCAACAGTTGGAATCATCAACACTCCTATGTTTAACAATTTTTATTAAAGCGCATTTGGAATGATGGAGTAGTGGAATAATATGCTCTTCTATTCCATTACTCCAACATTCCGTTATTCCAAAAGTTATTTCTGGACAGCATGACTTACTCACAATTTCTTCTCAAACCTTATCTATATGAATTTCCAGCAGGTGCGGGAAGTACTCCTCGAACTCTATGTATGTTACAAAAATGATTTTGCCGTTTTCTCCGGCTAATTCCGGGTGTTCTTTGCCCGCATAAATTAAAACTGGATATGGAAGTTCCTTTTCCCGCTTTGCCTTTACATGGAACAATTCATGCGGCCCGCTCCACGGCCCCCATGGATGTTCCGAAGTCCTTGCAACAATCTTCCCCGTCAAATCGAACGAATGAACAGCTAGATATTTTTCAAGATATTTGTTGTATGATACGGATAATTCATTCGGGACATTAGTGAAAACCGGCACTGCTTGTTTAATATCCACACTCCACTCAGGCTTTGATGAAGATAGGTATTCATAAGATGATGCATCCTCAATATTACCGGGGCGGACTCTTGCAGCGTAACACTGCTGTATGTTATCAGAAGAAGGCACTACACCGTATAAATAAATCCATTCATCCTTTTCGTCAAAATAAACCGCGGATGCGAACTTAGGTTCATCGGCTTTCCACAACATCTGAGAATTATTAAAATATATTTTTGAAAACTCCCAGTCCCTTTCCGAACCTACTGCCAAACCGGAGCCTAGGACCTCGAAATTAACCGGAAGTACGGCGCCCTCAATCATCTTTACTTTTATAAAATAAAGATAGATTTTATTCTTCAGCTTTATTCCGTGGAGACACCAATTCCTTATTTCATCCGGCGATTCATCGTTATCTAGCGGTACTAACGGTTTTAGTTTTCCGTCTGCGCCCAGGATATAATCGAAATTATTCAGGCCGTTCTTGCCTGAAGCATCCTTTAAAATAAGAGCGGTATTATTTATCATTTTATCGATGCCTTTTTTACCTGACATATCGCCGGGACCAACAGGCTCACCGAACCAGTACCAGAGGCTTTCGCCGATTGTCCTGGTACCGATTAATGTGTCTCCGAAAAACCAAAGCGCCTTGCTGCTTCCCAAGGGGATAGAATACGCGCCGTCCTGCCCCACCATCTTGTGTTTATTATTCACAAACTGGGGACCCAAGTCTTTTACTTTAGAAACTTTCAATAAATAATTTCCTTAGTTCTAAATTTTAAACTTACTTATATCAAGCTGCATGAGGTTTATTTTAGCAAAACCATCTTACGAACAGCAGAGAATTGATTTGTGGTTAATTTATAAAAATAAACTCCGCTTGGTAAATCCAATCCGGAAAATTTTACGGAATAGTATCCGGCATTCTTTACCTCATCTACCAATCTTTTAACCAGTGTACCCGAAACAGAATAAACATTAAGACTGACGGGAGAGCTTTGCTTCAAACCGTAATTAATTTCTGTTTCAGGGTTGAACGGATTTGGATAATTTTGCGAAAGGATAAATTTATCGGGTATCCCGTTATTCCATTCTTCAATACCTAGAACCTTGTTAACCGTTACCATATGGTTCATTGATGTATCCGTCCAGGCTGAATCGTTATCATAATCATGCGGATTAAAAACCAGCAGGTCCTGCGAATTTTTAGTGGTTAGGTAACCGATCGGGAAAGTCCCCGTCTTCTGACCTACATTTAATTTTAACACGACTTCGTAAACCACATTAGCAGGATTAGGATATGCTTTATCCGAAAGCAGTTTTAACCACTTCATGTTTGCCGGCGGAGGGATAGCCGAATCGACGTTGCCGTATACCGGAATTGTTGAAGTATCTATCATCATGCTGCCGCTGCCGCCGGTAAAAGTGTAGGTTCCGGACTGGAATGTCCAGTCATCCGGTACCAGTACATCAACAGCTCCCTGGTGCGGATTTGAATCGGCTGTCTTATCCGATATGGTAATTGTAGATTGAAATGTATCGCCCTGGTTTACGGTTGCAGGTTGATCGACGCTTTCAATAAGACACCCGCTTATAAAAACCGGCAGTATCAAATATACAATAGCCGCTAATATCATTTTAAATTTCTTATCCATAACTTTACTCCTATTGAAGAATTTAATATCTAAAATTCTATCCGGTTTGTTCTGTCCTATTTTTAAAATTCCCATAAAAACTTACTCTTACTCTTGAACTTAATCTTGATCTTGAACTTGAACATAATTATAAGCTGCCTGCTTATTCAACAGGCAGCTGCTAAATTTTATTTCATCAAAATCATCTTTTTACTAGAAACAAATTTACTTCCGTCTTTTCCGGATACACTAATTGAATAAATGTAAGTACCGGATGCAAGGTTCGCAGCGTTCAAAGAAACCTGATGCGCTCCTGCCGGATAATCACCGCTTGCAATAGTCATTACCCTAGCACCTAGAACATTGTACAGATCGATAACAACGTTCGATTCTGCAGGTAAAGCAAAGTTTATACTCGTTGAAGGATTAAACGGGTTCGGATAGTTTTGGGAAATACTGTATTGAACCGGCAGCGAGAATTTAACCTCCGTAACGCTCGAATATTTGTAGCTCCCGTCGTAGTCCAGCTGTTTAAGACGGTAGTAATAGGTACCTGAAGATACCGTGTTATCGGTAAATGCATACTGATGAATCTCAGTAGTTGAACCATTACCGGGAATGAATCCTATCCTGCTGAAATTAACTTTGTCTGTGCTTCTTTCAACTTCAAAGCCTTTATTGTTTGTTTCCGTAGCAGTCGACCATTTTAACTCCACTGAATTATTTGATGATTGCGCCGTAAAAGATGTCAGTTCCACGGGAACAACAGCCGTTACGCTAATTGGATTATTTAAGCTGACCGAATAATATGAGGGATCGGTGAAATCCAATGCAGCATCGGTAACAAAATATCCGAGATTGTAATTGCCCTGCGTCTGTCCTACGGTCATTTTAACTGTGAGTGTAACGTTAACAGTGTCCGTCCTAGCCAGGTGAGAAGTATATGATTGATAAACCATCCATTTCATATTCGTACCGCTGGGATACCTGGATTCCAGCGAGTCTGTCCAATAATTTACCTGGCCGGCTCTTTCACTGTCGGGAACAGTCGGCGGCAGATAAGTGCAATAGTCGGAATAAGGCCCGCTGAAGTATACCGAATCAATTGTCCAATCGTTAGGCACTAATAGGCCTACGATGCCGTAATGAGGCGTAGCATCGCTTGTACCTTCAACCGTTACTGTTACGGTTGAGGTTATTTTAGAGCCCGCCGTTGCAGAGGATACCTGAGAAACAGTCAATATCTTAAAGCATCCAGCGAGTGCAATTGAAACCAGAAACGCCAACATGAATTTTGCTTTTCTGTTAAGTTTGTGGTTCATATCTAACCTTCCTTCTTTTGTTTATAGTTAATTAATTATAGCACCATTTATTAATTACCATCAAAAAATTTCTTACCTCCTTCCTTCTAATTATTTTTTTAATTTAACTGTTACCGTTAAAACTTCATTAGGATTTAATTCGATTTTGAAATTATCGGCAGAGCCGTTTACCGCATTATGCTCATGGCCGAAATAATCGCTTACAAAAGCCTCCCCTCCCTTAAATAATGAAGACGACACATCCGCTTTTTCTTTTTTTAAATTATTCACATTCTTTAGCCTTAGCAGAACAGAGCCGGCGGATGGATGCGGGATCATATCCAGCAGTTGAATGTTGCCGTTATCTATTGCAATGTAGCTGCCGCTTGACGGATTGGAACGGTACCAACTCCGTCTGACTAATAAAGAAGTATTAACATCCCATCCGAACTTTGAAGTAAACTCGGGATTGAAAGTCCCTGCTTGATCTGTAAAACTAAAACGCAGAAGCAGAGTGCCTTTATTTACTTCATTCCTGTTCCAATCTTTCGGAAAGTTATTCACAACATTTGAGATCAAAACTCCCGAGGTGTCGGCCGTAATCTTCCTAAATCTAATTACTCTATTATCAACTGCCGCCCAGTATACCGTATGCGACTGATTATACTGCACTACGCTTCTTCTTATCGAGAAAGCGTTTCTATCAACCCCGGGAAGCATATCCTTTAACGGATCGGCAAATCCGCCCAGTATCTCTATTACATTATTATGATCGTTAACCGAAAACGGGAATGCAACGCCGTACTCTTCAAACTTTGAAGGATACTTCAACGCTTCCAAGTTCAATTTGTATGATAGGTCTATTCGATCTAAATTGTTCCAAAGTGTAACGTCGGTAGATTGAAAAAGACTGTCGTGCCAGTTTATCCTCAAAATGATTCTTAACGGACTCTCATCAATCACTGAGGCAGATGCGTTTAACGTTATGGGTTTAAAATTCTGTTTGTCCTGGAAAATCTCTACCAGCGGTTTATTAAACGGCAGCTCGTCGTTTACAGTGATTATTTCACGTCCTTTCTTTTTATCTATTATGCTGTTTATGCTTCCGGTCTTCGCATCGAAAGAAATCTTATAAAAATTATTTTCAATAAAATCGTCGGCATATTTAAGGTTATCGGTACGGTTAGCCTCTGCCTTAATAATAGGTATCAATCTAAATTTCTTAAAGCCTAACGACGGAACATCCCTTGCGATGAAAAACAATTTATAGCCTTCTCTGTAAGACGGCACTTCCTTTCCTGTTGCCAGGTCAATAATCTTATAATGCTGCGTTTGGTTTTCGGGGAATTCAATTTTTACGGGCGCATCCCTTTTCCATGAAAGCGGATTAAAAACAAAAATACCTTCTCCTTCAAAGCTTTCTTCCGGTTTGGTAATTCTATAAATAGATTTTTCTAGCAGTTCTTCAGTTTTGAAAAATGCATCGTCAACATCATGACCTCTGAACTCCATTGTAATTTTGTTTTCCTGCGGAGAGCCGTACCCGTATTCAAGTCCGCTGCCGTGCCCGTCAAATTCAAGCAGCGATTTATAAGCCTGCCCGGCTTCATTTGCAAACGGCATTTCTCTTCTATTTATCAGCCAGTCAATTGTCAGTAACTTTTGAGATGAAGGCATCTGATGCTGAATCCACCTGTTTTTTTTATTTCTTTCAAACTCACCTTGCGAAACAATATCCCATGGTGAAGTCATATCCCCTTTCAAAACCGGAAGAGACTTTTCATACTTCGATACAAATTGTCCGGCAAAGTCATCCAGGTTGCTAATAACTATTTTGGGATACTCATACTCCTTGTCCCATTTCTTAGCTGCAAGATATTGATCGGTCGGAACACCCACGTTATCCATGTATGCGGAAATCAAGAGAATCATATCGTAAGGATATCCCCAGTCCCGCAATTTATTTATTCGGTTCCATAGGCGGTCTTCAATCGCTTTATTACCTTTTTCCAAACCATATGATCTCCCTTCATTATAGGCTTCGTCCAGGTATGCAGTTATTTTACTGCCGTCCGGTCCTTCCCAGTTAAAAGCCTTAGGTAAATTTTTCTGCAGCTTATAATCGTTATAAACTTCATTAACTCCGTCGGCTAGAAATTTTACGCCTATATTGTGTAGAACTTCCGGCACAAACCATGATTGTCCGGGGACGTCATCGTATACCGCGGCATTGAATTTTATGCCGAATTCTTTTTTATATCTCTCCGCCAGTGCAAGCGATTGAATCATTTCCTCTTCGCTTATCCTGCCTGTAAACGGATTGGAATATATCGGTGAAACCGATATGCGGCCTTCCTTTATATAATTGATTAAAGCCATGAACATTTTTTTCGGACGCGAATGTTCATACTGGTCCATTTGCCAGACTGTTTCAATAGTCCATTTGAAGTCGGGATAAATTTTACAAAGCGACAAAACGCTGTCGATTGTTTCGCAGTGCAGCTCCTTTACAATAGGCTGTGGATTTGTATATCCGATATCCGTATGGGATAGCATTACAAGATGTACCGCATAGTGCTTTTGATGCAGCAACTTAATTTCTTTTTTTAATTCCTTCCCGTTTAGGCTTAATGTACATTCTGCTGTCATATCCGATGATAATTCCGGCAGAAAAATTTCGTGCCTGCTTCTGCCGAAGACAACATTACTTATATTGAATTCATAATCTTTGCTGCCTGCTGTAATCTTCAAATTGCCGTTTACGGCCGAAGAGGATCTTGAATTAATTATTAAATCAAATCTTTGTTTCAGACTTCCGCTTTCCTTTTTAAAGAAAAACGTCGAGGTAATGTCGAACGATCCTGGAGTATCTTTAACAGGTACTTCAATACTGCAGTCATTTAACCGCTTATAGTCTGAATTTAAAATCCTTGCATAAAATCCCCACTGCCACAACAGCTCGCCGAAGAATCCAAATGTTAAATTGCTGTTTGAGTTACCTACTTTAACAAGAAGAATATTTTTCCCCTTGTTAAGCGAAATATGCACGGTATCGTTATCGGGTACCGCATTCCTATTCTGCTCATAGGAATAAACCTGTTTATGATTTAAAAATATCTTTGCCGAAGAATTGCTGCCGAAAAGCAAAACAGCATTCTGTTCCCTGCCGGAAATAATATATGTGCATGCATAGCCTGCCTTAGCTTCCCAAATTTTCTCAACTCTCCTGCCCGGCAAATACCAGCCGATTGAATTATTAAAATCGATGAAATTCTTCTTATCAACGGATAATGGGGACCAACTAACTTTGTCGTCTGCCGTCATTGCGCCGTTCTCAACCTTGCCTTCGTACGGTGCAATAGTCTTCTCGCCTATCTTATCCGCATCGCTCGGATTGCCGAACCCGAAGGTTGGCTGCTCAAAAGGACCTGCAACAAGCCAGGTTGGGATTACTCCGTTTGAAGACAAAAGGAATTCCTTTTCAAGCAATTTAGTCTGCCCATGCACCTGAAGGACTGTTAAGATAAAAAATAAAAATCCGGCGAACATTCGGGAATTTATCCTTTGCTTATTTTCCATAAAGACTTTTCAATACTTTCTTGGTTTTAATTTCAATTCAATTACAATTCGGGAAACTGTTTCGCTATAAAAACTACTTACTATTACAATATTTGTCGCATGAGCATATGTGATCTAAAGCCCCCACTCCCAACCTCTCTCCCAGTGACAGAGAGGAGGTTAGAACCCTCTCCCTTTGGGAGAGGGCAGGGTGAGGCTATTTCATCAAAATCATTTTACCGGCAGCAGTATAGTTCCCCGCCGTTAGCTTATAAATATATACTCCGCTGGCAAGCCTGGAACCGTCAAAATTAATTTTATGTATTCCTTTATTTTGAAAATCATTTACCAGAGTTTTTATTTCCCTGCCGAGAATATCGTATACTTTCAAGGATACACGGCTGTAGCCCGGCAGCTGATAGCTGATTACGGTTGCAGGGTTAAACGGGTTCGGATAATTCTTGTATAAAGCAAATCCGACTGGCGCATCAGCACTATTTACGTAGCTTATATTATTAAACAATATCCTCAGTGTTTTAATATCGTAAGGATTCATGCTTACGAGTAGAGTGCTATCCCCGGTGGCAATCATATTTATATTCTCTTCAAGCGGAGTACATTCATATGCAGAGGCTATACTTTTCCCGAAATGCAAATTTTCGTTGATGCTTTTATCCTGCGGATTGTACAGCCTGATAATATAACCGTTACCGTCTTCCGCTTTTTTAAATGTTGAAACCAGCAGGTCGGAATTTTCTATGCTCAACATAGAAAATAAATTTCCCTGCAGAGAGCCTTCCTGTTCCGGCTGTAAAATTTCATACCTTAACGGATTATTGAAACCGTACGATGAAACCGTCGAGCTATCCGCATTAAATCCCCCGGTATACGTATTCAATGCATAATCCATTTCCATAAGGCCGCTGCCCGCACGGTATGCGGTGTTATTATCGTTGTATGTAATCAGCATCCTCAGCATGCCGTTAAAGCTGCCGGAAGCATTTGCAATAACGGACGCGTTACCAATACTTAAATTTGCGTTATACGATTTATCGCCTGAAGAAACGTCGATAAATTTTTGCGCTGCGTAGTTATCGGTTTTAAATCCGCTCAGCTCATCATCATAAATCTTAACATTTCCGAAAGGAATTTCGTAATATAACCCGGGCGAACTCATTCCGAAGTTAAACTGGTAGCTGACGGATTGTAGCGATGTAACCGCCGGCTTATCAAAACTGTTTCTGAAGAGAATCTGTTTGTAGTGTATGGGTAAAATAATTTCCGTCCGGTACCAGTTTGTACCTGCGGCATTTCCCCTCAACACAATTCTTTCCATTACAGCTCCACTGTCACTTTCTACAACCTGCAAATTACTGGGGAAAGAGAAGCTGTTTAAAGCATACTGGTTAAACGCACCGTCGCTCTTTGTTATTTCTTTGCCCAGTTCCTTATCAAATATGCTCAAAATCCCTCCCTTATTTAGATCAACAGATACCCTATAAAAGCCGTTCTCTATAAAGCTTCCGCTCATCTCCTTACCAAATAAATTATTTTTTATATCCGGCACAATATTAAAAACTTTATAACCGAATGACGGGATACTGTCCGCTTGAAATACTAAAGTTGAATCCGCCAGCAGCTGGCTGTAGGCATTTAGATTAGTTGAAGCATCAACTATCTTAAATCCGCCTGCTGCGTATTGATTGATTGAAGCTAGCGGGACTTCCACAAATTCCGATCTAGGCCAGGCCAAGGAATTAAATACTGCTATGGAATAATATTGCCCGGTTTTTATTGCCTTGCCAATTGCATTAATCGATTTATCAATTACCTGTCCGGAAGTATCGTAAGCAGATGTTACCCAGCCGATTTTATCTGTCCAGAAATCCGCATTGCCCGAAGCGTTCAAAGCGCCAAGGTTATGGTCTTCAAATAAGAGATTATTAACGTAAGCATTTCTTAATTCCCCTGCCGGATAAAAATATCCGATGCTTGTTATATCGGCTAATGCAGAATACTTCTCTGCATCGGGCAATAAGTTTTGAGCTCCACGCGCTATTGAAAAGCCGACCGGCGACGAAGGTGCAAAGAACCACGTCCACCAGTTTGGTCCGTCGCCTTTATATACCGGAATCTGCACAGAATATTTTTTAGAGACGTAATTGAAAAACTCTGAAGGCGTAGCAATAATTAATTTTGCGTCGCTGTGGTTCCGGTTCCAGGCTTTTACATTGTCCACAATTGAAAAGATCGGGCTGCCGTTATCGCCAGTTGCACAATTTATATAAACAGCGTCGTAAGGGTAGCCGCTTTTCTGCAGACTTAAAAGCAGCGCTGTAATTTTACCCTGCATGGATGAATAGCTGCTGTAAACTTGATCAGAAATGTATCCTTCAAGATAAGCCCATTGCGTATCCATGCAGCGCCAGATGAGTGTCTTATCGCCGTTTTCCGCCTGCCAATAAAATAAATAAGGAAGGTTGGTCGTCGAATAAAAATTGCTCAACCCGGAATTCATTGCAACTGAGAAGTACGGGATGGAACTCTTATTTAATATTTGCGCCAGCGACCAGGTGAAACCCGGAGTATCATCTATCATTGCGGTATTAATTTTTATCCCGAATTTATCCCTTAACTCCTGCGCAAAATAAAGCGCTCTTACCAGTTCTTCGCTTCCGCAAAGGTCAGACTGCAGGCTAAAATTCATAGCTCCTATTTCAATATTTCCTTCACGTACATTATTCATCAATGAATCTATAATATTTGTATTACGGTCATTTAAATAATATTCAAGAGGCCACGTAATCTCTACCGTCCATTTGAACTGTTCGCCAGTGCTGTCGCCTTTAGTTCTCCAGATATAATTCAAAACGGTATCCAGGTTAGCCTCATGTATTTTTAAAGCATTATCAACCGAAGTTGTATAACCAACATCAGTATGAGAAAAAGGAATCAGAAACACTTTCCAGTTCCTATCAAACTGCGCATTCGTCTCTGAAAGCAAAGCACTGCACATAAAGCTTATTAACAGTAATACAAAATATTTTTTAAAACGACAGTCCAAGCGAAATCCTGTGTATATCTCCGAAAATATTTCCGTATGGAACAAAGGAATAATCTACCTTAGCATTTAAGAACCCGAGCGCCGGAGGAACAACACCGATCCCGAAGGAAACATTGCCTATATCCCTGCTGAACCTGTATCCGGCTCTTAGAGCTACTATTTTTAAAAACCTTCCTTCCACTCCGCAGTTTACCCATTCGTTATTATCCGTTGGATGGATTAAATCCACTTCGGTAAGCAGGTTAAAATCTTCCGTGCGAATTATATTATCGCCCGCGCTGAGCCTGAACAGCAGCGGAGTTCTGTAAACTTGATCTACGATCTTCATATCCGGCCCGAAATGCTGAAGTGAAAATCCCAGGTGAAGATCGTGAAAGCCTGTATTATAAATTGTACCTACGTCAAACAGTACATTCCCTATCGAATAGTTATCCAGCTTCTCGCTTACATATTTTAACTGGAGACCTATTGAAAGCTTATCCGTAAACCTCCTGGCTACCGCAAGACCGACAAGTATGTCTCCGGCGCTTACCATTCTTCCCGTCCCGTCCGGCTGCTGCGCCGTTGTTTCTTCAAAATCTTTTATAGATAATGAAACTGCACTTACTGCTACTACAAAAGAATTAAAAGGAAATGCAGCAACTGCTGCGCTATGCCGGCTTTCAACAAGCCATTGATCATACGAGACATTCACTTGCTTGTTTTCAACGTAAGCTAAACCGGCAACATTCCAGAATACTGCATCTGCATCTTTAATAGTCCCGGAAACAGCCTCGCCCATGCCGGTCTCCCTGGCACCTACTCCAATCTTCAGGAACTGCAGCCCGGCCGATCCGGCTTTGGAAAAAGTGAATCCGTAATTTAACTGTGCAGATAATTCCGGATTAAAGACAAATAAAGAAACCAGTACAACTGTAAGGATGCTTTTCTTCATTTAAAAACCTTTACTTAATAATTATCAAGGTGCCTTTGGCGCTGCCTACATTCGATTCAACCGTCCAGAAATAAATACCGGGTGCAGTACGCTGCCTTGCATCGGTTAACTGGTCCCACGTCTCTTCGCCTGAATTAGGATCGTCGTGAGTTAAAGTTCTAACTCTCTCGCCGCTGCTTGTATAAATCCTTATCGTGCATTGCGCCGGAAGATTCGTCCAGACAATATTGTTTTCAGAGCCGCTTGTTGGAAATCCCGAAACTATCTTAAACGGGTTCGGGAAGACTTTAATATTAAGGGCATTTGCCGCTGCATATCTTGCAGCCTGTACAGCGGTTTCGTTCCTATTGGTCAGCCAGCTTTCATTTCCGGAACTGTCGAATGAGGTGACTGCATAAAAATATCCCGCGCCAATGCTGATGTTTTTATCCTCGTAGACCCACTTGTTATTAAGATCGTCAAAATATGTGGCCACATCAAAGCTCCTGCCCGGCTTAATGGTCCTTATCAAAGTGTACGGTCCGATAAAGGAATGATCGCTCTTGTAGATATTATATCCTGCAAAGTTATTTTTACCCGTTAACGGATTTACGTAGTTTTGTTCAACCGGCGGCCATGTTAAAGCGATTGATTTTGTGCTGGGCTGTGCAATTACTTGAAGATAGGGTGAAGGCGGCGGCACTGCCGAGAGATGATAATTGTTCCCGTAAACCTTCCCTGAAAGATCGATTGTACTTTTAAGCGAATCCAATCCCGCAGGTAAATATTTTTGAGCCGCCAGACCTTGCAGCGCAACAGAAAGCGGGATTCCATTTACTCCTTCGGCAACAACAATTTTTATTGAAGCGCCGGGCTTAAGATTATAAGGACCGTCGGACATTAACATTAAGGGAGACAAATGGTCGCCCGGCTTAGCCTGCAGGGATTTATCTGCACCGGTTAATATAGCGTACATTTTATCCGGCGTAGAACTTACTACAGACAAATACTGTTCGTTGTTTAGAATCTGAGCCCAGAAAACATTTGACGGCTGCGGTCTTCCATCTGAAGCCGGATCGGCATAAAGGATTGAGAAGCCGGCGTAACCGGGAGTTCTAAGCTCGTTTGCAGGCGCATAATAATTACCTACATCGCTTGGAAGACTGAAGTTCGGAGTGTCGTCCCAAGAGTATAACAGGTGCCTGGTAGAATCGTAAGCTACATAGTCATCGGTGCGGTTAAAATCATCGCCCCAGCCGTTATGTACTACAAAATCCTGGTAGCTTGGCCGGATTAAATAGACAAAGCCCGCATAAAAATCGGATACGGAATAAGAATTTTCATTGGTAATCGTGTACTCAATGATAATAAAATTATTAAGCCCCGGGAAACTCCACGCGCGGCTTACTCTCTGCACGGAAATATTTTCGGTAGTTACAAAGTGAGCGGTAATTTTTTGTTCCGCTTCATTTGGATTATAGCCCTGAGAACCGTCAAAGTTATTAACTTCCTGAATTTTATCGAACGTTCCTCTATCGACGTATGAGAAAGGTCCGTTCTCCGTAAAGAAAATGCTGCCATCGCTTTTCTTTCCGCCCATCCATATCCCCGCCCCAAGCATGTAAGACCGCTGGTCATCTTTATTAAGAACATGAGGTCCGCCGGGCCAGTCCATGCTGGGATAAAACTGAAATCTGTTTGTAGGATCGGGAGCTCCGATTGTGCCGTCGTCCTTCATAGTCTCCCACAAATTACCCCGGTCGTGAAGCAGGAACTCCGCATTCCTCGCCTGAGGAAAGCACAGCCGGCTTACAACTAAAACGGGTAATATTCTTAAAATTAGATTAAACCATTTTTTCATTTTTAAAATCTCTTTTATTCATTTAGAAACTGTACTTCACTCCCAAATAAAATCTTCTAGTTTCATAATAGGTCTGCCAGCTTATATCGTAGCCGCCGGCATCCACTGTTGAAACCTGCCCGCTATCCACGTATTTTTTAATTGCATTTGCGTCAAAGACAACATCACCTATCGACTGAACATTTTTAGCGTTAAACAAATTTGTTATTCGTACGTAAAAATCGAAATTATGGATGCCGGCAATTACTATGTTCTTATCGAATCGGAAATCTACGGATTGATAAGGCGGATACCTATAATTATCATAAGTATCCGGCGGATCGGTCGGCGTTAAATATGTAAATGCCTGTCCGCTTATATAGCTGTAAAGGAAGCTTGCACTGGTTCCTTTCAATAAATTGAGTGGAAACTTTTCACCCAGCTCATCCGGGAAACGGACATAAAGATTAGCTCTAAGCATTTGCGGACGGCTAAAACTTTCTTCCACCGGTATACGTTTATTAACGTCGGTATCCCACTGGTAGGTTATATTCCCATACTGATCGAAAGTAACTGTTCTAGGACTGGCTCTGCCTGAAGTTGCTCTGGAGAAACTGTAGTTCAGATCTACAGTAAACAGCTTACTGAAAAGTGTACGCAGCGTAACTTCAATACCTCTTGAATCCCCGTAGTCGCCGGGCAGGTAACTTGTGAACGACTGGTTTGGCGAGACCTGGTTGGTAAACGGATTGTACCCGTAAATAAACCTGTCGAACAGGCCTACGCGCTCCGAAGTCTGATTAAAGGAATCCTTATAATATGCAGTAATATCAAGCACTGCAATATCATTAAAGTTATGCTTAACACCCACTTCAAACATAACGGTCTTCTGCGGCTTCAACGGCTCTACTGTGTATGCAGTAACTCTTTCCGGATTACCGTCGTTGGATGGGATATGCCTGGGCGCTCTGCCCTGCTGTTGCGCCAGCTGGTCTTCCTGCATAATTGCCTGCACTAAATTAACAGGCCTGAAATATAAGAACTCAAACATTTCATCTAGCGGCGGCAGTTGATAGAAGTGACCATAGTTAAAATGCAGCAGAGTGTTCTCAGTAATCGGGAAGGATACGCCGAAACGTGGACTGATCATCAAGTAAGATTTTGCGGGAGCCATCGGCTTATTTAAAACATTTTGGAAGGAATATTTTACATGCCCGGCCGAATCTACCTGATCAAGGTCGGGATCCTTTGCCTGATTGTATAAAGGATCGATGGCAAGATTAAATAGGTTTGTCGGCACGAACCAATTCCTATTCGGATCGAAATAATCCAGCCTTACTCCCACATTAAGTATCATGCTCTCAAATTCCATCTTATCCTGGAGATAACCTGAAAATTGCAGCGGATGATACGTCTGGTCCAATCCTCGGTTAATCCAATATCTCGGATCCGTAGTAAAAGACGGGTAACGGGTATTTTCATATTCGGCATAGGTATCGTACCTAAACTCAAAACCGGCTTTAGCAAGATTGTTATCGTCAAGCTGCCAGTTTACATCACCAACTAAGGATACATCGCCGGTACCGATATGATTTTTAATTACGGGCGCGTACTGATCGAATGGCTCATTCTCGTATCCGTTATATCTCTCAAATCCGAAGAGAGTGGGATGCAGACTCTGCCCAAGTATGGTATACGGGCTCGGCCCTTCATGAAAGTCGTCAAAAAAATAACTAAGCTTTAGCTCGTAAAATAATTTTTGTGTTATTACGTCAGTCCAGTTGGCGCTTAGGTTATATGTATAAAGATCGAGAAGCGATCCCCAGCCTCGGTAGTATTTAGCCTGATTTGTAAACTCTCCGTTTTCCTGCAGCGTGCTGTATGCATAATGGTTATATATACCTTCCAATTTTAATTTTGAGCTTTTATTTTGATAAGCGAAATTGAAAAGCATATTGTCGTTATTCTTAGTATCTCTCGGATGCGGAAGGTCGTAGGCCAGGCTTTCAATCTGGCCGGACAAAAAGAACCTTACCGCGTTGCCGTTCAATTTGAACAGAGGACCGCTCAAGCTTAGGTTAACCGTATTATCCGGAATTTTCCTATAATCATAAATTTGGCTCTGCCTATAAGGCGTCAACCAATTCGGGTCTATCTGTCCATTAGGCAATGTGTGGTCCAAAAATTCTTTTTCGGTATAACGGTCGTACAAATAATTTCCAAAATGATGCTGACCGGGAACGCCGTAAATATATTCCGCAGAGCCGTGGAATTGATCGGCTCCTTCCTTCGTAACAACGTTAATAATGCCGGACTCGGCTTCACCGTACTCTGCATTAAATCCGCCGGTCATCATTTGAATTTCCTGAACGGCATTTAAATTTATATTATCGAATTTTGTTCCCCAGTCTGCACGCCCTGCAACTAATGTAGACATTCTAACACCGTCAACATACCATTTAACTTGGTCCTGGCTGCCGCCGCGCACCGAGAACCTTACTTCACCTCTCCCTGCCGAGCCCAGCCCGCCTACAACAGGGATCGGATCAAGAAATACTCCGGCTTGAACCATGAGTCCCTGTTTAGTATCAGTTATGGGTAATTCGGTTAGCTGCCTTGCTTCAATAAATTGCGTGCTCGAAGTAACGTCCTTTTGGATGATCGGCCTTTTGGCAGTTACAACTACTTCTTTCTTCAGTTGAATTGACTGCTCTTCCAGTTCGAAGTTAATTGAAGTAGTATGATCGACAATTACGCGGACGTCTTTAACAATAACCGCCTGATAACCTACCATCGAGGCTTTAAGAGTATAATTGCCGGGTGGTACCTGGAGGATAAAATATTCTCCGTTAAAATCAGTTGCCGCTCCCATCAAGGTTCCTTCAATAATTATGTTCACACCCGGTAAAGGCTCGTGCGTCTTCTTATCAATTACTTTACCGTGAATTTTACCCGTTACTCCGGCGTACATAACAGGATTAAATAGTGCAAGTATGAAGAGCCAAAACGAAACCGCAAATAAAACTTTCGTGTATTTCATTACTAATCCGTAGGAGTAAAAAATATTTTTAACAAGATTCATTACAATCATTCCTTCAGTCCGCTCATGGTAAAGCCCTGTATAAAATATTTCTGGAACAAGAAGAAGATTAGAATCATCGGAATCATCATCATTACGGATGCAGCCATCAGCAGCGACCATTCGGTAAGATGCTGGCCGACGAACATACCGACACCCAATGCAAGAGTGCCTTTCATCTTATCCGACAAATAAATAAGGGGGCCCAGAAAATCGTTCCAGGTAAACATAAATGTTAGAATAGCAACAGTAGCAAGCGCAGGTTTAGCCAGCGGAAGTACAATCTTCCAGTAAATTTTAAATTCTGAGCAGCCGTCAATCCTGGCAGAATCCAACAGGTCTTTAGGTATTGTTAAAAAGAATTGCCTGAGAAGGAAAATATTGAATGCCCCTCCGCCGAAAAACGCAGGCACTGTAAGAGGCTTGAAAGTATTCAACCAGTGCAAATCCTTAAACAAAACAAACAGCGGTATCATGGTAACCTGCATCGGAAGCATCATGGTAGCCAGAACAAAAATAAAGAGCGCATCCCTTCCGGGCCATCTTAAATTGCTGAATGCGTAGGCAACTATCGAGCTGGACAGAACAACTCCGATAATTGAAACGGCAGAAATGAAAACCGAATTTTTTAAATAGACAAGGAACGGCATTCTGTCGAATACTTTTGCATAATTATCCCAACGCAGCACTTCAGGGATCCACCGGGGAGGCATTGCAAACACCTGGGACTCACCTTTGAGCGATGTAGAGACAATCCATAAGAAAGGGATTATAAAGAAAGCAGCGAATACAGCCAGTAAAAAGTAGACCGAAACTTTCATGTAAATTTTTTTCGCGCGGTAGCTTTTGCTCAATTAATCCTCCCTCCTTCGTAGTAAACCCACCTTTTGCTCAACTTGAATTGAATCATCGTAATTATTAGAGTTAATATCAGTAGAATCCACGCCATTGCCGAAGCGTAACCCATTTCAAAGTCATCGAAGGCTTTGTTGTAAAGGTAAAGGTTATAAAATAAAGTTGAATTAAGCGGACCTCCCTGCGTCATTACATAAGCTTCCACAAAAACCTGGAAAGAAAAGATAACCTCCAGAACGCTCCACAGGAATAATACCGGCGATAGCATAGGCACGGTAACAAAACGGAATTTACTCCACCAGCCGCCGCCGTCCAGTTCAACTACTTCGTAAAGATGATCCGGAATGCCCTGCAACGCTGCAAGGAAAACAAGCATCCTTCCGCCCCCGATTGACCACAAACTCATCAACACCAGTGAAGGCTTTGACCAATCGGGATTTATCAGCCATAGCGGACCCTTAATTCCGAGAAATGCGAGCAGCGTGTTTATTAATCCGTATTGCGGATTCAACATCCACAGCCATAAAACAGAAAGCACAACTCCTGTAATTATTGAAGGTACGAAGTAAACGGTCCTGAAAAATTTAATTCCCTTAACTGCATTATTTACCAAAACAGCCAGCAATAACGAACCGATAATACTTAACGGTACTCTTAATGCCGTATAAAAAAGAGTATTCCAAATCGATATCCAGAACTTATCATCCTTAAACAAAAGCTCTTTATAATTCCTCAAACCTATAAACTCCGGAATCCTTAAAACATCGTAATGGCAAAGGCTGTAGTAAAGCGACATGACAATGGGGTACAAGCCGAAAATTAAAAAGCCGGTTAACCAGGGAGAAACAAATATGTATCCCAGCAATGCTTGTTTCCTCTGCAAAGGATTTTTGGTTATTTGTCTGTTCCTTGCAGCCATTATTTGGGTTCCTCCAAAGACATTCTGCTCTGTACGTAGTTATCGTAATCAATTGCCTGGTTAAGCTGCTGCTGGATTACCGACTGAGCCTGCATCAAGGCAGCTTCAGGTGTTTGAATTTTATTTATGGCTCTATCGCTTGCGCCCATAAACTCACGCCAAAAGACGTCATGAGCCAAAGGAACAATTGTCGGAGAATGGGAGTATTCCATTTCCTTGTTGAAAATTACTTTAGTATAATCATTACCAATAAAGGAAGAATCTTCTGCAGCATACTTATTTGCGGGATATAAAATTACTTTCTCCATCTCAGCTTCCTTAAGCTGTACCTGCTTCCTCACGGCAAACTTCATAAATTGCCAGGCAGCTTTTATATGCTTTGCACCTCGTGGAATTGCCAGCCACCAGCTGCCTGAGGATGAAGCAGTAGGATAACCTTTGAATGAAGGAATAACTGAAACGCCGTACTTTAATTTGGGATTATAAATTTTTATCTGGTCGGGAAAGGTATTATCCAGTACCATCATAGCAACTTTTTGAGAAATGAATCCTTGCTGGTCGGCGAATCCGAAACCTGCCTTAAAAGACGAAACATCGTTAAAATTATAAACGTTGTAAAAGTTTGTTACCCAGGTTAAAGCCTTTACCATTGCCGGATTAACCAGGTCCACCTTCGTTCCGTCGTTTGTTAAAAACCTGGCACCTAATTCCCACGCCATAAGCATTGCAGTTGATAGATTTCCGTAGTTTGGAATAAAGCCTATCTGGGTTATTCTTCCATTTACATCCCTCTTAGTTAATTTTAAAGAATATTCCAGTACCTGATCCCAAGTAACCGGCGGCTTGTTGGGGTCTAGACCGGCTTCTTTAAATAAACTTTTATTATAGAAGAATGCGTACGAGTTGGAATAAAGAGGAACGGCGTAAATTCTGTTTCTCCATCTCATCTCATCCCACAGCGATGGGAAAAAAATTGTTGAATCGAAAGAATCTTCTTTCATCAAGCTGTCAAGCGGGACCAGCGCAAACCTGGACGCCCACTTGGCTACGGGGGAAACAAGGTTCACAACATCGGGAGGATTGCCGCTTAGTATAGCCGTTAAAATTTTCTTTTCGTGCTCGTTCCAAGGGAGCGGAGTGCAGTCTACAACTATGCTGTCCTGGCTTGAATTGAATTCGCGTACATGATATGGAATTTGTTCTTTATCTCCGGAGACGTACCAATACTGCAGATGAATCTTACCGTCGTCAGGCTTTTTTGAAGAAGGCATAAAAAGAAAGCCCGCAACAATAGCAGCTAAAATTATTCCCGAGGCAACTTTAATCTTTTCCCACATACAATTAAGTTATTATTTAGAATAAAGTACGGAACAAAATGTTTTCAACTCATTTTGAATAACAATCAAAACGGAGTAGTGGAGTGCTGGAATAATGGAATACCAACTCTAAATCCTTTTATCATTATTCCATTATTTCATTACTCCACTCCTTAATAACGTCTTTTTTACTTTCTTTGGAAGAGGTAGAGTATCACTATTCTGCTATACATTTACTCTTTCCCTCGCTGTATCTCGATGGAATAAGTAAAACTGTCGGCTTTATAATAACCGATATTATATTCAACAGGTCTTCCACCGGGATCGAACACAAAGCGTTTCCTAACCAAAACAGGATCACCTTTTTTAATATTTAATTTTTTAGAGAGCCGTTCATCGGCAACCCTCGCATTTATTTCTTCTTTGGATACTACCGGAATTGTTGAATAATTTTCTTCAAGTATTTTATAAAGCGGCTGGGAAAAATCTTCCTTGCCTGTCAATCCTACTCTAGGGTGAAAATAGGATGTAAAGTAAACGATCGGCCCTTTTTCCAAACCACGCAGCCTTTCCATCTTTAGTACTAATTTTTTTTCCGCTATCGAAAAGAATTTCGCAATAAGTGAATCAGCTTCAACCCACTCTACATCTATTTCGTAGTTTTTAAATGGAATTCCTTTCTCATTCATCTCCTGGGTAAAGCTGTGCCAGCTGTCCAGCCTGGTTGTTACTGTTTTGTTAGCGACTTTTGTTCCTACGCCTTTTTTCCTGACAAGTAAACCCTCATAGACTAATTTATTTAACGCGTGCCTTACGGTGTTTCTAGATATCCCCAGCTTTTTTGCAATCTCAACTTCATTTGGAAAAAATTTGCCGTCATTATATTCAGGAAGACTAATCATTTCCCGCAGTTGCTCTTCAACCTGCGCATGCAGCGGAATTGCACTTTGATGATTGATCTTCAAGACCATTTAATATTCCTCTTGCTTATTTGAATATAATTTTACTATATTAAGTATGTCCATATGTTCAAACATATCTACATATTCAACTTAAGTATCATGTTTGAAATTGTCAAGAAGATTTTTCAAATATTTTATTGTAGAAACAAATATTTTACTTTCCCAATATTATTTGAATTAGGAGGATAGTATGCCGGACGATCTTGAATTCAAGAATAAAGTTGCAGTTGTTACTGGCGGAGCTATGGGTATAGGAAAGGCTGTAGCGAAACTTTTTGCCAGGCGGGGCGCCACAGTAGCTATTTTAGACCGGGACAAAGAAAAAGCGGAAGAAACAGTAAAAGAAATTAGAACTGCCGGCAAGCAAGCATACTTCATTTATACCGATGTATCAAATTCCGGCGAGGTAAAGAATGCAATTGAGGAGATAAATAAAAGATTTGGAGGTATGGATATTCTTTCGAACAATGCAGGCATTCAAAGATACGGCAGCGTTGAAACTACTAGCGAAGACGAATGGGATGAAGTAATTAATGTCAATTTAAAAAGCGTCTACCTTACATGCCGGTACGCAATTCCGTATTTGAAAAAGACACGCGGCAAAGTTGTTAACATGACTTCTGTTCAGGCATTCGCTACTCAAAAGAATGTAGCCGCTTACACAACTTCCAAACATGCTCTAATCGGATTGACAAGAAGCATGGCTCTCGATTTTGCGGAATACGGTATCCGCATTAATTGCGTCGCTCCCGGCAGCGTAAACACGCCGATGCTTGAATGGGCCGTATCGCTTGATCCAAATCCAGATGAAGTAAAGGATAATATTAAGAATATGCATCCGCTTGGAAGAATAGCCTCAGCGGATGAAGTTGCGGAGGTTGTTGCATTCCTTGCATCGGATAAATCCTCATTTGTAACCGGTGCAGTTTATTCAGTTGACGGAGGTCTTCTTCTTCCGATTGGAGGAGCGCCAAAAACAGGAAAGGAGACAAAATGAAAATTGTTGATGTTAGGGCAACTACTGTAACTGTTCCGCTAGAAGCACCGCTAAGACACGCAAACGGTACACATTGGGGAAGGTTTGTAAGAACAATAGTTGAGTTAATTGCCGACAACGGACTGGTTGGTATAGGAGAAATGGGCGGAGGCGGAACCTCTGCCGAAGAAACAATTAAAGGATTAAAGCCTTACCTGGTAGGACACGACCCGCTGCAGCTTGAACAACTGAGGTGGAAGATAATGAATCCGGTCGCCTCTCTTTATAACAACCGTGCACAGGTCCATGCGGCAATAGAGTTTGCATGCATAGACCTTGCAGGAAAATTTCTCGGTATACGTGCATGCGATTTACTTGGCGGCGCGCTACGAAATGAAATTCCTTTTGCCAGCTATCTCTTCTACAGATATCCCAATGAAAAGACCGGCTTGGGCGGAGAAATAACTCCGGACGAAATGGTTTTACATGCAATGGATTTATCAAAAAAATTCGGATTCAAAACTCATAAACTGAAAGGCGGCGTATTCCCTCCAGATCACGATATAGAAGTTTATAAAGCACTCTCGTCAGCATTTCCGAACTCAAGTTTCAGGCTAGATCCCAACAGCGCCTGGAGCGTCGAAGAATCAATTAGGGTGGGTAAGGCAATCGAAAATTTAAACAACGACTATTTTGAAGATCCGACATTCGGACTGGAAGGAATGAGACGGGTTAGAAACTTTGTTAAGATTCCGACTGCGACCAACACCGTCGTAATTAATTTTGAGCAGATGGCATCATGCATCAGAACCGAAGCAATAGATGTTATTTTACTGGATACAACTTTCTGGGGAGGATTGCGCCAGGCGTATAAGGCCGGACAGGTCCTCGAAACTTTTCAGTGGGGTGCCAGCGTTCATTCTTCGGGCGAACTCGGCATCCAGTTGGCTACTATGCTTCACCTCGGCGCCTCTTTGCCAAACATCGGGTTTGCGGCAGATGCGCATTACCATCACTTAACAGATGACATTATTAAAGGCGGTAAGATGAAATACGGGGACGGAAAAATAAAGCTTCCCGAAAGCCCGGGGCTTGGAGTAGAACTCGATTATGAAAAGTTAAAGCAATATTCCGAGCTTTACAAAGAGTTAGGAGGATATTCTTATGACCGGGACCCGAACCGACCTGACTGGTATTGCATTATGCCGGAAAGAAATTTTGCCGATCCTAAAAGAGAAATGGAGGCTAGAAAATGAAGCTTGATAGTTTTATACATTTCACTAAAGTCGACCTTATGCCGGGAGTACCGCTTTATGTTTATGCAATAAAAGGCAAAGATTACAGCATCCTTATTGATACCGGAATAAAAGCGATGAAAGCACCGGTGCTTGATCTCTGCAACGAGGTTAAACCGGTAAAAAATGTTTTAATAACCCATGCGCATGCAGACCACATTGGCTGCAACAAGTCTGTAAAGGAAATGACCGGTGCTCAATTTTTTGCTGCAGGCGCACTGCCATGGATAGAGGACCTTGAATTACATTACCGGGAGTTTTGCATTCCAGGCGAGCATTTACCGGACAGTCCACAGCAGAGAGATGAAATTACGGGACTCATGGATGGGGCGGTTCACGTTGACGCTGTTATATCTGAGGGAATAACTTTCAGGCCATCGCCGGAAATTGAATTAACTACTCTGGCTCTCCCCGGACATAAATTGGAAGAGGTAGGATTTCTTGAAAAAAATTCACACACGCTCTTTATGGGTGATGTTCTTCTAGCGATTGCGGCTCCGTTCTTTCACGGATTTCAAACTGCTAGAGGATTTAGAAATACTTTAAACAGAATTGAAGACTTTATTGAAGATGGCTCTATTAAAAGAATTTTAGCCGCCCATCATCCTCCGCTGGAAAAAGGACAAGCGAAGGAAGCAATTAGAAATTCAATACATTTCTTAAATGAAGTTGAGGAGGCTGTAATATCTTCGGCTAATAATGTGGAGTTTCACGTGCTGTGGAAAGACGTCTGCCAAAAATTAAACCGGCAACTGGAATTCAGAGGCTACGCTATGCTTGAAGTTCAGGTTGAAGAACTAATTGAAGATAAAAAGCTGGGAAAAGAAAACGGAAAAATTTTCAGGGTATGAAAAGCTGGATTATACGGAACAATAAAGTTAAAGTAGGAGTTACCGATCGATGCGGTTTCCTAGAACCGGTTGTCTTTACTATAAACGGCAGAGAGATTTCTCCTTTAAGTATTGCGCCATGGGATAATGAAAAACACGACAGTTCAATTCCGCCGATGCTGAGATGGTTAAGAAACGATTTTTTCTGCGCGCCTTTCGGCGACAGTGACTTTTTGCAGGATGAACCGAGACCGCACGGCGCATCTGCAAACGATGTTTGGAGCTTATTAAATTTAACCAACGGCAAAATTGAGCTCGAGCTTTCTAAAAAAATTATGGGAGCAAAAGTAAAAAAGATAATTTCAATTATTGAAGATCAATCAGTCATTTATGAAGATCATATTTTTGAAGGAGGCAAAGGTAAAATACCTGTCGGCCACCACTTGATGCTAAAAGCGGAGGAGCTGCTGTTGCTTGGTTTTTCAAAATGGATTTACGGAGGAACACCTCCTTCGCCTATCGAATCGAATGATGAATCGGGAAGATCGTTATTGATGTATCCGCAGAAGTTTGATAATCTTGGTGAAGTCAAATTATCGAACGGTGAGATTATTGATTTAACGGTTTTCCCTTCAATGACTAACCATGAGGATCTGCTCATGCTCGTCTCTGATGTAACCCAGCCGTTTGCGTGGTCAACTGCAGTTTCAAAAAATGCCGGATGGGTATTCTTCGCACTTAAGCCGCCGGGAGTTCTAAGGAATACCGTCCTTTGGTTTAGCAACGGCGGGCGTTTCTACCCTCCTTTTTCAGGAAGACATAGAAACGTAATCGGGATTGAAGAGACTGCATCGTTCTTTCATTTAGGACATAAGGCATCGATAGACAAAAACTTCCTGAATGAAAACGGCATTAAAACTTTCATTGAATTAAACGGAGGGACTTTCCATGTCAGATATTTATTCGGTTTTGCACATATTCCGAACAGCTTCTCCAAAGTTCAATCAATTGAAGCTACTGATGACGGAATAAATATAATTGATGCAAACGGAAAGGAAGTTTTTACAAAAGTAAATTTGAATTTTATACTTGAAAATATAAAGGAGAATAGATGAGACTTGCAACATTGAAAGACAACTCGCTTGCCGGGGTTACTAAAAAAGGTTTAATCGGTCTAAGCGAACTGGGATTTTCCGGCAGCATGCTCGATTTAATTTCGGAAGGGAAAAAAACTTGGTCTAAAATAAATCTATCTTTAGAAAACTCCGATCGCGGCAAAAAGCTTGAAAAGGATTTTTTAGCAGCACCGCTACCTAATCCTTCAAAAATTGTCGCTATTGGTTTGAACTATTTAGACCATGCAAGCGAATCGAAAATGGAACTGCCTAAAAGCCCGCTTGTATTTGCTAAGTTCCGTAATTCAATTTCCGGTCCTACTGATCCGATAGTGATTCCTGCGGTAATAACAAAAGAAGTAGACTATGAAGTTGAGCTAGGAGTGATAATCGGGGAAAAAGCCAAAAGCGTTCCGGCAGATGAAGCATTGAATTATGTTTTCGGTTATACAATATTAAACGATATCTCTGCCCGCGATCTCCAATTTACTGACGGGCAATGGGTAAGAGGAAAATCTCTAGATACGTTTTGCCCCACCGGGCCTGTTATTGTTACTGCGGATGAAATTTCCGATCCGCAAAATCTTGAGCTGGGCTGCGAAGTAAACGGAGTTCTGCTGCAGCATGATAATACGAAGAATATGATCTTCGGAGTGGCTGAACTTATCTCAAAGCTTTCTTATTCATTTACTTTTGAGCCGGGCGATATAATAGCCACCGGAACGCCGAGCGGTGTGGGATTTACCAGAAAGCCGCCGGTCTTCCTAAAAAACGGGGATATTGTTTCCTGCTGGATTAAAGGTATCGGCGAAATAATAAACCAGGTGGTGGAAATATGAAAAGATTAAAAGACAAAATAGCGATAGTAACCGGCGGTGCATCGGGCATAGGACTGGCAATATCAAAGCGCTTTATTGAAGAAGGTGCAAAGGTTGTTGTTGCGGATATAGATGAAGTAAACGCATCTAATAAATCTAAAGAGCTGGGAGATAATGCTTTCCCATTTACGGTTAACATCACCAGTTCAAGACAGGTACAAGCACTTATGAATTTTTCCTTCGACAGTTTCGGTAAGATAGATATCCTTGTAAACAACGCTGGCATTGGTGCCGCTGCATCTGTACCGGATACAGATGAAGAAACCTGGGATCGAGTTATCAACGTAAATTTAAAAGGTACTTTCCTGTGTATGAAGCATGCTATTCCGTTAATGAAAAGAAACAACGGAGGGTGCATTATAAATATTACCTCTATCGCTGCCCTGGTTGGATTACCTGAAAGAGCAGCATACAGCGCCGCTAAGGGAGGAATTCTATCGCTTACGCGCGCAGCCGCGATCGATCATGTCGGTGACGGCATTAGAATAAATTGTATTGCGCCCGGAACTGTGGACACACCTTGGATTGAGCGAATAACTAAAAGCTATGCCGATCCAGAGGCCGCAAGAAAAAATATGCTTAACAGGCAGCCCCACGGTAGACTTGTAGCTCCGGAAGAAATTGCAGCCATGTCAGCTTACCTCGCTTCCGGTGAAGCCGGTTCAACAATCGGCGCCGTAATGGTTGTAGACGGAGGAATGACTGCCAAATAATTAGGGTTTGCTGAAATTCTCTTTTAGCTAACCCATTCGAACTCCGCACTGGGGATGGAATCGATTAGCGATCTATTACTACTATATATTTTATTGACTGCTTTTTTAATTTTGCGAAAGAGTATATAAAAAAGAAAAAATGTAGAGGGGAAACGAGAAATAACGGTAATGATACAAGAAGAAAAAGTAAAGATAATAGCTGATAAATCAGAATCGGAAAGAGCCCGAAGGGCGAGTAAAGTTTCTGATTTAAGATCCAAGCCGGATGAGCCAATGCCTTGGCAATATCTGCCAGCCATATATCTTCCTTCGTAAACTCTTCTTTCTTAGAAAATGCCATTTTATAATCCCCTCAATCGTTCATCGCAATTATATGATGCAATAATTTCCATGTCAACAACCTAATTACTACATTAAATTTTTATGCGGTTTGTCCTATAGTATTGCCAGTTAAATTTTTGTCACATTGTGATCCCTTTGGGATTTTTTGTGTCAAGATATTTTAAGTGTATTCATTTTTAATTTTTCATTTTTAATTTTGAATTGCGGCTTGCCGCGCTATGTTTTCATACTTGCTACAAAAATTATCAGGTAAGCCACTTGACTTTTAATTTTTCTTCTATATTTTTGTAAGTAACTGTTTACATATTTATTTTTTTGAGAAGAAAAAATGTCAAGAGAAACAACAGATATAAGACAGGAACAGATTAAGAAAGCTGTACTTGAAATAATCGCTGATGAAGGGCTGAACAATGTTTCTACAAGAAATCTTGCAAAGAGAATTGGCTTAACCGAAGGCGCAATATTCCGTCACTTTCCCACAAAGCGTGATATTATAAAAGGAATAATGGATGATGTCGCTAATGGTCTGGTAGGTCAACTGCGCAGCATTGCTTTAAGCCCGGTAAAGGCTGAAGAAAAGCTGTTTAATTTTTTGTGCCGCCATGTTAATTATCTTAAAGAAAATAGAGGTATAACTATACTTCTGTTTTCTGAGGCAGCACATCTTGGCGACAAGGAGTTAAAGGATAAATTGAGTCAGATTCTATCCGAGCAAAAGCAGCTTATTGCTAAGATTGTTAAAGACGGAGTAGCTGAAGGAGTCTGGGATAAGAATGTCAATGCCGAAGATATCGCCGTTATCTATATGGGCATACCTATAACATTCAATATAGAATTGGTACTGAATAAAAGCGGCTTGAACATGAATAACTTCTGTAAGAGAATGTTTACTTTAATTTTAAGGATATTAAAAAAATAAAAAATTTTAATTAATTATGTAAGTAATTATTTACTTATAAATATAGAAAGGAACAAAAACAATGTCGAACATTGAAAAATCTCACCCAACAAAATTTAATTTACCTGACTGGACTTTTGAATTTCACGGGCACAGGTGCCCCTTTATGCCAATCGGTTATAGAATGGGAACTTTAGCATTAGAAAAACTTGGTGTTAGCAAAAGCTTAGACCACCAGATGCACGTGTTTTCGGAAATGGGTGTCGGTCATCCGCAAGGCTGTATGCAAGACGGCATTATGTCTGCGACCGGCGCTACATTTGGCAAAGGAATGATTGAAAGATTGAACTACGGAAAGGTCGCGGCAATCTTTTGGTATCCGGGTAAAAAAGATGCCGTAAGAATATTTCTGAAAAATGAATTCCAGGATAAGCTTGCACCGCACGAATTTTTCAAATACCGCAAACAAGGAATTGAACCATCCGAAATTCCGGAAGATGTAAGGAAAGATATTATCGATATCGTTCTTAATGCAACAAATGAAGAACTCTTTACTGTAACTGTTCTTGAAAATTTCAAATATACTCCGGTTAAAAGTTCTTTCAACAAAGCAAAGTGTGAAGTATGCGGCGAATATACTTTTGAAAGATACTTGCGTCTAAAAGACGGAAAGAAGGTTTGCATCTCTTGCTCTGAAAGAGAAGCAGAAGAAACAATAATTCATTTGCCAAACTCGCTTATTTCCAGAAGCGATAAATAGGAGAAGAAAATGGATTTCAGCAGTGCTCTTTTAATGGCAGTAATATTTTCTTTTGTTCTGGCTTTCATATTCTCGATGTTTGGTCAAGGCGGAGGGTCGGTGTACTCTCCGCTGTTAATTCTGCTTGGCTACGCGGTGTTAATTTCTACTTCAACCTCTTTAGTTCTAAATTTAATTACCTCACTATCCGCCGGTTATATCTTTTATAAGAATAAGATGATTGACATGAAAGCATCTTTCATGTTTGTGCCGGGTATTGTAGTTGGCGCTTTTGCTGGCGGCTTTTACGCTAAGTATGTGAATGCCAATATATTATTATGGTTGTTTGTGTCGTTTCTAATAATCCTTGGCGCAAGAATGATTCTTACATATTGGCAAAAAGGAAATGACACGGATGATGAGCCAATGCCGCACCGTACTTTTGGAATGTATGTGCTGATTGTAATTTTTAGTTTTGCTGTCGGCATTATCTCCGGTTTGCTTGGTGTTGGCGGCGGTGTATTGGTTGTTCCTTTTATGACTTACGTTCTAAAATATCCCACAAAATCTGCAGCCGGTTCTTCGCATTTAATTATATCTTTTTCAGCTCTTGCTGGAATTTTAGGACATGCAGCTAATCAACGACTCGATTATCCATTAATTGCGATAGTCGGAATTGCGGTTCTTGTCGGCGGAAACCTTGGCGCAAGATTCAGTCTTAAAGTAAAACCGAAAATGATAAAAGCAGGACTTGGTCTAATCATGTGGGCGCTTGCTGCACAAATCTTAATCAAATTAGTTTGAAAGCAAGGCGGTAATTATGGATTCTAAATTTTCTCTCTGTGGAACTCTGTGCCACCTCTGTGGTACTCTGTGTTACAAAAAAGGTTACACAGAGTTGCACAGAGTACGCACGGAGAATCACAGAGTAAAACTCATTTTTACTTTTGTATTCTTGCTTGCATTAGGTACAACTGCTATCGCTCAGCAAAAAATCAATTGGAATGGCTATTTGCAGTATCGCTTTTCCGATAATTATCTCAATCAAACAAATTTCTCAGTCAGAAGAGCGAAGTTTTGGGTTGATAGTTTACTGCCCGCAGATGAAGGCAATTGGAGTTACAAACTACAAGCAAATTTTCTTCAGCAAGTTAAATTTCAATTTTTGCTTCAAGATGTTCTTGTCAGTTATAAGATAAATAATTTTGAAGTTACTGCCGGACAATTTGTACCGGATTTTAGCTTGCAGAGAAAACAGCCCGACTATTTAATACCGCTTGATGAAAGAGCGGACGTAGTTAATGCGCTTGTTCCTGGGGCAGAAACTATGGCAAGAGACATCGGCGTTGAATTAAAATTAGCCGATAGCAAAATCGGTTCTTTCCCGAAGGGATTTTCAATCAGCTTCGGCTTCTTTAACGGGAACGGCGCTAACACCGTTTCTAACAAAAGGAATTTTCTTTACGTAAACCGGGGAAATTTATTCTTGTTTAACAATTCAGAATCTAAATTAGAATTAGGTTACAACCTTTCTTATCGTGACGCGCATGATTTACAATTCAGTAAAATCTTTGGAGACAATTATTCTTTTACCGGGAATGATTTCCGTTTCGGCTTTGAAGAAAAATTTAATCTCGGGGATTTTGAATTGCAATCTGAATACATCGAGGCGCATCTTGGTAATCAAAAAGCTTACGGATGTTATGCTCTGGCTGATTATTTGTTCGCTTCAAAAAATCTAATTACACTTTCGGTTGAACAATTGATTGACTTAAATCCCACAACGGTTGATAATCCCTGGTATGTCATTGGGTATTCATATCTCGTAAAAGGAAACGATATAAAAATTTCTTTAGATAATAAATTTCAGTTTGCATCAAATAGAACTAATGCGCTGACAACTTTACAAATTCAGTATTTCTTTAATTAAAAACATATTCAAAATAGATTCCCGCTTTCGCGGGAATGACAAATTAGGAGAAACAAAATGATAAATCCTCAAGATTGGTTAGAGTTCGGACAAAAATTTCATGGACACAAATGCCCCGCAATGCCGATGGGCTTAAAGGTCGGCGCAGCCGCAATGAATGCGCTCGGCGTAGAACGAGCCAAAGACGGACAAATAATTGCTTTCGTAGATTTAGGCGAAGACCACTGCGCTACTTGCTATGCCGACGGGCTTCAAGTAATTATGGGAACAACATTCGGCAAAGGTAACATCAAAAAAACACACAAAGGCAAATGGGCGGTTACGCTTGTTGATAAAGCATCCGGTAAAGCAGTTCGCGTTACTCCAAAAGCCGAAGCGATGCTGCAAAATAAGCAATCGACTTTCTTCAAAGAATATAGAGAGAAAGGAATTCCGGCGTGTAATGTTCCGGCAAGAGTTGTGGATCCTTTAATCGTAAACGTAATGGCAGTGCCAAACGAAAAGTTGTTGAACATCTCCAAAGTTTTCGATTACAAGCTTGAACCTCACAGTGATAACTTTAACGGCTTTGTCTGCGATGACTGCGGCGAAATGACAGTTGAAAGCTACGGCAGAATTAAAGGCGGCAAGCACGTTTGCATTGACTGCGCTGCCAAATAAAATTTCTCTGTGAAACTCAGTGGCTCTCTGTGGCTCTCTGTGTAACTAAAAGAAAGTTACACAGAGTTGCACAGAGGAAACACAGAGGACCACTGAGACTAAAACATATTAAATTTTAAAAATTTATTTTTTTTTGAACGACTGCCTTGATTAGTTTATGAACGTTTATTCTTTACCGTCAATATTAGCCTTTACAATAAATTTCAGTATAGCTTTTATAATACTTCTGGATAATCCTAAGTCAAAGGTAAACCGCTGGTTTGCGGCTTTTGTGATGGTGTTTGTTTTATGGAATCTCGCCGATATTTTAATCCTTACTACTTCTAATTTTTCCGATGCATTATTCGGCGCTCAAGTACTATACAGAATAATTTTTCTGCTGCCTGCTTTTTTTGTAGCAATTGCATTCAACTTTCCAGTTCAAACCTCTGATATTGCCGGTAAAGCTTATTTCTACATCGCCTTATTTTCTGTCCCGGTAATTCTTTTAGCATCGTCGTTCCCGCATTTTAAAATTGACATAATTCAACTGCAAAATGAACAAGCGGGATACTTCTACAAGCTAAGATTTACTACTGAATCTTTATTTGTCATTCAGTTAATTATTACAGCCGCCTATCTGGTTTGGGGCGCCGCTGTTTTAATAACCAAAATTCATAAGCTGCGAACGATTAAACAGAAAAATCAAACTTTATTTTTATTAACCGGCTTCACTGTAATTATTGCATATTTTCTGTTGATTAACATCTTTCGCATTTACCTCGCTCCCGAATTTTCAATTTACTTTCTTAACACGATATTCGTGCTGTCGATAAATATTTTTTTCCTCTTCTTACTTGTTTATTATAAAACCTTTGCAACAAAAAGGATTCTGCGAAGTGGTATTGTCTATTCGATTATTTACACGATTATTCTCGCGGTTTATTTTATAGTTGTTGAAAATGTCAGCCGCCAACTAAACAATATTTTCGGAATTAACTCGTTCTTAACTTCGGCATTTGTAATCCTAATATTAGTTTCTCTGATTAAGCCTCTGGAAACAAGGCTTCAACGCCTGCTTGACAAATTATTTTTAAGAGACATAGGAAAGTACCGCCACAATTTTTCGATGTTTAATATTGAATTGCAAAATTATCTTGAGCCTCATGTGTTATTGCCAAAAGTAAAAAACTTCATCAGAAAAAATTTTTTGATAGAAGATGTAACATGCTATCTAAAAGATAACGCCGGTAATTATAACTGCACGGCTAACCCTCCAGATGCTATTCCATCAGAGCTAATAAAGAACTATTCAGATTTTTTCCTTTCAGCCAAACGGGCTGTTGAGATTTATGAGCTTGATGCCGGTAAGCCTAATTCACCCTTTTTAAGATTATTAAAAACTAGAAGAATCGAAGTAATTCTGCCCTTGGCTTTCCATGATGAAATTTTGGCTGTACTTTTTCTTTCTAAAAAAAGATATGATAATAAATTTACCGAGGATGAGTTGGAAAGGCTTACAATATTGGCTAACGAAGTGGTTATCGCTTTCCACAGAAACAAAATATTTGAAGAACTGCAGAAGCAAAAAGAAGAACAATTCAAATTAGAAAAGCTTGCAGCCATTGGTCAAATGACCGCTGGCATTGCTCACGAGATTAAAAATCCGTTAAACACAATTTCAGTTTCGGCACAAAATATTAAAAAGGGAAAATTAAGTGTAGATGAAATCTCAGAATTGCTTGACTATATTGTAAACGAAGTTAACCACCTTGATAATTTATTAAAAGATTTTCTAAAGTTATCCAGAACGCTTGAAATTAAGTATGAATTAGTTGAAGTAGGAACTTTGTTCGCAAAAGCAATAACCGCAGTCGAAGCCAAAAATACCGGTAATATAAAAATTCAATGCGACTGCGAAAAGAAGACTATGCTAAATACCGATTCTAATCTTCTATACCAGGCTTTGTTGAATCTTGGATTAAACAGCATTGATGCAATTATAGAGCGGTGCAAGAAAGATGACAGTTTTAGCTGCCCGAATGGACTGCTGCAATTTTCTACGGAAGAATTAGGAAACAAAATTTTAATTAAAATAGAAGACAACGGAATCGGCATACCGGAAGAAAAGTTGAACGAAATATTTAATCCCTTCTTTACGACAAAGGAAGAAGGCACCGGACTTGGACTTTCTATTGTTCACAATATTGTAACAAGTATGGGCGGAACAATTACTGTTAATTCTAAAACTGAATCAACTCAGTTTATTATTTCTTTTCCTATTAACAAAATGGAATGATATGGAAAACCAAAAAACAACTATAATAATCGTTGACGACGAAGATAAGGAAAGACGGGTTATAAGTTTAAGCTTAAAAACAAACTTTAACATTTTACTAGCACAAAACGGAAAACAAGCAGTAGAACTTATAAATAACAACCGCGTTCATTTAATTCTTACAGATTTTAACATGCCGGAAATGAACGGGCTTGAACTGCTTCGCTGGGCAAAAGAAAATTATAAAACTATTCCGGTAATAATTATGACTGCATTCGGCAGCGTAGAGAACGCAGTTGAAGCAATGAAGATGGGCGCACACGATTATATTTCAAAGCCAATAAAAATAGACGAGCTAGAAGCAGTGATTGAAAAATCACTTCAGTTCGGAAAGTTGTTGGAAGAGAATTTATCCCTTAAAGAAAAAATAAAGAAGTACGAAGGATTTAATGAAATAATTACTATCAATCCGCAAATGAAATCGCTGATGGAATTGATGGGTCAGGTTGCTCAAACGCCGGCAACAATTTTAATTGAGGGCGAATCCGGAACCGGTAAAATGCTGTTTGCTCGTGCAGTGCACTATCTAAGCAGCCGGGCTGATAATTCATTTATCGAAATTAACTGCGGCGCTATTCCGCACGACTTGCTTGAGAGTGAACTCTTCGGACATGAGCGCGGCGCTTTTACCGGCGCGGTAAACATGAAGAAAGGAAAATTTGAACTTGCCAGCGGAGGCACTTTATTTCTTGATGAAATTGGCGAGCTGCCGCTTGATTTACAAGTTAAGCTTCTTCATGTTTTAGAAAATCAAAAATTTACCCGCGTTGGTGGGACTCAGTTTATAACTACCAACGCAAGAATAGTAGCTGCGACAAATAAAAATTTGAAGAATGAAGTTGATAAAGGGAATTTTAGACAGGACCTATATTACCGCCTTCGTGTTGTTTATTTGCGCATCCCTCCTTTAAGAGAAAGAAAGGAAGACATTCCCTTACTTATAGAACACTTCTTAAAAAAATATTCCAACTTAAATAAGAATGAAAACTTAGTCGTTGTAGAAAAAGCGAGAAAGATTTTGCAAAGCTATAATTGGTCCGGTAACATCCGCGAGCTTGAGAATGTAATGCAGCAGTCAATTATTTTTTCTTTGGATGGAAGAATTACACCGGAGAATTTACCGGAAGAAGTTTTAGCGGCATACAAAGAAGAAGCTGCATCGGATGAAGAATATATTCCTCTTACCAAGGATGAACTTCAGGAAGAAAAAAGGAAAAGAACAGACAGCATTCTTGATGAACTTGAAAACAAGTTTTTAATTAAGTTATTAAATTCCACGCAAGGCAATGTAACTCGCGCTTCGGAAATAAGCGGCTACGACCGACGCCAAATACAGAATCTGTTATGCAAGCATAATATTGATGCGGAAAAATTTAGGAAATGAAAAGAAAAAATATTTATCGTTCGTCCATAATGAGATTAATCATTTTTCTTCGTAATGAAACCTACAGCTTATAATTTCTAATTCACCCTTTTCATAACGGAATAATAAACGATGTTCTTCATCAATTCGTCGTGACCACAAACCAGCCAAATTTCCTTTTAATGCTTCAGGTTTTCCAATTCCATTGAAAGGATTTCGAATGCAGTCTTTAATTAAGTCATTGATTCTCTCTAGTTTTCTTTTATCAGTGTGCTGCCAATATTCATAATCATTCCAAGCTCGTTTTGAAAACTTGATCACTTCAACAATTCCTTTTCAGAAATTGTAACTGTTTCATTACGAAGAAATTGTTGTAGTGACTCTGCAATCATTAAAGCATTTTTTTCTGATGATAACAAATACTCTGTTTCATCCATCTCATCTGAGACAGTAACCTTAAGTATTTTTTCAGAATCAAATAAGGATTTGATCTTTTCTACGAAAGAATAATCGAATTTTTCACTTTTTATTTTGAATGTTGCTTCCATATAAAATCTCCTTTCCAAATTTATGCAATATATCGCTCATTCATTTCTTCTCTTGTAAAAGAGTTCCCGGGAGATGCATAACTAAATGTATTCATTAAATTGTCATAGTCCGTTGAAACATTCTTAGTATTTACATACTGCTTTAGCCATCTTCGGAAATTTTCATTAAGAGTAGTCCGTTCTCTATTGGCTTTTTCCCTCGCTTTCCGTATAAGTTTTTCTTCAGCACTTAAAGTGATATTCTTTAACATCTCGGCTCCTATATAAAAGTTCTCTCCTAATTCTATTCAAACAAAAATATGACATAACACTTCTATTTTCAATAGAAGAAAGTAATAACAATTCGATTACCTTTTCTCACTGCGTAAAGCCATTTCGCACCCAAACAAGTCAAGATTCTTGTAGCCCTATAAGTTATAGAAATTAAGTAAGATAACTCTTCTAAAATTCCCGGCATAACAATTGTTTTTACCTAAATATTAAAATTTTGGATATGATATTATGCTACAGAAAAAAATTATAGGTACACTTGGGATCTGGTTGTTGGTATCCTCAGTATTATTTCAATCGATACAAGCAAACATTACAAATTTAATTATTGTAGGAATCATTTCGGCAATTTCCGGTTTAACACTTACAGTCAAGAAATCAATTGAAGGTTGGATAGGTGCCGTTTTGGGTATATGGTTAATCATTTCTGCTTTTATCCCTTCGCTCGAAATCATCCCTTGTAAATATTGTAACGCTTTTATATCGGGTATAATTTTTATTCTAATAGGATTTGTAAAATCCAAAGAAGAAGAAGATTTAATAACGCCGCATGATTATCATAATAATATTCATACGCATAGAAATTATTAATTAAAACAATAAGGAAACTAAATGAGAACACAAAATATTAAAAGTCTAGATGAGCCTTTAAGACAAATAAAGTACACCGGTAGTATAGTTGTGCTTTTGATGCTTACTTTATTTTTAGCACAAGTTCGGGCGCAGACTGCTAATTTGGGTAAGCTTCTTCATCAGGTCGAAGCTAATGCACCCACATTAAAAGCCGCTAATGCAAATGCAAAAATTTATTCCGCTAACAGGTTCGAAGGTTTGGGAAAATTGTTCGGTTCTTTAGATGCATTTGGACAGCTTCAGTATTTTAACGATAACAGATTAACGAGACCAATTTCTCCGCCTATAAATTTCGCAACTATGCCCTACGACTCAAGACAAATAGGCTATGGTTTGTCGCTTACTCTTCCGCTTGACATAAACGGACAAATGATAACACAGTTAACCTCACTCGCCCATCAGGAACATGCGGCAGCCTACGATGCCGCGAATGTCCGGCTTGCTGTACTTAATCAAGCAGCTGCTCTATTCCACGGAATAGAATCAATATCCGGAAAACTCAGTGCTCTTAATAAACAAGCCGATGCAATTCGGAAACAGCTTGCGATAACTATTGTTGCAATAAAAGTTGGAAGAAGAGCACCGGTAGATAGTTTGAGAATGCAATCGGAGCTAAGCAATATTGAAGGTCAGATTGCCGATGCCAACGGAACAAACTTAAAGCTTCGTGCATATCTTGCAGCTTTGTTGAATCAACAATCTTTTCCCGATTCCGTTGCACCGCCGGCTAACCAGCCATTAGACATCCAAAATTCTCCATTTGAAATAAATGACCGTCCGGATATAAAATCAATTGAAGAAAAAGTGTTAGCCGCAAATTCCGGAGTATCGGTTGCTTGGGAATCATTCTTGCCGAAGGCTTATATTCAAGGAAACTGGATGGTTAACCAGGGCTTTAACGGCAAAGGTAAAGACGCTCCTTTCTGGCAGATCGGTCTTACTGTTGATTTTCCTATATGGACTGGTTTAACAAGAGTGGCGCGCGTTCAAGAAGCTGATGCAAAACAGTTAGCTATTACAGAACAAAGGAATGTTTTGAAGAATTCGGCAAATGCAGAATTAGTTTCTTCAATTGGCGATTGGAATTCAAGTAAATCTCAGTATTTATCGGCTGAAAGCTCGCTTAAAGCCGCTTTAGAAGTAGAACGAATTCAGAAGGAACAATTCAATCAAGGAAGGCTTTCCGTTACAGATTATTTGGATGCCGAGGCAAAGCTTGCCTTTGCACGCGCTTCTTATTTTGCAGCGCTGGCTCATTGGTTGCAGGCGGATGATTCGCTTCGCTTAGCTCAAGGTTTGCCGCCCTCGGCTTACACTAACTATACAACGCCTTAAAGCTGCTATTACTTTTGAGGTATAAAAATTGGAATTATTGAATAATGCAATGTTGGAATGAAAAATTATTGTCTGAAGAAATACTTCTGAAATATTTCTCTGTGAAACTCTGTGCTTTCCTCTGTGTAACTCTGTGTAATAAAAAATTCAGTTACACAGAGAGCACCGAGTCTTCACAGAGAGCCACAGAGAAGCTGAAACATAATTATTCTTCGTTGATCGGACAAATAAGACTCAAGCATGTCGAAGTTCATTACTCCATTATTCCAATACTCCAAAACACTGGCTTTGTTAAAGAGATAAATTAGAAAATAATTTTTATAACATAAATAAATCTGGAATAAGAATATGGAAAATAAAAGTAAACCAAAGAAACGATTAACCTGGATAGCTGCTATAGTGATAGCGGTAATTTTAATCTCACTGGTTATTATACGCATAAAGCAGGTTCAGCATATACCTTCTCAAATAATTACTCCGTGGGCGTTAAATACTGCCGTTGCTCACGAAGCTTCTGTAACTGATGGTTATCCCGTACTTGCAACTTTAATTACACAAGGCAATGTTACTCTAACTGCACAAATTGGAGGCACGCTTGTTAGTATGGGTCCGCGCGAGGGAGTTGCTGTAAGTAAAGGAAACTTTCTTGCACAAATAGATACCCGCACAATTCAGGATAATCTTGCCGGACTTAAAGCAAGGCTAACCGCCGCTGAAGCCGATATGAAGCGCAAGAACGACGAGTACGTAAGAGAACAAAATCTTTTCAACAGCGGCGGAAGCAGCCAATCCTCTCTTGATGCTTACCATACTGCATCAATCGGCGCAACAAACGAAGTTACTTCAATTGAAAATCAAATTAAAGCTTTAAGCGTAAATGAAGAATACGGAAGAATAACTGCGCCGGTCAGCGGTATTATTTCCGCCCGCTTTCATGAGCCGGGTGATGTTATAATGCCGGGACAGCCTATCTATCAAATCACAACAACAAGCGGTGCAAGAATTCATGTTGAGTTTCCGCAAGAAATTTTAAGACAGCTCAAAGTAGGCGCTGAGCTTCAGCTTTTCCACAGCGGCGATTCGCTTAATGTTAAACTTGACAGAATATTTCCTTTACTAAATGGATTTGATTTAGGCGCTGCAGAGGCTGACCTTTCGCAAATTCCTTTTAACCTTGCAAACGGAGAAAGAATAACCGGCAGAATAGTTTTGCAGCGCAGTGCTGTCGGAACTCTGGTGCCGCAGGAATCAATCCTTACCGGAGATGCAAATAACACAAGCTTTCTCTTTAAGGTAATTTCAAACGGTAAAACTAACATCATAAAAAAAGTTCCGGTAACAATTCAGCTTACCGGCAGAAATGGTGTTGCTGTAACCGGCGATATTCGTCCGGGAGATAAAGTAATTGTTGCACAGGAAAGCGTTCTGCTAAGCTTAAGAGACGGCGACCCCGTCATCATCAATAAAGGAGGCTTGCAATGAATTTTTTTGAAAGAATGCTGCGCAAACCGCATGCTATAATTGCAATTACTTTGGTTACGGTACTGGCGGGAATCATTGCTTACATTACTTTGCCGATGAACCTTTTCCCGGATACTAACCGTCCAGTCGTTGCAGTTATTACGCAATGGCCCGGCGCTGCAGCTAATGATGTAGCCACCGATGTTACTCATCCTATCGAGGTCCGCATGAAAGCGATAGACGGCGTAAGAAGAGTAACGTCAACTTCACGCGACCAGGTTTCGTCTGTTCAAATAGAATTTCATTACGGAAATAATATTGATGAAGCCGCAACCAAAGTTACAACCGAACTGCCGCGAGTTCGCAGCATATTGCCGCAAGGAATTAAAGATCCCTTGATATTTAAAATAACCGATGCGGCGAGACCGCTGATGGTTTTAGCAGTAACTTCATCTAAAGGATACGATTTAAGCTTGCCTCAAATAAGAAGGCTTGCAGAAAATCAATTGCGCGACGAACTGCTGCAAATTCCCGGTGTTGCTGAAGCAGAAGTTTTCGGCAGCCAGGAGCGCCAGGTTGCAGTTGATCTGGATAGAAATAAACTTGAAGCTTACAATCTAAATGTTGGTCAAGTTGCTTTAGCTTTATCCAAGGCAAACATTTCTACGCCTTCTGGATTGATTTATCAGCACGGCAACAGGTATTTGCTTAATACGCAGGTGCTCGCAAAAGGTCCGGATGATATATCTCAAATTTTAATTCCGCTGCCCAAGGGAAATTTTGTCCGGGTCGGCGACCTTGGTGAAGTAAAATGGGGCGCGGCAGATATAACATCGATTTACCGGGGCAATGGACAACCCGCAATTGCAATTTCTTTGCTTCGCGGCGAGCAGGGACATGCACGCGAAATTATTGCAGAGATTACCAAACGACTTCCTAAAATTGAACAGCAGTTCCCTATGCTGCATATCGAGCAGGCAGACACGCAAGGTCGCTTAATCGATCTGACAGTTGATAACATGCTCGGCGCTTTAAGAGACGCCGTTATAATGACCATCATTGTCATACTTCTTTTCCTTGGGGATACAAGAGCTGCGTTTATTACGGCACTTTCTCTTCCGTTTACTTATCTGCTTACCTTTGCCGTACTCAATATGTTCGGTTACGAGTTCGATATGGTAACTCTTACAGCTATTATTATTGCCGTCGGACTTCTTGCCGATGATGCAATAGTTGTAATTGAAAATATAGAGAGGACTATTCGAGTAACTGGCGACAGCAGCGTTGTTACAGCCGCAAAAGGAACGCAGGAAATATTTCTTGCCGCAGCTTCCGGAACCATCAGCGTAATCGTTGTTCTAATTCCGATTATGTTTATCGGAGGGTACGTTCAAACAGTTTTACGTCCATTAGCAGTTACTTTGTCTGTAGCTTTAATGGCTTCACTTATAGTATCTGTTACAATTATTCCTTTGCTGGTGCCTTACTTGCTAAGACCGGGTAAAAGAGATCCTCTTTACAAAATATTGCATCCGTTTGAAACTCATGTTCTTGATCCTCTGAAGCGTTTCTACGCACGCGTTGTTGGCTGGGGCTTGGAACACCGCGGCTTAGTCCTCTCTTCATTTGCAGTTCTGTTTGTAATTTCATTAGCACTAATGAATGTTGTAGGACGCGAGCTGATGCCGCTGATGGACAGCGGAACTTTCCTCGTTAATTATGAAGCGCAGCCCGATATGGATGCTCCAGGTGTTGAAAAGATTGCCGGACAAATTGAACAAGATGTTAAAAGCTCGCTCAAGCCCGGATGGCTTCTTTCAATGTCCGGAGTAGACGGTGCCGAAGCCGGCGTTAAGTCTTTCGTCGCAGACCGCGTACTTCAGCATGGTCAAATTACGGTTAGCATTATCGACCGCTTTCATCGCAACCAGTCAATCTATCAAATTGAAGAGGAAGTTAGAGAAAAAATACGAAAGATTCCCGGGCTCATATCTTCCAATGTAACAGAGTTCGGCGCAACTCCCCTCTCGTCAATCCGCAGTTCAGTTGATATGATGATTACAGGACCTGACCCAAGTACACTTGATCAATTAGCTGACTCTGTAATGAACAGGTTGAAATATGTCAGAGGTTTAACAGGCATTGAGAGAACGTGGCAGGGAAAATCAAGAAGAATAAATCTTCAAATAAACGAAGCGAAGGCTCGCTTGTACGGCTTAACTCCGCAGGATGTTGCCGGACAGGTAGCACAAGCAGTAGGCGGTACTCCAGGTGGTAATCTTCGCGTTACAGGAGAAATCCCAATACCCGTTTGGGTTCGCCTTGAAGCAAATCAAAGATCTAACAATGAAGACATAGCTGCCATTCCAATCAGAACGATGGACGGCTCGTTAATTCCGCTTTCATCTTTCGCAAGTCCGAAAGTTGTTTATGAACCGACGGCAGAAACTCATGAAGCTTTGCTGCCTACTGTAGATGTACTTGGATATCGCGGAAATATTTCTATTACTCAGTTAAGCAAAAATGTCGAGGCTGCATTAAAAGGATTGACAATGCCCCGCGGATACTCAATCTCAGATCACGGCGAGATAATGCAGCTCAATGAATCATTTGCCGCTCTGTTAAAATCTTTTGCCATTGGCGTGGCGCTTCTTTATTTAATGCTTGTAATAGTATTCAAATCATTCCGCGATCCGGTAGCAATAATGGCGAGCCTTCCGCTTGCGCTTATCGGCGCTTCGTGGGCGATGCTTATTGCAAACAAACATGGCTGTCTGCCTTCATTCATGGGATTGATTTTGCTTATGGGTATAATTGTAAAGAACGGAATCTTGCTTGTTGATTTTGCCAAAGTAGCAATGGAACAAGGTAAATCCCCAAGAGAGGCAATACTTGAAGCAGTTCAGCTAAGAACGAGACCGATACTTATGACAGCCGGCGCTGCTGCAGTCGGAATGATTCCAATTGCACTGGAATGGGCTGTCGGTATCGAACGGCTTTCGCCGCTTGCAGTAGTTGCTATCGGCGGACTTATTACCGGAACATTCTTAACTCTTTTGGCAGTACCGGTCTTCCATTTGATGCTTGAACAAAGCCACAGAAACCGCTTAGAAAAAAAATTAGCTGAGCAGTAAGAAAATAGTTCGTTGGTCTAATTATTACATAGCACAGGTCTTGCCCGATATTAGATCTGTGCTTTTTATTTTACCAAAGATATAATAACAAACCAAAGATATTTGCAATCAGAATTAGAGATAATAAATCATTGACAATAGTATTAATTATTATTTTCTAACCTCTGGGACTAATGAATTCTCAATTTCTTTTCCATTTTGTGCAAGATAGGATGACTTTGTTCATATAAAGAGTCGCCAATGTGAACCAACGCTTAAACAAATGAATATTGTAAAACATAAAAATGGATTATATCTTTAATAAATAAAAAAGTTTAATGATGTAAAAAAGAAATTTAAGAGAAGCTCTATAATCTTTATCACATGAATAATCGTTTAGCTTTATTTTTGAAGCAATCTTTAATATGTTGGTCGCCAATTATATATAGAAATACTTTTAACATAGTGATGCATTCGTTAGTCAATGTTTAACCGTTTGATAAAATACCGGCAATTAGTAACAGCATTTTTTATTCTGGTTCCATTCATATTTTGCTTTTACTACTGCGAGCTTGGCGATTTTTCAAATAGCCAGGGAAAATCTGCATCGCCGGATTTTTGCACTATAATAAAATCAGTAAATCTTGAAAACGGTAAATCGGCTTCAAACGGTTTATGTAATCTAAAAGTTGAAAAATATTTTATTCCTCCTTCTATCGGCGAAATAATTACTAAAAACTTTTCTATAAATATTTTAGATGCGGAGCTTTTCCATCCGCCAAATAATTCAACTCAAATATATCTTTACAACTGTACATTTCTGATTTAGACCTTTCTTCTTTAAGCGCAGTCCTATAATCATGTTTTCCAATTATAGCGCCGCTACCGTATTATTTTATTCAATTGATCTTTTTACTTTCATAAAGTGCTAAGGCTTGTCTGCTATTAGATTAATCAAAGTGGACAAGATGTAACCACGCTGGTAAAAATTTCAGAGTCAAAATTATTATTGATGAAAGGTTAGAAATGAATACAAATAAGAATAGAAAAGCCCCGGAAGAAAAAGCAGTAGCAGATGATAAGCGAAAAGCTCGCAAAGGAATTTTTCGGAGTTCGCTGCTTGCGATGGCGATAGGATGCCTTTGCTGCATTACGCCGCTGGTGATGGTGCTGCTGGGAATCGCATCGGTTTCAACAGCCGTCAGTGTGGATAATACACTTACAGGGAAATACGTTTGGGTATTTCGCAGCGCGGCTCTATTATTCTTAGGGGCATCGTTAGTTGTTTATTTCCGGCGGCGGGGTATTTGTACGCTTGATGAGGCACGCCGGCAGCGTAACCGTATTATCAATACGGTTCTGCTTACGCTGTTGTTTGCAATCGGTGCGTACATATTTTTTGAATATATCGCGCTGGGATATTGGGGCACAGCTGTTGGGCTTCCGTGGGAGCCCGGACACTGGGCATTCGTCTGGTCGGGAATTGTGCTTGGCACAGGCGTTCTGGTGTTGCTGCTTACCCGGCTATTCCTCAGAAGGCAACGGAATGCAAACGGTTCGATTAATGAATCGATGAAAAAAACTGCTGCTGAAAGCGCTGCAAAGTGATTAGATAATTATTCAATCAAGTTAAACAACAACAATAATGAAAGGTAAAAAGCCATGAGTAACACGAAGCAAGAAATGACACCGGAAATGAAAGAGCGGATGCGTTTATTAATGAGAACGCCAATTTTTCTGGACGCTCCATGCCCTATCTATGCGCAGGCGGAGACATTGAGCTTAAGCGAAGAACAGAAGAAGAAGCTCGTCGAGATAGAAAATGAAGCGCGTGCTAAAGCGCGGGCAGTTCTTACACCTGAGCAGCAAGCCAAGCTGCTGAGCGTGCCGGATAAGCCGGTAAAGATGATGGACACCTATCCGCCGTTGAAAGAGATGCAGTGAATGAACAGCTAATACTTAAAAAATATGTCGGAATAATGGAGTCTTGGAATAGTGGAGCAGGCAATAATATTCCATAAATCCAATACTCCAAATGTTCAGTAAAATTAGTTGCTTAGGCGCTATTCTTAGGATTTTATTTTGCACCTTCGCAAAAATTAACTTGACACGATAGACAATCCTTAGTATATTAACATATCAATAATCATTTATATGTTAATGTCTCAAGAAATTTTATATAAGCAGATAGCGGTTTTCTTCAGGTCTTTAGCCGATGAGAACCGCTTAAAGATATTGTTAAATCTTTCGGAAGGCGAAAAATCGGTTTCTGAGATAGTTGAACAAACCGGACTGTCTCAGCCGCTGATTTCTCACCATCTAAAGGAGTTAAAGCATAGTCTAATTGTAAAGACAGAGAGGAAAGGCTCGTTTGTCTTTTATGAGCTTACAGAACCTACAATTGTAGATTTACTGAAACTCACAAATCAGCTTGTGCTCGAGCTGAGTGAAAAGCATAGTTCAATATTCTCTCAAGAACAGAAAATGACTATGCCTTTCCCGGTAATGATGAAAAGAATGTCAAAATTTATAAATCAATCTATGAAGGAGAAATAAAAATGATGCACAATAAAGGCGGCATGCCTATGATGGGTATGATGCGAAAAATGATGGAGGCTTCGGACGATTTCAATCCAATGGAAGTGTATAAAACAATGATGGCAGCAGTATCCAAAGCTTCCGAAATGTCTTTCTATGCAACGCCCGAAATCCGCTTGATGTTTGAGGAGTGGCTGGCAAGCGTAGAAGATGAAGTATTCGAGTTCATACAAAATGAGGATGGAATAAACCCGACAAATATTTCCAGGCATTTTAAGATTTCGGAAAGCGCCGCAAAATTTTTCTTAAATCATTTGGCGGCAACCGGAAGAATAAAAGCTGAGTTTAAAGACAAAGCAGAAAATAACAACGTAGACAGCGGCGCCAAAGAAGACGCGAATAAACATGATTAAATTTATTAAAAACTGGAGATAATGTTATGGGTCCACAATATTTCTGGGGGAATGGTATATGGATATTCCCAATAATAATGTTAATTGTAATGCTGTTGATTGTCTTCTTAATTTTTGGACGCGGAAACTTTAGACCGCCTTGGTGGTACGACTCGAATAAATATCATAACGAAAATAATGAGCACGAAACATCGCTTGAGATATTAAAGAAACGTTACGCCAAAGGCGAAATCTCTAAGGAACAATTTGAGCAAATGAAAAAAGACATCTTAAACTAACCAAAGGTTCACCAATGGAAACATATAATTCAGATGTTGAGCAGGAAGTTTTGAACAACCAGCAAATTCAATGGGAAAATTCGTTTACGAAGCGGCGGGATATGTTTACCGCTGAGGCAAGCGGCCCGGCACAGAAAGCAGCTAAGATGTTCTGCGATGAAAGGAAAACAATAGTACTTGAACTTGGAGCGGGTCAAGGAAGGGATACGCTTTTCTTTGCACAAAACGGTTTCAAAGTACATGCTCTTGATTACTCTGAAAGCGGATTAAGCGCCATACGGAAAAAAGCTGAAGACAGCGGGTTATCTGAACTTATATTAACAAAACAGCACGATGTTAGGCACAGACTGCCATTCAATGATGAAAGCTTTGATGCATGCTACTCTCATATGCTTTTCTGCATGGCGCTCACAACAGTAGAATTAGAATTTCTCTGCTCAGAAGTGAGGCGTGTATTGAAACCTGGCGGGCTCAACATTTACACAGTTAGGCATACCGGAGACGCACATTACGAAACCGGCATCCATAGAGGCGAAGACATGTACGAGGTTGGTGGATTTATCGTCCACTTCTTTAGTAAAGAGAAGGTCGAGCATCTGGCAAATGGCTTTAAGATAGAGAGTATCGATGAATTTGAAGAAGGCGGATTACCAAGGAAATTATTTCGAATAACACAAAGAAAGATAGGAGAATAACAATGAACAAAATTGTAGAGAAAATGATGTTAATTTTTAAGGAACAATTAACACCGGAAACAAAATAAAAATAAGAGGCACAATATGTTTGGCTATTATGAACACCCTTGCGAAGGCAGAGGATGGATGCACAGCGGCGAAGGCTTTGGAATGAGACATTGGTTCGGTCATTTTTCTGAAGCTGAAGATTTTCCATATTCGAAAGAGATGGAATTGGAATTTCTAAAACGCAAGAAGGACCATCTTGAACTGCGGAAACGCGACATCGATCTGGAAATAAAATACATTGATGAAAAAATCAAATCGTATGAGAAGTAATTCTTGCGTTAATTAAAGTGAAGGTGGATTGATAAAAGAATTTCAATCCGCCTTCAGGTAAATCTCACATAAAGTTATACTGCTTTGAAAATAATTAAACGAGTTATTTACTTCTCGGCTAAGTTAGCCATCAATAATTTTAAAGTATTAAATAATGAGACTGCATTCCCATAAAGCTCTTTATTAGAATTAACTGCCTTGAGCATCAATTCCATATTCATTGTAGAAATAACAGTTTTACAATCATTTTCATAAACTGCTAATTTACAAGGCATGAAAATCGAAAAGCCGGGAAAATCTGTAAGCATAAGCGATGCGGTTTTTGCCTGACAAATTTCGTAAATAAAAACTTTCCTTTTTATCGGGAAGCCTTTGCTCTCAACAATTTCGTGATAGTTGTAAGTTTTGAGTAATGCGAATTTATAATTGTCACATTCAGCCTGAACCTTGTCTGCAATTTTATCGATTGATTGGTTTGATACAATTTTCAAAGTAAACATATCAATCATTTTCTTAGCAGGAACAAAGGAAGTAATTATTTTTCTGAACATATTTTTTCCTTTAAAATGTTATCACTTTATCAGATTCAATTGTCCACGCAGTTAGTTCTGCCATTGTGCTGATTTGAGCGCCTTCGATTAAGGGAAGATTTTTTATTCCTCTTGCATCTGCGCAGGTGCCGCATATTTTAACTTGTCCGCCTTTGTTGATTATTGACTTCAACATTCTTTCGATGTTATAATATCCGCTGGGAGTATTTTGGTTTTGCAAAGCGCAGAACGCAGCATCAGCCATTAAAAAAATCCTTACTTCATTATCAGGAAAATCTTTCTGCATGGTCATCGCAAGACGAAATGCGTTGTAAGCTTTTTCTGTTCCATAAGGCGCGTCGTTAATTATAAAAAGATATTTCATTATTGTTCTCCAAATTAAATTGAGTTATTCATAGTTTATTATTATTTATTATTGTAAATAAGGAAGCATGTTTGCATGTTAAGTCATGGCTGCATGCAGTCATGTCTTTATTCCCACAATTCCATAATGATAAGGCGGCAATTGAATGACTTCACTGCCAAGTTTAAAGCCGGCTTGCTTTAGCCATTCAATGCATTGTTCAGGCTTTGGTCTAATATCAAGTGAAGGACCGCGCGGAGTTGCATCAGAATAAATCCAATGAATGATTCCAACTTTGCCTTTATGGATTAGGATCCGATAAACCTCCCTCAACAGTGATACCGGGTCTTTTGCGTGAAGGATATTAAAGAGCATCGCATAATCAATCGATTCATCTTTAAGTTTAGTTTCTTCTTTTACAAAGTCAGCATGGTAAACTTTAACATTAGAAATTTTTTCTTTGCTTAGCTTATCTTTAAGAATAGAAATCATTTCAGGCTCTATATCAAAGGCATGCAATTTCCCTTTAATTATTTTTGCAGCTTGTAAAGTGAATGTTCCGTAACCCGAACCAAATTCTGCTACATCTTTGATTGTATTATCTAATTGAAGCTGTGAAAGAATGTACGGGGGATTAAAAAAAGTTTCCCAGTAATTTTCTTCCGGCATTCCGCTATCTCTGACTTTCATTACATTTGCTCTTATTTTTTGTATAATGCTTTAGCTGTTTGATAAATTATATTCAACGATTCAACGCTTCCGTTTTCAATTCCCTTTTCGAAATCACCTTCATTTACAGCCATTGTGTTGTTTAAGTGAGCGAAACAAACCGCTTTCTTCTCTTTAGCTTTTGCAAATGCATATAGCGAGGCGGCTTCCATTTCAACGGCGTTAACTTTTTTGACCTTTGCATATTTTATTGCTGTTGGAGTTTCGCGGAACGGCGCATCGGTGGTCCATGAATTTCCGGCATCAATTTGAATATTGTTATTCTTCAATGCCGGAAATAATCGCTTTAATATTCCATGATTGATTTCGACTTCTGGTTCCGGCGGCAAATAATGATAGCTTGTTCCTTCATCTCTTAATGCTTTTTTGATTAAAATATACCGGGCATTATTTTGGGGAGGCATAATTGTTCCGGCAGAAGTTACACTAATCAGCAGAGAACAGCCGGAGACGAACAACTGCTCTGCCAACAAAACAGCAAACGAACCGCCGACAGCACATGCGATAATTCCAAATTCAATTTCATTATGTCTGAAGTTAAACAACTCCGTATGATAACATGCCCAGCATTTGTTTAACGAAGCCTGCCTATTCTTTTTAAGATATTTTAGAATATCTCCATCAGGGTCTAGCACACATATTTTGGGCACATTGCATCGCTTAATATTTTTCTGTCTTCGTGCCTCGCGCAAAAGATTTTCCGGCGTAAAGACGGAAGCTTCATTATAATTTTTGTTTTGAATTAATTTTATGTTATTCATTGTTTAATAGCCGACAATACTACAAATGCACCTTCGCCGAATCCTTCCTTTACCTCATCTTTCTCTTTCATTTCATCCGGATTAGAAAAGATTGTCTGGCAAGTTTTAATTTGCTTAAAATGTGTTTGTTCCAAAAGTTCCATAACATCTTTTGTTGAATAAAATTTTGCGCAGCTATAGAATTTATTTTTATTCTTCATTGATTCGTATTTTTTTCCAAGACTGCTTTCTCTATCAATGATTCCAATAATTATTTTTCCCGGCAGCTTCAATATTCTATGAGCTTCCTGCAAGGCAAGCGAAGGATTATCTACAAAGCACAAAGTTGTTACGAATAAAGCAAAATCAAACTGTTCATTTGGAAATGGTAAATTTTCTGCTGTTGAATTTTGAATTGCCAATCCTCTTGAGCGGGCAATAGCAGCCATTTCTTTGGAAGGCTCGACTCCGGTTTTTATATTAAATGGAATTGAGAAACGGCCTGTGCCGGCACCTACTTCTATTCCGTTTCTTTCAAGAGGAATAAATTTTCTAACAGCTTCGACTTCTGATCGATATGCAAATTTGTGTGTGTCGAACCAGCGGTCGTACTCGGCAGCAAATTGATTGAACGGGCTTGTCTTCATAAACTCGCGGGAATTTTAAGTCTCTTAGCTCCGTATTCAATCAAAGCTTTGTAAAATGATTTTCTAAAGCCGTAAGGAGAAAGCCACCATCTTTCAAAAAGAACTTTCCCGATATGCCATTTCTTGCCTATAGTTTTCATTTTAACATCCGGCTGAGGCGATGCAAAAAAATCACCGTATGCAAAGCCGGCTAAATCCTCCCCTGCTTCGAGCATGCAAAAGCCGTCGCCGCAAAAGCTTGCTTTGGTATCATAACCTAAAATTCTTGAGGCAATTATTTCTGAAACGATTAAGGCTTGAGAATGTGCAAACACTCCGGCTTTAGGAAGTTTAAGA
>JAKAJV010000027.1 GCA_021813585.1 Bacteroidota bacterium | reverse complement strand
AAAAACGGAACATTATTGAGACAATTACTGATAGAATAATAATTGATACAAATGATGTGATTATCAGATTAAACTACTTCCCTTCACCCAATTCTGAAATTGATGGCAACAATGGCACACAACCTCATGGATTCATTGCAGCGGCAAGCATAAAGTTTGCGGGAAATTCGAGTGATAATTTGGAACGGCTTACAGTTACCCTGGAATCTTCCATAGGCTGGCGCAACACCTCAAGCACATTTTTCTTGAATTCCGGCAGCTCATCTAGAAACAACACACCGTGATGTGCAAAAGAAACCTCACCGGGACGCGGGAAGGAACCGCCCCCCACCAAAGCCGCATCGGAAACTGTATGGTGCGGATTTCTAAAAGGTCTTTCGGTAATAAGAGCCTGGTCTTTTGGAATTAGCCCCGCAACGGAATGAATTTTTGTCGTTTCAAGCGCTTCATCAAAAGTCATAGGAGGAAGTATAGACGGGAATCTTTTTGCGAGCATAGTTTTTCCCGATCCCGGCGGCCCGATCATTATGATGTTATGGGCGCCGGCAGCAGCTACTTCTAGCGCTCTTTTAACATTCTCCTGGCCCTTTACATCGGAAAAATCAAGATGGTAAAGATTGATCTGAGAGAACAATTCGTTTTTATCGGTAAAAACTTTTTCCTTTACAATTTCATCATTAAGGAATTTAACAACTTCCGAAAGGCTTTCCATTCCGTAGACCTCCGCCTCTTCTACAATAGAAGCTTCCTTGGCAGAATCTGCAGGAAGGATAATTCTTTTTAATCCTTTATTCCTGGCTTCCACCGCAATAGGCAGTGCCCCTTTAATCGGGCGCAGCGTACCATCCAGGGAAAGCTCCCCTAGAAAGACAGTATCGGATAAATATTTTGACTCCACCTTTTCAAAGGCAGAAAGCAGTCCGACCGCGATGGGCAGATCAAAAGAGCTGCCTTCTTTCTTTATATCGGCCGGCGCCAAATTGATCGTAATCTTTTTAATAGGAAAATCGAAGCCGCTGTTCTTTATTGCGGTAATCACCCTTTCCCTGCTTTCTTTAACGGCATTATCCGGCAGCCCTACTATTGTGAAAGCAGGAATTTGTTTTTCAACATTTGTTTCAACTTCAACAATATATGCATCTATGCCTATTGTTGCACTTGAAAATATTTTTGATAGCATTTCCCCTCGTATTTTTATTTTTAAAATATTTTAATATTGTAAAACCAGGCCCGGAATTTCTTTATTATAAAATTACTACTTTCAAACGAGTTATAATAATCACCACAAGCTTAATTATGAAAATAATATTTCCACAGGTTTGTAAAAAATATTTTTTTCAAAGAATAAATTGACCGGATGATTCTCATTTCGTTAGAATCATCTTCTTCATTTCGGAATATTTAGGAGTTGATACCTTGTATAAGTAAACTCCAGAAGGAAGATCGGTAGCGTCGAATGAAAATGTGTAAGTTCCCTGGGATAAATATCCCTTGAACAATCTTGTTATTTCCTTGCCTTCTAGATTGTAAACCGTTACCTCAAGCTGGGAATCTTCCTGTAGATTAACCACTATGCTGGTTTTAGGATTAAAGGGGTTAGGATAATTCTGCTCAACAATAAAAGACGGCACCTGGCCCAGGCCTATCTTTACTTGAGAGGAATAGGTTACGCTGCCGTTCAAATTTACCTGTTTAATTCTGTAATAAATTACATCCGAAGTCCCGTCGTTCTTATCGATAAACGAATAGCTTTTGTCGGTTGAATTATCCGCAGGAATATTAATCAAATCGGCAAAGTCCGAGTTGTTTGCAGATTTTTGCAGCACATAATAATTAGCCTGCTTATAATCCCCGCCGCTCCATTCAAGCTGGTACGAGCTGCCGAAAGGAACAACGTTCAGCTCCGGGGCGCGGGCAAATATCGGCGCGTCGGATTTGACAAGCTGCGTACCGGACGATGATATGCTTATCATATCGGAGGAAGGATACGAATCTGTGATGTCGAAATTAAATTGTGAAATTACGGTCGAGCTGTCCGATATAAAATTAACATAATTCCTGTTTGCAAAGGAAACATCTATGCTGTTATTAAAATCGATAAACCTCAGCAGATCAACCTGGAACGACTGTTCCTGTGACTGATTAGAAAATTCATATTCAATGTTCTCCGGCTTTAAGAAAAACGGAATTTGGCTTTGCGCAATTAATTTTCCGTTGCAGTAAAAATAAATCAAATGATCGCTGAACGATATATCTGCGGATATATGATACCAGCTTTTCTTGCCTGCAAAATACGGATCGATAAACTTAAGCGGTCCGCTTCCGGCTTTTACAAGAAGCATCTGGAACGGATTCAAAGATAAGCTGTAATTAAAATCGGGATTATCTTTGCTTGTTATCTGCAGAAACGAATTTTGCACCCCGCTAAACTTTATCCAGAATTCCGTAAGCAGGTTATGCACCGGGATGTTATTCATATTAAATCTTATAAAGGAGTCTCTGCCTATAAGCAGCGCCCTGCCGGCATTCTTTTGGGGCCTGTAAAAATTCAGATTGACGGGAATAAAATTGCTCTGCATATCTCCGTTGCCTGCAGCCAGGCTTCCTACAATCTTACTTCCCTTTTTAAATACGCCGTAAAAATTAAGCGATGACCTGGAAGCACTTTCGGATTTGAAATTCATTAATATTTGAAAGAATATTCCCGAGGTCAAAGTTGTGTCGGAAAAATTAATCACGGTCTTATATGCATCGCCGTCGTATCCGCGCAATAAAGCTGCCGAAAAAGATAAACCGGTGCTTTCGTAAATGGATTTCAATTCGATTTTTTGGAGAGAGATATTACCGTCCGGCAAAACGTATAATTCAAGTCTATCCGCGCCGGGAAAGATGTCCGAGGTAATTAAAGATACGTCAAAATTTGAGTAGACGGGAATGTACTTTGGGTATACGAGCTTATAGTTTTCCGGGTTGTTTTTACCGTAACAGAGAGTAAAAACCGCAAGTGAGAGCCATATAAAAACCGTTTTAAGCATAAGTTACCTATTTAAGGAACTTAGATTCGAAAACTTTAATTATTTGTAGCTTCTCAGAAATTCAATCCTATCCTGAAGCTGAATAACAGGAGTAAGTAATTTATCTTTACCGTAAATTGCGTCTCCCCGGCTGCTGAATGCAAGCTCATAGTCTTTACTCATAACAATCGCCTCCTCGGGGCAAACCTCTTCGCAGAGGCCGCAGAAGATGCATCTGAGCATATTGATTTCGAATTTTTCCGGATATCTTTCTTTTTCTCTTTCGGTTTCCCCGGCTTGAACTTCAATTGCAAGCGCAGGGCATACTCTTGCACACAAGCCGCACGCAACGCATCTTTCCTCCCCGTTTGTTTCCTGCACAAGCACCGGTCTGCCGCGGTAGGAGGCCGGCGGAATAAATTTTTCTTCCGGGTACCTCATTGTGAATTTAGGCTTGAACATGTTTTTCATCGTAAGCGACAAGCCTTTTACAATTTCGGGAATGTATATCCTTTGTAAAAGTGTTAAGTCCTTATATCTTTTCTTTACTGCCATCTTTTATTCTCTAAAATTTTCCATTCACTTTTATTTCTTAATCTTGCTCTTACTCTTGAACTTAAACTTACACTTGAACTTAATTTTAAACTTATTCAAGTGCAAGTACAAGTTTAAGCTTGCCTGCTGCAGGCAGGTTTAAGTTCAAGTTCAAGTTCAAGTTCAAGTTTAAGAAAGAATCAACGAATTTTATAATTTAAAAATCATAATAAGTGCTGCAACCCAAACCAAATTTAACAGTGAGAGCGGAAACATAACTTTCCAGCCCAGGTTCATCAGCTGGTCGTACCTAAACCTTGGCAGGCTCCATCTTACCCATATAAAGAAAAACAGCAGCGCAGCTACCTTTGCCATAAAGGTAAGGACTGAAATAATAACATACAGCGTAGGAGAAAGCCCGAAACTCTCAAGGTAAGGGAAATGCCAGCCGCCGAGGTAAAGTGTAACAATCATCGCGCTGGCAATTATCATGTTGGCATACTCTGCAAGGAAGAAACCCGCAAATTTCATACTGCTGTACTCGGTATGGTAGCCGCCTACCAACTCCGGCTCTGCTTCCGGCAAATCGAACGGCAGCCGGTTTGTCTCTGCAAATGCAGATACAACAAAAGTAATAAAACCTACCGGCTGAATAATTGCGTTCCACATCCATCCGGCTTGAGACTGGACGATTGCTTCAGGTCTTAATGATTCGGCAACCAGCAGAACTCCTGCAACCGAAAAGCCCATCGAAATTTCGTAAGAGATCATCTGGGCGGAGGAGCGTATACCGCCAAGCAGCGAGTATTTGCTTCCGGATGACCAGCCGGCAAAGGTAATTGCGTAAACACCTAGAGACGTTAAAGCAAGAACATATAAAATTCCCATGTTTATATCAGCAACAACAAGCGGAACCCTGAAGCCGAAGATCATTACATCGGGTCCGAAGGGAATTACTGCGTAGGTAGTAAAAGCTACAAACAAGGCAATTATAGGCGCCAGCGAATGGATAGCCTTATTAGACTGTTCGGGGACAATATCCTCTTTCAATAATAATTTCAATACGTCGGCAAAAGGCTGAAGCACTCCTTCCCAGCCTACACGGTTCGGGCCCAATCTGTTTTGAGCCCACGCGCTTATCCTTCTTTCGAAGTAAACTAAATACGAAACGGTAAGCAGCATAACCGTTACGACGATTAAAATTTTAACTATACTAAATATTAAAATTTCCCAGATTGTCATTTCTTATTTCAGCTCCGTTTAAGCTTTTTCAATTTTTTCCAAAGGCTGTAGTTTAGACTGCACTCCATGCTCGCCGATCGAATCATAATCCAGCCCGCTAAATGCCTGCACAGACCTGGATATTTCATTAAAGACATCTTCGGCTAAATTAAATTTCATCTTGTTGCCCAGAACAGAAGAAAGAGCTGCCAGTATTTTCCATGAGGAGCGGGCATCGTATTTATGGCCCTGGTTCCACCTGTCGTATATTGAGCCGAATTTATCCAGCCGGCTCATCGACATACTATCCATTGCTCTATCCAGCTCAACAGTAGATACTGCCGGTTTAATCCTTTGTACTCTTCCCTGAAAGTTAACAATGGTACCGTTCTTTTCAGCATAAGTGGCGGCGGGTAAAACTATATCGGCAAGAACCGCCGTCTTATTAAAATTAGTTGCATGTACAATTAATAAATCCAGCTTAGCCAGTACTTCTTCCAAAGCGGTATCGGCAGAAACAATATCGTCTTCTAAAATGTAAAGGGCTTTTATCTTACCTTCTTTTATTCCGTTTATAATCCCGTCAAAGTTCAATCCGGTTTGGCCCGGCCTAATTCCCACTGCCTCTGCGCCTAGGGAATTAGGAGTGATATCTTCTCTTCTTAGTATATCGTCTCCGAATGAAGGATCGCTATGGCGCATAAAATCTATATTCTTTGAGCCGAAGACTGCTGCTGCAAATTTTGCAAAGACGTAATTGTCTTCCAAAGTTGCATACGGAGAACCGATAAAAGCAATTTCGTTCCGATTAAATCGGGATGATTTCAATTCCTTAGCAGCATCTGCAAGCGCCTCGTCCCACGAAGTTTTCTGCAAAGAGCCTTCGCGTCTTACATACGGTCCGTCCACTCTGTCTTTCGCGTTAATAAATTTGAAGGTTTCCAACCTGCCGTGGTCGCACATCCAGAAGCTATTAACCCGGTCGTTTTGTCTAGGTGTAATTCTAAGGACCTCGTTGTTTCTAACCCAGAGTTCTATGTTGCAACCGCGAGCGCAGCCCTGGCAGATAGTATTGTTGGCAGACATATCCCAAACTCTTGCTTTAAAGCGGAAGTCCCGGTTTGTTAAAGCGCCAACAGGACAAATATCTACAACGTTCATTGAATAAGGGTTATCAAGTTCTTCGCCCGGAAAAGTAACTATAGTTACGCGGTCGCCTCTTTTCACAAAAGTTAATTCAGGCTCCTTTGCAATCTCATCGCAAAACCTTATGCAGCGCGAGCATGAGATGCACCTGTCGCCGTCAAACATAATGTAAGGGCCTAGCGGCACTCTTTTGTCTTTATGAGTCTTTTCTTCGACGAAGCGGCTTTCGCCAACGCTGTGGGAGTATGCGTAATCCTGCAGCTTGCATTCCCCGGCTTCATCGCAAATAGGACAGTCCAGGGGATGATTTATTAATAAAAATTCCATCACCGCATTTCTTGCGCTCAAAGCTTTTTCGGAAGCGGAATGAACAACCATTCCATCGGAGGCGATAGTTGCACACGCAATTACCAGCTTGGGCATTTTTTCTACTTCAACAAGACATACACGGCAGTTGCCCGAAACAGACAAGCTTTCGTGCCAGCAGAAATGAGGTATAGTAATCCCGTTATCCTTTGCAGCCTGAATTATAGTTTGACCTTGCTTAAACTCTATCTCTTTTCCATCTAAAACAAATTTTGGCATTTATAATCCTAAAAATAAAACCTATGTTTTTGAACTTAAACTTTTAACCAGCTTGCAGCACCGTCAACAGATAGATAGAGGCAAGCTTAAAGTCTTACTTTAATTTGTGAACGTTTCTTTAACCACTTTTTAAAAGATGATCGACTTTCGCCGGATGGTCTTCCTGTTATTAGTCCTTCAATATTAATATCCTCGTCTAAATCTTCCCAATGAATACCGTCTCCTTTACCAATCAGTCTCCAATTGTTACGTTCTTTTGGGGTTGCATTAAGAAGCCTTGGAAACCATGTTAATGGAACGGATATGCTTCTTCCGTCGCTCAATTCAACACTCAAAGTATCATCTGTAACGATGACATTTTTACCGTAGGGTTTTTGTATTTCAATCGCTGAAGTACTCATTCCAACTCTCGATTAATTCATGTTCATTCTTTTCAACTAAGTTTTGTATTCTCTTAAGTTCTTTTCTATTAAAGCCGCCACTTGATTCCAATCTAACTGGGTCAAGCCAAAACTTTGCAATCTTATCTTCTCTTTCTACATGCACATGATATGGTTCATTCTTATCGTTTGCATAAAAGAAAAAACGATACGGACCCATTCTTAGTACTGTAGGCATATTTACCTAATTAAAAATTATATACAAAACTATTCTTACTTAATTCATCCTTTATCAAAAAAATCAAAAATAACTTATCTTAGCCTTAGAAATCTTTATCATGAACTTAAACTTTTATCATCAAAATCCCTGCGGCCGGTAATCAGCCGCAGAGAATTAAAACACTAACTAAATTATTTTATAATAGATTCAACAGCGTGAGATTCAAGATTGAAAGCTTCCGCAACGCCTTTGTATGTTATCTTGCCGTCAATCATGTTCAATCCCAATTTAACTTCGGGATTCGTTTTAATAGCAGCCTCATAACCTTTATTGGCAATTTCAACCGCATAAGGCAAAGTAGCGTTTGTTAATGCCAGTGTGGAAGTATGAGGAACGGCTCCTGGCATATTGGCAACGCAGTAATGAAGAACTCCGTCGATAACGAAAGTCGGGTTCTCATGAGTAGTAGGCTTGCAGGTTTCAATACATCCGCCCTGGTCAACCGAAACGTCGACAATTACCGAGCCTTCTTTCATCAGGCTTAACATTTCTCTTGTAACCAGTTTAGGAGCCTTTGCCCCGGGGATTAATACTGCGCCGATAACCAAATCGGCTTTCGGTAGACCTGCCCTAATATAATAATCGTTAGACATCATTGTTGTGACGTTCTTCGGCATTACATCGTCCAGATATCTCAATCTAAAAAGATTATTATCATAGATCGTAACTTTAGCTCCGAAGCCTGCAGCTATTTTAGCCGCATTAGTTCCGACTATACCGCCGCCAAGAACCATTACTTCAGCTGGGCCTGTACCCGGAACGCCGCCTAAAAGAATTCCTCTGCCGCCCATTGCCTTTTCAAGATACTTTGCGCCTTCCTGGGGAGCCATTCTGCCTGCAACTTCGCTCATCGGAATTAATAACGGTAAAGATCTGTCTGCTTTCTGAACGGTTTCATAGGCTATAGCGACGCACTTGGATGCCATCATAGCTTCAGTTAATTCTTTACTAGCTGCAAAATGGAAGTAAGTAAAAAGAACCTGCCCCTTGCGTATAAGCTTATATTCGGGTGCGATGGGTTCTTTAACTTTCATAATCATTTCGGCGGCTGCATAAATTTCTTTCGGGGCGGAAGCAATCTCGGCACCTACCGCCTTGTAATCTTCATCGGAAAAGCCGCTGCCTATACCGGCTTTGGTTTCTACAACTACTTTATGCCCGTTCTTAATAAGAGTCGAAGCGCCTACGGGCAGTAAGGCGACCCTATTCTCATTGGCCTTTATTTCTTTTGGAACACCTATTAACATTTTATACCTCTTTGTTTATTCAGCCTGTTTGCTTGTCCTTTTCCGCTTTGCCGGAGAGGGATTGAATGCGTACGCTAAGCGGCTGATTTAAGCATAGCATTTTTTGATTTTATTATTAATCTGATAAATGAGTCTTCATCGAGCAGCTCATTGGCGGCTTCCAAAACATCGCCCGCGTTAACTGCATCAATATTCTTTATCATTTCATCAGTTGTTTTAATTCTGTTAAAGTACAATTCCGATTGAGCCATCCGTGTCATCCTGTTAGAGGTACTTTCCAGTCCTAACAGCAGGCTCCCTTTAATCGATTCTTTTGCCTTATTCAATTCCCTTTCGGAAATTTTCGTCTCTCTTAATTTCCTAAATTCCTTTGCAACCAGGCTCAGCGCCCTGTCTATCATTTTTTCGTTTGTAGAAAAATACACGCCGAAGGCCGACGCATCGTAAAACGAATTTAAAAATGAATTAACCTGGTAAGCAATCCCGTTCCGTTCCCTTATAGCCTGGAATAACCTGGAACTGCTTCCTTCTCCAAGCACCTGAGAGAACACGGCTGCGGTATCCCGCTTATCGCTCTTGTAGCCGTACGTGGGCCTGCCTATTATTGCATGCACCTGCTGGATTTCTTTTTCGATAAACTCGGCTTTTGAAGGCATAACGGTGGACGGATAATATTTCCTTCTTAAAGGCGAACTACCCATATCCTTATTTATATATTTGCCTGCAAGCTTAACCAGCAATCCGTGGTCAACGGCGCCGGATGCGGCTACAAGCATTCTGTTAAAGCCGTATTTCTGTTTAACAAAGTTAAACAGGTCCGGCTGAGTAAAGTTCTTAATGTTCGTTTCCGTACCGATGATAGGAAGGCTTAAGCTGTTGCCGGAAAAAATTATCTCCTCAAACTTATCGAAGATTAATTCTTCCGGGTTATCTTCAATGTCGTACAATTCGTCAACAACAACGCTCGCTTCTTTTTTTATTTCGTTAGGTTTAAAAGAAGGGTTCTGTACCATGTCCGCCAGAACTTCGAACGTTTTAGCAATATGGCTGCCGGGTCCCCGGCCGTAATAACAGGTATGCTCTTTAGAAGTAAAAGCATTCAGGTAGCCGCCGCACGATTCGATTTCATCTGCAATTTTTTTTGCAGAGCGGGCTTTAGTGCCTTTAAACAGCATGTGTTCTATAAAATGGGTAATACCGTTATTCTTATTGTTTTCATCGCGGGAGCCAACGTTAAACCAAAACCCAAGCGAAAAAGATTTTACGTAGGGTATCGTCTCCGAAATAATTTTAATTCCGTTTGGAAGGATTGTTTTTTTATACTGGCTCAATTATGTATTTTTTCCGAAAATTGACGAAAAACGTGAGAGCAAATATAGAGAAAGTGGTCTATGTAGTCAAGAAAGTTTAAGGCCTGCAAAACCGCAAACTGCCTGCCGTATAACAGCTAAAATCAGTAATATGATTTAATTAAACAATAAAAATAAATCAGTCCCGCAGGCGGTTAAAAGCGCCTTATTGCGGGAACTAAAAATTTATTTACAAATCGATACCATAAAAATACAGCGCAAAGCCGGAAGGTTCCTGGTTAGGCAACGGACCGGCAGAAATAGATGATTTATAATACTCAATGCCGAAATGCCGGAAGATATAATTAAGAGACGGATTGGAGATACTGCCGGCAAGTACTTTAAACAGTCCCTCCGAAGATACCGCCCAGCCGCTCGTCTTTACATTTAAAAGATTACTGGCGGATATACTGCCACTTACAACGGTTAACGTTTTAAAGAAATTAAAAATATGCCCCTTATGCACCACAACATTCTTATCCGGTTTTAAGAGGATAAGGTTATTGCCGATATTTATATTGCCGAACATTCCCTGGTAAGAAACATTACCTAGAGAATCGTCATTTACCAGCATGTCCTCTGCTTCCGCAGTAAATGAATAATCAACAACAGGCAGTACGGTTCCCGCAATCTTTGTATTGAAGCCGAGATTTATATTGTAGCCCAGTCTGGCCGTCCTGGGTATCGGGTCGCTCTGCGCCGGGTCTACATAATAAATTTTTTTGCCGATATTGGTTATTGAATACCCGGCCGAGGCTTTTAATACCGGACTAAAAACCAAGCCACCCAGCTGAATTTTATCTTCCTTTAAAAACAAATCGTCAAACGGGGCGATAACCATTGCGCCGAAATCGAAGGCGGTGCCTGCGGCATTATAATTACTCTCCGGTTCCGCAAGGTTTGAGTTAAAAGATTTTAAAGAAAAGCCCGCGTTAAAAAGTACGTAATAATTATAGCTTGCACCAAAGCTGTAACAGTCGTACGAATCTTCGCTTTTATAAATTCCCCCGTTGCCGTCCGGATAATTTATAATGTAGGAATAATTGTACGAAATATTATTGTGTATAAAGCCTGCGCCGATTGACAGAGGCAAATTGCTTCCATTGGAAAGGAAGTTATAGCCTAATGTAAATCCGAAAGTGCCGGAAGCGGCGTTAAAGGTAGGCGAATTAAACAGCGTTGTTTTAACGGGCATAAAAAATACCGATAGGCTGTGGCTGCGAGAATACCAGCCTAGCTGCGCAGGGTTATAATAAAAGCCCAGCGGGTCCTGCATCGGTACTGCGGCTCCTATTCCGCCGGCGCCGTAAAACAGCGGCGACTGCACATCGAGCAAGAATGGTACTGCCGTCTGGCCCTGAGCGAATATTATACCGCACGAAAAAATTACCCCTAAAAAGGCATAACGTATTTTCATAATTATTTCCCTTTATAATTAATTTAATAGTTACTCTAAAAGAAGGACTGAAGATGCGCGGAATCGATACCATAATTAAAGGCCCGTGTATGAAAAATCCGGATCTTATTTTAAATACAGTTAACCGCGTATCTTTACAAAACAAACTTCAATTAATATTACTATAAATACAATACAAAAATTTATTTTGTACAGCGATGGAATTTTAATTATAAAGCTTGACTTACTAATCTTTAATTTGAAATTTTCAGAAGAAAAAATGACGGGAGGCAGCCAGTTTAAAGTTCTTAATTTTATAAAGAAAGGTTCGGCAGAGTAAGAATATTTTAACTTGAATTTTATAAAGAACGGAAATTATTATGCAGTTTTTTATACTGATTATATCTTGATAAACAAAAGCCGGTTTGTAAATCAGCCGTATTTTTATTCTTGGTAACATACAGTAAGGCGTAAACTGCAAAGCGGGATAAATATATGTTAGCCCACGTTTATTGACTAACTTTTATTTACTTTCTTTTTGATATAATTATAAGTATCTATATATTTTTATAGATACAATTTTACTAATTAACCAGTTGTCTGAATGGAAGAACGGAATCATGTAAACTGTTAAAATATTTCAAACAAAACATTTTTTTATTAACCTCGAGATTAATATCGGGATTAGTAAAATAAAACTAAACAATGAAATCGTTTTGACGGTTTTACATTCTACTTCAAACAATGGATTAATTATGAAACAGCAGAAACTTAAAACACTTTTAGCTTTTGGAGCCATTTATATAATATGGGGTTCCACCTACCTTGCAATCCGCTATGCTGTTGAGACAATTCCACCGTTAATGATGATTGGAATAAGATCCCTGACAGCAGGGATAATTCTTTATTTATTAAGCCGGTTTAAGAGCAGAGAAAAGATCAAGAGGGAAAATATTTTCCCGCTGATTACATTATGAGCACTGTTCTTTTTGATCGGGCATGGACTGCTGGCATGGTCGCAGCAATATGTACCTTCCGGGATGGCGGCCGTACTCGTTACTCCGGAACCTTTATGGATTATGGGAATAGAATGGTTTTTCTTAAAGGATACACGGGTAAAGCTAAGGGGAATATTAGGATTATTTCTCGGTTTCGGCGGTGTTGTTTATCTTATTGCTTCTACTACAGGTAGCACAACATCAAATAATGATTTTCTTGGCGCTGCATTAATTGTTGCAGGCACCCTTTCCTGGGGAGGAGGCGCTGTCTATTCAAGAGTTGCAAATGTTCCTAAGTCGCCTATGTTATCATCGGGGATGGAATTAATTTTCGGTGGTACGCTGGTTTTGATAACCAGTTTTATCATTGGTGAGCCATCGCAATTTCATTTAAGCCAGGTTACTTTAAAATCTTTCTTTGGGCTTTTATACCTGATTACTTTTGGTTCAGTGATTGCTTTCAGCGCTTATGTATGGCTGCTGGGACATACATCTGTTACACGGATTTCAACTCACACTTACGTAAATCCTATAATTGCAGTTTTCCTTGGCTGGCTTATTGCCGATGAACAGATCACTACTGCTTTATTAGTTGCCACAGCCATTATAATTCTATCTGTATATCTTGTACTTTATGATCAGTATCGGGATAGGAAAAATAAACCCAGCGAAGGAGTTAAAGATTAATTATTCCATAGTTCATTATTCTAATTACTTGCCTTCTACATTTAAGCGGGCTAACATCCAGCGAATCAACCGGACGCCGTTTTCGCATTCGGCATTTGTGTAATTATTGGCTTTGTAGTTCCGTATTAAGTTTCTTGTTCAAAGTTGTTCTGTTAAATAAAATTTTTAATAAATAAAAAGTTGTTGGTATTGTTCGGCATCCTTGCTCTGGGGCGCCGCTTATTGGCAAGGCGTTATACGCATAATCATTACTAAATTTTTAATTGATTAAGGTTAGCATTTGTGCTAACTTTGCAAATATGAGAGAAGTAAATTTTTATCAATCAGAAAGTGGGAACTATCCAGCAAAGGAATTCCTTGATTCCCTTAGGGGAAAGCAAGCTAACAAAATTACCTGGCTATTGGAACTTTTTGAAGATACTTCGATTGTTCCTAAACAATATTTTAAGAAGTTAAAAGGTACGGATGAAATTTGGGAAATAAGAGTAATATTTTCCGGTGATATTTTTAGATTATTAGGCTTTTTCGAGACTGATGGAAATTTTATAATAACAAATGGATTCGTGAAGAAAACACAAAAAACACCACCGAATGAAATTAAGATAGCAGAGGAAAGAAAGAGAAACTATTATGAAAGGAAGAAATAAAATGAGCGATTTAAAAAAATATGTTGCACAAAGGAAAAAGGAAGATGCAGAATTTGCAGAAAATTATGATATAGGTTATCAAAATTTTAAGATAGGCATTTTACTTAAGCAGTTGCGAGAAAAATCCGGATTAACTCAAGAAGAATTAGCAGAAAAGTTAAAAACAAAAAAATCCGTTATATCAAGGATAGAAAATCACTCTGAAGATATAAAGCTTTCGACACTTGGCCGTTATGCCAGAACATTAGGAAGAAAGATAAGGATAGAAGTAGTTTAAGAAAATGCGTATAAGCGAATCAACCGGACGCCGTTTTCGCATTCGGCATTTGTGTAATTATTGGCTTTGTTCTCCCGTGTATTGTTGCTTTGTAAAATAGTTTTGTTAGATAAATTTTGAAAATAATAATTGGCAATTGTTATTTAAGCAGTATTGCTGTTCTGGGGCGACCGCTTATCAGGCTGTTATACGTTTTTGAAGTAAAAGTTGAATTATTAAATAACACAAGTTGAAAATAATAGAAGGACAAAAAATGAAAACATTGATTATATTTTTCATCATAATAATTTCGGCATCAATAAATTTTCCACAGACCAAAACAATAAAGACAGGTTTGTATTTAGTCATACCGCAAGACTCATGCTATGCTAAGTCAAATAAAATTAAAATCGGGTATTTATCGGATACGCTTTGCCTTGAACAAAAACCGGTAATTACGGTTAAGGATATTGATACCTGCATTACTACAAGAGCAATATTAGACGGTAAGGAATTATACGTACTGAACATAGCACTGAAACAAACGGCAAAAACAAAATTCAAAGAAGTAACGGAACGGAATGTCGGGAAGAAAATGGCATTAGTTATCGATCGAAAGGTTGTAATGGCAGCAGTGATAAGAGACCCGGTAACTACAGGAAGGTTGACTGTAAGCGGAGAAAAAGAACAAGAAATAAATTTATGGGCAAAGAAATTACGTGAAGAAATGAAGAAAAAATAATACATAAAATTATCGGCATCGCACTTTCCGGTCTGTAGAAGAAGAGAAACAGAAAGAACTTTCTGTAAAGCAGATAAAATAAACTCTTCGGATCTTATATGGAATTTTTTCAAAGTACATATTAAAACAAACTAAACTGCATGGATATAAATTGAGCCATGTATATTTAAGCTAAATATTCATGGCAATTTTGTGTAATACTTAATTAATTTTGCTTTACTTTCAATTATAATTTTTTTTATAGTTAATAAAATGAAAACAATAGGTTTAATAGGCGGTACTACTTGGGTATCCACTGTTGATTATTATAGATTGATTAATCAGCAGATAAATAAAAAGCTGGGCGGATTAAGCTCCGCTAAGATACTTCTTTATTCGGTCAACTTTGCGGAATTCAATCCTCCTACCGATCCGAATGAATGGGGAGAAATTACCAATAAATTCTCAGTCATTTCTAAAAATCTTGAAAAGGGCGGAGCCGATTGCATTGCCTTCTGCGCCAACACTCCGCATATAATTGCCGATAAAATTCAAAGCATTATAAGAATACCTTTAATCCATATTGCCGCAGAAACTGCAAAGGCAGTCTCCAAACACAACTTAAAAAAGGTAGGACTGCTGGGCACAAGGATAACCATGGAACAATCATTTTATAAAGAAAAATTATCTCAGTACGGAATTACGACCGTAATACCGGAATTTGAAGACCGTAAGTTTATACATTCTTCAATACTTGACGAGATGGCCAAAGATATTTTTAAGGAAGAAACGAAGAAGGAATATCTCAGAATTATTAATAAACTTATTACCTGTGGAATAGAAGGGATAGTACTGGGATGTACGGAAATTCCGATACTTGTCAAACAAGAGGACTGCCCGGTCCCGCTTTTTGATACTACTCTAATTCACGCATCGGCAATAGTAAATTTTGCTCTTGGATATGCCTGATAGTAAATATGAAATAAACAGAAATTACATCGCTGCAATTTTAATCGTTTTCTCTTTAAGCGCAATTAGCTTTGGGCAAACCGGTACGCTGCGCAAAAAGATTAACAGCATAATAGAACATGCCGATGGAAAAATAGGCGTAGCCGTAATAAATATGGAAAAGCCCGATACGATATTGTTCAACGGCAACGGGCACTTCCCTATGCAGAGTGTTTTTAAATTCCCACTGGCTTTAGCTGTGCTAAAGGATGTTGACAGAGGTATCCTATCACTTGAACAGAAGATACATATAACAAAAGGCGATCTGCTTCCCAATACATGGAGCCCTCTCCGCGAAAAACATCCTGATAGCAATTTCGATATTACCCTTCGCGATCTGCTGACAATTACAGTTACCGAGAGCGATAATAACGGATGCGACATCCTTCTAAGGATTGTCGGGGGGCCTGCAAAAGTTAATCAGTTTGTTCACAGCCTCGGAATAAAAGATATTGAAATTGTTGTAAACGAAGAGGAGATGCACAAAGACTGGATGATTCAGTATAAAAATTGGAGCTCGCCTGCTGCAATGGCTATGCTGCTAAGTAAATTTGCTAAAGATAGTATTATTTCTGCAGCCGGCAGAAACTTCCTCTTGAATGTTATGGCGGCAACTAAGACAGGCACCAAAATGATTAAAGGCTTGCTGCCTGCCGGGACTATAGTCGTCCATAAAACCGGAACATCGGGAGAAAATAAAGACGGCATTGCTGCCGCTACCAACGATGCGGGCATTGTTACGCTCCCAAACGGCAGACATTTTATAATTGTGATCTTCGTTTCGGATTCACGTGAACATGAGGATGCGCGTTATAATATAATAGCTAAAATTTCCAGAGCTGCCTGGGATGAATTTAAAATAGATTAGGAGTCTGCCTTGAAGCTAAAACACTGGCTTGTGTTTATTCTGCTCGGTGCAATCTGGAGTTCATCGTTTATGTGGATTAAGATTGCGGTAAAGGAAACCGGGCCAGTTACACTCGTAGCATTCAGAGTGCTATTCGGGCTTTTATTCGGAATAGCGGTAATTATAATACAGCGCACGCGTTTGCCGAAAGATTTTAAATCGTGGTCGCCGCTGTTTCTTCTTGGAATTACAAATATCGCATTGCCGTTCTTTCTTATATCGTGGGGAGAGCAGACAATCGATTCCGCGGTTGCCGCTATACTGGATGCAACCGTTCCCCTATTTACAATCGTAATCGCTCACTATTCACTTAAGGATGATAAAATTTCGATTCAGAAATTGCTTGGACTGCTGACCGGGTTTGCGGGTGTAGCATTACTGTTAAGCAAAGATATCGATTCGCCCGCCGGTTCAATTCTCGGCCAGGCTGCGGTAATACTTGCTTCGGTGCTGTATGCATGGAGCGGAGTATACGTGCGCAAAAGGACGGTTGATACGCCCGGAATTTTAAGAAGCGCCGGGCCGCTTGTTTCCGCCACCGCAGTAATGTGGCTTGCAGTTTTAACTACCGAAAGGCCTGTGGTATTACCGCATCTAAGCATAACATGGATTGCGCTGCTGTTTCTGGGAATTATCGGCTCCGGGTTTGCGTTCTTCCTTGCCTTCTATCTAATACACGAAATCGGGCCGAGCAGGACGAGTATGGTAACATATATCTTCCCGCTGGGCGGCGTAATTTTAGGCGCTGCCTTTTTACACGAAGATATTACCTGGCAGGTTTTTGCCGGCGGCGCATTAATAATTATCAGTCTTGCCGTTACAAATAAGAAGCCGGTAGAAAAGCCCGCAGGCCGGAACTAATTGATGATCTTTTCTTTTTACTTTTCTAAAAGTTCTTGCACGCATTAATACCTTTCGGGTATTGCTTGCGGCTGGATTATTGCAATCTTTAAAATTTTTGTAACTCCCAGCTCCGGCATTTCTATATATGCTATATACAAACCGCTTGCCAGAGGTATACCGGAGTTATTATAAAGATACCACTGCTGGAATTGATCCGGGTTGTCTTTATCTATTTCTGTTACTTCCGTACCTGCCAGATTAAAAATTCTAATAACTGCCTTCTGCGGAAGATGCGAAAA
>JAKAJV010000030.1 GCA_021813585.1 Bacteroidota bacterium | reverse complement strand
TTATTTAGAGAATAAATTATTGTTTTATAAAATTAAGCGGGGATATAATGAACTCACAAAAAATTAATGCGTTCGTAACGCTGCTCATCTTTATGTTCTTATTTGTTTCCGTAAATAAAATCCAAAGTCAAACACGCATCCCGGCAGCCGGTTATTCCCCGGCGTTTAATGCTGCACTGCCGGCAGTGAACCCGGATTCTAGTTATCAGACGAAAACAAGCTTTACCTATGTTGCCGAATTTGCAACAGGCGCTTTGATAGGAGGCGTTACGGCTTTACCTGCAGCATACTTAGGTGCCATTATTGACAGATCAAGTAATCCTCACGGTGAATTTGCCGGGCTCGGTGGCTTTATAATCGGGTTTGGCGCCGGGTATCTGTTCGGAACAGCTTTAGGCGTACATATAATTGATAAAGGATATAGGCCGGATTCCGATTTGGGAAATGCACTACTCGGAAGTATTTCCGGCATAGCGGTTGCCGGAATAGTATTATGGCAGAATAAAGATATAGACGGTACTGCGGCAAGTATTTTAACATTGGCAAGCCCGATCATAGGGGCTATATTGGCAGTTGAGTTTTTAGAAGATGATAGCAGCCGGGAAAGACCGGTTGAATTGCATTATTCAAATTTTAAAATAAATGATGAGCCGGTGCACTCAATTAATATCAGATTCCGGCTGAATTGAACTTCTAGGTGTATAAACATTCCGGTTTATTCAATTGAAATTCAGAGCCTCTTTAAGTATTTTTGTATCGCACTAATTAATTTTAAACAAAGGAGTTTCAGTATGGCTATCAAAGTAGGTATTAACGGATTCGGCAGAATAGGAAGATTGGTGTTTAATGCATTGGTTGATAAAGGAGTTTTAGGGAAAGAAGTTGATGTTGTTGCGGTTGTTGATGTTACTACTGACGCAAAATATTTTGCTTACCAGTTAAAGTATGATTCTGTTCATGGTCATTTTAAAGGAGAGCTAACGACGGAAAAAAGCAATCCTAGTGTGGAGACCGACGATGTATTAATCGTTAACGGACATAAAATAAGGTGCGTTGCTGCAACCAAAGAGCCTTCGCAGCTACCGTGGAAAGAATTAAAGGTTGATTATGTTATCGAGTCGACCGGTTTATTTACAAGCTCCGATAAAGCTAAGGGGCATTTGGATGCAGGCGCTAAGAAAGTAATTATTTCAGCACCCGGCAAAGGAGATGTTAAGACCATCGTACTAGGTGTTAACGATAATGAATACGATGCAGCCAAGCACGATATTATTTCGAACGCTTCCTGTACCACAAACTGCTTGGCTCCGGTTGTACACGTTTTATTAAAGGAAGGTATCGGTATAGAGACCGGATTAATGACGACGATCCATTCGTATACCGCTACTCAAAAAACGGTTGACGGTCCTTCTAAAAAAGATTGGAGAGGCGGAAGAGCAGCCGCTATTAACATTATTCCCTCCACCACAGGTGCTGCTAAAGCGGTTGGCGAAGTGCTTCCTTCTGTAAAGGGCAAGTTAACCGGTATGTCTTTCAGAGTTCCTACTGCGGATGTTTCAGTAGTTGACTTAACTTTCCGCGCTACCAGGGATACTTCGATTGCAGAGATCGATGCTTTGATGAAGAAAGCTTCCGAGACATATTTAAAAGGCATTCTAGGCTATTGCAACGAAGAAGTTGTATCGTCCGACTTTATTCATGATGAGCGTTCTTCCATCTATGATTCGCTGGCAACGCTGCAGAATAATTTTAAAGATGAGAAGAGATTCTTCAAGGTTATTTCCTGGTATGATAACGAATGGGGTTATTCCAACAGAGTAGTCGATTTACTATTAAAGATTGTGAAATAAGAAAAAATTAAAGACAAAGACGAGGCACATGCTTCGTCTTTGTTGTATTAATCCGTTTAAGTAATTACTGCTCACGTTACGCTATCATTTAAATAAAGGAATAGTGGATAATGTCTGAAGACTCCTTCGGAGGAATGTTGGAATATTGGAGTAAATTCCAATATCCCAGCCAAAGATACTTACCTACCGGCACCTGTCTACCGACAGGTAGAGGCAGGTTTGCAATTTTTGATTAAAGATACTCGATGCTTGATACTGGATACTCGATTTCTTATCCAGTATCGAGAATCGAGTATCCAGTATCTGAGAGATAATCTCTTAGATTTACGCAAGCAGGATTCCATTACTCCAAGACTCCATTATTCCTTAATGTTGCTTAAGGTGAGTTAATTATGTCTATGAAAAGAAAGAAGGACGTAAGCAAATGAATAAATTATCAATTGATAAACTAGACCTTAAAGATAAGCGTATACTGGTGCGCGTAGATTTTAACGTACCGCTGGATGAAAATCTTAATATAACCGATGATATAAGAATCGTATCCTCACTGCCGACCATTAAAAAAATTATTTCCGAAGGCGGCAAAGCAATTTTAATGAGCCACCTGGGCAGGCCTAAAGGAAAGGTAAATCCGAAGTACAGCCTAAAGCCTGCTGCGGTGCGGCTTGGTGTACTTTTAAATAAAGATGTTAAGCTAGCGCCAGACTGTGTGGGTGACGAAGTAAAGAAAGTTGTTGATGCGATGAAAAGCGGCGACGTTGTTCTTCTTGAGAATTTAAGATTCCACGAGGAAGAAGAGAAGAATGACCCGGACTTTGCAAAGAAGCTTGCCGGGCTTGGCGATGTTTACGTAAACGATGCATTCGGCAGCGCACATAGGGCACATGCATCTACGGAAGGAGTAACAAAATACATCTCTAAATGTGCAGCCGGCTATTTGATGCAGAAAGAGCTGGATTACCTTGGAACCGCAATATCCAATCCTAAGAGGCCGTACTGCGCAATTCTTGGCGGGGCAAAAATTTCCGGAAAGATTGATGTTATTATGAACCTGCTTGATAAAGTGGACACAATGATAATAGGCGGCGGAATGGCGTATACTTTTTATAAGGCCCAGGGCAAGGAAATAGGCAAATCGTTATTGGAAGAGCAGAAGATTGGACTTGCCAAAGAAGTACTGGATAAAGTAAGCAAGTCGAATGTTAAATTTTTAATGCCTGTTGATGTTGTTGTTGCCGACGAATTTAAAAATGATTCGCCTTCCCTGGTTGTAAGTACAAGTGAAATACCTGCCGATAAAATGGGACTCGATATTGGTCCTAAGACAAGAGAATTATTCGGCGAAGAAATAATGAAGGCAAAGACAATTGTTTGGAACGGCCCGATGGGTGTATTCGAAATGGACAACTTTGCGAAAGGCACAAATGCTGTTGCCGAAAAGCTTGTTGAAGCTACGTCGAAAGGCGCAATTACAATTATCGGCGGCGGGGATTCTGCTGCTGCTATAAGCAAGGCAGGCCTGGATGACAAGGTATCTCACGTTTCCACCGGAGGCGGCGCTTCGCTGGAATTCCTGGAAGGAAAAGTCCTGCCCGGCGTTGCAGCATTAAGCGAAGTCTAGATTCTATTCCCGGAAAGTTTAGTGAAGTATAGCATATTGATTGCATCTAATTTTTAGTAACTTTTACCGTAGGTTTTTTTAATCGGATAACCTGGTTGTAAATAAATCGGAAAATCTTCAGTTTATAAAAAATAAAGCCTGCCCGCTAACCGGCAGGCTTTGCATATTTTTAGTTATATTAGATTTGATAATTGTAGAGCTAAAAAATATTTATGTTTTTTCTATCTTAAAAAGCGTTTATAAGAAAAGGAATTATTTGTGAGCGATTATTATAGGCCTTCCGGCTTCGGCGGATTCAGCTATTTTCCCCCGGTTATTAAAAATTTGATTATCATCAATGTAATAGTTTTCTTTATACAGATGCTTGGCCAGCAGATTACAACCGGCACCGGACTTACCATAGCCGATATTTTAACAAAGTACTTCGCCTTAATACCGTTCGGCGGACTGGTACTTTCGAACGGTGTGGGCGAAGTAATCAAATGGAGCTTTTATCCGTGGCAGCTGATTACTTACCAGTTTATGCACGGCGGCATAATGCATATTGCGATGAACATGTTCGCGCTTTGGATGTTCGGAATGGAAATAGAAAACTTGTGGGGCTCGAAGAAGTTTTTAACTTTCTATTTGATGTGCGGTGTTGTAGCCGGGATTTTTCAACTGATTCTCCCTCCTCTTCTTAACGAGCAGCTGGCTCCAACTATCGGCGCTTCCGGCGCAATATTCGGAGTGCTTATTGCCTTCGGTATGCTGTTCCCTGATAGATATATTTTCCTCTGGTTCCTTATTCCTATTAAAGCAAAATATTTGATAGCATTTTTTGTTATTATAGAATTCTTTTCAATCGACAGCCCCGGCAGCGATGTGGCGCACCTTGCGCATCTAGGCGGTGCGCTGGCGGGATTTATTTATATCCTTATCGATAGAAGATCCAATCCGTCCATGAGCGGGGTCTTCGGAAGAAGGCAATACGGCAGTAAGAGCGGAAACTTATTCGGTTCATTTAAGAATGCTGCGAACGTATTCAAGAAAAAAGGCGGCAACGTTGAGGATGCCAGGTTCTACGAAATTAACAACCAGGATGATGTTAGCGATGTTACCCAGGAAGAGATTGACAAAATACTGGATAAGATAAGCCATTCGGGATACCAGAACCTAACAGAGAGAGAAAAGAAAATATTATTCGAAGCAAGCAAGAAAATGAAATAGAAAAACGCGCATGGACTTTTGCTTAATTGGGCACCGTTCGTTTTTCAGAGGTTGAAATAAACAGCATGAGCCGTCTGAATTTAAATTTCATCTGTATACTTTGTTTTTCTTTTTTAATTATTCCTTTCCAGCAAGGATGTTCGAATAAGAATATACTGGATGAAGATAAGTTCATTAAGGTCTACTCCGACCTGTTAATTGCAGAGGACACCACAAGTTCATTGCGAAATATTGATTCCGTAAAAGCATTTGTCTTTAAGAGAAACGGCATTACCGAAAAGGATTATAAATCGACAATACAGTATTACAATAAAGACCCGCAAAGGTGGCAAAAATTTTTTACCAAGGCCATAGCTTATGTGGAAAGCCTGAAGAAGCAAAAGGGAAAGTAGCACAAATTTGATTATAGATTCTAATCATTTCTCTTGGGTTTATATTTTGCAACGGCAATTCTAATTAAAGGATAGGTAACATTATCCGGCAGTCTTCCTTTTAGTTCTTTAAGATTGTTATAACCTTTACTAATCTCTTTAAATATTTCTTCGAGCACTCCCGCATCATATAGCGAATCTATCTTAACTTCCGGTTCGTATTCCAGTATGGTCTCAATTTGCATTGAGACAACCGCTTCGTTCAGTTGCCTTATTGATGCAATATCGCTAAGCGAATAGCCTTTCTTAAGAAGGCCGAAAGTCTCTTTAATATTGCCGGGCATATTCTTTTTTTCACCGGCGGCAGGCTTAATTACTGCTGTGCTTTTTGTATTTACAAATTCATTTATTGTCTCCAGCATCTCTTCGCCTATCTTGTTAAACATTCTCTGGTTAAATCCATTTATTAAGAGAAGCTGTTTCCTATCAACAGGCTTTGTCCGGGAAATTTCCCTTAGCACTTCATCGGGACAAATGAGGTAGCCAGTCTGCATAAACTTGTTTGATGCTGTCTTCCGGATTTCTTTTAGGAGATGAAAAAGTTCCAGACTATCCTCATAGGCCGGTTCTTTTTTTTCTTCGGCTGCAAGACCGGCAGCTTTTAGATAACCGGTGCCTTTTTCCGTAAGAGAAAGAGTCTTTGAGTCGGCGGACCTGGATATCAATTCTTTTAATAAAGAATCATTTAAAATTTTCTTCAGCTCGTTCCTGTCATAATTTGCGCACGCACCAAAAGTATCAAACGAAGAATAAATGCCGGACTTAGCGCTGCCTTTCATAATTGAAATAACCGAAGATTCGGTAACCGGGGAATTAGCTTTGTATAAAGTTCGAAGAATAATTTCCCGGATATATTCCACGGTTGATTCCGGCATTGCCGCCTCTTCTTTACAGTTGTCGCACCTGCCGCATTTATAATCCTTGGCTTCTTCTCCGAAGTATTGAAGAATGAATTTAAACCTGCATTCGCCGGAGTAAACATAATCAACCATGCGCTCAATCTTGCTTTCCATAAAAATGTAGCTCTGGCTGATCTTTTTAAAGTCTAGGTTTAACCTGCTGGAAACAATCCTTGGTGCGGTAAGCACAACATTTTCTTTTGACAGAGGCTTTTTATATTCGATAATCCCGAGGTTGTCCAGTATTATAAAAACATCTTCAATCTCGGAAGCCGTCAATCCTATTTCCACGGCTATATCCGGCGCGGATATCTGCACCGGAGAAGAAAATATCCTGCTGCCGAATTCCCTAATAAAATACAGCACCGAGATTTTAATATGTATATTGGTAGTTTTTTTTGTGAAGTCTTTTAATTTATCTTTATCAAGATTGAATTTAATCGACGACTTGTTGTTGAACTCAGATGGCTGCTTAAGATAGCCTCCGCCTTCAAGAATTTTTAACGCGGAATAAAGAAGCCCTTTGCTTATCTCCTTTTTTGCAAAGGCAGAAATATAATCTGCGTTAATTGGAATTTCCTTAGCCGACATGCTGCCGACAGCTATTTGGCCGTAATCGCAAAGGGCATCATATACGTTTTGGATAAGCTGCTTATCCGGATACGAATTAGACAGAAAGAAGTTTTGAATATTAACATCATTATCCTCGTGCAGTAAGAAGGCGAAGGATATTTCCCCGTCCCTGCCGGCGCGCCCTATCTCCTGATAGTAGTTTTCAATTGAGCCGGGGGTATTGTAATGAATTACCAGGCGGATATCTTTTTTGTCAATGCCCATCCCGAATGCATTTGTCGCAGCTATTACCGGTACTTTGTCGGTAAGAAAATCTTCCTGTATTTTTTTTCTTTCCTCCGGCATTAAACCGGCGTGGTAATATGCGCAGTCTATTTTATGTATATTTAAGTACGCAGAAATCTCTTCGGCTCTTTTTCGGGAGGCGGTATAAATTATTGCAGGTGTTTTGAATATTGATAGTAATTCCAGGCATTTTTCTTTTTTCCTTCTGGTAAGAACAACATTCAATTCCAGGTTGTCCCTCTCGAATCCTCTAACGAAAATCTGTGCTTCTTCGCCGGCCGCGCCTAAGCGGTTCAGGCTAAGCTGCTGCAGTATATCCTTAACTACTTCGGGAGTAGCGGTTGCGGTAAATGCGGATATCCGTTTGATCTGTATGTAACCGGCAAAGTCTTTAATCTTTCTGTAGCTTGGTCTAAAGCTGTGGCCCCACTCGCTAATGCAATGAGCCTCATCTACAAATAGGAATGCCGGGTTAAGGCTTTTTATTTTATCTGCAAAGCTTATGTTTTCCAGCCTCTCCGGCGCAACATATAGCAGCTTTATCTTGCCGAAGGATATGTTTCTTAAAACTTCTTCGGTTTCGTAAAAGCTCATAGTGCTGTTAATAAAAGCGGCAAGTGTACCGTTTTTATTTAATGAATCTACCTGGTCTTTCATAAGTGCAATAAGCGGAGAGATAACAATCGAAAAATTGTCCGATACCAATGCGGGTATCTGATAGCAAATCGATTTTCCAGCACCGGTGGGCAGGACTGCAATAACATTATCGCCTTCCAGAATAGCATCAATAATTTCTTCCTGGTTCTGGCGGAAAGATTTGTATCCGAAATATTTTTGTAATGCCTGTCGCGGCTGCATATAAAAAAAATCTTATTCGAAGTTTTTATTCATCACTTGAAAAATACAAAAATATATTAGAATTATTTTCATTGCCATAATTGCGGATTTAAACGGTTTGCTTAAACTGATTTTATGTACGCTCTATATCAACTTCATAAGGCATATTTAAATTATGTGTTAAAAGTTTTACCGGAAATATTTAACTTAGCGGCAGCAAAAAAACAATTATAATTTATATGCAAACTTTCTGGGAAGATGATTTAAAAGTCCGTGCTTACGATATCGACTTTAACAATAAGCTGAAGGTAAGCTCGATATTTAATTATATGCAGGATATTGCCTCGTCACATGCGGATAATCTGAACGTCGGTTACAGGCAATTGCTTGGAAAAGAATTGTTCTGGGTGCTGTCCTGGGTAAAGTTGGAATTTAATAACATGCCGCAGTTCGAAGATAAATTTAAAATAAAAACATGGCCTAAAGGCAGGTATAAGTTATATGCTTTAAGAGATTTTCTTCTGTTCGATAACAGCGGCGGAGTGTTTTGCCGAATTGCTTCTGCCTGGCTGCTTATAAACGCCAAAAGCAAGAGGATTACCGATTTGAAAAATCTGAATATAGAATTCCCATACCAGCCCGATGAACATGCATTGACCGATCTGCCGGCAAAGATACCGGTTGTAAAAACCGATGGAATTGCTTTTAGTAAAAAAATAAATTACAGCGATATCGACATAAACCGCCATGTGAACAACGAAAGATATATTGAATATATTTTGGATTGTTATCCGAATGAATTCCATGAAAGGAACCGGATGAAATCCATGACGGTTTCGTTTATTTCCGAGACGAAATTTAATGATGAGATTCAGATCGGATTAAATACGAGCCTGTCTGCAAAAGGACTGCATTATCTGGAAGGGATAAACAAGGGGGCGGATAGGCTTGCCTTTCAATCATTAATTGAGTGGGACACCGAATAACTGTAATTCCCGGTAATCAATCCGCTGCAGCAATGAATATTTGAGGTAAATATTTTTCTGCTTATGTTTGTGCCGTAAATTAAATGAAAATAAAGAAGCGTAAATATATTGTCCCGTCCGAGCATAAACTATTTGTTTATTCTTTTCGCATTTAGCCTTTTCAAATTATTAATAGAATTTTTATAAACAGTGATGGATACTTCAAAAGGTATTAAAAAGATAAAAGATGTGGTTATAGGCGAAGCCCGCGACCCGCATGATAAAGGCATTTTTCATAAGCTTTCGTTAGTTGCATTTCTTGCCTGGGTTGGTCTCGGCTCGGATGGATTGTCGTCTTCCTGCTATGGCCCTGCAGAGGCTTTTAAAGCTCTTATGGGGCATCCTTACCTGGGGTTATTCGTCGCTCTAGGCACGGCAATTACTATCTTTATTATAGCTGCAAGCTATTCTCATATTATCGAGCTTTTCCCCTCCGGCGGCGGCGGTTATCTGGTAGCAAGCAAACTGCTTTCGCCCAAGGTAGGAATGATCTCCGGCTGTGCGCTGCTTATAGATTATGTTTTAACCATTACCATCTCAATAGCTAGCGGGGCCGATGCGATATTCAGCTTCCTTCCTGCTAGCTGGTTAAGCTATAAACTGGAATTTGCGGTTGCGGGAGTTATCGTTCTTCTCCTTCTAAATTTGAGGGGTATTAAAGAAGCAGTAATACCGCTGGTCCCCGTATTTCTGCTTTTTGTTGTTATGCATCTTCTGGCTATTCTCTATACTTTTTTTGCGCATGCAGGACAGATTCAATCTGTTTATAACGATACAAATATAGAGTTAGCCAAGTCATTTAAGACACTGGGTACATTCGGAGTTCTCTTTATTATAATGAAAGCCTACAGCATGGGTGCCGGTACTTTTACAGGTATAGAGGCCGTAAGCAACGGTCTTCCTATTTTAAGGGAACCGCGTGTTGAAACAGCGAAGCGGACGATGCTTTACATGGCATCATCGCTGGCTATTACCGTCCTTGGCCTGATGATTGCCTACCTTCTCTTCAAAGTAGCGGAGGCGCCGGGAAAAACCTTAAACGCAATACTATTTGAGAATATGACCAAAAGCTGGGGGCATCAGTGGGGATTTGCATTCGTTCTTATCACTCTTCTTTCCGAAGCCATTCTGCTTTTTATTGCTGCGCAGACAGGCTTTTTAGACGGGCCTAGAGTGCTTGCAAATATGGCGCTAGATAGGTGGTTCCCTACAAGATTTGCAATGCTTAGCGACCGGCTTGTTACTCAAAACGGTATTCTGCTGATGGGGGTTACTTCACTCATCATGATGCTGGTTTCCAAAGGCTCGGTTGACTTTTTAATTGTTCTTTACAGCATTAACGTGTTTATAACATTCAGCCTGTCGCAGCTTGGAATGATTAGGCACTGGTGGCTGGAAAGAAAAAACGAAAAGAAATGGATTAGAAAGCTGCTGATAAACGGGGTTGGCTTCTCATTAACTTCTTTTATACTTATATCCGTTTTACTTGTAAAGTTTGAAGAAGGTGGCTGGATAACTTTAGTTATTACTTCCGCGCTTATATTCTTTACTTTATATATTAAGAGTCATTATAATAAAACATTCGATATGCTTAGGCGGCTAGATACCATTGTGGATTCGGTTGAAGCATCAATCTACGATATTCACGGCGAAGACGACAAGCAGGCGGAGGAATTGAAGTTCGATCCCAATGGAAAGTCTGCAGCAATCCTTGTTAACGGGTTCAACGGATTGGGGCTTCATACACTATTAAGTATTTTCAGAATTTTCGGTACTACCTATAAGAATTTTGTATTTATTCAGGTTGGTTCAATAGATGCCGGAAACTTTAAAGGCGCATATGAAATTGAGAATTTGGGGAATCATATTAATGCAGAGGCAAACCGCTACGTAAAATATATGAAGGAACACGGTTACTACGCAGAAGCTTATACATCGGTCGGAACCGATGTAGTGGATGAAATAAACAACCTTGTACCTGTAATTACATCCAAGTTTCCCAATGTAGTTTTTTTCGGCGGGCAGCTTGTCTTTCCGGAGGAGTCGTTTATGTCCCGCTGGCTGCATAACTATATTGTGTTTTCCGTGCAGAGAAAGTTTTACAGGCAGGGCATTCCGTTTGTTATTCTGCCGATTAGGGTTTGAAAAAATTTTCAGCTTGCCTGAATTTACCACACTAATGATTGCCATTTAGATTATAAGAAAGACAGAACAAACCTTATCTAATGATCCAACCTTAGTAACAGACAAGAATAATACATACATTAACCTTATTATTTTTATCGAGGAATATGATTCATTCATGAAATTTTATCAGATGACTTTTCGCATAGCGATCAATTCTGAGAAATCATTTAACTAGGAGTTAATACACTGAATTAGGTAATAAGGTTACCACGCAGGGGGAATAAGCTTTTGTTACTAAGGTTAGGACATCAAATAAAGTTTGAAGTAGGGTTTTGAATTTTGTATAGAACTAAAATCTAAAAGCCGAAAGAAAACTTATCAATACCAATTTGCCGGAGATATTCCAACAATTAAACGAGAGAGCGCATAACAGAATTGGTGGAGCTTTCCCCAAAGGGATGTCAGAAGGACTCCTTTCGGAGGATTCCCAGGAAACTTTTACCGCACTAATTGTCAGAGCTCAGGTATTCTATTTTGCTTTTCTAATGACAGGCAGTCGTTTATTTTATTTCTTCAACAGTAGTTCTATCGCCGTGGCTTTTTGGCTGGGAGACAACTAGAAAAATCAATTCGCTTTCCGATTCGTTTATAATTTTATGCGGAACCTGAGACGGAATTTCTATCCCTTCATTTTGATTTACCGTCAGCCTTGAACTTTCAATTTCGAATACTGCGGTTCCGCTAAGCACATAAAAAAACTGCCTGGCCCTGGAATGATAATGCTTAACCTCCGAAGTCCCAATAGGCATTCTCTCCAGTATAACGCTTAGTTCATCCGTCTTAACCAGATGCCAGCCTTCGCAGTTATTTCCCCAAAAATAATGCTCGGAATTTCTGATGGATACCGGTGAAGTTTTATTTACCATTAACTGCAGGCCGTGCTAAATCTTTTCAACGACTACTGCAGTTCCGTAGCACAATACTTCGCTTACTCCCTGAAGTACGTCTGTAGTATCGTACCTTGTGCCGATAATAGCATTGGCTCCAATTTCATCGCCGTGCTTAATCATTAATTCAAACGATTCTTCCCTGGTTTTTTCACACAGCTCGGTAAAAAGAGAAATGTTGCCGCCGAACAATGTCTGAAAAGTTCCGCCGATTGTTCCGATTATTGATCGGGAGCGGACTGTAATTCCTCTTACTATACCAAGATTTCTGACGATCCTATATCCGTCGAGCGTAAATGCTGTTGTTACAAGTGAACGGTCCATAAATTTCCTTTCTGTTAAAGTGTAAATTCAAATCCCGCATTAAGAGCAAAAAAGGTAGAAGGATAGGTTACATTGTAAACGGCTTCGGACGGGGCTACGTTGTATTTTAGATTAACATCAAAATTAAGCCGGTTGTTTATCTTTACAATGGCTCCAAACATGGGAGCTATCCCTAGCTTAGTAGTTGAAGATTCATATATGGTGCTGGTTCCTGCGAAAGGAACCGAATGAGTGTACGTCATTGAGTTCATTCCGAGCTCAACTCCGAGATACGGATGAACGTTCGGGCTGGGAAATAAGTACCGGATACCAAGCATAACCTGAAAGTTCGAATAACTATCAGCCGGACCCATGTAATAAGCGGTATACGGCCCCCAGCTATAATATGCCGCCGAGCCTGTTATATATAGATTTTCATCCTGCGGGAATTCAATTGTTCCGCAGACTCCAAATCCGTTGTTAGCAACCTGGTTAAAGTTTCCGGCAGGAAAGGCTATACCACCCTGGATGGATAACTTAGTCTGGCCGGATATGAATTGTCCGGATATCAAAAAGAAAAATACCGCAGCAAATGTTAATCCTTTTTTCATTTTACAACTTCCTAAAATTTTACTTAAAAAAACATTAAAGAAAGTTCCGTCAATTTCACTAGATAATCGACCGGCGGCGTAATCTGTTCCGGCTGCAGCAGTGCGGGAATTACTCTACAAATTTTTTAAACAGCACCGAAGTATTATGCCCGCCGAAGCCGAACGCGTTGCTTAAGGCAATGTTAACATTCCGCTTCTGCGGTTTGTTGAATGTGTAATTCAGGTCGCACTCCGGATCCGGGTTTTCGAAATTTATTGTCGGCGGAACAGTATCGTTCTTAATAGCCAGTATCGAAGCTATCCCTTCTACGGCGCCAGCTGCACCCAGCAAATGCCCGGTCATACTTTTTGTGGATGAAACGTTCATCCTATAAGCATGTTCTCCGAAAACATTTTTAATTGCCCTTGTTTCTGCAATATCACCAAGCTGTGTGGAAGTGCCGTGCATGTTTATGTAATCCACATCTTCCGGTTTTATGCCGGAGTCCTCCATCGCCATTTCCATCGACAATATTGCGCCGGTGCCTTCCGGGTGAGGGGCTGTAATGTGGTACGCGTCAGCAGATAATCCCATGCCGATTATCTCTGCGTAAATTTTAGCGCCCCTGTTCTTAGCATGTTCCAGCTCTTCAAGAATAATTGCGCCGCCGCCTTCACCCATAACAAATCCATCTCGTGTGGAATCGAACGGCCGGCTAGCAGTCTCCGGCGAATCGTTTCTGGTTGACAAAGCTTTGGAAGCATTAAATCCGCCGAGTCCGATTTCATTTATAGCCGCCTCGCTTCCGCCGGTTAAGATTATATTCGCGATTCCTTGTTTAATTAAAAGGAATCCGTCAATCATATTATTGTTAGCAGTTGCGCAAGCGGAAACAATGCAGTAGTTGGGGCCTCTAAAGCCGAACTGTATCGATATTACGCCGCTGGCAATATCCGGGATAAGCATAGGAATAAAAAACGGGGAAATTCTCTGCGGGCCTTCTTTAAAATTTATAACCGACTGGTCGTAAAAAGTCCGTATGCCGCCTATTCCGCTTCCAAAAATCACCCCTATCTTCGCCCTTTCATCGTCGGATAGTGAATCTGTTTTAAGACCGCTGTCGTTTATGGCTTGTACCGCAGCTGCCATTGCGTATTGAGCATATTTATCCAGTCTTCTGGCGGTTTTTTTATCCATATAATTCGATGCATCGAATCCCTTAAGCTCGCATGCGAATTTTGTATCGAGCCTGGAAGTATCGAAGCCGGTAATTAAGGCGCAGCCGCTTTTGCCTTCCATCATTCCGTTCCAGAATTCTTCCGCTGACAGTCCTATTGGTGTTAAAGCTCCAATACCCGTTATTACAACCCTGCGGTTTTTGTTAAAAGCCATAATTTTTCCTTGTTATTATTCTAAGCTGTAAATTAAGTTATTGTTATAAATCGGAAAATAATTGAAAATTTTCCCGCAAAGATAAAAATATTTACCAAATAATCGTAAGGTATATTTTGCATGCGGCCGTAAAGTTACCAAAAATATTATTGAAGTCGATATTTGACATTATTTAAATAAAATGATATTTTTTTTCATCATTTATCAACAAATAAAAATAATTTTATTAAAGTAATTAAATGAAAAAATATAAACTAAATAAAGGTATCCTAATTGCTATTGAAGGAATTGATGGAGCGGGAAAAACAACCCAGGTTCATAGACTTTTTGACCATTATACTAGGCTTGGGTATAAGATTATTAGATTAAAAGAACCAACCGATGGTCAATATGGTCAAATGATAAAAAAACTTTCTGAGAAAGGAAGAAATAAATCTCCCAAAGAAGAAATGAATTTATTTCTTAAAGACAGAATTGAAGATTGTAAAAATAATATACAGCCTGCATTAGATAGAAAAGATCTTGTAATTATCGATAGATATTATTTTTCTTCTATAGCTTATCAAGGCGCACTTGGTTTAGATCCAGCCTATATATTAGAAGAAAATGAAAAAATTGCGATAAGACCTGATTTAGTAGTTATTTTGGATTGTGCTGTTAATATTGGTTTAAGTAGAATTACGTCTTTGCGAAATGAAGTTCCAAATCATTTTGAAAAAGAAGAATTACTGGAAAAAACGAGAAATATTTTCAAAACTATGAAGGCCCCATATATTCAAATTATTGATAGTACCTTAGATGAAGATTCAGTTTTTTCACATTTAAAAAATATTGTAAATGATATACTTTTACCTCATACATATAGTGTAAACGATCAGCCTGATCTATTTGCTGTCGAATCAGAAACAAATTCGAAAGTATTATTTTCTAAAAATTAATTTATTTTATGGATAAGTCCAAAATTGACGACAGTATTGAAAAAATTCTAAATTTGAAAAAAACTGCCAAAAGTAACTTTGATGAATTAAATAAATTGATACACGATGCCGAAGAAGTCATTTTTAATGAAACTTGTTTAAAGCCTTATCTAAAACGATGTGAACCAGAGTACTGTGTTTTTCGCATTGAGGATCATTGTAATTATTCGGATGAATTGCATAGATTAAAAATAGCTAAAGAAGCTTAACCCACCATAATCTTTTCGAAATATTTAGCATAATAATAAAAAATACAATTTAAGAATACAAAATCTTGTATTAGTACAAAATTTTGGTACTTGAAATAAAATAACCGTAAATTTACAGCCTCAAAATAAATTGATTTAACTGGGCTTTATAGGTAAATTTGCTAAAATTAAATATAACAGGTACTGATGGGAATTCTAAGGCAAGGACAGGCTTTTTTGAGACAGACCACGGAAAAGTTGAAACTCCCATATTTATGCCTGTCGGTACGCAGGGCACGGTTAAGGCTGTAAACCAAAGCTACTTAGAGTCCGACATAAAAGCACAGATTGTTCTTTCTAATACTTACCATCTTTATTTAAGGCCCGGCACTAGCATTCTTGAAGAAGCCGGAGGACTACATAACTTTATTAACTGGCATAAGCCCATCTTAACAGACAGCGGCGGTTACCAGGTTTTTAGTCTATCCGAGCTTAGGAAATTAAAAGACGACGGTGTTGAGTTCCGGTCCCATCTTGACGGATCGAAGCATTTTTTTACTCCAGAGAAGGTAATCGGAATTCAGCGAAGCGTTGGCTCGGATATTATGATGTCGCTGGACGAATGTACACCCTTTCCGTGCGAATATGAGTATGCGCTTAAATCGACGCAGTTAACTTCCAGGTGGGCAGAATTAAATAAAGAAGCGTTCGATAAAAGCAAACCGCTTTACGGAAATAAACAGTTCCTTTTCGGTATTGTACAGGGAAGTGTTTACAAAGACCTGCGGGAAAAATCGGCCACCGACCTTATGAACCTTGATTTTGACGGGTATTCGATAGGCGGATTGGCTGTGGGTGAGCCGGCTGAAGTTATGTACGACATTGTCGACTTTACCACAAGCATTCTACCGGCAGATAGGCCAAGGTATTTAATGGGTGTAGGCAGGCCGGAAAATATTCTTGAAGCTATTCAAAGAGGCGTCGACATGTTCGATTGCGTTATGCCGACCCGGAATGCGCGTAATGCATACCTGTTTACGTCAACGGGTATTCTGTCTATGCGTAACGCAAAGTACAAAAACGATTTCGGCACCATTGATGAGAGCTGCGATTGTTATACTTGCAGAAATTATACTCGTGCTTACCTAAGGCACTTGTTTGTGGCTAAGGAAATTTTGGCGCTGGAATTAGCCAGCATACACAATCTTCACTTTTACTTGAATCTTGTTGAGGAAGCAAGAGGGCATATTAAGAACGGAGATTTTTCGGAGTGGAAATTAAAAGTAACAGAAAAAATATCATTAAACATTAACAATAAACCGGAGGATTGATTGGAATCTTTATTAGCATTTGCACCGCCAAGCGGCGGGAACGGCGGCGGGGGCAGTTTGGTAAGCACCATTATTATGTTCGGCGCCATATTCTTAATTTTCTATTTTATGATTATCAGACCCCAGCAGAAACGATCAAAGGAAAGAGAGAAAATGCTTTCCAATATTCAAAAGGGAGATAAGGTGGTTACCAGCGGCGGTCTGCACGGAACCATCGTACATATTGACGAGAAGACGGTTCTGCTGCAGGTTAGCGATAACGTAAAATTGAAATACGAGCGCGCTGCTATTGCATCGGTGGTTACTTCCGCCGCAAAGGAAAGCGAATAATACCGGTCTAATTAAAATGAAATAACTTTTTAAGTAAGCCGGTTTACAAAGTTTGGGAAAATAATTTTTAAGGACTATCATGTTTTGCACTGTTGAGGAAGCCGTACAAGAAATTAAGAACGGCAAAATAATTATAGTTGTTGATGACGAGGACAGAGAGAACGAAGGTGATTTTGTTTGCGCTGCCGAGTATGTTACCCCGGAAATTGTGAATTTTATGACTAAGTTCGGCAGGGGAATGCTGTGTGTAGCTGTTAGCGGAAAAAGGCTGGACGAGCTTGGACTGCCGCTTATGGTCGATGCCAATTCCGCTTTGCATGGTACGCAGTTTACGGTTACGATTGATGCAATCGACGGTACTACTACCGGCATATCGGCAGCCGACCGCGCATTGACAATAAAAAAGATAATTGACGAAAATACCAAAGCATCCGATTTTGCCAGACCCGGGCATATATTCCCTCTGCGCGCTTTTGATGAAGGCGTTTTAAGAAGAGCTGGTCATACCGAAGCCGCAGTTGATATATGCAAGCTGTCTAAACTAAAACCTGCCGGGGTGCTTTGCGAAATACTTCACGATAACGGTGAAATGGCCCGTGTACCCGATCTGATCCAGATTGCGAAAAAATTTAACCTGAAAATCCTAACCGTTAAAGACCTTATTGAATACAGACTGAGGAAGGAAAGGCTGATTGAAAGAGTAGCCTCTGCAAGC
>JAKAJV010000081.1 GCA_021813585.1 Bacteroidota bacterium | reverse complement strand
AATATTCTAACTAAACCTGCTGTTTTATTTAATAAGCTGAAAAATATTTCCGGTCTCCCCCCCGGCTTTTATACTTGACTCATCGTTTATTTGAATAACTTCCCCGGTCATCAAGTTCTTTAAACTTTTTACTCCTTTTAATTGATCCGAATAATTCTGAAGTGAAATATTCATTTCATCTGCATTATTATTTATTACCATCATAATTTTGTCGATTCCCTTTTCCTTAAAATATACAAACACTTCATCTTGAGGGGGAAACTCTACCAGCCTGCCGGATGAAAGCGCTTTATGCTCATGCCTTAATATAAGCAGGCGGTGAACATAATTATAAACATTATTCTGGCTTTCGGTTCTTCCTTCGGCAGTAAAGGCATCCTGCGTGTCATGGGGGAATCCGCCCGGAAAGTCCGAACGTATCAAGCCGTCCTCGCGCCCGCCCTTCATGCCTATTTCGGTACCGTAGTAAATTTCCGGAATTCCTCTGGAAGTAAGCAGCATAAGCAGGGCCATCTTGAATTTCTTAACGTTGCCGTTTGCCAGAAGCATAGCCCTGGGAACATCGTGGTTATCTAGAAACGTAACAAGGTTGTTTGGATCGGGGTATATAAAATCTTTTGCATAATCGTCATAAATGCTGTTAAGGCCAGCATTACCTTCCAGGAATTCGGCATAAACATCATGCGTTGCATAATCGGTTAAAGCCGGCAAATTCGAATCGAATTTTTTCGGATAGTAACTGTGTGCCTGAAAACTCGACAGAAATACGCTCTCGCCCGTCCATACTTCACCCACAATGTTAAACTTAGGATATTCGGTTAAGATTGCCTTTGCCCAATCCGCCAGGTATTTTTGATCGCAGTACGGATAAGTGTCTTCTCTTAATCCGTCAAGCCCGGTAGATTCTATCCACCAGATAGTATTCTGAATAAGATAATTGCTTACAAAAGGATTTGCCTGGTTCAAATCGGGCATTTGATTGGTGAACCAACCCTTAGTAGTATTTATTATAGTGGACGAGTCCCGGTGTATGTCTGCAAAGGCAAGCTTATCGTGCTTCGTCATCAGGTGATGCTCGGCTGTGCCGTTAATCCAGCTTGAGAAAGGCAAATCCTTCATCCACGGATGGTCTATGCTTATATGATTGCTTACATGGTCTAAAATGATCTTCAAGCCTTTGGCATGCGCAAGCTTTACAAGCTCTTTGTACAAATTGTTTGTTCCGAAACGGGGATCGATTTTATACATATCGGTTGCGGAATAACCGTGGTAACTGATGTGCGTATTATTTTCAATTAACGGATTTATCCAGAGAGACGTTACACCGAGATTTTTTATATAATCAAGATGCTTTATTATGCCCTCAATATCGCCGCCGTGTCTTCCCAAAGGACTTTTTATATTGTACTCGTCGATAGTTCCTTTAACCACGTTATTCGAAGTATCGCCGTCTGCAAAGCGGTCGGGAGTAATTAAATAAATTACATCGCTAGTATTAAAGCCCTTAAAGTTTCCGGTCGTGTCCGTCTTCTTCAAAATAGGATAATCAATAGTTACCTCCGCACCGTTCTTTTTAATCATCAATTTATATGTACCGGGTTTCAGGTCTGCGGGAATTTGAAAATTGACGAAAGAATAATCGCTGCTTTGCGCGTTATTAACGCTTAGTACTTTTAGGGCGGAGTTGTTAAAACTTGCTGATATATTTTCCAGGTTCTTTCCGTAGATCATTAATTGAACTTTATTCCAGTGCATTCCTACCCACCAGTTTGGCGGTTCTACCTTATCAACTTTTATATTTTGAGCAAAGCGAATACCGGATGTCAATATAAGGATTATAATAATCTTTTTTAACAAAGCACTCCCTTTCAGCACAGTATTACATTTTTGATGAAATAAATTCCGGGATAAAATTAAAGTAAATAATTTCTGTTTTTTTGTTTAAATTTAGCTGCGAAATATTGTGTGAATTTAATAAGTAGAGATTGTATTTGGTACTACCCTTTTAGATAGGTTTTCAAAAGAATTCTGTTAAACAGGTAGGTATTTTTTACTCTACAGCCACCCGGAATAAAATATTTGCAGATTAATTTATTTTTTTACCTTAATATACAAGAAAAAGAAAAATAATTTTTCTTTGGCCGGTTTGCTTGCATTTATTTAACAATAAAAATAATTTTTAATCCTATTTTTTACAATTTATGGAAAAGCCTAGAGACGAAGAAAAAGATATTACCGTAAATAGGAAAGCTTGGCATGAGTATACGATATTGCAGACTTACGAAGCGGGAATAGTTTTACAAGGAACTGAAGTAAAGTCTCTAAGGTCTGGTAAGGCAAATTTGGTTGACAGCTATGCAAATGTTAAAGACGGCGAGGTTTGGCTGATAGGTGCACATATAAGCATTTACGAGCAAGGAAATATAAACAATCACGAACCAACCAGGACAAGGAAACTTCTTCTTAATAAAAGTGAAATTCGTAAACTTATAGGAAAGGTAAAAGAAAAAGGGCTCACCTTAATTCCATTAAGGCTGTTTTTTAAAAACGGAAAAGTAAAAGTGGAATTGGCGCTGGCTAAAGGGAAAAAAGTTTACGATAAACGGGAAGCAATAGCTAAAAAGATTTGAGAAGAGACCAGGAAAGAAGGATTAAATATTGAGCGGTGCATTTAGCTTCTTTCAAAATATTTTTACAAGTAACTACAATACATATTAATGACTAAAATTAATTTCCCGCCGGTAAATGAACAAATGGATCTTATTAAAAGAGGATCGTTTGAAATAATCCCGGAAGAAGAACTAGTTAAAAAGTTAGAGAATTCCCTCAAGGAAGGCAAACAATTAAACATAAAGCTGGGCTGCGACCCCAGCAGGCCGGATTTGCATATCGGTCATTCCGTAGTTCTAAGAAAGCTAGCTCAATTTCAGTCGCTCGGCCATCAAGCTATTTTAATTATAGGTGACTTTACCGGAATGATCGGCGATCCATCGGGCAGAAATGTAACCCGCCCGGCACTTTCACTGGAAGAAACCAGGATCAACGGGCAGTCTTATCTTGAACAAGCTTCCAAAATATTGAACAAGGAAAAGACCAAGATTGTTTATAATTCCGAGTGGCTAGGTAAAATGAGCTTTGAAGATGTAATTAAGCTTTCATCAAAATATACTGTTGCCCGCATGATTGAGCGGGACGACTTTACCAAAAGGTTTAAGGCAGGCGAACCGATAAGCGTACACGAGTTCCTTTACCCGCTTGCACAGGCAATGGACTCGGTAGCAATTAAAAGCGATGTTGAGCTTGGCGGTACCGACCAGAAATTCAACCTGCTGGTTGGGCGCGATATTCAAAGAGAGTTCGGATTGGAGCCGCAGGTCATCCTTACCATGCCGCTTATTATAGGCACAGACGGTGTGGAAAAGATGAGCAAGTCGTACAATAACTACATCGGCATTTCGGAACCCCCAAAGGAAATTTACGGTAAGACTCTTTCGATTCCTGATAATTTGATTTATAATTATTACGAGCTTGCTACCGATATCTCCAACGAAGAATTAAAAGAAATAAGGACCCGGCTTAACGATAAGGAATTTAATCCGCGCGATTTGAAAAGAAAGCTGGCAAGAACTTTGGTATCCATGTACCACAATCTCCAGGCAGCAGCAGAAGCAGAAGAAGAGTTCGACAAAATTTTTATAAAGAAAGAAATACCCGACGATATACCGGAATATAAATTTAACGACGGCACAAGCGAGATAAGTATTCTGGATTTATTAACTATAGTAAACTTCGCCTCGTCTAAGGGTGAGGCAAGACGGCTGGTAATGCAGGGCGGCGTTTCTTTAAACGGGGAAAAGGCAGACGACATAACTGCCGTTGTAAAACTCCCGAAGGAGTTGATCTTAAAAGTAGGAAAACGAAAATTCATTAAAATAAAAACATAAACAAGAAAGGAGATGAGGATTTGTATGTCCCATCAAAAATATTTTTTACCAAAGGGGTAGGCAGGCATAAGGAATATTTAACTTCATTCGAGTTGGCTCTTAGAAGCGCCGGAATAGAAATATGCAACCTAGTTACTGTCAGCAGTATCTTCCCCGTAAACTGTAAGAGAATAACAAAAGAAGAAGGCTTAAAGGAATTGAAGCCCGGCCAGATAACCTTTTGCGTTATGGCCAGGAATTCCACTAACGAACCCAACAGGCTTATCGCAGCTTCGATAGGAGTTGCATTGCCTGCGGATAATAACCAGTACGGCTATCTGTCCGAGCATCACCCGTTCGGCGAAACGGAAAAAGTTGCAGGCGAATATGCAGAAGACCTGGCTGCAACCATGCTGGCTACTACTCTGGGTGTTGAATTTAACCCGGATACAGATTGGAGCGAGAGAGAAAATATATATAAAATGTCCGGCAAAATAGTACGGTCATTCAATGTTACCCAATCTGCCGAAGGAGATAAAAACGGATTATGGACGACCGTATTATCGGTCGGCATCTTACTTCCATAATTGGGATAAAATAATTTGTACAACGAGACTACGTTTTGGATAGTTTTTGCTATTATTGCGACAATAATAATTATTATCGATCTTTATGTAACAGAACATAGACACGGAAAAATAGGACTAAAAAGAAGTATAATTTGGAGCGGTGTGTGGATAACCACCGCTCTTGTTTTTGATGCTCTTATTTATCTTTTTTTAAAAGACGGCAGCAGGAAGGGGCTTGAATTCCTTACCGGATATCTTATCGAATACTCCCTATCGGTAGACAACCTTTTCGTTTTCCTGCTCATCTTCAACGTAATGAACATACCGGATAAAAACCAGCCTCACGTCCTCAAGTGGGGCATCTTAAGCGCTATTGTATTCAGAATAATTTTTATTCTTGCCGGAGTTGAACTAATTAACCTGTTCCATCCCGTAATATATATCTTCGGAACCGTACTGCTGTTTGCGGCTTATAAGATGGCCTTCGGCGGAGACGAAAAAATAGATTACCAGAAGAATCCGTTCATTAGAATAATTAAAAAATTTTTCAATATTCTTCCGGACTATTCCGGTAAGAAGTTCTTTGTAAAGCGGGACAAAAAAATTTATGCCACTACCCTATTGCTCACTCTCTTGCTAATAGAGTCTTCGGATATTGTCTTTGCCGTCGACTCCATACCTGCAGTAATTGCAATTACCCGCGATCCTTTTGTAATAATCACGTCAAACATATTTGCTATCCTCGGGCTCCGCTCGCTTTACTTTGCCCTTTCTGGAATCGTAGATATGTTCCGCTTCTTAAAATACGGCGTTGCGGTTATACTGTTCTTTGTCGGTATTAAAATGCTCGGCTCGGAATTGTTCAACATCCCCACCGAAGCCTCACTCGGCATAATTGTTTTTTGCCTTGCCGCTTCAATTATATTCTCGCTCCTTTATAAGAAGAAGGACGCTTAATCAAACCGTAAATATGTATTAATGCGGCGCCGGTTAAGCCGACAAGCATGGGCTCAATTTCGCCGATGACTTTTACGTTTAGGAAATTTTCCCTTACTAAGTACCAGCATATGCTTAGCACCACCGCCGTTAATATTTCAATTAAGATATATTCCTTTTCAATTTCAAGCGCCGGATAATAAGCGCTTACTACCGGCAATATTACTCCTGGTATGCAAAGTGAGCCGACGGTATACCAAATATCAATTACGGAAGGAATGTAGTATGCCAGTGCGATCGACAAAATTCCCGCCAATACCAATCCGTAAATGGTGTAAGTCTTAAGCTTGCTTTCATCTTTATCTTTAGAAATCTTAAAGATAAAATCCCGGCTTATTGTTGTTGCGCTTAGGAAAAGGAAGCTGTTTAAAGTAGACATAATTGTGGCAAACATTGCAGCGTAAAAAATTCCTTTTAGTCCCGGCGATAAAATTTTTTCGGCAAGGAGAGGATAAGACAGCACGGGCTTTGCTAGGTTTGGCAGCGCAGCACGGGCATAAAGCCCGGTCGAGGTCGTAAGGAAATCAAATAGAGCCATAAAGAAAATTGAAATCATTATTCCGTAAGCGGCTACATTCCCGTTCTTAGCTGCATAAGCTCTCTGGTGAAATCCGGGGTCGCCGAACGTCCACAGCGCAATTAAAAACCAGACTATAATGAACGTTGGAGAAGTACCGCCGGTTATTTGAAGATGGTTCTGGGGAAGATTGGACTGGAGGTAATGAATTCCGCCGAAGGTATGATAAGCAATAATAAGCACCATGAAAAATCCGCCGAACATTACAAAGAACTGCAGCGCATCCGCATAAACGTTCGATTTAAAACCGCCCTGGAACAGATACAGCACTGAAAGCAGAAAAGCAATTACAAGGCTTACAACTGTACCGGTGCTGAACAACATGGATAACAGACTAGCCGTCATAAAAAGATACGGTGCCGGCGAGACAAGCACAAATACAAGCACGGCCGTTATCAATCCCACTTTATTGCCGTACACGAGCGACAATTTATCCGGTATGGTAAACAGAGATGCGGTTCTAATCTTTCTTGCAAAGAACACTGCGAATAAAAATGCGAACACGTAATACGGAAATCCCTGTGTAAACCAGCTTACCAGACCGTACCTGTATGTGAATTCTCCTACCCCCAAAATACCGCCGTACCAGGTAGATACGGTTGTAAGGACAAATAGAAACATCCCGATTTTTCTACCGGATAAGAGATAATCTTCTGCTTTACTGCCCGTCTTCCTTCCTGAGTAAAATCCGATTAACAGAACGGAGACAAAAAATATTATTATTACCGAATAATCTAATCCGCTAAAAGAGACCATTATTCTTCACAAAATTAAAATCGCGGATAACGAAAATTATTCCACCTCTAATCTTCAGTCTTACTTTGCCTGCGGCGGATTCATTGCTTGTGCTTTCCTTTTTTCCGAAGGGCAGCGAAGTATTTTTTAAGGGATACTTTAAGCCGGCGGATAATATCTTCGTCCTGGAGTCAAAGCCATAAAGAGAGATGGTCTCACCGGGTACAGAAGTAAGCTCAACCGTGCCGGTATAAGCCTTAAGGAACGAGTTTTCCGCAGCGAGGCTTAAACCGATCTTTCCGAAAAATTTCAATACGATTCCCATGTTGCAAAAGCTGTGGTCCAGCCTGTCTCCGGTAACACCCAGCAGCACTGCCTCGGAATACCTTTTCTTTATAGCATACTTTAAACATTTTTCAACGTCGGTATCATTCTGCCTTTTCACTTTTATAATTTTAGATTTGCCGGTAAAATACTTCAGCACGCCGGGCTGTGCGGAATCCAGGTCGCCTATGATGCAGTCCGGTACCAGTCCAAGCTTATAAGCCGAATTAACCCCGCCGTCTGCACAGATTAAAGTTTTATAGTTATTTTTTTGAAAAAATGTAAGAACATTTTTTTTAGGTGGTTTTCCGTTAGCCAGTATAATGCACTTCTTCAAAATAAACTTTCCTTTGATTATAGAATATGCCGGTATTCAAAGTCTGTCCTATTACAGCAAAGTTACAAGCCGATTTGTATGCCTGCAATAAAATTCCTTTCAGCAGCCGGAAAGAATTCGGCTCCTATGGCATTTGTTGAATACAATTTGTCAAATAAGTTATTAACTTGCAAAAAGATTTTTGACGGCCCGAGCGCCGAAACGTCTTTAACCTGGTAAGAGATAAATGCATCGGCGGAAAAATAAGCATCGTTCACATTATCGCCGTATCCTACAAAGCCCGGGTACAGAGCCAAATAATCTTTAAGCTTATCGGCGTAGTTATCGGAGTAAAATTTACCCACGTATCTTCCGTTAACTTTGATGAATAAATTATCCTTTGAAAAATTAATACCGAAATTGGCAAGGAAGTTAGGGAAGCCGCCGAGCTGATTATTTTTTAAATCGATATAATTAGTCGCATCTATGTAATATTTGCCGTCGAGTATTCTGTTATCGCTGTAAGTAGCGTTGGCAAAAATTTCTATGTCCTTAGCAACTCCAAAGCTGGATGACAGCTCTATCCCCCTGTGAACGGTCGATTTCATGTTGCCCGTTATCGGCTGGCCGTAGATATCCAGCTTGCCGTTAGGAACAATTTCATTATCAAAAAGCATGTAGTAAAGGTTAAGTGTAAGTTTGAAGCTCTCACCCAGGTAGGAAGAACCAATCTCAAGGTCATTCATAGTTTCTGGCTTTACAAGGGGCTTGCTGTAATTAAAAGAGCCGTCAGGATTGCGTTCGAACTGCGGCTCTTCCCCGCCGCTGGACTCATCCGCATTATAGTAGTTTGTAAGCCTCGGCTCGCCGGAGACTCGTGCAAATGAAAGGAAGAAGTTCTGCAGCGGGTTTATTTTATAGTTTATACCCAACCGGGGATTGACAAAGAAATTCTTTACCGAGAAAGAATGCCCCAAGAATTTTTCGTTGTAAAGCATGTTGTTGTTGTAAGCAAGCTGAATTTCGCCAAGCAGGTTAATCCTGTCGTTTATGTTGTAGGTATCGTGGACAAATCCGTTAATAATATCCTTTCCGCCGTTATACGAATAATAAGTATATTCCTTGGACAAACCTACCGGCAGGTCCTGCCCGAAGGCAATGCTTCCCCAATGGATTGATCTATGAATTCTGAATTCGCCGCCTGCGATAAATTCTCCGTTCTTATGCTTTATGCTTATCCTAGGAACCCAGCCGTACTGCGTGTTGTCTACCTCGGCTTTAATAAGAACGTTCTGCGGATTCTGTGTGGGATGAAAGCCGTATTGAGATGTTAACCTTAGATAAGTTGTATCCGCCCACGAGCCGTCGAAATTAAAAAAGCCGTCTCCTATAACAAGGAATAAAGCCGAGTTAATTGTTATATTGCTGTTAACTTTGTACTCATTCAGCAGCTCATAGTGAGGCTGTGTAAAATTTTCAATTTCCGACGGCCTTCTTAACACCGTATAAGTATAACCGTTGTTATCTTCTCCCCAATCGGAGTAATTAGCTCTCCTTAAATCTTTGTTGCCGATAGCAAATTTGGGAAGTCCCATGTAAGCAAGCCCGTCGGCAATAGGACCGCCGTAAAAATCTATTTGGGTAGTCAAATTCTTATCATATCTTACTGCGGAGATATAATAGGCATCGAATCTGGTCCATGAATTATTCCTGTAGCCTCCGCTTAGAATTTGCGAAAGCTTTGTGTAGACTGAATATTTGTTATCGATTAATCCGCTAGAGAATGATGCGCTGTATTTTCTTGTATTATAACTTCCGGCAGCGCCTAGAAAATTGAAGCTGGGCTGGTTGGAAAATGTTGATGTTATAATATTTATTGAGCCGCCTATTGCAGGATACCCTATTACTCCCGAGCCGGCGCCCCTTTGAACCTGAATTACGGCAGTACTGCTAAGCAGATCGGGAAAGTCCAGCCAGTAAACATTATGGTCTTCAGGGTCGTTCTGAGGTATTCCGTTTATAGAAACCGATATACGCCTTTGATCGAATCCCCTGATGCTTAAGTAATTATACCCAATCCCGTTGCCGTTCTCTGAGTAAAAAGTAGTCGAAGGAAGTTCGCTTAAATATTCCGGTACGTCCTGCACGGTATAATCCTGCTGAATTTCTTTTTGAGTAATTTTACTGAAGGCGAGCGGAGTTACTCCTGCCTTTCCAATACTGCCTTCTACCAGCACCGTTTGGGCAGGTATTATTTTAGGCTTCAGCTTAATTATTATCGGACTTGTAATGTCAACATCGCTTAAGGACAAATCTACGGTAGAATAACCGACATAGCTGACGGACATGACAAAATCTTTTAAATTTGTTCCGATGAGAGTAAAGTTGCCGTTAAGTTTTGAAACCGTGCCTATATTAGTACCTATTAATATGATGTTCGCATTAGGCAATGGCTTAAGAGTCTCGCCGTCCTGCACTTTGCCGTTTAATGTAGCCTGCTGCGCAAGCATTAAAGCCGGGAACAATAAAAAAAGAATAACCAAGTATTTCATTTTTTTCTCCTTCTAAAAAAATAGCCGTTTTAGAAACGGCTAAACTTAATTATTCTTTTTAGCCCGTTTCCCTACGCTGGTATTACCCAGATCAGGTTATAGGGTTTATTCTCAGTCATCCCCGATTTAATCGGGACAACACCCCTAACGGCCTCAATCAATAAATATTTATAAAACTATACTGTAAAATCTCCAAGTTTTTATGGCTAAAATCTAACAATTAATCAGGAACTAATAAAGTCAAAAAATAAATTTTTATTCATGAGTGAGTTCACTCTAAAAAGGTCATTCCCGTGAAAACGGGGATCTAAAAAACCTCATATTCAGAATAGATTCCCACTTTCGTGGGAATGACATCTTAGTTATTTTGGCTTTTTAGAGTGAACTCATGAGTCTTATTCAACAATTAATTTCTGACCTATTTTAATTTTGTTGTCCCTCAGTTTGTTCTCATCTTTTAGTTTGTTTACCGAAATATTGAAAGACTTTGCTATTGTAAATAGAGATTCCCCTCTCTTTACAACATGCACTCTACGGCTGCTCTTCGGCATAACTTTCTTCTCAACTCTCTTTTCAGGTTCCTTTGCTTTTATTTTAAGTTCTTTGCCGGCTATTATCTCGTTGCCTTTTAAACTGTTCCATTTTTTCAGATCCTCAACTGAGACGTTATGCTTGTCAGCAATCTCGTTAATCGTATCGCCTTTTTTAATTTTATAAGTTCCCTTGGATGCGGTATTGACGGAAACATTTTCACCAACATCATTAACGTCGGCATCGGAATAGATTTTAAGAGTGGTACCGGCAACAATCTTGTTGGTTCTAAGCTTGTTCCATCTTCTAATATTTGAAACGGAAACATTATACTTATCGGCAACAACGCTTATTGCATCGCCGGACTTAACCTTATAATAGTTAACGTTCGCAAAGGTCTTCGGCGCATTATCTCCCAGGGAGGCGTCGTTATCGTTCTGATAAATTTTAAGAACCTGCCCAATCCTTAATTTGTTCGACTTAATGTTGTTCCATCTTTTTAAGGTAAGTGATGGAACCCCGAATTTAACGGCGAGTTCGTAAATGGAATCTCCGCCTTTTACTCTGTAGTGATAAATGCTTGTCCTTGAATGAATGCTGCTGTTTTCGGCGGCGGCAACATAGCGGGCAGACCTATCGGTATAAATTTTTAATCTCTTACCGGCATAAATTTTATTTCCGCTTATGTTGTTCCATTCCTTAAGGGAATTAAGATCAACGCCATACCTTGCGGCAATAGAATTTAAATTCTCGCCTCTCTTTATCCGGTAATATATTAGCTCGTTGCTGGGTCTTGTATATGTGGGTCTGGCAGAGGATTTTTCGATTGAAGTTTGATTATCGAGACTTGCGTAATAGTCTTTCTTATCGGCCGGTACGTAAATGGTTAGTTCCTCGCCCACGGTAATGCTTCTGGTATAGGGAATATTATTCCAGTTTCTAATATCGATAACTCTGGAATTAAATAAGTCGGCTATTCCGAGAAGATTGTCCTTTTTCTTAACTTTGTAATGGACAGGAACCATACCTTCCGGGATTAATGCTTTTTCCGAAACCACGCTTTCATCATCGTTAACCGGTTTATCGTTATCAACCGAAGCGATATTTGCTGACGAATCCTGAACGCCCGCAGAATCCGAATTGCTGCTTTTATTCAATGCAAGATAGGGGGAAACATAACCTTCTGAATTTGAATCCTGTTCATCGGCTTCTGTTTGGGAATTACTATCTTTATTGCCGGTAATAGAAGTTGAATTGTCTTCCGCCGTTTCGGTATTTGTATTGTAAGCAAAATTATCATCCGAAATATTCGATACAGGTATTCTTAGCTTAACTCCGGGGTAAAGCCTAGACCTTACCGATATATTGTTAGCATCAGCCAGGTCATATTTTGAAACTCCGTACCTTGCAGCAATCCTGCTTAAAGTCTCACCGCGGTGTACAGTATGAACTAAATAGTTTCTTTTAGCGGTGGCAGGAATATTAACAATGTTTGCAGCGAATGTTTGTAAAGAAGTTTGAGGGATTTTTAAGGGGTAACCGCCGGGGTAAGAAGCAGGAGTGCACATTTGAGTTAATTCTGGATTCATATTCTCCAGTGTCTCCACATCAACTCCGGCACAATTTGCTAAATATCCCAGGTCTATTGCGCCTTTAACCGGATACGTTGTGCAGTCATACGGTTTGTCGTAATTGATATTTGTAAAACCGTATTTTTCAGGATTCATTGCGATAAGGCTTACCGCAATATATTGGGGAACGTAGCTTCTCGTTTCCCTTGGTAAATATTCTTTTGCAGCCCAAAAATCATTTACTCCGGCTCTTTGTATAGCCCTGTTTATTCTTCCTTCACCGGCATTATAGGCGGCAAGTACCAAATACCAGTCACCAAGATCGTTATATAAATCCTTCAAGTGCTTTGCAGCAGCAAGCGTGGACTTTTCCGGATCTCTTCTTTCGTCGTAATAAAAATCCGAATGAAGGCCGTAAAGCCTTCCGGTAGATTTTATAAACTGCCATAATCCAACTGCACTTGCCCACGACCTGGCAACAGGATTTAGCCCGCTTTCTACCATACTAAGGTATACAAGTTGCTTCGGAAGCTTTTCCTCTGAGAAAATTTTAGTCATCATCGGAAAATATCTGCCGGAACGTTCGAGCCATAGCTGCATGTGGTCGCGGCCTCTGCCGGTAAAATATTCAATCCACTGCTCAACATAAGAGTTTATTTCCAGCGGTATATCGGCATGGATTACAACTTTCTTGGGTTCTTTGGTCTTTTCGTCCAGATTAACTTTTATCTCCGGCATAGATTTCCCCATCCATTCCTCCAGAGCGGCAAAGGAAACATTGGAAGGAAGTTCGGGAAGGCCGTCTACATACTTTTTATAATCGTCAATTACTGATTTTTCCAGTTCATTGTAGGCTTCATTTTGTTCAATACCGGGGTAGTAACTAAGGTTGTTTATAATTCTTAAAGCTGATTCATAATTTGAAACGGCTTCTGAAGTGCTGTTTTGTTCCTCTTTGGCAAGCGCCGCAACGTAATACTGGCGGGCTTGTTCTAACATTTCTGATACGATTCCGACTTTTTGAATGTTGGGTTGTGTTGTTTTGGAATTTTCATCCTTTGCTATTTCTTTATTTGTTCCGCAAGAGCCAAGCAGCAGAGCAAATAAAGAGATAGCAACTAAAGGTAAAATTCTTTTTCTCATTTATTCTCCAAATTTTTTAATTGTAATTTCAATATAACCTCTATTTTTTGCTTTATCAAGTAAAAATTTAATTAAATCAATTTAATCTGGCAAAAACTAAGGAGTTAAAATCTTTAAAAACTATCATAAGGGAATATTTCCATGCTTCTTTTTCGGATTTTTATCCACCTTGGTTTTTAATAACGTAAAGGCGTTTATGAGCTTAATTTTTGTATCTTGAGGTAGAATGATATCATCTATATAGCCCCGTTCGGCAGCTATGTATGGATTTGCAAACTTCTCAATATACTCCGATAATTTTTTCTCCGCCTCGTCTTCAGGGTTTTCAGCCTTGGATATTTCCTTTTTGAAAATTATCTCAACGGCTCCTTTGGGTCCCATAACTGCAATTTCCGCAGTGGGCCAGGCAAAATTAAAATCGCCTCTTACGTGTTTAGAGTTCATTACATCATAAGCACCTCCGTAAGCTTTTCTTGTTATTACTGTTACTTTCGGAACCGTCGCTTCGCAGAAAGCATATAGAAGCTTTGATCCGTGCCGAATAATCCCGTTCCATTCTTGTTCGGTACCTGGCAGAAATCCAGGTACATCAACCAGGACGAGAAGCGGAATATTGAACGCATCGCAAAACCGAACAAACCTGGCGCCTTTAACAGAAGCATTTATATCCAGCACACCGGCAAGCACCTGAGGCTGATTGGCAACAATTCCGATTGATATTCCCCCAATCCTGGCAAAACCGACAATGATATTGCCGGCATAATCCGGCTGGACTTCAAGGAAGTCATTATCATCTACCAGCAGAGATATAATCTGCTTCATGTCGTAAGGCTTGTTCGGATTATCAGGCACAATTCCGTTCAGCCGCTGTTCAGGCAATACTTTGTGAACATCAAATTCCAATTCAACCGGCTTATCCATAAAGTTAAGCGGCAGATAGCTCATTAGACGTCTTACGTTTAACAAAGTTTCAATTTCATTCTCAAATATGAAATGAGCAACTCCGCTCTTCGTTGCATGAGTTTCTGCGCCGCCCAAATCATCAAAGCTAACTTCTTCGTGCGTTACAGTCTTAACTACATTAGGTCCGGTTACAAACATATAGCTTGTATTTTTAACCAGAAAGATAAAGTCAGTAATGGCAGGTGAATAAACCGCGCCGCCGGCACAGGGCCCCATAACAACAGATATTTGAGGAACCACGCCGGAAGCCAATGTGTTTAATAGGAAGATATCTGCATAGCCGCCGAGACTAACAACCCCCTCCTGTATTCTAGCGCCGCCGGAATCGTTCAATCCGATGACCGGAATACCGGCCTTCATGGCAAGGTTCATTATCTTCACAATTTTTTCTGCATGAGTTTCGGAAAGAGAGCCGCCGAACACAGTAAAATCCTGACTGAAAATAGCAACAGGTCTGTTATCAATCCGTGCGAAACCCGTTACTACGCCGTCGCCGGGATAGTGCTGTTTATTCAGTCCAAAGTCTGTTGCTCTATGTTTTACAAACATATCTATCTCTTCAAAGCTGCCTTCGTCTACAAGTAGCTCAATTCGTTCCCGTGCGGTCAGTTTTCCTTTTTCATGCTGAACTTTAATTTTATCCTCACCGCCGCCAAGCTTGGCCTTGTCTTTCCTTTTTTTTAGGTCTTCAATTTTATCGCTCATAGCCGCCTATAATTTTGTTCGAGGTATAAAATTAATGTTTATTAAGGCTCACTTTAAAACAAACAATTAGCCGGGCAATACTTTACTTAATCCCGGCATCGGAAACAAGCTGCGAATTTTCCTGTTCCGCAAATGATTTAGTAATTTGTTGCTTTACTTCTTCAATGTACTTTTGATTCTTTCCGGAAATTAATTCCCGGTTAAGGTCTATTATGCCGAGGATTTTGCCCGGGTGTTTCTTCATTAAAATAATTTCATCGGACATTTCAATCGCCTCGGAAATATTAGTGGTAGCAATTAAAAGAGGAATATTTTTTTCTTCGGGTATTTTTTTTATAAGCTGTTTAATTTCTTTCTTCGTTTCGCCGTGCAGGTTTCTTAAAGGATCATCAATCGAAATTAACTTTGGCGCAACTGCCAATGCACGGGCCAAAGATATTCTCAGTCTAAAGCCTAAACTTCTTTCATCAGGGAAATGATCTTCGTAACCGGTTAAACCGACGAATGAAATCAGTTCATTCAATTTTTGTGCATCGGCAGCCTTGTATTTTAATTCCAATGCAAACTTAATATTCTGGGCAACATTCATCCACGGGAATGAAGAAGCCTTTTCCGGGATAAAGGGAACTAAGCCCCCGGCATTTTTATATTCCTCACCTTGCAGAAATATCTTTCCGGAAGTTTGTTCCTCCACTCCCGATATTATTTTTAGTAATGTTGTTTTGCCTGCGCCGGATGGAGCCAATACTGCTGTTACATAGTTCGCTTGTTCTTTAATATTTATCTCAAAGTTTAGATCATCAAGAATCAATTGACCGGAGCCGGCATAACCCCTAACGAACTTCGAGATATTTTCTAATTTTAGAACAGACATTTTACGCCGGGTTTAATTCCAGTGAATGAATTTAGTTTTTATAAAGTTAACAGCATGAAAGCCTGCAAATACAGTAACGGCGGTTATAACCGAAACTGAAAAGAGCGCCGACAGGTCGTTGTAATTAAGCGCCTGCTTAAAAATACTCCCCAACCCTGAACCGCCTTTAATGAATTCAAATATTATTGCAAGGCCCCAAAGGTAGCCGTGCATTTCCAATATATGATCGGCGATATTGCGCTGGATTGACTTCCAGATAATTTTATTTGAGATTGCTTTCGAATCTGCGCCGAGCGATTTTGCCGAATCAATATAAGCACGGTCCAGATGATTCAGCTCGGTTCCAAATTTTGAAGCTAATGAAAAGAATGCAACGCCGGTGATGAAGACAATGGTTGTCCATGCTGAAAAGGGAAACCAATATATTAAGAATAAGCCCATCACCATCCCTGGTAAATACCGAGAAAACCAATTAAGCGAGGTTATGAAATCTATGATAAGATGGTCCTTCTTTATCAAAATGCTTTTTAGGAAGAAGATCAAAAAATATGAAACTGCGATTGAGAAATAGACGCCTGTTACTGTCGATAAAAAATTAACCGGCAGTCTATAGTCTTTCCACAGGTCTCCGAATGATAAAATAACAATGGAAGGTCTAGGTAAAATTTTATTTATAGGAAGTACGAATTCAAATAATGCAATCCAGAGCACTAAATATGTTATTAGAAAATACGGTATTCTTTTTGAAGTAGACTCGGCTGCAGCCATAAAATAATAAATGAATCAGTGAATGTTAAAAAATAAATTTTTCCTGTTATGAATATATTGAAAGAGAAATTCTATATCAATAAATGAACCGATTGAATTTATCTTTTGCTTAGTTCCTTCAAGAAAGGATTTTCACTTTTCTCAAGTCCTATCTTGCTGCTTTCACCGTGCCCGGGATATATTACCACATTATCCGGAAGAGAAAATAATTTTGCATGAATCGAATCGAGCAGCGTATCATAATCTCCGCCCCAAAGATCGGTACGGCCGATGCTATTCTTGAACAGAACATCGCCGGTAATACAGAACGCTTCCGCGGGAAAATACACACAATATTCGCCCGGCGTATGTCCCGGTGTATAAAGAAATGATATCTGAGACCTGCCAAGCATAAGCCTGGTGCTTTCAGACAAGAAATAATCCGGCTTAGGCATATTACCGATCGAAATATTAAACGCGCTTGCTTGCAGCCCGGCGCTCTCCAGCAAAAACAAATCTTTTTCCGGTATATAAAATTTAGCGTTAAACTTTCCTTTTATAAAAGCGCAGCCCAGTATATGATCGATATGACAATGTGTATTGATTAAGAACTTAACATTAAGACCGTTTTCAGTTACATAGCTTTCCAATTTATTTTCTTCATCCTGATTTGAGCAGCCCGGATCGATAACTGCACTCTCTTTACTGCTTTCGTCCCAGATAACAAAAGTGTTTTCAGAAAACAGATTAAAAACGAACGGCTTAACTACAAGCATCCAACGTCCCTATTAAATTTTTTTTAAGTTATTTAAAATTCTTCTTCAGTCGCTGGTTTATTTTCTTCACATAACCGGCATAGTTGTCTTTGGTTTCCTCAATTGAATCTCCGCCGAACTTAAATAGGAAAAATTTCGCGAGGCTCCAGGCAAGCATCGACTCCGCAATTACTGCACACGCAGGCACGGCTACAAAATCGCTTCGCTCGCGTCTGGCATCAACCTTCTTCCTCGTCTTTAAATCAACGCTCTCAATCGGGCTCATCAAAGTAGCTATCGGCTTCATTGCGCCCCGGACTATTACCGGCATGCCTGTTGAAATTCCGCCTTCTATTCCCCCTGCCCGGTTTGTCTTACGAATTATATTTTCACCCTTCATAATAAT
>JAKAJV010000086.1 GCA_021813585.1 Bacteroidota bacterium | reverse complement strand
TAATTTTTTTATATAAGCGTTTACCGCACCGCAAAATTTATCGGGCTGCTCTAGATGGACATTGTGGCCGGCATTTGTAATTATTTTATGATCTGCAGACGGCAGCAGTGCGGCCATCAGGGCGTTCATGCCGGTGAATTTTACATCCAGCTTGCCGGTAATTAGCAGTGTTTTAATGCCGATTGTTTTTAATGAATCAAACACCGGCGGCATAGACCCGGCTCCAAATCCTCTTAAAGAATTGGCCAGACCGGTTTTGTTATTGCTCAGCTTTGCTTTCTTAACAGCAGCCAATTTTTCCTTTCCCAGAATTTTCTGTGTATTAAATAAATCCAGTCCCATCCAGTAATCCGCAAATTCTTCGATAGAACGAGTTTCAATAAAGTGCGCTAATTTTTCATCTGCTTCTATTCTTTCCAGCCGGGCTCTATCCTCTGCTATTCCGGCGGAAGCGCTTTCCAATATCAAGCCGTTCAGTCTCCCTGGAAAATTTACTGCAAGTTGCAGCGCCGCTCTTCCACCCATAGAATAACCGGCTAAGATAATTTCACTGCCCTGAATAAAATTAAGGAGTGAGAATAACTGATTTATAAGCGAACTGGTTCTATAGGCTTTGATATCTTCCGGCGAGCCGCTTTTACCGTGGCCGGGCAAATCGACAGCATATAAGTTATATCCCTCCTTAATTTTTGCTGGAACAAATTTCCAATCGTTTGATGAACCTGAAAAGCCGTGAATAAAGATTATCGATTTTGAAACGCCGGCAGACGAGCGCAGCTCCTCTAAATTCAAGTTTATATCTGAGAGCTTGATCAGCATAAAATAAATCCGTTCTTAATTTCAAATAGGAAAGGAATAAATATATTCGATTCACTTTTCTTTTTGAAATTTTAAAGAGATAGAATTTATACAATACCTTAAGTTTGTGGGTTTAGGACCGTCGTTAAAAACATGCCCAAGATGAGCTCCGCAATTTTTACATAGGACTTCTTCTCTAGTCATTCCGTGGCTTGTATCTACCCGGGTTGTTACATTGTTCCCGGATACCGGTGCCCAGAAGCTCGGCCAGCCGGAGCCGGAATCGAATTTAGTCTCCGAGCCGAATAGCTCGCTGCCGCAGTCTGCGCAGACGTACATGCCTTTCTCTTTGTTATGAAGAAGCTTCTCGGTAAAAGGCTTTTCGGTTCCTTTTTCTCTTGTTACATGGTATTGTTCGGGCGGAAGCAGCCTTTTCCATTCCTCATCGGATTTCGGGATGTTGTCGTTCATATTATCTTCCTAAAAATTAATCCAAACTTTCGTTTACCTTACGCCAAAATTCTCTTCTTATTTTTAACGATTCAGATGCCCCGGTTTTTATTTCGAGCACGGAAAATTTATCCGACTTTAAGGCTGAAGCCAATGTCGAATTCAGGTCTACCCAGCTTCTGATTTTTTTATAATTCCCGTTATATGCCTTAACAAATTTGGAAAAGGTTAAGTTATGCGGTACAACAAAATATTTTTTGAACACTTCTTTATAGCTGGAGACCGGGAGGATTTCGAAAATGCCGCCTCCGTTGTTGTTTATTAAAACAATAACAAGCGGAATTTTATAATTCTTTGCGCTTAAAAGACCGTTCAAGTCGTAATAAAAGGCCAGGTCCCCGGTAATTAAAACAGTTGGTTTACCGCTTGCGGCTGCAATGCCCAAAGCAGTGGAAGTAATTCCGTCTATACCGCTTGCGCCCCGGTTGTTGTACACAATAATTTTCTTACCGGTGCTGGATGCGAAATAATCGAAGTCGCGTACAGGCATACTGTTGGAGAGCATAATCCGGCAATCGTCCGGAACAGCTTTCAGCACTTCGGATATAACTCTTCCTTCATCCGGGAACCTCGAATTATCGATAATCTCCCGCTTCAATTTTAATGAAATGGCTTCGGCATTCTTAAATGATAAGAGCCATTCGCTTTTATCATTCAATTTGTTGCTGCTGCCTATTTCGCCCAGAATTTTTTCACAAAATAAATAAGGCTTATACGCATAAGCTCCTTTTGCTTTGCATGCCGGATCAAACCAATCTCCCGATTCGTTTATCATGTAGCGCGGTGCGTCGCAGTTCTCAAGGTATGTATCTAGGCCTTTGGATGTAATTGTCCGGCCGAACTGGAGGATAATATCCGGTTGATGGTTTTTTGTAAATGTAGCCGATCTTAAAAACGCATCGTAATTCGTAATGATGTTGTCCTTTTTATGCCTGCCGAACCTTAACTGCGAAGTTCCGTCTGCCAATACCGGATACCCGAGCAGCTTGGAAAGCTTTTGACAGCTTGTTAAGAATTTCGGATTATAATTTTCCGGGCCTACAATAATCAATCCGCGTCTGCTGAATTTAATTATGCCTATAATTTCCCTAAACCATTTTTGGCCCGTAATGTCGTCGTCATCGTGCGGGAGGCATTCCGATTTGCCGCCTGAAATCCGGTTAGCAAAATTAATTATCTCAGTGTCCACTTCATCGGTAAACGAGTCCGGCTCGAAAGGTTTGCGGAAAGGGAAGTTTAAGTGGACCGGTCCCTTTGATTCTATAGTGCTTTCAATTACTGCTCTGTATGCGGTCTTTTTTAATTTGCTTATTTTACTTATAGAAGGTTCGGGAATGCCGGCATCGAAGAATTTTCTGATATGGTTCCTGTAAATATTTTTTTGATTTATGGTTTGATTTGCCCCGCGGTCTAAAAGCTCGGGCGGTCGGTCGGCAGTGCAAATAATTAGCGGAACCCTCTGCTGGTAGGCTTCTATAATTGCCGGGTAAAGCTCGGCTGTTGCCGTACCGGAAGTACATACAACTGCAACCGGGGTGCCCGAAACTTTGGCAAGCCCCAGTGCAAAAAAGCCGCTGCTTCTTTCATCAATGTGGATGAACGACTTGATTTTTTTGTTCTTAGCAAACGCAAAAGTTAAAGGTGTGTTTCTGGAACCCGGCGATAGGGATACGTATTTTACACCTAGCGATGCCAGCTCGTTTACAAAAGTTTCGGACCAGAGTATATTTCGATTAATTTTTATTTTCATCTGCAAATAAAGACATAATAGTTTTTAGCTTTAGCTCGGTTTCTTTATATTCTAATTCCGGATCCGAATCCGAGACGATACCGCAGCCGGCGTAAGCAATTAATTTGTTGCTTGTATAAAGAGCCGATCTGAGAGCGACTGCGAATTCACCTTCGTCTTCAAAATTAAACCATCCGATTATTCCCGAATATAAGCCTCGTTTGTAGCCCTCCATCTTTTTAATAAGATGCAGAGCAGTTTCTTTAGGCGTTCCGCAGATTGCAGGGGTAGGATATAGTTCTTTAAGCAAGATGAAGATTATATTTTTAGAATTCAAACCGGCAGATATTTTCGTCCATATATGCTGAATATTTGCCAGCTTTTTTATCGAATATTTATTCTCAAGATTTACTTTATCTGAAAAGCGTGTGAGGGCGGATTTAATGTAATCGATTACGATGTTATGCTCGTTAAGGTTTTTCTTATCGCTCAATAATTCTTTTTCCAGCAGTATATCTTCGTGGGCAGTTTTGCCTCGTGGCGCAGAGCCTGCCAATGCATCTATCTCTACCATGCCTTTGGAGAATGCGGCCAGCTTTTCAGGAGTGGCACCGAAAAAGGAAGAACGGCCCCTGTGAAAATTGAATAGATAACATTCAGGATACAACTTTCGCAGCTTTGTAATTATGAAGTTAAAATCCGGCGAATCGGACAGCTTTAGCTCGACTTTTCTTGAAAGAACTATTTTCTCCAGCTGGTTTTCATTTATTTTTTCAAGGCCTTCGCTTACAAGGTTCTTCCATTTCTTCTTGTCTTTCGGGGAATTCCCTTCGCTTGAAAGAATTTTAGGCGCGGTGTTTTGCACGGAAGCAGAATCAAGGTTCTTCAGCTTATCTAGCTTAGATGTGAATTTTTTTATTAAAGAATCTTTGGAAGTGTTCGGAGAAAAGACTGAATTGTAAAATAAGAACTGCTCATCCTTTTTATCTATCAGCAGTATTTCCGGAATAAACCAGGATGAATCGTCAAAGTCCTGCCACTCATCGTCGTTATGACCGGTAGAAAATTTCATGCCTCCTAAAAACAAAGGAATTTTTTCTAGGGAGAAATCATCCCAGTTATTTACAAAATTAACTTTCCATTCTCTAGTTTTTTTATCGGTAGCAGCAAACCTGCCTTCACCGTTTTCGGAAACAACCACAACCTCATCTAAACCTAAAAAAGCAATTCCGTCGGAAGGCTTTTCAAAATAGAATGATCTCTCAAAGTGCTTTTTAAGCACGCCTAATTTCTCTTTAAAAGCGTAACCGGTTAAAGGAGATGCGAAGCTTGCAAGCAGACTGGAATTTCCTTTCTCCTTTATCTTTGTTTCCATGCCGGATAGGAATTGAGAAAATGATTTTAAAACTTTTGAAGTTACGTCGTCCATTTGAACAAGTAAAATTATGATAGATAAATATAATTCATGCTAAAAAAAATTTCCAATTTATGCTAAAAAGGAATATTTATCGTAAAAATATGTGCGGTTTATCATGAGGTTTATTTCGATTTCAATATGCCGGGTAATTGAGGGAATCATTTAATAAAGCTTTTCTTCTTCTATTGTTTCTAAAATTCTTAAATAACTTTCGTACCTGTATAATGATAAATTTCCATTTTCTACGGCATTTATTATAGCACAGCCGGGCTCATGGAAGTGAGTGCAAGTATTAAATTTGCAGTTGTTAATATAGCTTAAAAAATCAATAAAGTAATGTCCCAGGTCTTCCTTTTTTAATCCGTACGGCATTATTTCTCTTATGCCGGGAGTATCGATTGTAAAAGTATCCTTTTCGGTTTTTATCATAATACTGGTTACAGTAGTATGGGTGCCCTTTTCATTAAAGCGGCTTATCTCTCCGGTCTTCAGTTCAAGTTCCGGATACATTACATTTAATAATGAAGATTTACCGACTCCCGACTGACCGAAGAACAGATTTATTTTACCTGCGAGATGCCGCTTCAGGTCTTTAATGCCGCTGCCGTTTACGGCGCTTGTAACGAATACATTATAACCGGTATCTTCGTAGAGCTGTTTCCAGTCCCGTATTTGGCTTTTATAATCCAGGTCGGATTTGTTAATAACTAAAACAATATTTAACATGGAGCTTTCGCCCATAACAATAAGGCGGTCCATGGTTTTATTATTAAATGCCGGTTCGGTAATGCTGCTTACAACTATCAGGTTGTCAATATTGGCGGCAACAATTTGTTCCAGCCTTTCGCCGCGGAAACCAGCGCCTTTAATTCTAGGCGCTTTCCGGGAAATATAATTTCTCCTTTCTTCAATCTTATTTATTACGCCCGTTCCGTCCTCGTTAAGGGAATATTCAGCATAGTCGCCTACTACGGCTATGTCGGTTTGATATAGTTTGTTTTTCTTAAGTTGAAAATCTTTTTTGAATTTGCCTCGCAGAGTACAGCGAACAGTTCCTTCTTCATCCAGCGGAAAAATATAATAATCTTTGCTTTCAATCCGACTAATAATGCCTTTAATAACACTCTCCTAAATATTTATAAAAATTCTTCGATAAAAATAAGATACCGCAATTATTCAGTCAAATTAATGAACGAAGTATAAATGGTTATGCGGATTTAAGGCCCATATTAAAGATGAAAACTAATTCCCGTAAGTCAGCCTTTTTCGGCCGGCTTTTTAGTTGAAGCTGTAGGATTTCTGAATCCAATATTCAATATTTTTACCGCTGATGTTTGCGGGCTGCCATCTTGATTTGTGTACCGCTGTTAAAACATTCTGCAAACACTCGCTGCAGTTTGTTGTGTTTGCCAATATAAGATAGGATTCAACCTTGCCGTCGATACCTATCTTAAGAGAGAGCTTTATATAACCTTCGACGGACCTGTCGACCCTTTTAGGCATGACTTCAAGTATTTGTCTCGGTAAAAATGGAGTATCTGATTCAGAGACGTCTTTAGTTACGGCGGCTATTTCCGGGCTGTTTGGTTGTTCCGGTTTTATTTTATTGGGAGTAACCGCAACATCGTTCAAGATTTCCGGCTGGCCGATATCGCCTGTTATTTTTATTTCCGGCCTCGGCGGAATTTTATTTGGCGGCTTCTGCACCGGAGAAACTCTGATTGACTGAACGTAATCATTTATGGGGAATAATGTAGAATCGTAAATTAAGGGAGGCATCTTTTCCAAGTTATTATCCGGAAGAAAAAAAATTATCAAAAGCACAACGGCAGTGGATATAAACAATGATATCTTAAGAATGCGGGAATTAAGGATTGCTAGCAAGATACTTTTGAATTTTGGGGAATTCTCTAACTGAATTCTCGATCTTAAAATTCTGCTAAGCTTTTTAAGAGATAAATATTTCATATCAATTTCTTATCGCCCATCAATGCCGGGAATGGTTAAAACCAACGCGTAAACGCTGCGGTTAAAATTTAACAATTTTCCTAAATAAAATCCTTTCATAATTGTATTGTAAAATCAATTTACCTGGATTAAGATTATAATTTTAGAAATTATAAAAGTGTAATTAAGGAATAATTTCTAAGAGATTTCTTTATTGACTAAAATGGCAGAAGTATAAAGAGGGAACCGCTTCTTTCCGAGTATGAAAGAAGCGGTTAAATTTTTAGAAACGATATGTCATCGATAATATGAGCTGATCGTTTTTAATATCCTGGTAGGTCCTTGAAAGATCGGTGCCGTAATTATCGCCATAGGTACTCCACCAGCCGTGGGCATAGCCCAGGTCTATAGCTACCGACCCGCCTGCCAGATACCCTATACCGCCTGTTACATATTGTCTGTCAAAGCTAGAAGGATCGCCTTGATAAGCAGAAGGCTGAACGAAATAGCCCGCCCTTAATCTTATACCGATAACCGGAAAAGTATATTCTGCGCCAACGTTATAATTTATAACCGACTTCAGCAGGTCTTTAATGTTTTTGTTTTGTGAAGCGATGTACTGGGTGCTCAAACCGTCGGCATTGTCAAATTTTAACTGGGAATAATCTATGATTGTTGCCTGTCCGCTTAAAATTAGGCTGGCAACGTTTACCGAAAAACCGGCACCCAGTTCAAAAGGAGTAACTATATCGTACTGTACGTTATCGCTGTAATTTGAAGAATTCAAATTGTACTGCTGCCCGGTATTGAACAAGCTGTATCCGTTAACTGTGAATGATTCTTTTACGGTGTAGGTCTTGGGAAACTGAACAGTTAAACCGACGCGGGCGGAATTTTGTATTTGATATAATACTCCGAATTTCGCATCCCAGCCTGAAATATCCCAGTTTAAAATTCTATTTAAATAAAATTTCCTGAATCCCATAGTTGCAGCATTACCGGGGTCTGTTTCAACATTTGAATAGATTCCCTTCAAATCGTCTTCATAATAGTCGTTGTTGTTATTATAAGTACCGGAAATGAAGTTTAAGTTTAAGCCTACGAACAGGTTTTTATAAGCTTCTATTGCGCCGGAAAAGGTCCAGTTATGCAAAGCTCCGCTTTCAAGAATGCTTCCGCTCTGGTTCAATCTGCCGTTTATTGCGGTATTAAAATTGGTATCTGTCAAATAAAGATCGTAAGGTATGTTGGAATAATTATCATTTAAATTTTGAATCATTGAATTATTGCTTCCGTTATACCCGTTGAATTTGAGAGCTCCGGTAAAATCCTTTGTAGTATGATAAGATACAGCGAAGACTAAGCTGCCTCTAATTGTGGGAAAGGGCAGTGCAAAGCTAAGATCACTCAGTCTTGTTGCGCTATTGGAATAATTAGAGTACTCATTCATAAAAGTAGTGTTATTACCGTAAGTATTGTAGCTTAAGCCTCCGGTAAACTCCAGGCTTTTTAATAATCCCCACCCTGCCGGATTAAAAAACGCAGCTCCCGCATCATCGCTTAAGCCGATATAGCTATCTCCCATACCCAACGCACGAGCATTTGAACCTAGCCCGGGAATTCCTAGCCTTAACGCATCATTTTGATTTTGTGCACTGACAGTTGTAATGCAAAATACAACTGCCGCTGCCGTAATAAGCTTTGAGCAATATGAAGAAAAGCTTTTCATTATTTCCTCCCGTCGTTGTTGTTGCGACTGCCGTTGTTATTTCGTAGTGTATTATTGTTATTTGTATTTGACGATCTGGTGTTGTTATTGGAATTTGTAGTTTGCACCCGGTTACCAGAGCTATCTTTGGTTACCGTAGAGCTGCCGGAAGTTGCCGATGACGACGACGTTCCATATGCAGGCAGTCCGGGCTGCAACATTCCGGTTCTGCCGGAGTTATTTCTGTCTCCCAATTCATTACGCATACTCTGCTGGCCCTGATTGGAATCTCTAATATATGATTGAGCCGGCGGAGCTATTGAATACCACCACGGATAGTTGTAATAATAATTGTATTCTCCGTAATAAGGACTGGGATAGTAGCCATTATCCTGGTAATTGGAATTATCTGCGGTTGGAAAGTTGTCCTTTGGAGTCCAAACAATTGTATAGCATCCGCTTAATGCAACACCGATTAAGAGTATTAAAACTATTTTTGCCATTATGCTTTTCATGATTTATTATCTTCCTCTTCCGCCAGAATTACTGCGGCTTTCTCCTCCGGAAGAACGGGCTGGCGGAGGGCTTGAACTTCTTGGAGCCGAATATGATCTTGCCGGGGGTGAATACGATCTAGCCGGCGGTGAATATGATCTAGCTGGAGGCGAGTATGTTCTTGCCGGAGGTGCATAAGATGATCTCGGCGGTTCATAGCGTCTCTCAGATCCACGGTTGTTGTTATTGCTTACTTTGCTATTGTTACTAACGCGTGTATTGTTTCTGTTATTATACTGCCTATAATAATTATTCTGTTGTTCCCTTTGCCTGTAATATTCTTGCCTGGAAATTTGTCTTCCGTTACTTCTTCTTCCGTCTGTTACACCCGTTCTTACAGTTCTATTCGTATTGCCGTTATTTCCTCTAACCGTAGCGGGAGATTCCGGTCTAGAGCTTCTGTTGTTGCCGGAGACTGCAACCGGTTCCGTTCTTGAAACGGTACCGGGTGTGTAAGTTGAGGTTCCTGTACCGGCAATACTGCCGCGTCCGTCGCTGTTTCTGCCGCCATCATTATTTCTAATTCTATAAGTGCCATTGGAACGCTGCTTATAAGGGGAGTAATAACTTACATAACCACCGTAGTAATATCCGCCGTAGTAGGGATAATACGGATTGTAGTACGTAGGATAATAATATCCATAGGGATTATAATAATAAGGATAATAAGTCCAAAGGTTGAATGGATCCCAGTAATACGGGTTATAGAAACTTCTCCAATAGTATCCCATGTAAAGCGAAGGATAAGTATTCCATCCGTAGTAATTGGGATTATAATAATCGTTAAAGTAATTTGAGCCGTAATAACCGTTATTATAATCCTGGCTGTCGTATTGGTTACCATATGTTGAATCAGCCTGGGCGTTGTAAGTTGTATCCGGAGGATTCTGATAGTCCTGGTTATTTTGATCATTATAACCGTAATTATCAGAGGTGTTATCCTGCATAGCAACCTGCGTGTAACAACCGCCTAACAAAAAAGCGGAAATCATTAATACAATCCCGCTTATAACTCTTAACTTTTTCATTTCAACTCCTCCACTTTTTAACTAATCCAATATCTTCAAAAATCGAGCCTAAATAAAGTCCTAAAATTATTCTATTGATATAAAACATCTTATTTCTTTGTTCAATATTTTATACTTTTTTGTACAAAATAAACTACAGATTTTTAATATCAACTAGGCATTAGACAGGCCGACTTTTATTTTTGTTTAAGAAACATAATTTGCAGCTAAAAGATACTTTTGATGTATTCGATTCTTAAGGCTCTATCTGCTGTTGAAGGACTCCATCTCTTGTTATCTAATAAGTCTCTAAGGTCGAAGCCTAAAGTAAAGCCCTCGCCAATAGACCATCTAATACCGATATTAAGGTAGCCGTTGCCGGCACCATATCTGTCTGCATTATCGTTAAAGGCAAAGTCGTATTCTCCTATTAACGAAACATTTTCGCCCAGGGTTTTTTCGGCGCCTACTCTTAAATCAACAAAGTCTTCGCCGTCCTTGCTTTCAAGGGAATAGTTTAATGTTCCATGGAAGCTTAAGTATCCCATGAATGCAAAATTTTTACTTGCTGCAGCAAAGAACCCGGGAGACTTTATCGCGTACCTGCTTGTAGAATCAAAGTAAACTCCTTTTCCCTGCGAATCGAAACCGACCGTTAAAGCGGGCATAGTAACTGTCTCATTTATTACTCTATACCGGATATTTACTCCCGGCAGCTTGTACCAGCTTGGCGTGCCTGCACCTATTATATTTGCGCCGCCGTAGGAAATTCCAAAGCTTACATTTTTGAATACTCCGACTTCCAGCCTTTCAATTAAAACTCCCTGCGGAAGTACATCGGAGGTTACTCCTACATATCCTTTCTCGAGAATACCTGCAGTCGGCATATCTATAAGATACCTGTATTCAAACTTGGCATTGGTCCCTGCAGTTCCCTGGGCAAATATTACAGCCGGTGCAATAAATAGAAAATTGAAGAACAGTAACAGCTTTTTCATTTTTCCTCAACTTTTATTTTTAAATATGATAAGAACAAATCAACCAACAAAAAATAACAATAAAAATATAAAAATAATCGGGTAATTATTTTTATTTTGCGGCATAATTTCCAACTACCGGAATTTCTACTTCGATTGGCAGCAATGAATATTTTGACTTAATGATTACTTCCACAACGCCCGGCTTTTCGTTCGAGCGCAGGACTAGAATTCCTCTTTCCGGTTTATACGTTAAAATTTTAACCAACTCCTTACCTTGCGTAATTTCTATTTCTGCGTTCACCGTTCTAAAAGGCACCCTCTTACCGAGTGCGTTTACGGGAATTACTTCAATTGTAACTTTTGAAGAAACATCTGAATACAAATCTGCAGGGAAAACTTTTACAGTAACGTCAAAAATGTTGAAAACGTAGTAGTAAACCGCCAGAGCTATTATTAAAAAAATTATTAGACTTATTAAAACGATTCTGTACGTCATAGCGCGGCAAACCGCAATTCAAAATTAAAAATGAAAAATTAAAAATTGAAGACACCTAAAATATCTTGACACAAAAAATCCCGAAGGGATCACAATGTGACAAAAATTTAACTGGCAATACTATATGCTGTTTAATTATTCTTCTGTAATTTTTTAATGCTTAAAACTTTTCTCAGCATATTGGTTATTATCATTCTAACAACATTGTCCGGCACACCGTCAAAATGCCGGGAACTTAATCTCATATCGCACTGGTCGTTTACATAATCTATTACTACAAATTTTTCGTTATGGGTAAAGGCGATTTCTGTTGAAAAGAAATCTAGTTGAGTAATATCCGCAATAATTTTGGTTATATGAAAAAGCTTTCTTAGTCTAAAACGCTCTATCTCATCCTGTGTTAGCTCGGTGTAAAGATGAGTTTGGTCGTCCCACCACACAGGAATAGTTTTTCCGAAAGCCCAAAAGCATCTGAACCATGCTCTTTTACCGTTAAAGAAGGATGGATAGATTTTTTCCTGCAGTATATATTTATCGTCCGAGTTAGTAATTCGTTCTTCAATAATTTCTTTCAGCGTTTCAGCACCGGTAACAACACCTATTCCGCCGCCGGTAGTGTTGCAAGGTTTAATAATAAAAGGTCTGCCAAGAATTGCCAGGTCATCAACAGAAATTAGGATATCCTCAACCTCGCTATGAGGAGGAATAATAATAGAATGAGGAACATGTAAGCCGGCTGTAATAAATTCAAGGTGCATGCTCGCTTTATCGATAGCATGAAGGACTTTAGCATAAGGATTAAAAATATAAGTTTTCCTTTTCGCCAAAATCTTTCCGAGTTCCTCAAATTCTACTTCCACGTCCCAGGCACGGTCCAGGTAAAAGTTAAATGAAAGCTCTTTGCTTATAATTCTTCCTTTTATTTCGGATATGTTGTAATACGAGACCAGGAATGTGGAAAGGCCTGAATTTTGAAATATTTCTTCAATAAGTGAAATAAAATAATCGTCGTATTCCCAAACAAAGGCAACTCCCAGGTCAAATTTTTCCATATAGAAATTATATTTTTACAAAGATATAGTTTACTATATTTGTATGCAAGAAAAGACGGATTATCGCTGTTTCGGCCCTTGACCGATTGATCTAATTATGCTGTCCGGCATGGCGATTCATTATTAGATTTTAATCTATTTATGAATGCCATAAATTTTATTATAATTATTATATTTCATTTTATTTTTTAACTTTATGACAAAAACTACAGCTCTTATTTTACTTGGATTATTTTTAGCCGGATGCTCTTCCCAGAAATCTATTGTTAAAACCAGTAACTCGAATCAAAGTTCCGTATACGTGCCTGAGTTGGATTCTGCCAGCGACGCCTTAAATCAATTTATAGACGGCTCGATTGCCGAAGCTGAAGGTAATTATGCCAGTGCAATTATCTTCTATCAATCTGTATTGAAACTTGCACCCAGGCCGGGTGTTTATTATGCGCTGGGTAAAAATTATTTTTACTTAAATAAATTGCCGCAGGCTTTGCAGTATGCTAAAAAAGCGGTAGCCCTAGACTCCACAAGAATTGATTTTCTAAATTTATTAACCGATATATATTCAAACGCGCGGCAGAACGATTCCGCTGCAATTGTGCTAAATAAAATAATCGGCATGGATTCATCCAATGTTAACGCTTACTACAGGCTTGCTCGAATTTACGAAACGAATAAGCCGATGAAAGCAATAAGCATCTACAATAAAATTACAAACATTATCGGGCCAGACTGGAACGTGCTTATGCATGTTGCCGAACTTTACGGCGGATTGGGAAATTTTGAGGATGCAGCAGCTTCGATAAATAAATTATTAACTATCGATCCCGGTAATACGGGGCTTCAAAAACTGCTGGCAGAATATTACCAGCGTGCAAAGATGTACGACGACGCCTTAAAGATTATTAACGAAGTAATTTCCGAATCTCCAGATGATCTGGATGCATACGACAGGAAAGCACAAATATACCTTGCACAGAATAAATGGGAAGAAGCTGCCAAAGAATATGAATATATTTTGAAACAGCCTAAGATTCCTTTGGAGCTTAAAGTTAGAATTGGCGCTTCTTATTTTGAGCAGTCCTTTAAAGACAGTACGCTTTTACCAATAGCTAAAAAATTTTTTGAAACGATAAATAAAGATACGGCAAACTGGCAGGTTAAAATGTACTTAGGGGCTATCGAAATAAACGAGAAGAATGACTCTGCAGCCATTGAAAATTTTAAGGAAGCTACGAAGCTTGCAAGCTGGAATGTTGAAACCTGGGTAAGGCTAGGCGGATTGTACTTTGATAATAAAAAATACGATGAAGCGGCCAAAGTAATGAAGGAAGCAATCTCATCTTTCCCGGAGGATTTCAGAGTTAATCTTATCTTAGGGCTTTCTCTTGCACAAAATAATAATAACGAAGAGGCAAAGCCGTATCTAAAAAAGGCAGTTGAGCTTAATCCCAAAGACACTATTGCTCTTTCCGCGTACGGTTTTACATTAAGCCAGCTAAAAGAAAATGCCGAAGCTGAAAAATATTTAAAGAAGGCGCTTGAAATATCGCCTAACGATATAAACATGCTGGGCACATTAGGACTTATTTACGACGGAGAAAAAAGATGGGCTGAATGCGACAGCATTTACGAGCGCGCATTGGAGATTGATTCTACCAATGACCTGATAAATAATAATTTCGCTTACTCGCTTTCCGAAAGAGGAATTAAACTGGACCTTGCTCTTAAAATGGCTAAGATTGCCATTGCTGCAAAACCTACAAACTCGTCGTATCTTGATACGATTGGCTGGATTTATTTTAAGATGGGCGAGTTAGTCAAAGCGAAAAGCTATATCGAGGAATCGTTAAAAATAAATGACAAGAATTCGGACGTATATGAACACCTGGGTGACATAGAGGCAAAGATGGGAAATAAATCCGGGGCTTTGGAAGCCTGGCAGAAGGCTCTTGATCTGGATAAAAGCAACAAAGAATTGAAAGTAAAAATTCAGAAGGGTGAAATTTGAAAAAAAGCGCTGTTGTACTGTTCTTATTTATTAATATAATTCTTCTTTTTATTTCCGGCTGCGTTCCTTCCAAGCCGACAAGGGAAGTAGAGATTTTATCGTCAGAGCGTTTGGTAAATAAGCTAGAAGCCAACCGCAGAAGCATAAAAACATTTGAAGGCACCGGAACTCTTTTAATAAATTCTCCGATGATGGATAATAAGGCAAGCTTTAAAATAACACTTGTAAAGCCGGACTCAATCTATCTTTCAATTATGGGTCCTTTCGGCATCCAGCTTGCTGAAGCATTGGTTACTAAAGACAATTTTACATTCTACGACGCACTTCAAAATACAGCTTACGAAGGAAAGGTGGACGAGGATGTACTTAAAAATATATTTAGGATTAACCTGCCGTTCAGCGACTTAGTTGATGCTTTTGTAGGCTCGGTTAATCTTACCAAGCATCTCTATAAATCGCCTACTAAATATTCCGTAGACTATGATAAGTACGTGCTGACATACGTGGATTCTGTTAACAACCGGACTTCAGAATACAGAGTAGACATCAGGCAGCTTGGAATTACAAGCTTCAAAATTTTTAACGGGGCAGGAGATATAACCCTAGACGGCAAGTACTCCGATTTCGATCTTCTGGATAATGTCGCCGTTCCATATTCAATAGATGTGAAGGATAAAAAGGACGATCAATCTGTTTCTATAAAATATAAAAAGATGAGAGCGAATGAACCTGATATCTATATAGACTTTCAGGTACCAAAAGATGCAACCATAATAAAATGGTAATCCATAAAAAATATTTTTTGTTCATAATATTTTTCCTCCTAACAGCCGGCTTGCTTGCTCAGGAAGCTAATCTTCCGGCAGGGCAGCCAGTGCAGATAAGCAAAAAGAAATCCGAGCTTAGCCGTCTAAGGGATGAGATCAATTCACTTCAAAACGAATTGAAGCTAAAGTCGAGGAAAGAAAAAGAATCCTATACGGTTCTGGATAACTACAACAAGCAGAGCTTTCTTTTGCACCGGCTAATAGGCAGGCTGAAGAATGAAGAGGAACAGAAGGAAAGTGAGATAACCAAAACCGAGGAAGACCTCTCAAGAATTAAAAGCGAGATCCAATCATTAAAAAAAAATTACGCTAAGTATGTAGTGGCTATTTATAAAAGAGGAAAGCCTGATGAGCTGGCAAGCATTCTCGACGCAGAATCTTTGGAGCAGGCGTTATTAAGATATAAATATTTGCAGAAGTTTTCCGAGCGGCGGCAAAAGGATTTGGCAAAGCTGAAAGAAAATACAGATCAGCTGCTAGTCTATAAGGCCTCGCTAGAAAAGGAAAAACAGGAAAAGCTTTTATTAACAAATGAAAAAGAGGAAGAGGAGAAAAACCTTAATATTAAAAGGGAAGAAAGAGAGAGGATATTAACTGCCATTAGAAACGATAAGTCGGCGCTTAAGAGCGAGCTGGCTGCAAAAAGATCTGCCGAAATAAAGATTCAGAATCTTATTAACAGGCTGATTGAGGAAGCTGAGAAAAGGAGGAAAGCAGAAGAGGAGAGGCTGGCCATGGAAAAGCTGAAAAGGAAAACTAATGAAAAGGTTGTTGCCTCCAGAACAGACGAGGTACTGCCGAAGCTGAATAATGCAGGCAACTACAATGTCGATTTATCAACTGCAGGCTTTGCGTCATTTGCTGCGTTAAAAGGCAGGCTGGGTTGGCCTGTTGAACGGGGAAGAATAGTAAGGAAATTCGGCGAGAACAGGAATGAAAAACTAAATACTGTTACCTTAAACTACGGCATAGATATTAAGACCACTTCCGACGCGGATGTTAGAGCCGTAGCCGACGGTGTGGTTTCGGCAATAGATTGGCTTCCCGGATACGGAAGCGTTGTTATAATTACCCATAAAGGCGATTACCGGACAGTATACAGTCATCTCTCGGATATTTTTGTAAAAGAGGGCGATAGAGTTAAGTCCGGTAGCATGATCGGCAGAGTTGGGGAAAGTCTGGAAGGGAACGTACTTCACTTTGAGATCTGGTATTCAAGGAATAAACAGAATCCGGAAGTATGGCTTGCAAGGAAGTGAAGTCAATAGAAGTACAAGATATAGCATTATAAGTAATAGATAAGCTTTAGCCTAAGAAAGCTCACATTTTCGTATAAAGAGGTAATTAGATAATACATTTTGTAAAGATTGTTCCTTTTAGTTTTAGCATTTATTAAGTTAAAAAATAATGATCTTTATATAATTTTTTTGCAAAGTTTGAATACACTTATCCTGGTAACATAAATCAAAGTAGTTAAATGAAAAGGGAACGAATTGTTAAGAATCTCAAATCAAATTTTGAAGAATTTATTATCGCTGGCAAGTGCGGAAGTAATAAGTAAAATAATATCTCTAAGTACTGCAGCTTATTTGGGAAGAGTTTTGAGGCCGGAAGGATTTGGAATACTAGGTTTTGCTACGGCGTTTATTTCGTATTTTTTATTAATGGTGAATTTTGGATTGGATACGTATGGGACAAGGGAAATTGCAAAAGACATGTCCTTAACATCGAAACTAGTTAATAATATTTTGTCAATCCGAATTTTTTTTGCAGTAGTGTGGTATATAATTTTTTTAATTATTGTTTTGTTAATTGATAAACCAATAATTGTTAAAATTGTTTTACTAATTACAGCGGTTAACTTATTTGTTAGTGCATTATCGATTAACTGGTTTTTCATTGGAATTGAAAAAATGTGGTTGATGGCAGTGAGACAGATAATGACAAATCTGCTTTCGTTAATCGGTATAATTTTATTTGTTAAATACGGTGAGGGAGTTATAATAGCTTCCGGAATTACTGTAATAACCGGTTTGGTAAATTCAATATGGCTTTTGAAAATATTTTATACGAGTTATTACAAATTCTCATTTGAAATTGATAAGGGATATGTAAAATTAATTTTAAAAGAATCCTTGCCGCTAGTTTTTTCTTCATTTATGATTGCAGTTTATTACAACCTTGATATGGTGATGCTGGGGTATATGAAATCCGAGAGAGATGTTGGAATATATAGTGCTGCATATAAAGTTTTGCTTGTAGGATTAATACCATTCTCCTTAATATTAAATTCTTTTTTCCCATCTATATCATCAATTGGATTAAAAAATTCATCAGAATTTCGGGAAATTATTAAGCAGTATGCAGTCTTTATTTTTTCAACTGCAGTAATTATAACATCAGTAATCTTCTTCAATGCGAGATATATTGTAGAATTTATTTTTGGAAATTATTTTATTAAAGCTGAAATACCTCTTTTAATATTATCTTTAAATATTTTGGTAACTGGTATAAATATATTCTTTGGTAACCCATTAATAGCCTGGGGAAAACAAAAGCAATATTCAATTGCAATTACATTCGGAGCAATTACTAATACTGTTCTTAATATTATCTTTATACCGCACTATACTTATTTAGGCGCGGCTTTAGCTACTTTATTTTCTGAGGTTGCTGTTTTTATCGGAGTTGTTTATTTGTTTAATAAGTATACTTATAAATTATTATCAATATGATATATGACTATTTAATAGTTGGTGCAGGCTTTGCCGGCTCGGTAATGGCTGAGAGAATATCTTCACAATTAAACAAGAAAGTATTAGTTGTAGAAAAGCGAAATCATAT
>JAKAJV010000040.1 GCA_021813585.1 Bacteroidota bacterium | reverse complement strand
TATCCTTTAGGTCTTTCTCAGTTCTTAAAAGGTAGGACTGCAGGCATAAGCCCGCATTCGGGTATACTTCTTTTACGCGCTTATAAAAATCCAGGGTAACAGATGTGTAAGGGCTTCCCTCCATGTCTATCCATACGAAATTACCGGCCGAGGCTGCTTTTTGCGTTATGGTTTTAAAAAGCTCAAGAGATTTTTCAAACGAAAGGTCCAGCCCGATCTGCGTAAGCTTCAACGAGACCTCGGTTTTAATGTTATTCGCGGTAATCTTATCCAATAAGTTTATGTAATGCTTGGCAACTTCTTCGGCTTCCTTCAACTCGGTAATGTTTTCGCCCAGGCGCGTAAACACGGTAGGAATTCCTTTCTGCATAAAATCTTTAGCAGCAGCAACCGCATCGTTCAATTCCTCGCCAGGCATAAATCTTTTTACAGCCTTCCTCACAAATTTATAATTCGGTACGTGGTTCAGCAGCCAAGGATTTTTCGACGCCCACAGCAGTAGATTCCTGGAAATGCCCATAATACACTTCTCCAAATTTTTTGTTGACGCTGTTGATTAAACGGAATTCATTTAAGGATAAATGAAAACTAGAAATCTACATTCTAATCTAACGAGCCGAAAACCAAACTTCAAATGCGACCATTGATTAATCCTAAAAAAATATTGACTTTTTTAATTATTTCTGATAGGTTGTTAACGTTAAAAGTTTACTTAAATGGGAGATCAAGCTAATGGAAATCTGTAAACTCCCTGATGATTAAAAAACTTTTAGCAGTTATACTTGATTGATTATACAGCCTATTAACAAAATGGGAAATAAATTATAATACTTTTCTTTATTGTGTAAATGTTAAGAAAAAAAATAATTCCGAATTGCATCCTCCTTTTACTAATTTTTACATTTAATTTATACTCGCAAGCAGATGAAATAAAATTCGATCGTATTTCCACAGAGGACGGACTTTCTCAAAGTGTAGTAACTTGCATCTTCAAGGACAAAGATGGTTTCATGTGGTTTGGCACCCAGGACGGTCTTAACAAGTACGACGGCTTTAAATTCACAGTTTATAAATCTGTTCCTTTCGATTCCACTTCATTGTCTGATAACTGGGTGCAGGCAATAACCGAAGATAATAACGGACATCTGTGGATAGGAACTTACAGCGGCGGTATATTCGACTTCAACAAAAATAACGGGACGTTTACAAATTACAAGAATGTTTCCGGCAGAAAAAACACTTTGGCCAATAACAGGGTCTGGACTTTATTAAAAGATAATTCCGGCTCTATTTGGATAGGCACTTCCGGCGGGCTGGATAAGTACGACGTGCGGACAAAGACGTTTACTCATTACCGGGAGAGCGAGCAGAACAATGAGCCGCAGAAAAGACTAGCCGTCAATTCAATTTATGAAGATGAAAGCGGGATTATATGGATAGGCACGTGGGGCAGCGGCCTAAAAAGCTTCGATAAAAAGAAGAATATTTTTACGAGTTATAAATACTCCGCCGGCGATAAATTAGGTTCCGGCTTCAATTATATCAAATCCATATACGGCAACGGAGGCTTTTTGTGGCTGGGAACCAGCTTCGGCCTTTTAAAATTTGATTTAAGAAATAAAAGCTTTGAGCATATAGCCTTGAATCCGGGTGATAAAGGCTCGCTGCAGAACTCAGTTCTTTCAATTACCGGAGATCCCGACGGCAATCTGCTGATCGGTACTCATAACCAGGGCTTGTTTAAAATAGAAAAAAGATCAGTCAGAATTTCCCATTATATTAATTCCGCATCCAATTCGCACAGCCTTAGCGATAATTGGATATCCGATATTTACTGCGACGGCAGCGGCATTATCTGGCTTGGTACGGGGCAAGGTATAAACAGAATTTTACCCTACTCAAAATATTTTCTGCATTACATGAGTGATCCTAAAAATTCTAACAGTCTAAGTGCAAACGAGGTAAACTCCATTTTTGAAGATGACCGGGGAACTATTTGGCTGGGTACTTGGGGCGGCGGGTTGAACAGCTTCGATATGAGGGATAAAATCTTTAGACACTACAGATATTCCGGATACAACAAGACGAATAATACAAACGATATAGTTTGGGCGATATTTGAAGACCGCGATCATACAATGTGGGTAGGTACTTATTCGGGCTTGAAAGTGTTCGACAGGCATACGGGAAAATTTAAAGACCCGCCGTTTAACACTTCGACGATATCGAATAATAATATATCGGATATTTTCCAGGACAGCTTTGGTTATTTGTGGGTTGGAACCTGGGGCGGCGGACTCTACAGATATGACAAGGCGAAAAAGAACCTGGTTGGATATACCTCAAATCCGTCAAACCAGTTTAGCTTAAGCAACAACCTTATAACCGCAATATATCAAGACGACAAAAAAAATTTGTGGATAGGGACGAACGCCGGCGGGCTTAACCTGTACAATTACAAGGAAGACAGGTTCTATCATTTTCATTATAACCAGAGGGATTTAAGCTCTCTTAGCAACAATAATGTTACTTCGATTTATGAAGACAAGCAGGGCAGGCTATGGATAGGTACCTGGGGCGGCGGACTTAATATGCTTGACCTGGGTACAAAAAAATTTACGCATTTTACTGAAGAGCAGGGGCTTTCCAATAATATTATTTACGGCATCCTTGCCGATAATAATAACTATCTATGGCTAAGCACCAGCTACGGTCTATCCAGGTTCAATCTTTCCACATTTCAGTTCATCTTTTACGATGCAAAAGACGGATTGGGCAACAACCAGTTTAGTCAAGGATATTTGAAGTGTAGAAACGGAGATGTGATTTTCGGCGGGATAAACGGGATAACCGTTTTTAACCCGGATAACATAAAGATTAATGAGAACGAACCAAAGGTTGTTATCACCTCTTTTTCGGTTTTCGACAAGGAGCGGAAAATAGAAAGCGGGAAAAATAACGTAAATAAAATTATATTGAATTACAGCGATCACGACTTCTCAATTGAATTTTCTACGCTGGATTATATGCGGCCCGATAAGGACCACTTTGCATATATGCTTGAAGGCTATGATAAAGAATGGAACTATAGCAAAAATAGGAAGAAAGCCTATTACACAAATATTCAGCCGGGCGAGTACATCTTTAAAATTAAAGCATCCAATTCGGATGATATCTGGACTAAGAATGCTGCCGTACTTAAGATAAGGATAGTTCCGCCCTTCTGGAAGACAATCCCTTTCATCGCTGCAATAATATTGTCGATCATGACAGTCATTTATCTTATTCACAGGTACAGGCTTGAGCAGCTTTTAAAGTTTGAAAGGATAAGGAACACGATTGCCATAGATTTGCATGATGACATAGGCGCCAGCCTAACGAGGATATCTTTGTTTAGCCATGCTGCATTGCGCGCTTTGAAGAAGATGCAGATAAATATAATAGAAAACGTGCCGATAAAAAACATAGAGTCGCTGCTTACTGAGATAGACGATAATTCCCGCGAACTTATCAGCTCCATGAGCGATATAGTTTGGGCGGTTAATCCCAAGAATGATTCTTTCGATAAGATTACCATAAGGATGAAGGATTATACAATAAAGGTTTTTGAGGCGAATGAAATTGATTATAAAATATTTATAGACCCTGCTCTGTCGTCGTTAGTTCTCCCGATGGATTTCAGAAGAAACATTTTTATGATCTACAAAGAAGGCATTGCAAATATTCTGCGCCACTCCAACGCTTCCAAAGTTGATATAAAACTGGTTAAGGAGAAAGATAATATAATAATTTCTATATGGGATAACGGCAGCGGCTTTACCGTTAACAGTAACACTGCAGGCAACGGGTTGAAGAATATAAATCAACGCGCGGCATCTTTTAAAGGTTCCTCAAATATTATTTCAGAGCCGGGAAAAGGAACTACGCTTAACGTCTTTTTGAAATTACCCTGAACAGGGGATTTCGCTAGTAAGAATTTTCACGGAATTTTACGGAAGAAACCGGGAAAAATTTTCTCAGCTTGAAAAATGAAATCCAAAGCAGTTAATAAGTTTCCGGTTCTCGTATTATATCTAAATATAATTTTTTAAAGGAGGTACAAATGAAGAGGTTCGCTATTGCATTTCTAACAGTATTCACAGTTGTTATATTTTTTGTTTCCAACACATTTGCTCAGGCACCTTATCAGAAGGGAGATAAAATAGGCCAGGTGGGTATTGGGTATGGATTTGCAGGTATATACGGTACTGCTTCCGTTCCTCCTATAAGTGTGGGCTTCCAATACGGAATTGAAGATAAAATATCCATCGGTGGGTTGGTCGGATATACTTCTTCAACTTACGATTATGGAACTTGGTATGGGACAGATTATTCATGGACATATACATACATAATAATAGGAGCTAGAGGCGAATATCATTTCCTTGAGAACTCCAACAATATGGATGGATATGCCGGGGCAACTTTGGGCTATGCTATTGCAAGCGTTTCAACGCCTTCGGGGTTTACGGGGTACTATAGTGCGGGAACAAGCTATATGGTTTTTGGTGCGCACCTGGGGCTGCGGTATTACTTTAATCCGAATATTGCAGTCTTTGGAGAGGTTGGTTACGGGGTAGGCTATATTACAGCCGGTGTTGCTTTTAAATTATAGGCTTCTCTCCACGTTGATGAATAGTAGACTCTTTGCGAAAAGTAAAGAGTCTATTTTTATTTGCCGGCCAGCGATGGGCTCTGAAGCTGAAATTCATTTTATAAATATATTTTCAGTATGAAATTAAATTCAACATGTAAATGATGGTAAAGAGGGATTCAAATACGGACAAGCAGTCAATTCCATTTATAAGGGTTCTTATTGTAGAGGATGACGAAAAGATAAGGGAATCCTACGTTCAATTGATAAACGATGCCGAAGGCATGGTTTGCGTTGCAGATTATAAGTCGTGCGAAGATATGTTCGAAGACCTGGAGAACCTGCTTGTTGATGTACTGTTAATGGATATAGGCTTGCCGGGAATGAGCGGTATTGAAGGGATCAAAAAAGTTAGGGAAATCTATCCTTCGGTTGAAATATTGATGCTGACTGTGTACGACGACGATGAGAAAATATTTAACTCAATTTATGCCGGGGCTTCGGGATATATCTTAAAAAATGTAAGCCCTGAGGAATTAATAAAAGCCATACAGGAAATTAAATCGGGCGCGCCGATGAGCGCAGCAATTGCACGGAGAGTTTTGAATTTTGTTAGGGAAAGCGGAAACACTTCCCATATACAGGAGTTTAAGTTAACGCCCCGCGAAGTCGAGATTTTACAGCTGCTGATAGACGGACTAAGCTTCAAGAAAATTGGAGATAAATTATACATCAGCTCGTTTACTGTACACTCGCACATAAAAAGAATTTATGAGAAGCTTCACGTCCATTCCAAATCAGAAGCAGTGGCAAAGGCATTAAAGAATAAATTATTCAATTGAAGAGAAGCCAACCAATTGCCTTAGCTGTCTGTTCTAAGCCCATGCAGGGGCCGGTTATTAAATAATTGCACAGAACTATTTTCACTTTAGGTATTGAATTCAAACTGGTGAATAAAATATTATTATAAAGAGGAGCGGATATGAAAAAAAATTGTTACTTACTCTTGCTGATACTTGCAGCCTTCTTTTCCTTCGATGCCTTTCCTAAAAATATAATAACGTCGTCGGGGAACCTAAGCATCGGAATGATGTCAACGGAATTGTTCAGCAGCGTGCTGCCGGGAGACTCGGTTACGTATTCCATCTTTTATTATTACCAAGGCGATGGGCCTGCCGATAATGTTTTTGTTACGGACAACCTTCCCCAGGAGCTTACATTTCTTTCAGCTTATCCGCTGGCTTCATCCAGCAACGGCGGTCAGCTTACATGGAATATCGGCACAATGCAAAGCGGAGGCTACGGAGTAATTTTCGTCTCATGCCTGGTAAAGAATAACGTTGCAATTGGGACAAAGATTACCAACCAGGTTTTTGTGTCGGGCAATGTAACCGGAGACGATACGAGCGATAATTCCGCAAAATTGGATATCGAGGTAAAGACACCCGCTCCCGACCTGTTGCTATTCCAGTGGGGTGCAATGGAAAATATTGACAACGGCTTTTTCTTAACCGCCGAGAAAAACGTTCCGGTTGAATTTGAAATAACGTACTTGAACTTTTCCAACGTTGCCGCCGAAAATGCAGTATTAACAGACAGCCTGCAGGAAGGGCTTGAGTTTGTTTCTTCAAGCCCGGCACCTTCATCCGTTAACGGAAATTTAATTACATGGAATCTGAACACGATTGACGGTTTTTCCTCGAATAAAATAACGCTGAAGCTTAAATCTACTTTAACCGGGCAAATGAAGGTTGTAGCAGCAGTCGCCAGCTCCAACGGCGATATGAATTCTTCAAGCAACAGATCCGAATTTTATTTTTCGGTGGTTAACCTGCTGCAGCCTGTAGTGTTAAAGCCGGCCGCTAAATACTCCGATGCAGAAAACCCTCTGTTGATGGGCAAGAACCCGAAGTTTGAAGGCCTGGCAAAGGCAGGTGCTGTTGTTACCATTTACGAGGGCGACAGTGCTGGTTACTGGGGAGATATAACCGGAAGAAATTTGAAAGTAATAGGCAGCGCAGTTGCTGGGCCGGATAGAAAATGGGAACTGGTGCCGACGACTATGAGCGAAGCGCGCAAATATTATTTATACGCTCAGGCGGAATTGAACGGCGAGAAAAGCTCTCCGTTTTTAGATATGTGGACGCCGTTTATAATAGATGTCAATCCGATATTCGATTCTTCCGGTTTCGATTTCGATCATTTCGTAATTCAAACCGGCGACCAGAGTGTATACCCGGGGGCGCTGGGCGGAAAGTCCGGCACTGTACCCCACGAAGATATTATCATCAAGAAAAGATTTAAAGCCCCGCCGTCAATCTTAACCGATACTTCGATGTGGAAAAACCATGATATGAAGCTTGTAATAACCGAGGACGGAAACACGTATGAACAGATACTCCCTCTTACCCGTGTGGAAGCAGTGACTTCTCAAAAGGCAGGGATAAAGAAAATAAATTCGATAGCCGATTACGATTCGTATGATTTTATTTATGTGCAAAAGGGCTTTGGCCCGGGTGCAAAGATTGAGGTATGGTGCCTGCCGGTTTATTATACACCCGAAGGGCTGCCGTTGTTCGGGCTGGTATGGGTTAAATGCCACGAGATATTAATTGATCCGGCCGGGTATGTTTATGATGTAGATGTTGCAGGCCAAACATACGATTGGCCGGCAGTACCGCCGGAAAATTCGCTGATTAAGAATGCAACCGTAACTGCCATGACCAGGACGGGCGATGATTCATGGGAGAGGTGGAAGGCCGAAGAGACGGGACAGGTAAATCCCCAGGTTACCGACGATGTTACGGAAGACAGGATAAAAGTGAACGGCTACTTTGCGTTCTACGTACCATCCGGCCAGTACAGGGTTGAAGCAACGGCGTCCGGGTATGTTGATGTAGAGAGCCCGATCTTAACCGTGGTGGACGAGCCGGTATTCTACAATGTCGGTATGAAAAAATCTGCGAACGCACCGACGGGGATTAATCAACAGTATAAGATTCCCAGCATACCTTCACTTTTTACGCTGGAGCAGAATTATCCGAATCCATTTAATCCGGTTACAACGATTGGATATTCGCTTCCAGTGCCTGCACGCGTTACGCTAAAGATCTATAATACCCTGGGCAAGGAGGTAGCAACGCTTATACAGGACGAATACAAATCATCCGGAAGGCATGTGGTGCAATTTAACGCCTCATCCATTGCCAGCGGAATTTATTTCTACAGATTGAGTGCAGGCAGGTTTACGGCTACTAAAAAATTCGTCGTTCTAAAATAAAGCGAGCTCGAAGCTGCTAAGCTTTTTATAAATAATTTGAAATATGATGATCATAAAAAATTAATTATCTAATTAAAATGCAGAGGTTAAAAAATGAATAAAACATTTCTAAGAATTCTTTCGGTTCTGTCCGTGGCGGTTTTTTTATTCTTATCTGGCTGCTCGAAAAAAAGCGACAGCAATCCGGTTGGGCCTACAAATCCGGTAACTGGCTCCGGCAGTGTAACGCTAAACGGCGGCGGGTATAATAATGCAACTATTAATTTCGGCATCGGTGCCGGCGGGTATACAAGCACTGATCAAATGACTGCCTGCGTTATATACGGGGCTACCGGGAACGACTCTCTTTTGATTGTCATCGAGTTCCCGGGCAAAAGCACCGGCAACTATCAGTGGCAAGCGTTTACTCAGAACTCTTCAAATGTAAACGGCGTTGCGGTTAACGTTTATAATTCCAAGGGTACGAATAATTACTTTATACCTGCGGCAGGCGGAAAGACCAATGTAAGCACATACGGATCTGTGGGGCAGACAATTGAAGGTACTTTTAACGGAACTATTCAAGATGCAGTTACTTCTTCCACAACAATTACAATTTCGGGTTCGTTCAAAGTGCTGCGGGTTCCCGACGAATAGATAATATAATTGATCAAGACTAGATTTCTGAAATGATTAAATAAATACGGCACAACTTAATTACTCATGTTACGCAAAATTATAAAGCTTGAGTGTCATACCCGCTAAAGCGGGTATCCAAGAAGCGAAAAAATGATAAAAAATGGATTCCCACTTTCGTGGGAATGACAATGCGGACATCAAAATGTATTCCTGCGTAACATGAGTTAATTATGTATTTCGAAAGTGTGCATGAAATTAGTTAGCGTTAGTAAAATGTAGGGCGAAGCGTTGACCCGGGTTAATTACGGGCAATTTCCCTGGTTACGCTTCAAACTACATTTCTAAATGCAGCTTTCCATTCTATTAAACTCTTCTTATATTTATAACAAATAATGTTTCTCTTTACCTGATGATGTTTAGGGAAGCTAAAGATTAAACGAGGATTAGAAAACCAGCAAGCCGGTAAAATGGAAAATCCGCCGAAATATATTTCATGGGTTTTATTCCTACTATCGTTCTTAATCCTTTATTATACTTCCTATCCTTCAATAGGATGGTGGGACAGCGGCATATATCCTATTAGCGCATTTAATTTGAGCATACCCAGCCCGGGCGGGTCAATAGTCTATATCCTGTTAGGTAAGTTTTTCACAATTATTTTTTTCTTTTTACCCGCAATAAAAGCAATTACTCTGGTCAGCATAGTCTCAACGGGGCTTGCTTCCGTGCTTGTATATTACAGCTTGCTGGAAATCTTGAGCGTGTTAAAAAAATCCTCCGGCACAAATATTAGACTAGTTTCTTTTCTAACCGCATTATCGCTGCCGTTTTTGTTCAGTGTTTGGGCAGAGGCTAATGTAAGCAGAGTTTATGCACTGGGTTTATTTTTAACGGCGGTAATTCTTTACAGCACTGTAAAAATATGGTTCTCCGGCGATGAGCAGGTAAAGCAGAAATATTTTTTCCTAATAGTTTTTGTAATGGCAATAGACTACTCTGCGCACAGACTGAATTTGCCTTTTGTTCCCATAATTATAATCCTTCTTTTTCTGCCGCTTAGAAAAAATTTATTGAGCATAAAATTCTGGGCAGTAATAATAATTCTACTTATAACCGGGCTGTCGGTTCATTTATTTTTACTCATACGCTCAATTCAGAATACGCCGGTCCGGATGGACGATGTAAGGTCGATTAAAGATTTACTTGCGTGGATTACAATGAAAAGATACGGCCAGTCCAACCTCTCGATGATTTTCCAAAGGCAGGCTCCTTTCTGGGATTACCAAGTTAATTTTATGTATTTAAGATATTTCAACTGGAATTTTTTATTGACCCAGGGCATCGGTATCTTCCATAGCTCTGCATTCTTAAATTACATACCGTTTCTGCTGGGTGCTGCCGGATTCATATACAGTCTGGTAAAAAGAATAAAGGTGTGGCTGCTTTTATTTTTGCCGTTCCTTTTCTATTCATTCGGATTAATTATCTATTCAAATATTAATTTTGGCTTTCACAACATAAGGGAAATCGACAGGCTCTTCCTTCCTTCATTCATGATATTTTTGCTGTGGATTGGAATCGGCCTGTTCATCTCTTGCGAGGCTCTTTCTTATTTGCTAAAGAGATACAAGGTAAATACAAAACTAATATTTTTTACGCCGCTTATTATCGGGTTTATCGCTCTGCCTCTGAATATAATAATTACGAACTGGAAAGCATGCGATAAAAGCGAATATCATTTCCCGGCGGATTTTGCTTTTAATGCCCTTAGCAGCTGCAACAAAAATGCAGTGCTCTTTACAAACGGGGACAACGATACTTTCCCGTTGCTTTACATGCAGAATATTGAAGGATACAGGACTGATGTTTCGGTAGTTAATTTAAGCTTGCTGAACACTGATTTTTATGTTAAAGAACTGATGGAAAGTAAGAACGGTTTTAATATAGATTCTGCTTTGTTAAGTCCGGAAGAATTTGCGCCGTCTTTATTAAAGCAGCCGGAAAAAATAATTCTTCCTTTTAAAGACGATTTAACTGCCGGCAATTCCGGATTGGATACTTTAAGTACGGAATTTACCGGAAGAAAAATGGGGAGCTATTCTGTTATTATGCCGCAGGATAAAATTTTGCTCTCCTTTTTAAGAAGGAATATCTGGAAGAGAGCTGTTTATTTTTGCGTTACCGTCGCGGAAGATAACCTAATCGGTTTGGGTAAATACCTAAACCTAGAAGGTGTGGTAAGCAAACTTGTTCCCGTAAAGGATGAAAAAATTACTCCCGTTAAGCTTGAAACCAACTTGATGTACACATACCGTTACGGCGTGTTAAACAATAAAAACGTAACCATAGACAAAACCACAAAAAATATGTTCTTAAACTTCAGGCAAGCTTTTTATGAGCTGGAATCTTATTATCTTAGCAAAGGCGATACAAAAAAAGCCGGAGAGGTAATAAGATTTATGAAGGTATATCTGCCCGATTGGAGGTTTGCCGATTGATGAAAAATATAATCAAGTTCGAAGAGCTGGGGATGTTTTGCCTGTCGGTTATTTTATTCAATATGCTCGGTTATTCGTGGTGGCTGTTCGCAGCGCTGATATTAACGCCGGACATTTCAATGATCGGGTACATATTCAATACAAAGATAGGAGCCGCGTTGTACAACGTTTTTCACAACAAAGGTCTGGCTGTGCTTTTATATTTAATCGGGACTTATTCATTCAACTATTATTTGCTTATTGCCGGGATAATTATTTTCGGGCACTCAAGCCTGGATAGGTTCCTCGGATTCGGTTTAAAATACGGCGATGCTTTTAAGCACACACATCTTGGAATGATAGGAGAAAAAAGCTAAGTTTATTTGAAAAATTTTTAGCACTGCATTTTAAATCCCTAAGGTTAAATTTTTATAAGGAAACCTTCATTTATTAATTGCATCAAATTGTCAGTAATTAGGAGGTAATAATATGAAGTACACAGTTGAAGGCACCGACATGAATTTTGATCAGGTGGTGCTTAAATCGGATGTACCGGTACTGGTTGATTTTTGGGCGCCGTGGTGCGGTCCCTGCAGAATGGTTGCCCCGATAGTAGAACAATTGGCGGAGGAATATCAGGGCAAATTGAAAGTTGTTAAGCTTAATACTGACGATAATCAGGACGTTGCGATTAGATACGGAATAAGAAGCATTCCGACGCTGGGAATATTTAGCAACGGGCAGATTGTTGACGGTATTATCGGCGCAGTTCCAAAACAGATGATTGAAAGTAAAATTAAACCATTGGTTCAATCGGTAAATTAATATTAGGGGCAAATAGCATTTGCCCCTAAGCTCTTTTAATCAATTCTAACGCGGTTGCTTAGTTCATTTGTATCGCCGGGCTTTATAGGGAAGTGAAGGCTTAAAATCTTTCCTACGCGGTCTACTCCGTGAAGTATTCCCTTATTAAACTCGCCTCTAGAAAACATTGACTGCATTTCGTTCTTAACTTCTTCCCATGTTCCTTCATCAACTTTGTCGTTTATTCCGCTGTCTGCAAGAATATAAAATTTCCTGCCTTCCAGAAGGATGAATATGAGTATGCCTGTTTTGTCCTTTGTATTATGAATCCCCAGCTTATAGAATTCTTTTTCGGCAAGGCTGCGGACAGATTTATTCCTGTCAAAGAAATTGCGCTTCTCTTTTAAACTGACGCAAATTTCCCCGGCAGTCGTTTTTTCCATCTCTTTTATCCTGTTGGAAATCCGCAGCAGGTCGTCATCCGAAAGGAAATGATATATTAAACGGTTTTTCATATTCATTTATATCTTTTAATTAAAGGTATAAAAGGACTTTAAATTTTACAAGTAAAATTATTTAAAAGAAAAGCGCAGCTATTACTGCGCTTTAATCAAAAATAATAATTACTGCTGCGAGATATCAATATCTCCGCCCGAGGTTTTAACGTAAAGCGTACTTCCGCCATTGTTAAAATCCGCTTCGTAATTGGAAGATGAAACTTTTGTTACGTTGCTGGTCTTAAAACCGCAGCTTATACTCCCGCCGGAAGCATGCAGGTCTGCATGTGCATTAAAATCAGCCGGCAGCTTAACGGATATATCCCCGCCGGACGAAGATAAGCTTATTCCTAAATTATCACCCTGATAAATCAATTTTATTTGCCCGCCCGAAGTGCCGGCGTCTATCTTACCGTCGGAGCCGTTAAGCGAAATATCTCCGCCGGAAGTTGAGGCAGTTAAATTTCCTTTGAAGCCTGTCGAAGTAATATCTCCGCCGGAGGTTTTTAAATTTTCTTCGCCGCTTATGTTATTTAGCTGAATATCCCCGCCGGATGTTGAAACGTAAAGTGAGCCGGCAGAGTTTTCCAGTGAGATGTCTCCGCCGGACGACTTGAGGTCTTTGGTCCCATCTAAGTCCTTAATGGAAATATCTCCTCCGCTGCTGGAGATTTCCGCATTATAATTTCTAGGCAGCCTTATTTCGAATCTTAATTTTATACCACTGCCGAAGCTGAAGAAATTCCAGCCGCCGGGTCTTTCGGTTGTTATGGAAACTCCGTCGTCTGTGTTTTCAAATTTAAATTGAACTTTTTCCTTTGCGCGGGAATTCCCCAGAATTCTTACATACACAGTAGGCTCATCCGAAGTTGTAATGAAAACATCACCCGAATATGCCTTTAGGGTTAGGCTTTTGCCGGGGGCAGTATTAAATGTCTTCTCATGAATAACCTTCAGGTCGCTTACATCGTAGTTGGTGTAGCTGCAGCCGAAAGAGATTAAACTAAACAGCAGTATTAACAATATGCTTAATATAGTTCCGGTAAAAAGTTTGTTATTTGCCATTTTCAGCTCCTTTGAATTTTTCAATTAGACTTGGGATATGCGGAAAAGGTTACTATTTAATTATAAAACCGCTTTATTTACGCTTCAAAATATTATAAGCGGCAAACCTTAAGCTGAATATATGATTTAAGATTTATATTTGTTTAATCGATAAAAACATATAACTTTTCGACCTAATATTATTAATTATTTTATACATTAAGTCTTCCATTAAACAGAAACTGGAAAATGAAATTCCCGGCAATCATTCTCTTTTTTATTTCATTAGCTTTTTTAAATAATTCTTTTGCTCAGACAGCCGGTAACAGCGCCTTCGGTGCGCCGGTAATTAAGTTCACTTCGCTTAATAATCAAAACGCATTAATTCTCGGAGGCAAGTTCGGCTGGATGATAAACCGAAGCATTGTGCTGGGTGGGGGTATTTACGCGCTTTCCGGCAATGTTAAAACCGGCATTATCGATCCGGTAAGCAAGCAGGATGCCATGCTAGGCCTTACCTACGGCGGATTGGAATTTGAGTATGTTATACTTGCCGATGAGCCCGTCCATGCATCGATTGATATGCTCTTTGCCGGGGGCGGCGTTACTTATGAAGTGCCCGATAGGAACGTACCGCACACAAGCTATTTCAGTCAAAACCTGCTGGTATGGGAACCTGAGTTTAACCTGGAATTTAAAGTTATAAACTGGCTGCACATAGATACCGGGATCAGCTATAGAATGATAAGCAGCTACGACAGTTATTACGGTGTAAGTAAAAATGAGCTTAGAGGAATAAACGGCGTACTAACATTCAAATTCGGAAAATATTGAGAAGGCTTTACATTTAATGAATTTAAAAATTTCTTTACCGGCTGATGCATTATCTGTAAAAACAATAACATGGTTTGTTCTGCTTTTGCTTCTCTTTGCGCCTGTAAATAATACATTCGTATTCCCGCAGGAAACATTTCCTGATTCCGCTTTAACTGCCGCACCGGATACCGGTTGCTTTGTGCCGCTCACTCAATTTACTTATGCCGGCGAAAGAAGGTATACAATGGACGGTTCGCTGCCCAGGCTGAATACAAAATTAAAACCGGTTACTGCGGCAATTCTGGGAGGCGTTTACGTGGGTGCGATAGTATTTCTTCATATCCATCAGCAGCATGCTTGGTGGAGCGGCAGCAGGGGCAATTTCCATTTTGAAGAGGACTGGGTATCTGCAATGCAGGTTGATAAGGCAGGGCATGCTTACGGCGGCTATATAGCCTCGTATGTAATGAGTGAAGGACTAATGGCTTCGGGTTTGTCCTGGAAGGATGCAACTTTCTGGGGAAGCGTTTTCGGGCTTGCATACCAGACTTATGTTGAAACGGAAGACGGCTTCGCAAAGCAGTGGGGATTCAGTCCTAGCGACTGGTATTTCGATGCGCTGGGCCCGCTGTTCTTTTTAGCGCAATACCATGTGCCTGCGCTGCAAAACATTACTCCCAAATGGCAGTACGTGCCATCGGAATGGACCGGCGAGCCGGTTATTAACCGGCCGAGAACTTTTATAGACGACTATAATAGCTCCACATTCTGGTGGTCGTTAAATGTTGATAATATATTACCGGCCGAGCTAAAGAAATATTGGCTGCCCTGGCTGAACATTGCTGTAGGCTACGGCGCAGATGCAGTTGATGTAAAGGCCGATCCCAACGGCCCGCCGGATCAATTATCGCAGCGCAGGTTTGTAGTCGGGCTTGATTATAACCTTGTTAAGCTTTTGCCGGACGGAGGATGGTTTTGGAACTGGCTGAGACAAAGCCTAAACTTCCTTAAACTGCCTTCGCCTGCAGTTGAGTTTACCAACAGCGGGACTAAGTTTAAACTGCTGTACCCGTTTAGGATAAGCCTGGGGAATCTTAAATTTTAAAACTGATTGAAATGGAAATAATTTTTAAAAAAGCGGAAATAAGCGATATAAAAATTATTCTGGTAATGATGTCTGAGTTTTATACGCATGAAAAGCTAGACTATAACCAGAGCGTCCTTCAAAGCGCACTAGAAGGGCTAATAAACAACGGCAGTGCCGGCGAGGTTAGAGTTATTAATTACGGTAGCAATATTGCCGGCTACTTTGTTTTAACCTTTACATACAGCCTGGAGTATGGCGGGAAAAACGCCCTGCTGGATGAATTGTACGTAAGAGAAAATTTTAGAGGCAAAGGAATCGGCAGGCAGGTTCTTTCCTTTATTGAAGAATTTTGCAGAGAAAAAAGCATACATGCAATTCATCTTCAAGTAAAAAAGTTTAATCCTTTGGCCAAGAGGCTGTACACTGCGGTTGGGTTTGAAGAAGTTGACAGAGTGTTTATGACAAAGGTACTCTTTTAAAATTAAATAGATCTACTTCTTTAATAATTTTACGGGGTGTTTATGAGCGGTGAACAAATTATTCCTGTAGAAGTAATAGAGAACAAAATATTTCAATTGCGAGGGCAAAAAGTATTGCTAGACAGAGATCTGGCAAAACTGTATAACGTAGCTACGCGTGATCTAAATAAAGCAGTATCCCGCAACCTCTCCCGCTTCCCTGAGGATTTTATGTTTCAATTGAGTAAAGATGAATTTAATAACTTGAAGTTCCAATTTGGAACATCAAACTGGGGAGGTACTCGGAAATTACCTTACGCATTTACAGAACAGGGTGTAGCTATGCTTTCTTCAGTATTAAGAAGTGAACGTGCGGTTCAAGTTAATATATTAATTATGCGTGCTTTCGTTAAGCTGCGGGAAATTTTATCCACGCACAAAGAGCTTGCACAAAAGCTGAAAGAGCTTGAACTGAAAATTGAAAGTCATGACGAACAGATAACTGCAATATTCGAAACAATAAACCAGTTGCTTGGCCCGCCGCCGGTTAAAAAAACTAATATGGGATTTCAGGTGAAGGAAAAGAAGGTAGAATACAAAAAGCGTAATTATAAATTAATCTAACTCAAGTTGACCGCTTTCAAGAAAAAGTTATTTTTAGCCACGAATTAACACTAATTATCGCGAAAATAACTATGAAATTAATTAGTGTAATTCGTGTTAATTAGTAGCTGAAGGATGTTTCGTATTTTAGGCGATCATCTTGAGTTAATCTAAAATAATTCAAATTGATATTGAGAAATAAAGATGCAAGGATCTTTTACCGGCTATATAAAAAGAATATGCATTCATCCGGATTGGAGCGGGAAGGGGATTGGCACAAAGCTGATGCGTTTTGCCGAAGATAGAATCTTTTCCGTTAAGCCGAATGTATTCCTTTGCGTCTCCTCGTTTAATCTAAAGGCAAAAGAGCTTTACTTAAAATTAGGATACGAAGTTATTGGCGAGATAAAGGATTATATCGTGTCCGGTTATTCGGAAATAGTTTTGCGAAAGACAAAAGGACCGATACACTCTTGATTATTTAAGAATCAATCTTCAGCTTCTTCTCCTTCTTAATGCAGGCAGCAGAAGCAGAACTATTATTAAAACAACAAGCACTGCGCTTAAGATTACTGCCCACGTGTTCATCACTCTCGATTCAGCCTTCATCTCAAGGCCGGTAACGGTAAAATTATCGGAAGTAAATTCCCACTTCACCTTGCTGCCTTCTACTATTGCGGCGTTGGTCGAAATCAACAATCCTGGCATCATAACTGAATTGGAGTAGCTCCCATCTGCGTCGTTCATCCTTTCGATATTTTGCATTATCTTATTTACAATTTTATCAATATCATCTTTTAATGCGTACACTGCTTTGGTGTTAAAAAGTTTTTCTAATCCGGCGACAAGCTTTTCATTGTTCATATCGCTTTTTTTAAGTAGTTCAAGGACCTCATTTTTCTTTTGTATAATCATATCAGGAGTGAACTCAGGATTATTCAGTCTAGCCGCATCCTTTGCAAGCAAATCGATAAAGAATTCCAGGTAATTTCTCTCTTCCCATTCTTTAATCTTCTCATTTATTTTGTCGTTCACCTTTCCGGCAATATAGTTTTTAATCTCCTGATCGCTCAGATATTTCGATAGAGGAATCTTATCGAACAAGTTAAACTTGTCGTACTTTTCGGTGTAATAAAAGTATGTATAAAACCATCTAAATTTTTTCCCGATATTTAAGTGAACTTTCAGTCTATTGGGATTATTAATCTTCTCATACAATATTGAAAGCTCTTTGAACGATGTAAAATTTTTTTTCGCAGTGAAAGAAGAATCCCTGCCGGTTGAATCTTTCTTTACAGTTATCTGCCATGTTGAATCGAACGGCATCGGCAGCACACTGTTGAAAATGCCGCTTGTATCGCCTGTTATAATAAATGCCCTTTCGCAGAAGCCATCTGAATTTATCCGGGTGATTGTCTTATAATCTTTCTTGCAGCCGGAGGCAGCGACAATAAGAATCAGAACTGATACGGAAACAAATTTCTTCAATATTGTTTTCATTTTTTAATCTCCCGATTGATAATTGAGTTCATTTCTTTTTCCAGTTCAGCGCGGTTATTTAGAAGAAGTTCCAGCTCTGC
>JAKAJV010000032.1 GCA_021813585.1 Bacteroidota bacterium | reverse complement strand
TATTGGGGAGGCAATAAACCGGGCGAAGTCTATCTGATGCTATCGGGACTACGCCCCGAATTTTTTTAATATTTCATTTTATATCAAGAACACTTTCTAACTGTTCGAACCTGCGACCTTCCCGACCAAATCGGGACGCGATAAACCGGGCGAAGTCTATCCCGATGCTATCGGGACTACGCCCCGCATTAAAAATTTTTTATCCCAACACACGAAAAAATAAAAAAACTTACTAATTTTTTTGAAATTAGGATGTTAAATATAAATTATAACCGCCTAAAAAACAAAGAAAACACACTTAATTTTTGCTTCGTAATTTAGAAAAATTCCATACAATTAGAAGTGAAGAAGGTTAAGACAGGAAACTATCTCCAATAAGTGAGAGGAGGCTCTGCCTCCTCTCTAATCAAATTATTATTGCAGACTAATTGCAGCTCCAGAGAACAATATGGGAAGCTTTTTCTCTGTAGCCGACTTGTTGAATTCGGAAACTTTAGTGCTAACTAAATTGTTGTATACATCGATATAATTACCTAATTGATTTTCGAGTTCTTTTAATTGTTCCATGGTGTCCGAATTTGGAGCCATATTATAATCGCCTGCAATTTCATATCTAATACCTCCGAACCAGTTCCGAAGACGGGACAAATAATGTATGTCGTCTTCACCAACTCCCTTTTGCGATTTGGTTTCCATTACAGTATCCTTAATTACTGCCATTGCAGAATCAATTTCCATTGCTTGTTTTAATACCGGCTTATATTCATTCTGCAAATCAGAATTATTGCCTGTAACTATTTTTATCGATCTTTCAATGCTCTCTATCTGGCTGTGAATATTATCAATTCTATTCAGAAGAGTATTCATCGATGCAATATCTTTCATTACTCGCCTTTCGTCTTTTAATTGTATCTTGGCAATATCCATGTCGAACGGCAGTCGCGGATCAGGTTTTATCTCTACGGTTCTTGTCTCTGTTTTACCACGTACCGTCACTTCAATTTTATAAGTACCCGGCAATACTTCCGGTCCATCGTGAGTTGAAGGATGCTTACCGCCGGCAGTATCTGCCGCATACACTTCTCCGCTTTTGTATCTTAGGTTCCACTCAACCCGGTTCATTCCCTTTTTATCCGTACCGTGCAGTGTATCTACTTCGGCTCCATTTGAATCGGTAATTTTTATAAGCACAGGAACATTATTTTTTTCTTTTTTGTCTCTCTGTAGTTTTATTTTTTCTTTCAGATAATAATCAATTACAGCTCCGCCCGGAGGATTAGGCGCAGTATATCTATCCGATTCGCCGAGCCCGCCTTTGTACCAAATATTAAAACGGTATACCGGCAGCATTTTAAACAAGCTAAAATTATTGTCTTTCACTTCCTTGTTCATTTCTTCAAGTGGAGTAATATTATCCAGGATAAAAATTCCGCGGCCGTGAGTAGCAACAGCAAGGTCATGAGTCTGTTTTACGAACTTCAGATCCCACACCGGAACGTTAGGGAAATTACTTTTTATTCCCGTCCAGTCGCTCCCGTTATTAGTTGAATAATATAATCCGGTCTCCGTACCTAGAAACAGGAAGCCTTTTTTATTCGGGTCTTCTCTAACAACATGGGCAGGCTCGTCATCCGGCAGCCCGTTGGAAATTTCAGTCCAGGTCTTCCCGTAGTTATCAGTCTTGTATACATATGGCTTTCTATTATCTAGCATGTGAAGATCCACGGCTATATAGCAGCCGGAAGGTGAAAAGGGCGATACATCCAGCTGGTATACTCTTCCCCACTCCGGCAGGTGAGGAATATTTTTTGTTACGTTCGTCCAGCTCTTACCGCCGTCTTTAGTTACCTGTACTTGCCCGTCGTCTGTTCCAATCCAGATTACGTTTGAATCCTGAGGCGATAACCCTATTGAAAGAATTGTGCAGTATGTTTCTGCGCCGCTCATATCCAAATTTATAGGACCGCCGCTCTTCTGTTCTTTGGTTTTATCGTTCCTTGTTAAATCCGGACTAATAACCTTCCAGTTAGTTCCTCCGTCTTCAGACTTGAAAAGTACATTAGCTCCCAGATAAACTTCGTTTGCGTTGTTGTATGAAACAGCTATCGGTGATGTCCAGTTAAACCTGTATTTAAGCTTATCCGGACTAATATCGCTAACATCGAACATGTAAGGCCTAATATGCTTTTTTAATCCTGTTTTAAGATCGAGCCGGTTAAGAAAGCCGTCCTGGGATTCGGAGTAAACAATATTAGGATTGCTGGGCGCGGGTACAACATATTCACCGTCGCCTCCGGAAACAACAAACCAATTCGAGCCGTCAATGCTGCTGCCGTTCAAGTTCCTTGATGGTCCGTACCAGGCATTGTTATCCTGCAAGCCGCCGCCAAGGTTATACGCAATTTGTGTATCTGCAGCTACCTGGTAATATTCTTCTATAGGGATATTGTTAAAATAGTGCCAGTCCTGTCCCCCGTTTAACGATTGATAAACTCCGCCGTCGTTGCCTTCTATAATTCTATCAGGATTTTGGGGATCAATCCAGATAGCATGATGATCAACATGAATGCCCTTGTTTATTGACTTAACTGTTTTCCCGCCGTCAGTCGATTCTGTTATTAAAAATGAAAGGAAATAGAGTTTCTCATCATTGTTAGGAGCTACTTCCATCCTGGAAAAATAAAACGGCCGCACGTTTAGCTCATGGTTATTGCTTACCATTCTCCAGTCTTGGCCAAAATCCTGTGAGTCCCAAAGAGTGCCGTGCTTTGATTCGATTAGAGCATAAACATGTTCCGGTTTGCTTAGTGAAGTAGCGAATGAAATTCTGCCGATTGGGCTTTTGGGAATGCCCTTCGATAATTTATTCCAGGTTTCGCCTTCATCTTTGGATTCATAAATCCCGCTCCCCGCACCGCCGTCAATTAATCCCCACGGATGCCGTAGAACCTGCCATGCGCCTGCCAGCATCATTTGAGGATTTCCCGGCTCAAATACCACATCGCTTATACCGGTAGTGTCGTTTATAAAGAGAACCTTTTTCCAATTCTTACCGCCATCGGTAGTTTTAAAAAGTCCTCTATCCTTATTCGGTGCCCATGCGTGGCCTATTGCAGCAACAAATATTACCTGCGGATTAGCCGGGTCAATAATAATCTTGGAAATCTGGCCTACGTCTTTTAATCCCATAAATTGCCAAGAGGTGCCTCCATCGGGAGAATAATAGACTCCATGTCCGTCAATTATATCATTCCTTATGTTTGCCTCGCCGGTACCAACCCAAATTAAATTGCTGTTGGAAGGCGCAATTGCGATAGCTCCGATTGAAGAAGGATATTTTTCAAAAACAGCTTTCCATGAATGCCCTCCGTTCACAGTCTTAAAAACTCCGCCTCCCGCAGCGCCTATATAATACACAAGAGGATTGCCCGGAATACCTGCAACAGCAGCAACTCTTCCGCCCGCTATAGACGGACCTATATCTCTGAACTTCAATGCCGAATAAATATCCGTCGTATCTTTATGCTCTTTAGTCTTCTCATCTGCATTAGGCTTACTTTTAGGGAATGCACCCGAAATAAAAATAGCTAAGAAAAAAAACATAAGCGGAAGAATTTTTTTCATTGCATATACTCCTTAGAAAATATTAATTGATTTTTAAAGAAAATAAAATTAAAAAATAAATTTTCCATCTATGTGACTTATAACAATTACTCTTATCAGAACTTGGCCGCCGGTATTCTAATCCGACTAAGAATTCTTTTGCTTGAAAAATACCGAACTAAAGTTTAATCTCTACAAAGTTCAAAAAATATTTTTCGTTAAGGTAGTATTCTTTAATTATATCTACCGATTTCCTTTGGCCTTCCCATGCAAGGATTTTTTTTGCTTCTTCTATCTCCACCCATTTGAATTCGGAATGCTCTTTACTTATGGTTACTTCATCATCCGGATTAACCAATGCGGCGAAGACGGGCAAAAACGAAATATAATCTTTATCCGCCTGATAGAATGAATTTATATTCGGTGCCGCCCAAAGCTTTACAGGTGTTAACCCTGTTTCTTCTTTTATTTCCCGTAGTGCAGTCTCAAATGCTTTTTCGCCTGCCTTTATTTTGCCTGATACCATCTGCCATATGCCGGGATAAATTTCAGATTCGGATCGCTTTAATAATAAAAATTCTATCCCGCTTTTACCTTCCCTAAATATATGGGCTTCAATCATGTTTGAAATTAATTGCATTGGGATAACCTGTAACTTATTTAAAATAACCGATGATTTTAAAACGAACTAATTTTCTTGATTCACTTTGCTTAACCTTAAATTTAAATAAACACCCGGACAAACCGTTAGAAGAACGCTCTAACTTCTGCTCTAGCGGTATGAACAGTTTTATCGCTACCCTGTGCTCTGCCGTCGTAGCTAATCGTCGACTGCAGGTTGCTGGAAAGCCTGTAATCGAAATTTAGTCTCCAAAAATAATTCTTTCCTATTACATTACCCTGTGTCATGTCAAACGGTATAAAATTTTCTGTAGTGTTCGTATTCAGCTCGTCTCTCTCAAACTCAATCCTCAATCTGCCGGTGCCGGTAAACGAGTAGGTGAATCTTAGAGACTGCGAATTAATATTTATTACCGTAGGCTTTGCCGGGAAGTCGTCTTCTCTTGTTCCGGCGTTTATTTTAAAACCTACTTCTATGTTCTGCTGCGGCCGGTAAGAAAAATCGGTAGTAATGTTGTTTGATGTAATTTCCTGGCGTTGTGTTGAAGAAGGAGGCGCGTTTACGTTGTTATTCTGACTAACGAGATCTGTTTGGTTGCTTACCTGTTCTATCATTTTAAAATTGATCTTCATGCTTCTTTCCCTTGTGTAAGAGCGTTCTACGCCGCCGTTATATTGGTCCATCCCTTTGCTCTGCGAATACCTAAGCCTTACTGAAAAAGCAGGATCGTTTTCAAACAAGAATAAATCCTGCTGAAAAAAATTGGTGCCGTGAATCGTCTTATCGGGATTTTGGAAATCGGAGAAGTGCAGGAGATAGATTTTTTTATAATCCTGTTCCTGGCTGTTTTCTTCCACGCGCCAGGATGTTTCCGAAGAAAAAGGGCTTAACAACTTACTGCCCAGAGAGCCGGGATCGAATATATCCTTGTAGTTCACTTTCCACCTCGTGCTTGTCTTTAGATCAATAACCGGGTACAACTGGTCTGTAGGGACAGTAATGAGAACATAATTGCCGTCGTACAAAGCAGGCTGAAACTCATCTTCGTCGGCAATACCGTTATGATTTAGATCTCCGAGGTAAATATAATTTCCGGCACCTTGAGCAACCTTTACAAATACCTTCTGCAGCTTAGCCGATCTCTGTGTTGATACTTCATAATAAAAATCACCGGAAGCAGGCTTCCAAAAATTAAACCGGCTCTGAGACCTGACAAGTATAGTCTGTGCATTTAGGTAGCCTTTATCCTTGAACGGCTGTGTATATCTCTTATTGTTCAATGTAAAGCTTAACGACGAAGCGAAAGCCGGCGAGCGGCTATAATTCAATTCGAAAAATTCAGCGGTGGAAACAGACTGCTTTTCCATAACGCCGTTTAACGGAAAGTAATCCTGACGCAGCATATATTTTGTGGAGAGCTTAATCCCCTCGAGCTCTACCAGCTCGATAAACGGATCGAATTCATAATACTTAAGGCTCGATGAAATAAGCGAGTCGTTGCTTGTCAATCTGTCGTTTTTATTCTCTGCCATAAAATCGAAGCCGGGCTTCAATTTCCAGAATGTAAAATAGCCGCTGCCTGTCTGTCTAAGCCAGCTGCTCTTCAAGCTGCTGTCATCCGAGGCAACATAATCAAGATTATAATTTAACTTATAGTTCTTATTATCGGTGAAAGAAAATATATTGTTGAATCTGTTGGAGGTAAAGCTTTCACCTCGCTTTAAATACCCGTAAGATGAAGTTAAGTTTATTTCTTTTACGGGAATTAAAGTTAAATCGAATTGCCTCAGCTGTTCGCTCTGGGGTATGGCCGTCTGAGTTATGTTAAAGTCGCGGTTAAACTCAACGGGATTTATTCTGTCCAGCGGCGAATAGCTTGCCTGCAGGTACCTATCCTGATAAGACAGCCCGATCTGCCCGAGATTTAACCTGCCTAACGAAATATTTCTCGGATCCATCTTCACAAAAATATTCCTGGCATATCCTTTACTTTTGCTGTCGCTTAATGATGAGAACTCGTTCTGGTCCCAAATGCTTCCCGCAAGTTCAAGGTTCATGTTTATGCCTTTATCCGGCGAATAATTTAATGAAAAATTTCCCGCCTGTTTCGATTCCGGCAGAGGCAGCAAAATTAGCGGCAGGTAATCGCCCTGTTTTATACCGACGAACTTATAATCGCCGATGCTTTCCCTTATATAGTCACCCTGCTGGCTTCCTACATAACTGAAGCTGACATTGTAGAGCGAATTTATTCCTCCCGGATTATAAAGATAATATGGATAGGGCTGGCTGTTTATTACGGTATCTATTTTCTCGTATAATCCTCTTACAATTCCAAGCGAATCCGGAGCGGCCAAAGTTACACCGGATTTGACTGCTTTAAATCGGTCGTTTCCGGCAGCTGCCAATATGGCCTTATCGGAATCGGAAAGGGCAATATCTATCGGTGAATTCTTGTCGTCTCCTTCTTTCAAATACTGGAACTGAATTCCCAGCTTGTTATCCAGAAGGTTTGTCTGAACACCGGCGCCGAAAAACGTCCGGGAATAATTTCTGTCGGTATATTCAAAGTCCACGGTTATTCTGCTTGCGGATGTAATAAGCCTGTTAGGCGTAAAGGTAATTTGCGCATTTGAATATTCGATTACGTAATCGTTCCGCTCTCCCCTTTTCATTTCTATGCCGTCAATGTAAACTTTTTCCGTGCCGGCAATAACGATTATATCCTGTTCGTTATTGGCGCCTGTTAACTGGTAGGGCCCCTGTACGCCGTCTATTCCGTTGAATTTATTCGTTGTGAATTTGCCGGTTGAACTGGCTATAGACACGTACGCTTTCTGTCCTTTATAATTAAACTCACCCAGCAAGCCTTGCAGTTTCCTGTCAATTACGCCGAATTCACCTATTTGCTTTTGAAGCTCATAGTCTCCGAAAGTACCCGTGACATTTGGATGCTTAACCTGTATAAAGACCTTGTCCAGCTCATCCAGTGTTGCCGTGTTGCCTTCCGGCTGAATGGGAGTATTTTGGTCTGTTAGTGCTGCAACAACTTCAATATCTTTTGAAAGCTTACCCGAGAGCTGAAGCCTTAGGCCGCTGTTTAACGTAAAATCCTTTGTGGTGCCTACTGTAAAGCCGCGTACGAGCGTACCGCTTTTTTCTATATTGCTGCCGAAAATTGATTCGGTAGAAAAAGCATTGGGCTCTTCCCTGGCAACTTTTAATGTATCGCCTAATTTCTGATCAAATTGAAAAGCAAGGCTCCTCTTCTCGTATTCATTCTTTAACGAAAGACGGATGGCGCTGTAAGTAACAAAAATCGTATCGAATATGGAATACCTCAAAGTATCAACAAGGTGGAAGGTAGCTGTTGAGTATGATATTCTGTATTGGTCACGGCTTAAAAGCTTGTTGTCTAATCTTATTGTTTCGGTATAAGGAATTATCGAGAAATGAGAGAGCTTATAGTTGTTGTTAAAATTAACGCGGATAGTATCTGTAACTAAAGTGGAATAATATTTCTGCTGTGCATTAAGCCGGATATGCAGAAGTACTAGTAAAGCAATCGAGCAAAAAAATAAATATTTCGATTTCAAACTTCGAAGTTTGTTTTGTGAAGCTCAAATCTATTATTAAGGTTTTCCTTAATCAAGTCTATTTAGAATAATGCCCTCGCATGCATGTCTGCATGGTAAGAGCTTCTTACCAAAGGAGAAGATTCCACAATTTTAAAACCCATTTTCAAGCCTTCCTCTTTATACATATTAAACTCTTCAGGCGTAACAAACCTGTCAACCGGAAGGTGCATTTTGGTGGGCTGAAGGTACTGTCCGATAGTTAATATGTCGCACCCGCGGTCCACAAGGTCTTTCATCAAGTCAAGGACTTCTTCCGGCTGCTCGCCAATCCCTACCATTATCCCGCTCTTCGTTCTGAGATATTTGTCCTTGAACCACCTTATAAGATTTAGGCTCCTTTCATATTTTGCCTGCGGTCTTACTACGTGATAAAGTCTGGGTACCGTTTCCAGATTATGATTAAGAATATCAGGCGGATATTTCATTATAATGTCAAAAGAATTTTTGTCTCCCCTGAAGTCGGGAATTAGAATCTCAATTGTAGTATCGGGCGTTTCTTCATTTATCAATCTGATAGTCTCGCTGAATATTGAAGCCCCGCCGTCATTAAGCTCGTCCCTGTTTACCGATGTAATGACAACATGCTTTAGTCCCAATTCTTTTACAGAATCGGCAACCCGTCTGGGTTCCGCTAAATCCAATTCGTTCGGAATGCCGACTTTAACATTGCAAAAGCCGCAGCTTCTGGTGCACGTATCGCCTAGTATCATAAAAGTAGCTGTTCGATGATTCCAGCATTCGGCTATGTTCGGACATTTAGCTTCTTCACAAACTGTATGCAGCGACTGCCTGCGCATTAAATTTTTTACATCGGTATAGTTGTCGCCCATAGGCAATTTAACCTTCAGCCATTCGGGTCTTTTCCCTAAGGGAACCTTAGTCTTTTCTATTTGTTCTTTGTACTCTCTTTGATGCTGATTTATTACCAATTTATTTTCCTTTAATTTTTTCTACCCGGAATTAACTTCGCCTTTCCGGGTTTTATCATTTCATATTGAATTTTCATTAAAGCTTTCAAGCGCGTCTTTCATAAATTTCAGGAATCTTCCCCCGAGCATTCCGTCAATTAGCCTGTGGTCATGTGCCAAAGTAAGGGCCATTATAGGCTTTATTGCTATGGTATCCATTCCGCCTGCTTCCACAACAACAGGTTTCTTTGTTACTGTGCCTACACCTAGTATGGCAACTTCCGGCTGGTTGATTATCGGCGTACCGAAAATAGTTCCGAACACGCCGTAGTTTGTAATCGTGAAAGTACCGTTTGTTATATCGTCAGGAGTAAGTTTTTTATTTCTGGCGCGGTCTGCCAGGTCGGTAATCGATTTTGCCAGTCCGGTAATGCTTTTATCATCCGCGTTTTTAATGTTCGGTACTATTAAGCCTGTCGGCTCAATTGCCACCGCAATACCGAGATTGATAAATTTTTTCTTAATAATTGTCGAGCCCTCAATAGTAGAATTAACAAGCGGATATTCTCTTAATGCCTTTACCGCTGCATTGGCTATGAACGGCATATAAGTAAGCTTAATGCCTTCCTTCTTACCGTACTCATCCCTGTGCTTTTGAATGAAGTTGTGGATTCCGGTCATATCGACTTCTATTAAAGCAGTTACATGTACGGATGTATCCCGGCTGTTTATCATATGCTGCATAATCTTCTGACGGATATTATCCATCGGAATCTTCTCAACATCATTAACAGAGTACGAAGGCTCAAATGATAATTTAAAAACATCTGCCGCCGGTTCCGGCTTTCCTTCTTCTGCTTTTGCCGGCTCAATTGTTTTAATTGAATTTCTTTTTTCGATATATGCCAGGATATCCTTTTTCGTAATCCGGCTATCCAGTCCCGATCCTTCAATTCTATCAAGCTCATCGAAGCTTACATTTTCATTTTTTGCTATATTCAAAACAAGAGGCGAAAGAAATTTGGATGCCTTTTGTTCGGGCTTAATGCCGGCGCTTTGAGCGCTCGATTTAACAGTATCCGTCTTTGCAGCTCCCGCGTACTGCCGCTTTATTTCTTCTACTTCCTTTTCCGTTTCGGATTGCCCGGCATTCTTAACAGGTGTTTTTTCAGCAGCACTAATTTTTGCTTCTACGGTAGAAAGCTTTGCAACTACTGTTCCTACCTCAACAGTTTCCTGCTCTGCAATAAGTATTTCGGAAACGATTCCTTCCGACGGAGATGGTACTTCGGTATCGACTTTATCGGTGCTTATCTCGAACATAACCTCATCCTTCTTTACACTGTCGCCGACTTTCTTATGCCACTTTATTATTGTCCCTTCCATAACCGATTCACCCATCTTAGGCATTTTTATCTCAACCAGGGTGCCCGAAGAATTACTTCCTTTTTCCACCAAAGACTTTGGAGTTGTTTCAGCAGCAGAGCCTGCATTTATTTCCGTCCCAGTTTCCGGCACGGCATAACTTTCTTTCTTTTCTCCGGCGGATTGGCTTTTTACAGGTTCTGAAATAACAGCATTATCTTCAACGGCTTTCTCATTTATATTTGCGCCGCCGTTTGCTTCAATTACGGCTACAACTGTTCCTACTGCAACGGTATCGCCTTCGTTAAACTTTATTTCGGTTAAAATTCCTTCGGCGGGAGAAGGGATCTCGGTATCTACCTTGTCGGTGCTTATTTCAAAAATAATCTCATCTCTGTTTACATGATCGCCTTTCTTTTTATGCCATTTTAAAATAGTTCCTTCGCTTACGCTTTCGCCCATTTTCGGCATTACTATATCCATTTTAGCGGCTCCTAATTTTTTTTAAAATTTTAATAATTTTTTTATTCCTTTATAAACTACTTCCCTGTTGGGAAGTATAGCGTTCTCAAGGATGGGTGAATACGGTATATGGGCATCCTTAGCGGCAATTCTTTTTACTGGCCCATCCAGAAATTGGAAGCAGGAATCGGAAATCCTTGCCGCAATCTCAGCGCCGAATCCTGCTGTAATTGTATCCTCGTGGATAATGATTACCTTCCCAGTCTTCTTTACAGAATTAAAAATTGTTTCTTCGTCAAGAGGAATTATCGTACGTATGTCTATAACTTCAACCGAGTATCCTTCCTCTTCCAGCTTTTTAGCGGCAATAACGGAATCCCACATGGAAACTCCGTAAGAAACAACTGTTATATCATCTCCCTGTCTAACAATTTTTGCTTTGCCGAAAGGAACCAGGTAATTACTATCCGGCGAAGGAGAAGTTGCGAAGCTCTGCCTGTAGAGCCCCTTGTGCTCGCAGAATATAACCGGGTCGTTCAACCTGATAGCCGTCTTAAGCAGGCCTTTAGCATCTGCAGCGTTAGAAGGATAAGCAATATATATTCCCGGCACATGCGCAAATATAGATTCTATATTCTGACTGTGGTATATTCCCCCGTGAATATAACCACCGACAGCAACGCGCGCTACCATAGGGCAAGCCCAGGTGTTGTTGGAGCGGTAGCGCATAGTGGAGACTTCCGATTTGAACTGCATGAATGCAGGCCAGATATAATCCCCGAACTGGATTTCCACTACGGGCTTTAAGCCGGCTAGAGACATTCCGGTTGCAACGCCTACTATGCTTGCTTCTGCAAGAGGCGAGTTAAAAACTCTTTCACTTCCGAATTTTGTCGATAAGCCTTTTGTTGCAGTAAAAACACCGCCCTTTTTGTCGGCCACATCTTCCCCGAAGACATAAATATCCTTATTAAGCTCCATCTCCTCGTGCAGCGCATGGTTAATTGCATCAACCATAACAATCGGTTTGCCGGACGGAGTGGAGGCTTCATACTCGAAAGTATCTTTTAATCCGCTCTCATCGAAAATATGCTCTGCTGCCTGCTGGGGTACAGGATCGCTGCCCTGGAAAGCCTCATCTGCAGCTTTGTCTATTTCGTCTTCAATTTCTTTTTTCAGATGCTCAAAGCTTTCTTTAGTAATTATCCCGGATTTGATCAATTCTTTCGACAGCTTTTCTATAGGGCAATGCCTGGCTTCCTCTTCCAGCTCTTTTAAGTCCCTGTATTTTTTCTGGTCGTCGGATGAAGAATGAGAAAGCAGCCGTACCACATCGGCTTCTATAAGTGCAGGGCCGCTTCCGCTACGTATATGTTCCAGTGCGTCTTTAACTGCATTGTAAGATAGATTAAAATTCGTTCCGTCAATCCTGCGCCGGTAAAGATTGGAATAACCAGCCATCATTTCCGCAACCGAATATTCCTTTCCGCCGGTCTGTTTTTCAACCGGGACGGAGATTGCATACTTGTTGTTTTCAATTACAAAAAGGACAGGCAATTTTTCCCTGCTTGCCCAATTAACCGCTTCGTGAAATTCGCCCTGGCTTGTTGTACCTTCGCCGCTGCTTACGTATGTTACACTCGGCTTGCCGGTTTTAACAGACGCTAATGCAGTACCTACAGCCTGAAGAAACTGAGTGCCGGTAGGACTGGATTGGGTAGGCAGATTAAATTTTATAGAGCCCCAATGGCACGGCAGCTGTTTTCCTCCGGTGGCCGGATCTTCTACTTTGGCAAAACACTGGTAGAAAAAATCTCTTGGAGGTACACCCAAGCTGAGAGCAAAAGCAAGGTCTCTATAGTAAGGAAAAAACCAATCCGTTTCTATATTCATAGATAGACCGGCTGCAACCTGTATTGCCTCGTGCCCGGCACCAGCTATGTGGAAAAAAGTTTTACCCTGGCGCAGCAGCCGCATTGCTTTGTTATCAATACTCCTGGATAGATACATTATCTTAAGCGCGTTAAGCAGCAATTCGGCATCTAATTGTTTTGAAGCATTATTCTTCATGTGTGCAACTTCTTTCCCGTTTGCACCTCCTTCACCGTAAGCAAAATGATTGTCGTTATTTTTTTTAATTTCAATTGTTCCGCTTTTGGGTGAGTTCCTTTTTGCCATTACTTGCCTTTCGTTTTTAGCTGTTGGGAAAATTATAATGAAACAATTCTTCTTTCGAAAGAGTTGTTAAAAGGTCGTAACCGAAAACCTCTTTGAAATTTTTTACCAGTAGAGATTTAACTTCATTAATTTCTATTCTTTCTCCAAGCTCTTTGCTTAAAGAAGTAACTTCTTTATCCGAGATGCCGCAGGGAATAATACCCGAGAATAAGGAAAGGTCCGTATTTATATTAAATGCAAAGCCGTGCATAGTAATCCACCTGCTTACCTTTATGCCTATTGCAGCAATCTTTCTGTCACCTATCCATACGCCGGTGTATTTAGGCACTCTTCCGCAATTAAGGCCGTAGAAGGCACAGGTGTGAATAATAACTTCCTCAAGCGCCCGCAGGTATTTATGGGTATCCTTCTGCCATTCATTCAGATCGATTATCGGGTAGCCGACAATCTGTCCCGGGCCGTGATACGTAATATCTCCGCCGCGGTCTATATCGTAAACCGATATTTTATTCTTAATGAGATAATCTTCCGAGCTTACAAGGTTCTTTCTATCCGCAACTTTACCCAGCGTATAAGTATGGGGGTGTTCCAGTAAAAACAATACGTCATTAATCTTCTTATTGTACCTGCTTTCGGAAATTTCTTTTTGAAGATCCCAGGCTTCCATGTAATCAATAAGCCCGAGATTGCAATATAAAAGCTCTTTCATCCTAATTATTTTAATTTAAATTGCCGGTATTAAGCCGGTAGTTCCTAAATATGGATCGCCTCGCCGTATGCCTGGGCGGCGGCTTCCATAATCGACTCGGATAAAGTCGGGTGTGCGTGTACTGTTTTTATTATCGATTCTCCGGTTGCCTCCAGCGCTTTTGCCAAGCCTGCTTCTGCAATCATTTCGGTGGCTTCCGATCCGATAATATGCACGCCCAGTATTTCTCCGTACTTTGCATCAAAAATAAACTTAACAAATCCTTCTCTTTCACCGATAGCAAACGCCTTGCCGCTGGCCATAAAGGGAAACTTTCCTACTTTTATTTCGTAGCCTGCCTCCTTAGCCTTTGCTTCGGTTAATCCTACGCTGGCAACCTGAGGCTGGCAATAGGTGCAGCCCGGAATATTTTCATAATTTATATCGGGTAGATTTAAGCCTTTAATTCTCTCTACGCAGTGGATGCCTTCGTGAGAGGCTACATGAGCAAGCCACGGCGGACCAATTACATCGCCGATTGCAAAAATATCTTTTACGTTCGTTTCGTAGGTAGACTTATTTACTTTTATGTGATTCTTATACAACTCAATTCCGAGTTCTTCCAGACCGAAGCCTTCTACATTGCCGGTTACCCCGATTGCGCTCAAAACTTTATCCGCGCTTAATTCCTTCTTTTCGCTGTTCACGTTTATAGATACATATACCATGCTGCCTTTTATTTCGGCTTTTTCTACAGTAGCTTTCGTAAAAATTTCGATGCCTCTTTTCCTAAAGCTTTTTGCAAGAGTATCTGAGACTTCCCTGTCCTCAACCGGGAGAATAGAATCCAGCATTTCTATAATTGTTACTTTAGTGCCTAGCACGGAGTAGAAATAGGCAAACTCAACACCGATAGCGCCGGCACCAATAACGATTAATTCCTTCGGCTGTTCGGGCAGTATCATCGCTTCGGTGCTTGTTATAATCATTTTTCTATCTACCGGTATAGCTGGAACCATCCGCGGACGCGCGCCGGTTGCAATAATAACCTTATCTGCCGTCACCGAATCGAACTTTCCGCCTTCGTTATTAAATATATCCAGTTGATTCTTTGATACTAATTTGCCGAAGCCTCTTATCCTTTCGATCTTATTTTTCTTTATAAGCATCTCAACATTCTTTGTAATCCTGTCGGAAATATCCCTGCTGCGCTTGATAATTTTGGAAAAATCGAACTCCAGCCCTTTTACAGTAATACCAAAGTCGGCCGAGTGATTTTTCATAGTATCGAAAATTTCCGCATTTTTAAGTAGGGATTTTGTAGGGATACAACCCCAGTTAAGACAAATACCGCCTAGATTTTCTTTGTCAATAATAACAGTCTTAAAGCCTAACTGAGCGGCTCTAATAGCAGCAACATAGCCGCCCGGTCCGCCGCCTAGTACGGCAATATCATACTTGCCCGCCATAAAAAAAGTATTCCTGTTTTAATTTTTCGGATGATTAAATATAAGTATCGATCTAGTAAAATAAAAATTATGAGCAGGCAGATTTGCTTTAAATGACACAATTAGTGACCTGTAAGTCAAAAGATAATTTTAAAACCTATCAGCCAGAAATAGATAGACAATTTTATTAAACTATCGACGCTTACAAGTTATCGTTAAAATAATCTGTAATCTTGTTGTACATCTGGAATGTATCTATTCCTCTTACGCCGTGTTCCTGACCGGGATAGACAAAATAATCTACAGGTATTCCGAGGTCTGCACATTTTTTAATAAACATAAGATCGTTCTGCCAGACAACAATCGGGTCGGAGGTACCGTGGATCATTAAAAGCTTGCCTTTAAGATTTTGCACATAATTTAGAAGGTTAGCTTCTTTATAGCCTTCCGGGTTAGCCTGCGGAGTATCCATATATCTTTCGGTATACATCACTTCATAATAATCCCAATCGATAACCGATCCGCCGGCAACGGCAACTTTAAATAATACTGGCCTTCTAGTCATAAGAGAAGTTGTCATAAAGCCGCCGAAGCTCCAGCCAAAAACTCCCATCTTAGTCGAATCGACATAAGGCAGGGTTTTCAAATAATCTACTCCCAAAGTCTGATCTTCAATTTCATTAGTTCCCAAATGCCTGAATGTGGTCTGCTCAAACGCCAGTCCTCTGTTTGCAGAGCCCCTGTTATCCAGAGTAAACACAACATAGCCGTGCTCGGCCATATAGTTAAGCCACAGGCCGGCGCCGCCCAGCCAGCTGTTTGTAATAAGCTGAACGCCCGGGCCGCCGTATACATAAACAAGAACTTTATATTTCTTAGTCGAATCAAAATCGGCTGGAGTAATCATCCGGCAATAAAGATCGTAACCGTCCTTGCTCTTTAGCTTAAAGAACCTTGTTTTGCCGAGGGAATAATCCTTCAAAGGATCGACTGAGGTAAAAACATTTCTTAAAAATTTGCCGTCGCTATTTACCAGATTAACTTCGTTCGGAATAGTTAAGCTGCTGAAAGCATCCAGGAAGTATTTCCCGTCGGCGTCTTTAATAATACGGTGTACTCCTGGGATGCCGGTTATTTTGGATGTCTTCCCTGTCTTAAGGTTTACAGAATAATAGTCTCTATCCAGCGGGCTATCGGTTGTTGAGGTATAATAAGCATCGGTACCGCTGCTGTTATAGCCGTCAAAATCGGTAACTTCCCAATCGCCTTTTGTTAATTCCTTTAAAAGCTTGCCGGAGGTATTGTACAAATAGAGATGGTTCCAGCCGTCTCTCCTGGAAATCCAGATAAATTCACCCGGATGGTTATTAACAAACATTAGACCGTGAAGCGGCTGGACGTACTTGCTGTTGGTCTCCCTAAAAAGAGTATCGACCGGATTGCCGGTTGCAATGCTGTACTTTATAAGATGAAGATCGTTCTGATCGCGGTTGAGTATGCCGATATAAATATATTTGTCGTCCGGGTCCCACGTTACTCCGGTTAAATAATGGTCCTTCGGCTCGCCGGTTTTAAGATACACGAGCTCGTTGGTCTTTATATTATAAACTCCCAGGGTAACCTGCTCGCTCGTCATTCCAGCCATAGGATACTTAATGTTCTCAACTTTAGCCGGCCTGTAATTTATATTAACTATTGGGTAGTCGGTAACCATCGTTTGGTCTTTCCGGTAGAACGCAAGGTAATTGCCGTCCGGCGACCAGAAAGATCCCTTATCAATACCGAACTCATTCCTATGGACGTACTGCCCGTTAACTATTCCTTCGTTTTCATCCTTTGTAATTTGCATCTGTTTGTTATCTACCGAAATAAACAGGTTATTTTTTATGGTGTAGGCGATATTGTTGCTCGAGTTGAAGTCCAGGTTCTCGGCTCCCTCTTTAACTCCGTTTAAGAAATTAAGAGAATTATCCTTTAGATTGAACTGCCAGAGCGAATCGCCGTTGAGGAAAGTAAACTCATAGGCAGATACCCATTTAATTTCCGGGAACCTTTTAAGCTCTTGAAGGCCTTTAGATGCCAACTGTGTATTAAGTCCGGATAAATCTAGCAGACTGCTCTGCTTACCCGAATTAATATCTTCCGCAGTTAAAGACTCGCCGCCGTCGTTCTTTTTAATATAAGTAAATTCTTTTCCGCCCGGGCGCCATTGCAGTTGGCTTAACCTTTGAGGATAAAGCGAAAAAGATTTTACCGTTACCTGCTCAATTGTAAGCTCTTTCTGCTGGCCGTATGCAGATAAAGCTATTAACAGAGAGAATATTAAAATGTATTTGGAGTACTTCATGTTAAATCCTGTTTTTTTGCAGTCAAAATTAGAGCATCGTATTCTTACTTCCAAAAAATAGTGTTCTTAGTTGATATTAAATAAGGTTTGCTAAAACCTTATTTATTCTCTTAAGGAACTAAGTGATTAGTCCAGTAGGGACGAAATAGAACATCTTTACTTTTGTTTTCTATATCGGATTTGAGAAAATTACTCATCTATAAAAATGGGAGGACAAAAAATACAGGACTTAATGGGGCGGTTAATATTTTTCTGAATTTTTAGTCTGTAATAATTTTGGTGATTAGTTCTTTTTCAATAACCTCGAAATAGAGATTGGATACTGTAAGGTTTTTATGCTTGTACATCCATACCTCGGAAGGATTTTCCTTTGACGGCTTATAGCTGCGCTTTTTTGTAGACTTATTTTTGGATGCAATAACGAACACCGGCTTGCCGAGTCGCTTTGCAAGCATGGCCGCTGCCCTGCTTCCTGTTTTGTTTACAACGCTGCCGTCCTTTAATATCATATCCGCGCCGAGTATTACCGCACTGGATTTAGGAATGAAGAGAGAAATCATTGAATCGGTGATTAGCTCTGCTTTAATGCCGCACTTTAAAAGCCTGCGCGCAAAAATCCTTCCTTCCAGCCGGGGACGGGATTCTGCTACAATTATTTTAAGCCTTCCGCTGCCTTTACCAAGCCGCGTAAAAAAATCCAGCAGAATATTGCTGTTGGATAATGTAAGAAAAGTATTCATCCCTTTGATATACTTCAGCGCATTCGTAAATATGGCTGCGTTCCTGTCTTCAATCCCGCTGGCTACCGAGCCGGTGAACTCTAAAATTTTTTTTGCCGAATAAGATT
>JAKAJV010000008.1 GCA_021813585.1 Bacteroidota bacterium | reverse complement strand
GCATTAAACATTCTTTCTCAGATTTTAATTTTTCTCTAGATTATTCATTTACTTCGTATCAGGTTTTTAATAATGTTCATAGAATCTCTGTAAGTTTTGCATTATAATTTTAAGTGATTTTTTTGTGTATAACAAAAAATAATTGTGGAAAGAGTATGAAAAAAAATATTTACAATAGGACAATTCTTAGCTTTGCGGTTATCATTTTTGTATTAATAAGTCTGGAAGGTTGCACTGACAAAGGTTCTCCTAGCTTGTGGGATGGAGTTCCTACAAGTCCAATTGGAGCCACGCCGGCCATAAACTCAATCGATCCGCCCAATTTGGCATTAGCCGGAGTTACAAAAATTACCATAACCGGATCGAATTTCTCTTCCATCCCTTCCGAGGATTTAGTCTATTTTAATGGCGTTGCCGGTACAGTAACTGCTTCATCACCAACTCAATTAACCGTAGTATCTCCGAATATATTTGGCGATTCAATTCAAATAAAAGTTGCAGTGCTGCATTCAGAATTATTTAGTAATTCTTTATATTATAAATTAAACCAGGCGGCTAAAGAATTTTACCCTGATGGAAAGAGTACTTTTATTCTTCCTTTTACTGTTGCTTCGGATAATGCGGGAAATATTTATATCTCTGCAACAAATAACGGCGTTGGTACGGGCGTTCAAAAAATAACGCCGGATAGCGTGATAACAAATTATGCAACTAAAGGCGCTGAGACATTTTGGAACTCGATGAAATTTGGCCCCGGAGGAAATCTTTATACTGCTAGAAGCGTTAAGGCTATTTTCCAAATTCCTGCTGGTGGCGGTGCGCCTGCATCATTTGTTGTCCTAAAGGAAAATGCTTTAATTACTCAACTTGACTTTGATGTAAACCATTATCTCTGGGCTGCAGGTAAAGCAGATTCTCTTTATAGAATAAATGTAAATAATAAAGCAGTAAAAGGATTTCCTTTATCCGCTAATGTAACTGCATTAAGAGTTTATAATAATTATTTATATGTAGCCGCACAAGTTGATTCTTTAACGACTGTAAAAAGATTTCCAATTGATGGAAACAGCAATTTAGGACCTGGCGAGACTTATTTCGATTTCTCCGGCACATATGGATCAAATTTTTTAGTTAATGCAATCGACTTTTCTGCCGATGGTGATATGTATTTAGGTACCAATCTCCAAAATTCAATAGTGGTGGTTCATTCGGATAAAACTTCCGAATACTTATACCCGGGCATTTTGAAAAATTCGTCGGCAATTTCCTTTGCCTGGGGAAATGGAAATTACCTTTATTATGTTAGAGCCAGGGTCTTGGATGTAAATTCTAATGTTGTAATTCCGCAAACTATTGTTCGACTCGATTTATTAAAACCCGGTGCGCCCTATTATGGAAATAATTAACATTATCTAATTAATTATTTGGCATCTTATCACAAAAAAAAGGAGTAATACATGAAAAGACTAGTTTCTACTTTTTTTGTATTAGCGTTAATGCTTAGCGCTAATGCATTCGCCCAAGTATGGGTTTACAAGGGTATTTTTCCCCCAAAGGATACTCTTAAAACCAATACAGGCGTTCAGTTTGTTACCGTTGACCCGGACGGGAAAATTTGGATAGCGCCGTACAGAACTAATGGTGACTCTTTATTTGTACCAGATAGTAATAAATCATTTTTAGTTCGTCCGGTTGTAGTTTATAATCCAGACGGCACCCTCTGGAAGAAAATCTTAGGTGTAACGGTTGGGGGTAAGTTAATCCCATTGTACAATAGCAAGTACGGTATAGCAACCGATAATAACGGAAATATTCTTGTAAATGATTATGATAATTTGGTTCGTATAAATTACAAAACCGGTGAAGGTATGAACTTTATAAATCCCGGAATTTCTGCACTCTGCTGTCCGGCGGTTGATGCTAACGGTAATATTTATTTAGCTCCGGTTTTACCAAGCCACCCGGTAGTAATTTATGGACCTGATTTTTCGTTTCTTGGTAATGCAGTTGATACTATGATGAACTATGGAAGGTGGATGACAGTTTCACCCGACGGTAACACTTTGTATATACCAAGATTTGATCAAAAACTTATGAGGATTTATCATAGAACAGATGAATTTAGTCCTTATGTTTTACAAGACACTGTTCTATCGGGCGCTATGATTGAGTCAGGTACTTGGGATCCAATTGATAAAGGTAAATTATGGTTAAGCGTTAGTTCATTCTTCGATCCTGGATTAGGAGCTTTTGCAGGGAGAGAAGGTTCGTGGTTGCAATTTGAGCCTACCAACTGGACTGTAAAATATAGCATTAAATGGCAATTCTTCACCCCTGGGGATCCAAATGAAAGACCAAGAGGAATTGCGTTTAGTAATGACGGAAAAGATGCATATGTTGCTTGTTTTGGCAGCAGCGATTTTCCGCCTGTTGAAACCTTTCATAATGATCGCGTAAATGGTATTCAGGTAGAAAAAAATAACGGTGTAATTGATAATTATTCGCTTTCGCAGAACTATCCTAATCCATTTAACCCGACGACAAAAATAAGTTTTGCTGTTGCAAAGACTGGGTTTGTTACTCTGAAGGTTTATGATATGTTAGGAAGACTTACCTCAACATTAGTAAATGAAGAAATGCCTAGTGGCAAGTTTAGTGTAGATTTCGATGCATCAAGGTTGGCATCAGGAACTTATATCTATCAGCTCAGTGCTAACGGCGTTACAATTTCCAAGAAGATGATTCTCCTGAAATAAGGGGTTGTCATTATTAGATTATAAAGCCCCGATTAAATCGGGGCTTTTTTATATATCAAAAGGGTATCTACATTAAAAGAGAAAACGATATGAGAAATTCAATCCTTCTTCCGGTTATTTTCTTAACTATTCCTTTACTGAATGCCTTTGCCCAGAATATTCCGCCTAAAAGAGAGTTTAGAGCCGCCTGGGTTGCAACTGTTACAAATCTGGACTGGCCTTCGTCAAACCGACTTACAACAGATGAGCAGAAAGCCGAGCTTATTTCTATTCTCGATAAATTAAAATCAATAAACATCAACTCCGTATTTTTACAGGTAAGAACCGAATGCGATGCATTGTACAATTCGCCTTATGAGCCATGGTCTTACTGGTTAACCGGCGCTCAGGGAATAGCGCCAAGCCCTTACTACGATCCTCTTCAATTTGCAATTCAGCAAGCGCATAAACGCGGGATGGAACTGCAGGCATGGATAAATCCTTACCGCGCAGTTAAATCTGTTAAAAACGGAAACCCAAGTTATACCCTCTCTTTCCAGCATGTTGCCAGGCTGCATCCGGATTGGATTCTTAATTACGGATCGGAATGGATTTTGGACCCGGGCAACCCAGCAGTAAGAGCTTATGTAACCAGAGTTATTATGGATATTGTAAACCGGTATGATGTGGACGGAATTCATTGGGATGATTATTTCTATTCTTACAGCGGCACAACTACCCAAGATTCCGCAAGCTGGCGTTTATACAAAAATGGCTTTACAAATATCGGCGATTGGCGGAGGAACAATGTTAATCTTCTAGTTCAGGAAGTTCACGACAGCATTATGGCCGTAAAGCCCTGGATAAAATTCGGTATCAGTCCTTTCGGCATCTGGAAGAGCGGTGTTCCTGCCGGCATTGTAGGCATGGATGCTTACAGCCAAATTTACGGCGATGCTGTTGCATGGATGCAAAATAAATGGCTGGATTACCTAACTCCTCAGCTTTATTGGAAGCTGGGCGGGGGACAGGACTATGCAAAGCTCTTACCCTGGTGGGCATCCCAGGTTAACGGCAGGCATTTATATCCGGGCGAGGCAGCCTATCAGATTAATACTTGGTCATCTTACAGTGAAATGCCTAACCACATACGCCTTGCGCGCTCTACTCAAAACTGTTTCGGTAATGTTTACTTCCGTGCCCTGGTTGGACTGCTGGATAACGAGAAAGGCTTTACCGACAGTCTGAAAAATAATTTTTATAAGTATCCTGCTCTGCTGCCGCAAATGGCCTGGAAGGATTCCGTTCCGCCTAATCCGCCGCAAAATTTAAAATACGAAAGGATTGCCTCCACCGGGTCCGCAGGCCTTGTATGGGATTTACCTCAAACAGCATCCGACGGTGATACTGCTAGCCGTTACGTTGTTTACCGGTTTAATACCGGCACAATTAGTCAAAGTGATATAAACGATCCGCAAAATATTGTTACACTTGAAGGAGACAGGGAAAGTACACCTGCAATACCACCGAATTCCGGCATCGGTTATTATTATGCGGTAACGTCGCTTGATAGAAATTCAAATGAAAGCCAGGCTAGCCAAATAATCAAAGTCGATCCGCCGGAAGTGCCTGCATTATCCTATCCGATTAATTATTCAGTTAACCAGCGGGATACAATTAAGCTTATCTGGCAGTATCCTAATTTTGCTTCATCATACAGGATCCAGATTTCCACCGACTCGACATTTAGTACCGCAATGTTTTTAGACAAGCCTGCGGTTACAGATACTTCCATGGTTGTAACCGGGCTTTCGGGCCTGCAGAAATATTTCTGGAGGCTGAATGCATCAAATGCAGGCGGAACCAGCGAATTCTCCAAAGTATTTTCATTTACAACCGGGTTTCCGGCTGCACCCAGCCTTTCTTACCCGGCAGACAAAATCCTGAATGTTGAATTAAGACCCGACTTCGGCTGGAATAAAAATCCTCTTACCTCAACATACAGGTTCCAGTTTGCCAAAGGAATTGATTTCAGCGCCAGCTCAACTTTGATAGACACTTCCGGGATTACCGATACGAGCTTTGCTTTCAGCAAGCTGGGAGTTGATCTTGAATTAAACAAAATTTATTTCTGGCGCGTTAATTCCACAAACCAATTCGGTACAAGCTTGTGGTCGAATATATTTAGGTTTAAAACAATTACCGCTACAGGTGTAGCATCGGAGGACAAAGCTCCGGCCGAATATAATTTATATCAGAACTTCCCGAACCCGTTTAATCCGACGACAGTAATCAGCTATCAGCTTTCTTCCGACTTTGTCGGGAATGTAACATTGAAGGTATACGATGTTTTAGGGAGGGAGGTAGCAAAGTTAGTTGATGAAAACAAGCCTGCAGGTAAATATAAGGTTGAATTCAATGGTGCAGGTCTTTCAAGCGGAATGTACTTCTATAAGCTTACTGCGGGAAGTTTTAGTGAAGTAAAAAAACTGATGCTGCTGAAATGAACCGGCTTAAAAAGACTGAAAAAATTTTGATCTTAAATTTATTTTGCATTTAAATTAATTCGTAACTCAGACCTTAGTCTGTGATACAAAATTTAATTAAAGGTTGTTATGAAAAAATTACTGTTACTTTCGTTTATAATTTTTAATTCCGTTGTCTTCGCGCAGTTCGATGCACCCAAGAGAGAATTAAGGGGAGTTTGGATTGCCTCGCTGGGCATAGACTGGCCGGGCGCAACCGGTACAAGCTCAACGGTAATTCAAAACCAAAAGACGCAGCTTATAAGCATACTTGATTCACACAAAAGCTACGGATTAAACGCCGTGTTTTTCCATGTGCGTCCCATTTGCGATGCGGTATATAAGAGCAGCTACGAGCCCTGGTCGAGCTATTTAACCGGCACGCAGGGTACTCCTCCTTCGGATACAAACTACGATCCTTTGCAGTTTGCAATACAGCAGGCACATCAAAGAGGGATGGAACTGCACGCGTGGTTAAATCCTTACCGCGCGGAATTGTCGGGCGGAAGTCAGGTGTCTGCAAATCATGTAATTAATAAACACCCGGATTGGATAATTAAGTGCAACGGCAGCCAATACAGATTTTTAGACCCCGGCCTTCCGGAAGTAAGACAGTATGTTCTAAGAATAGTTATGGATATAGTTGAAAGATACGATGTGGACGGCATACACTTCGACGATTATTTTTATCCTTATACTGATTACGGAACTTTTAACGACGATGCAACATTCGCAAAGTATCCGAACGGATTTACGGATAGGGTAGCCTGGAGAAAGAACAATGTCGATCTTCTATTAAAGATGATTTACGACAGTATTAAAGTTGTAAAGCCCTGGGTAAAGTTCGGTGTTAGTCCTTCCGGTAATCCTTCGGTAAACAGTTCTATTTTTATTAATCCCGCCGATTGGCTGGCAGGAACTTATACCGATTCAACAGGCACGGCGCATACCGGCGAGCCGTATGTCGATTATATAATGCCCCAGCTTTATTGGGAAAGATATAACAACCAGCTCGGCAGCTGGGATAGACCTTCATTTCTTAACGGCAGGCATTTATACGTGGGGCAAGCCGCTTACAGGTATAATTCTTTTTCCCCTGGCGAACTTACCTGGGAGATTATGATGAATAGGGGAGACCCAACCGTAGAGGGCGGGGTCTTTTTTAGCTCTAATAGTCTAACTAGCAATTTTGGCAATTGCAATGATACTCTTGAATATCATTACTTTACACACCCTGCATTAACTCCTAAAATGCAGTGGAAGAATACCGGGAACGACAGGCCTAACGCCCCGCTTAATTTAAGGTTTGAAGTAAACTCAACCACGGGTAAATATGAACTGCACTGGGATACTCCAGCGCCTTCTGCGGGCGATACAGCCTTTGTATATGTTGTTTATAGGTCTGTAAGCAATCCGCCCGATACAGGCAATGCCTCGGAAATATTCGGTTTAACCGGGCAGAATTATCTTTCAAGTAGCGAGGCCAAATATTCGGTTACAAGCGGTAATTATTATGCTGTAACTGCAGTGGATAGATATTCCAACGAATCTGCAATTAGTAATGTTGTATCGCTCGATTTAGCCTCATTAGTCCCCGGCAATATAACACTTACTTCGCCACCGGATAAGAGTAATGATTTATCGACTTCTACAACCTTGGGCTGGTCGGGAGATTCTAATGCTGAAAGATATTTGATCCAGGTTTCTACCGACTCAACTTTTAATTCCAATCTGGTTTTGCTTATGGCTGAGTACCGGAATACTAAAGTCAGCTTTACAAGCATAGTCCCGGGCCAGACTTATTACTGGCGGGTAAATGCATTCGGCCAGGTTGGTCAAAGCGGCTTTTCAGATGTGCACAGCTTTGAATCCGGTATACCGGTTCCTCCGGTTCTAAGTTTGCCTGCACACGCATCTACTGATGTTTCACTGACGCCGGTATTTTCATGGTATCCGGTTGACAGCGTTTCATCATACAGGGTACAGGTGTCAACTGCCGTACAATTCTACAGTAATTCTATTATAGTAGATACTACGGTTACCGATACAGCATTCACTCTGGCAAAAGCTCTTTCGCTAAATAAAATTTATTACTGGCGGGCCAACGCAAAGAATAACTATGGAACAAGCTCCTGGTCTGACGGCTTTGGTTTTAAGACAACTGCAGCTTCCGCAGTTGAGGCAGGTAATAATATTCCGCTTGAGTTTAGATTGGAACAGAATTATCCGAATCCGTTTAATCCGACTACAAAATTGTCATTTGTCATTGGTCATTCGTCATTTGTTTCATTAAAAGTTTATGACGTTTTAGGAAGAGAAATTGAAACACTTGTAAATGAAGAAAAGCCTGCGGGAATTTACCGCGCTGAATTTGACGGCAGCAAGCTAGCAAGCGGAATATATTTCTATCAAATTAAGGCGGGAGATTTTATACAAACCAGGAAAATGTTATTGACCAAATAGTGCCCTCTTCGACGGGAGAGGGAGTTTGGGTACATAAATTTGTATGCGATAAATGTCGTAATAGTAAATTACGACATTTATAATTTATTCTAATTCAAAAAAAATTCCATTATTATTTGAATTTTTCCTTTTATGCTTTCTTTCAGCTCGTTTGTTACTTTAAAGATATTCATTTTATTAGAATATGTATTTCAAAAGTAAGTTATCAAAATTAACAGATTTATTCAATTGGAAGTTCAACGCACAATGCCTTCCTTGTTAATTTAATCTTTATCATTTATGTTGCGCATAAATCAGTTCCTTAATTGCCCCGCCATTAATGGCGAGAGATGAAATGACAATACATAAAAATAAGGGCTTTAGCCACAACAGCGCGGCGAGACAGAATGCAAAGCAACCTTCGAGAGATTGTACTAATCAGGAGTTGATTAATACTCCTTTTTACCGTATTATTAAGCGTACTAATAAAAGGATTATTAAGATGGCTCAAATAATAACGGCAAACGATTTGAAGACTAAAGGCATTACTATTTTAGATAAAGAAACCGAAGACGGTATTGAGGTTATTGTTACGGTTAGAGGAAAAAACAAATATGTCGTTCTCCCTATAGAAAAATATAATCATTTAAGAGAATGTGAATTGGAAGCAGCCTTGCTTGAGGCAAAAAGAGACGTTAAAGAAGGAAAATTTACGAGAGAAAGCGTGGATAAACATATAAAAAGAATTACCCGTGGCTGAGATAATTTACACCGAAAGCTACGTTAAACGCGCTAAGAAATTCTTTAAGAAGCACGCGGAGTTACTCTCACAGTATGAAAAGACCTTGAAGCTGCTTGAGTTAAATCCAAACCATCCCTCTTTAAGACTACATAAACTGCAAGGGAAGTTATCCGAGTTATATTCTGTTTCTATAAATATTTCTTACCGTATTTCACTCTATTTTATTATTGAAAAGGATAGAATAATACCGGTTGACATTGGCAGCCATGATGAATTGTACTAACGAAAGGAAACGATTTTAAGGTCTTAAATAATTTTTTAAAGGCGTATCCGCTGTGCTTAGCATCTTCCAATGCTGCTTGCAAACTTAACTTTTTTATCTTTTGTTTAGTTAGTTTTATTTTGTTGATTAGGAGCTAATTTATGCTTAACAAACTTACTACTCTTTCCCTTTTTACTTTTCTTGCTTTTGTTTCATCTTCTTATGTGCAGATTAAAAGCTAAAAAATCGTCAGGCGACAAATGTTGTAATAGTAAATAACAACAAACCTAAGTCTTTTGAAATACCCGGCTGGTTGCTGGCCGGGTTTCATATTAAAAACATCAATCTTCATTATTTTTAATTTCTTTTAGGAATGGTGTATATTTAGTTAAACTGTTTGATAATGAATACGCGGACTTTCTATTTCACTCTGTTTTTTTTATCTTCGTATAACTAAATTATGATAAAAACAGTATTAAGAATATTTTATTTAATTTATACTTAGGAGATTAGATGGCTCTGTTACCAGTAACATTAATCGGCGATAAAATATTAAGGAAGAAAGCCGCCCAAGTACGGGAAGTAGATGTAAAAACAATTGAGTTGATAAGAGATATGTTCGAAACGATGAGGAACGCCAGCGGAATAGGCCTTGCTGCTACACAGGTCGGAGCGGATAAAGCTATTTTCGTTATCGATACTTCGGTTGTTGAAGGACATGAAAATGACAAGCCGATTGTGTTTATTAATCCTATTATTACCAGCCGCTCGGAAAAAACAGTGCTTATAGAGGAAGGTTGCCTAAGCATACCGGATGTTCGCGCAGAAGTTGAAAGGCCGGAATCTGTTACTATAAAATATTACGATACTAACCTAAATGAGCATGTGTTGAATGCGGAAAATGTATTGGCAAGAGTAATTCAGCATGAATATGACCACCTGCAGGGTATTTTGTTTACTGATTTAATAGACGACAACTTAAAGAAGAAAATAAATAAGGATATAATTAAGATCAAGAAGCGGAAATTTGATTTCACCTACCCTGTAACCGAGAATGTTGATTATCATCTAGTTTGAAATAAGCAATATTTAAAATGAAAATTATCTTCATGGGCACTCCCGATTTTGCTGTCCCATCGTTAGACGTATTACTAAAAAGCCGGCATGACGTAGTAGCGGTGGTTACCGGTCCGGATAAAGAACGCGGCAGAGGTCAAAAATTAACTTATACACCGGTAAAAGAATTTGCGGTTAAGAATAATGTTCCCGTCCTACAGCCGGATAGGCTGAAAGACGAAGCTTTCATTAGTGAGCTGAAGAAGTATAATGCCGATTTATTTATAATTGTTGCATTTAGAATTTTACCGAGAGAAGTATTCGTTTTGCCTGCAAAAGGGTCGTATAATTTACACGGCTCTCTTCTGCCTAAGTACCGCGGTGCCGCACCTATCCAGTGGGCCCTGATTAACGGAGAGAAGGAGACGGGAGTAACAACCTTTAAGCTGGAAGAAAAAGTAGATACTGGCAACATTATTCTGCAGGAGAAGGTAAAGATAGACGATGAAGATGATTTTGGGATTCTGCACGATAAATTGAGTTTAATAGGCGCGGACGTAATAAAAAAAACTATTGAGTTGATTGAAAAAGATAATATCGTTCTCCAAAAGCAGGATGATTCGCTTGCTTCTCCGGCACCCAAAATTACAAAGGAATTGTGTGAGATAAGTTGGCATAAACCGGCTGACGCAGTTCATAATCTTATACGCGGGCTGTCACCATACCCCGGTGCGTTCTTTAAGTATGATGATAAGATAATAAAAATTTTTAAGACGAAGGTCAGCAGTTCCAATATTTTGCAGCCGGGTGAAATTAAGCATGATAAAAAAAATCTTTATATAGGATGTTTAACGGATTCCCTGGAAATTTTGGAGCTTCAGCTTGAAGGCAAAAAACGGTTACAAGCCGAAGAATTCTTAAGAGGCTTTAACTTCGACAAATAAATTCTGTTGTTATAATTTTCAATATTCTTCTCTTTGCGGATCATTCGGATAAATAAATATTCTTTCTAAATAATATACCAATTTAAGTTAGTTAATTGGTATATTATAAAAATAATTCAATAAATAAAATGAAATATCTGAATAACATTTTAAGTGCAGTAGGCAATACTCCTTTAGTTAAGCTTAATAAAATAAATAAAGGCTTAAAGCCTTTAATATTTGCCAAACTAGAATCTGCAAATCCCGGCGGAAGCGTTAAAGATAGAATAGGGCTCTCTATGATTGAAGAAGCAGAGAAGAACGGCAGAATAAAACCCGGCGGTACTATAATTGAAGCGACGAGCGGCAATACAGGTATAGGACTGGCGCTTGCTTGCGCAGTTAAAGGATATAAATCAATCTTCGTCGTTACCGATAAAGTCAGTTCTGAAAAAATAAATTATCTAAAAGCCCTTGGCGGCGATGTAATTGTGGTTTCAAATGCAGTAAATCATGAGCATCCCGATTATTATATAACTGTCGCAAAAAAAATAAACCTGGAAACACCTAATTCACTCTTCATGTATCAGTATTCCAATCCCGCAAATCCGGAGGTGCATTACAGAACTACCGGTCCAGAAATTTGGGAACAAACCGACGGCAGAATTACTCATTTTATTTCCGGTATCGGTACGGGAGGTACAATAAGCGGGGTAGGAAGATATTTAAAAGAAAAAAACAAAGATGTGCAGATAATAGGTGCGGATCCTTTCGGCTCAATATTTAAGACCTTTCATGAAACAGGAAAAATAACAACCGGTCAGCCTTATTTAGTGGAGGGAATCGGACAGGATTGTCTTCCGAAGAATGTTCACTTCCGGTATATAGATAAGGTATTAAATATCAGCGATATGGATTCTTTTAATTATGCAAGGAGATTATCTAAAGAAGAAGGAATCTTTTGCGGTGGAAGCACCGGGACCAATTTAGGAATAACACTAAGACTTGCCGAAGACTTGGATGAAAATGCCATAATGGTATTTATAGTATCCGATACCGGCGAGAGATACCTTTCTAAATTTCACAGTGAGGAATGGCTTAGAGAAAAGCGCTTGCTGCCTTCCGAAGTAAAAACTTTAAAGGATGTAACCTTGGCAAAAAGGAAAAATAAAATTCCGGAACTGGTTTTTCTAAATCCTAAAGATAAAGTAAAATCGGCTGTTGAAGCGTTGGATATAAAAGGATTTTCTCAGCTGCCGGTTATAGACAACGGGGAATCGGTAGGAAGCGTTAGGGAAGCTAAGCTTATGTCTATGCTGCTTGAAAATCCGGGATTATTGGATTCAGAAATAGAAAAAGTTATGGGACCCGGATTCCCAACTCTTGATGAACGGACCGAGCTGGTGGTTGTAAGAAAATATTTAAGCGATTCTCCGGCTGTTCTTTCAACGGAATACGGAAGAATAAAAGATATCATTACCCGTTACGACATTCTTGAACATGCTAATTTTTCCTAATCAATTTTGAAATCATTAACTTGAACCTTGAACTTGAACCTGAACTCTATGTAAGTTCAAGTGTAAGAAAAAACATTTTTTAAAAATAATTGTAAGGAAATTTTAAAAATGGGTTTCTCAACAGACGCAATACATGCAGGGCAAAAGCCGGATCCTGTAACCGGGGCTGTTATTACTCCGATTTATCAGACATCAACTTATGCTCAGGAAGAATTAGGAAAGCATAAAGGATATGAATACGGCAGGACTCATAATTTAACTCGTCAATCTTTGGAAGCTAATATCGCTGCTCTCGAAAAAGGGAAATATGGAATTGCCTTTGCGTCGGGTTTAGCAGCAACTCAAGCCCTAATGAGTCTGGTAAAATCTGGTGACCATATTATCGTATCTAAAAATGTTTATGGCGGTACTTATAGATTATTTGAGCTGATAATGAAAGATTACGGACTTGATTTTTCCTGGATCGATACCAGTGTACCGGAAAATATAGAAAATTCAATTAGAAACAGCACAAAGCTTGTATATTTGGAAACACCCACTAATCCTATGCTTACCCTTACTGATTTAGCCGCTGCCTCAGATATTTGTAAAAAACATAATTTAATAAGCGTAGTAGATAATACTTTTATGAGTCCTTATCTTCAAAATCCGTTGTTGCTAGACTGCGATGTTGTTTTGCATAGCTCAACAAAATATATAAACGGTCATAGTGATGTAATCGGAGGAATAATTGTAACAAGTAATGATAAAGTGCATGAAAGGATAAGATACATTCAAAATGCCATAGGTGCAGTACCTTCACCCTTTGATTGCTGGTTAATCTTACGCTCTACAAAAACTCTAGCTGTAAGAATGGAACGGCATGTTCAAAATGCAATGGAACTGGCAAAGTTTTTAGATGATTCGAATTTAGCTGAAAAGGTTTACTATCCGGGGTTAACCTCCCACCCTCAACATGAATTGGCAAAAAAGCAAATGAGAGGCTTTGGGGGAATGATATCTGCAGACTTTGGTGATACCGAAAAAGCAAAGAAACTGTTGAGGAATGTTAAAATATTTACTCTAGGTGAAAGTCTGGGCGGAGTTGAAAGTTTAATAAGTCATCCGGCAAGTATGACGCATGCTTCAGTTCCCAAAGTTGAAAGAGAAAGGTTAGGGATTACCGACAGTCTAATAAGATTTTCAGTAGGTATAGAAGATATTGAAGATTTAATATCGGATATAAATAACGCGTTAAATGGTTAAAAACATTTAAACACTTTTATAAGCAAGAGGTCAGCCGTAGTACCTATCTATTAAAATAATTTCTAATTAAATTTGGAAAAATATTTTATCAAATTAGCCGGGGATATATTATGGACTCACAATCAAAAGAAATGAAAAATAATAACCCCATTGACGACACGAAATATTCCATGGAAACGCACATGATTTATGGAAAAAACGTTTCTAAAAAATGGGATTATTCGCACCACGTCCTCCCGCCCATTTCTTCATCTGTTATTTATAGACTGGATTCTGTGGAAAGAGGCGCGGAGGGATTTATAGAATTTGCAAACTCGCCTATCGAGGGCGAAGAACCAATGCCTATCTATATATACGATAGATTAGGCGAGCCGAATAAAGATATTCTGGAGGAAAATTTAGCTTATATTGAAAAGGGTGAAATGGCTGTAACTTTTGCTACGGGTATGGGAGCAATTTCCGGGTTACTTGGTATCTTAACTAAATCCGATGAAGAGATTATCGCTCATCATACATTGTACGGATGTACTTATTCATTATTTACAAGCTGGTATCCACGTTACAATATCAAAATTCATCTTATCGATTTAACCGACTTATCAAGTTTATTTGAAAGTATTTCTGATAAAACAAGAGTTGTATATTTTGAAACCCCTTCAAATCCAAATATGGACTTGATTGATATAAAGGAGGTTAGGAGAATTATTGATGAGTTTAATAGAGATAGGCAGGAAGGCGACAAAATTAAAATTGTTGTGGATAATACTTTTGCATCTCCATTTTGTCAAAGGCCGATTGAATTGGGCGCTAATTTTTCAATTAACTCCCTTACAAAAGGATTAGGCGGTTTCGGCACCGATATGGGAGGAGCAGTAATCGGAAAGAAAAAGTATAAAGATATGTTATTGCTGTACCGGAAAGATTTTGGGGCAGTCCTAAATAATAAGAGTGCCTGGAATGTAATAACATATGGAATGCCTACTCTGCACATAAGGATGAAACAACAAATAAATTCGGCTCAGATAATTGCTGAGTTCTTGAACTCACATCCTAAAGTTGAGTTTGTTAATTACCCAGGATTGCCTGGATATAAATTTTATGATCTGGCTAAAAAACAAATGATAGATTTTAACGGGAACTTTGCGCCCGGCAGCTTAATATATTTTGTACTAAAAGGCGTAGATGCTGTGGATAGCAAGGATAAAGCAAAAAAATTTATGAACTATGCTGCTAAAAATGCTTACACTATGACACTTGCTGTAAGTCTTGGGCATACTAGAACTCTAATTGAACATCCGGCATCGATGACGCATTCGATGGTGCCGGTTGAGAAGTTGAGCGAATATAAAATTGATGCCGGCGGAATTAGAATAGCTGCCGGTTTGGAAAAACCGGAAGATATCCTTTCGGATTTGGAGAGCTGTTTAAAAATTATCTAATCTAAAGCCGAGTTTTTATTTGCCGGTCATATTGATTTAACTTAACTTGAAATATCTAAATCTTGTTTACTTTAATGAAAATTCAAATAGAAATTGTATGAACAAAATTCACCTGCTTGCAGTATTTCTTTTATTAATTATTTCCGGATCAATTAAAGCGCAGGAAGACAATACATCACAAGAGCCCATTGACATTACAATAGTTGACTCGTACGTAACACCGGAAATCCCTCATACATTTTTGCTCACCTTTTTCACAAGCGAAAAATGCAAGTCTAAGGTTGTGCTGGATAAAAATTACAAATATACTGTTTCGGATAGTTTAACTGAAAACCACAGCATTAAAATTGATTTAACCAATCTAAATTTTAAAACCAAGCCGGTTCATTATGTAATTATTGTGCAGGATTCATTGGGGCGAATAACGCGCAGCGATATAAATGAATTTGACTTGCCGAGTGAGGTTCATGTAAAATCGGAATCGAACTTTCTGCTCTTTTGCTTATTCGGAGGGATGGTATTCGCATTGCCTAATCCGGTTTATATATCTCAAAACGGAAAAAGTTATTTTAGTCTTACCAAAGAGATTCCTTTAATTTCAATAAGATCATCAGGCTTTAGTTATCCGTTTGGATATTTTTCAGGAGAATATTCTTACGTTTTCAACTCGCCATATAAGAATTTTTTTAGGATTGGCTATAAACAATTAATTGTTGTCCCGGGAATAGAATATATTTCACCGGGGCTGGACGGATTTACAAACTTTAAGGGTTTTAACGGAGTAAGCGCAGAGTTATCTATCGGTTGGTTCAGAATTCTAAATGCATTTACCGTCTATACTAGGTATAGATTTAATTTTATGCCAGGCAATTCATCAAATAATTTTCATGAAATTTCATTCGGGCTATACTCCAGCTTTTTCTCGGTATATTTTTAAAACAAACTAGCGGAGTAATATTCGCCGGGCACTAGCCGAATCTTCTAAAGATAATTTAATAAGAAATTTACATACATATAGATGGCTTTTGAACAAAATAAAAAAATAAGTAAGAAGGTTTTAACAATCGACTTCGGAGAACGCGGCGTATACAGCTTCGGCAATAAGTTGAATAACTTAACCGGTAAGGAATGGATAAAATTTTCCAAGTCATGGTTTATACATAAACCGCCCAGGCGGAAGACAAATGAAATACTTCATCCGGCAAAGTTTCCTGAAACATTGGTAGAAGAATTTATTTCTTTTTTTACTAAAGAAGGAGACTGGGTTCTAGATCCTTTTATGGGCACTGGAAGCACCTTAATTGCAGCCGGCAATCTTAAAAGGAATGCTGCAGCAGTGGAGCTTTCAAAAGAATATTTTAAGATAGCAAGGGTTCGGATAAAAAAGGAAAAGTTTAAGGAGAGAATCATTCCTATTCTCGGTTCCTCCGTAAATTTAAGCGAACTTCTGTCTTCAAATAATATTAAAAATATTGCGTTTGATTATACGATTACTTCACCTCCATACTGGAATCAGCTTGAAAGAAATTCATTAAGACAAAAAGTAAGGAGCAATAAAGGACTGGCTACTAAATACTCTCATAGCAGCGATGATCTTGGAAATGAGACGGACTATGATGCTTTTATAGAAAGGCAGGCAAAAATTTTTGACAACGTTTATGATTTGACAAAACCTAACGGCTACCTAACGATAATAACAAACAACGTATATTATAAAGGGAAATTATTCCCGCTCGCTTTTGATACGGCAGTTTCTCTTACAAAAAGAAACGGTAAAAGCTGGGTACTAAAAGATGAAAAAATTTGGCTGCAGAACGATAAACCGTTAATCGCATTAGGTGTGAATAGTGCGTGGGTTGCCAATAGACACCACCAGTATTGTCTTATCTTTAGGAAAGAATAAAATCTGCAACCCGATTAATCCATTTTTTTATAAAACAAGACGTGAAAAACGATAAATAAATTATATGGCAGATAGTAACGGTATTTATTCGGTTTCGGAAGTAACAAGACAGATAAAGCAAGTACTTGAAAATAATTTTTCCCAGGTTTCAGTACAGGGCGAAATATCTAATTTCAAATCGCATGTCTCAGGGCACTGGTATTTTAATCTTAAGGATTCCGAGGCAGTAATTTCTTGTACAATGTGGAAGGGGCTGAACAGCTATGTATTCTTTACTCCTCAGGATGGAATGAAAGTTATAGTAAGCGGCAGAGTAACTGTCTTTCCTCCTAGAGGTAATTACCAGCTGGATGTCCGGTCGATGAAGCCTGCCGGTGTTGGCGAATTGCAGGCGGCCTTCGAAATGTTAAAACAAAAACTTTCTGCCGAAGGTCTGTTTGATGAAAGCCATAAAAAACAGATACCGTTATTCCCTAAAAAAATAGGAATTGTTACTGCAATAGATGGAGCCGCTTTTAAAGATATGATAAGCGTTGCGAAAAGAAGATTCCCGCTTGTTGAGCTTGTAATAGCTCCTTCAAGAGTGCAGGGCAGCGGAGCGGCCGAGACAATAGTTGAAAGCTTGAAGATGCTTAACGAACTTCCGGATATTGATTTAATAATAGTAGGAAGAGGCGGAGGTTCAATTGAAGACCTCTGGGCTTTTAATGAAGAAATTGTTGCAAGAGCTATTTATAATTCCCATGTACCTGTTATCTCCGGAGTAGGGCACGAAATAGATTTTACGATAGCCGATTTTGTAGCTGATTTAAGAGCGCCTACTCCCTCGGCTGCAATGGAAATAGCTACTCCGAATAAAGAGGAATTAATCGCTTTCATAAATGATTTTACCGAAAGCTCTTATCAAAGCATATCGGGAGTAATTGGCTCTGCCGGGGAAAAAATAAGTGCTGTGCTTAATTCCTACGGCTTCAGAATGCCCGTCGATCTTATTAGACGGAAATCTCAACTGACGGATAATTACTCTTACCGTATTATTCAAAATATGGACCGTATTTTCTTAATCAATCAAAGCAGGCTGTCTTTATTAATTAAAACCATTGAATCGAACAATTTGGAGAAGAACTTAAAAAAAGGTTTTGTTTTAATAAAACAGAATTCTAAATTTATTACGCGGGCGGTAAATTTTAATAAAGCTACGGAAACAAAAATTAAATTTTTTGACGAGGAAATAACAATTACCCCAAAGTAAAAATTCCGTATGTTTGGGATTAAATAAATAAAATTTTAAAATTGAAATAAGAAAATTTATTTATAAGG
>JAKAJV010000077.1 GCA_021813585.1 Bacteroidota bacterium | reverse complement strand
CCCTGTAAATTATTTTAAAATGCTCGCTGTCCTTTTCGTACCACTTGGATTGGGGTCTTGCCTGAAAAGATAAAATCAAGAATGCCGAAATAAAATATAGAATGAAATTCTTCTTCTGCAATTAACAGCCAAGCGATGGATTATTCGATCAAACGATTTTAATTAATTAAAAAAGCCTTCAACTTTTAATTGAAGGCTTTAATTTAATAATCTTTAGCTAAAATATAAATTAACTAATAATCAAATTAAAACTATTTAGCAAAAATATACCTGCTGCCAAGCTCTTCTAACTGTGAGTTGGACTTTGCAAAGATATACCTGCTGCCAAGCTCATCCAGCTGTGAGTTGGACTTTGCAAAAATATACCTGCTGCCAAGCTCATCTAACTGTGAGTTGGATTTTGCAAAAATATACCTGCTGCCAAGCTCATCTAACTGTGAGTTGGATTTTGCAAAAATATACCTGCTGCCAAGCTCATCTAACTGTGAGTTGGATTTTGCAAAGATATACCTGCTGCCAAGCTCATCTAACTGTGAGTTGGATTTTGCAAAAATATACCTGCTGCCAAGCTCATCTAACTGTGAGTTGGATTTTGCAAAGATATACCTACTGCCAAGCTCATCTAATTGTGAATTGGATTTTGCAAAAATATACCTGCTGCCAAGCTCATCTAACTGTGAGTTGGATTTTGCAAAGATATACCTGCTGCCAAGCTCATCTAACTGTGAGTTGGATTTTGCAAAGATATACCTGCTGCCGAGTTCATCTAACTGTGAGTTGGATTTTGCAAAAATATATCTGCTGCCGAGTTCATCTAACTGTGAGTTGGATTTTGCAAAAATATACCTGCTGCCGAGTTCATCCAGCTGTGAATTGGATTTTGCAAAGATGTACCTGCTGCCAAGCTCATCTAACTGTGAGTTGGATTTTGCAAAAATATATCTGCTGCCGAGTTCATCCAGCTGTGAATTGGATTTTGCAAAGATGTACCTGCTACCCAGGGCTTCTAATTGAGCAGAGGAATTATTTACTAAAACAGGGAGGTATACTTCCTGGTTTGTAAAATTGGTTTGAACTGTTCGATTCGAATTTACTTCGAGAGAAACAGGATTTTTTTGAACGCGGAAACGATACGCCTCTTGAACTTTATTATTTTTTTGCAGCCCCTCGGCAAGTCCTGCTGCAATAAATAAACCACAAAGGACAAATGTGAAAATAGTTTTCTGCATTGTTTTCCCTCGCACTTTTGTGAAAATAGATATTTTGTTTTTAAGCTATCTAAAGGGCGCAGGATTTATGCCACCATTATATAAACCTATTTTTTTGCGGTTTTTAAAGTATTGCCATATGCTTTCGGTAAATATTACTTAAACATGTCGGAAATTTTCGAAAAGTTGTAAAAAACCTTTACATATATAATTGTAAGTGTGCAATTAAAGCTCGTATTGCAGCTTTTTTAATCCGCCTTCGCTTTAGCTTCGGCGGACGAGAAGGTTGGGTATAATTCCCCGTCGCTTGCGACGGAACAGGGTTTGGGGCTTGCCCCAGGCTCATACCATTGATTTTGAATTGAGATGAGGTGAGTTCAAATAATGACAAATTACAGATTTTAGATGTAAACAAACGTTACAAATAAAACCCATATTTACAAAGTTTATTTTATCAGCAAATCAAGTTTGGGCCGGGAAATCTTAAGCAGCTTTGCAGCTTTGGATTTATTACCTTTGGTTTTTTCAATTACCTGCTTTGCATAAAGTTCATTCAAAATTTTTATAGATGTAATCGTATAATTAAGATTCATGTTTATATATTGAGGATAGTTATTCAATGCCTCTTTGCCTTCCGGAACCTGAGGCGGCACGGCATTAACCAGTGTAGACATATCGCTTAATCTTAGAACCGTATCATTCGCTAGAAGCACCGCCCTTTCCATTGCATTCCGTATCTCTCTTACATTCCCCGGCCAGGGATATTTGACAAGGAAATCTTTTGTTTCATTATCAATCCGTTTAATCGATTTGCCGAACTGCTGGTTGAACTGCTTTATGAAATGTTCCGAAAACAGGAGAATATCATCCGGCCTTTCACGAACCGGCGAAAGAGTTAAGGTTACCACATTCAATCTATAATATAGATCGTTTCGGAATGCGTCTTCCCGTATTAACTTTTCGAGGTCCATGTTTGTTGCGGATATAATCCTGGTGTTTATGGGAATATCATTTATACCGCCCAGGTGCCGGATAACTTTTTTCTCGATAGCCCTGAGAAGTTTTTTTTGGATGTTTATACTCAGATCGCCTATCTCATCGAGGAATAACGTGCCGTTCTCTGCCAATTCAAAAAGGCCCAGCTTTCTAGCTTTTGCATTTGTAAAGGCTCCGGGCTCGTAACCGAATAACTCCGACTCCAAAAGATTTTCCGGGATTGAAGAGCAAACTATATCTACAAAAGGCCTTGAAGAATCTGTATTGCCGAAATTATGGATTGCCCTTGCCAGCAGCCCTTTGCCGGTACCGGTTTCACCGCGGATAAGTATGTTTATATCTTCCTTAGCGGCCACCTTCTTTGCAAGGCTTATGGTTTTTACAAAGTCTTTTGAATTACCGATTATCGATCTGAAGTCGTCTATATTCTCTGCAAAGTCCTCTGAGGCAGGCACCCAAGTAATGAACGCGTTGTTTGTAACTATTTCTTCAAGGTAAGATATAAACTTATAAAGCTCGTAAGGGAAAATAAAAATATCTACAAAGCCCAGCTTTGCTATTGAGCTTACCAACAGAGCATTGCTGTTCGGAACTACGAATATTACCTTGTTCCTAATTGAATTTTTAACCTTTATTATTTTGCTCAGCAACTGGGATTCAATATCCTTAACCTGCAGTATAAGAATTACATTCGGCTCAACCGAAAACCGTTTTGTATATATCGGTATTACCGGCAGGCTTTTCAGCTCTATTTGTTTTATTGCGGATTGGATTGAAGATATATCTTCAATATCCGAATAGACTTTTATCTTAGCCCGATATTTGCTCATCTGTAATGAATATTTTAAATGTCGTTCAATTTTTCAAGAGCCTGTTTGCGCTCCGGCTCTTCAAGATAAATATTCCTGGTTCTTGAATCTTTTATATTATCGGCAATGTAGTTAATTATAGCCTTGGAATATTTTATATATTCCTTGGCTTTGTTGGCATTGCCCCTTTCGCTGTAAGATTTTGCCAAAGCAAAGAGCACCTTCCAGGTTAGTTCGGTAATGTATGTTTCTGAAATAATTTCATAAGCAGTGTTATAATACTCAATATGAGCTTTTATCTCCAGCCTCGGCATTTTCTCAACAATAGTTCCTATCATAAACTGGCGTTCGGCTTCAAAAAGGATGTTCTCGCTGCATAAATTTATAAACTCTTCGTCCGTAAGCTCACGGTAGGCTTTTTCCAAATTATCAGCTCTTATTAATAGATGAACTATTACCATCGCGCATGAAAAGCTGTCGAATTTATTTTCCTGCAGCAGAAAATATTTTTTCAGCTTCTCCAAAGATTCTCCGTCATTAACAACGTTAATGTTCTTGAATTTACTAAGCAGGGTAAGGTAAACGAAATAGTTCATGTATTTCTCGGAAAAATTTTCTGAGCCTGATTCCGCTTCCAGATCTTTTACAATTGAATTCAGCCTCTCGAAGTCTCCCAGGGCAAAGCACAATTTGCCCAGCATAATCTCGGCTTCCATAGCTTCCTCAATATTTTGCAGCTGCTTAAAAATGCTAACCGCACTGTTAAGCATCTCTATTGCTTTCTGGTAATCGCAGGTTAAAATATAATTCTCGCCCAAATTTATTTGAACCAGTCCGAAGCTTTTTTTATTGCCCAGACTGGTAAATATAGAAAGTGCTTTCTGGTACGATTCGATCGACTTATCAAAGTCCAGCATATCATAATAATAAATCCCAAAGTTGCCGAGCAGGCTGGCTTCCTGTTCTATGTTGCCTATAGAGCGGTTAATCTCCAAAGATTTTTCCCAGTATTCCCTAGACCTGGCATGTTCTCCCTTTACGCCGTAAATGTTTCCTATATTCATTTGCATCTGCGCCATTCTAAACCGCAAGTCGCCTTCTGCATATGCATTAAATCCTTCCTCAAAGTATTTAAGCGAGCTGTCGGGATCGCCGTCCCTGTAAAATGAAATTAATCCCAGCATCTGGTAAGTTAAGCCTCTTTCCTCAGGACTAGCCGATCCGCCGTCCAATATCTGTCTGCAAATATTAGATGCCTCATCGTAATGGTTCAGGTTAAACTCAACGGAAGCAATTTCGAGCAGCAATTGATTTTTGATTACCCGGCTGCCAACCGAGGAAAGCATATTCTGAAGTTCGTCTTTTCCCTGCCGATATTCAGTCAGCCCGATTAAACATTTCCCCCTAAGGATTAACAATTCGGTCTTCTTAACATCAGCCAAATCCTGCCGCAGCAGTCCTTCAATTAAATCCAGCGCCGGCTTGTACTGGCTCAGCTTAAAATAAACATCGCACAGCCGTATTTTTATTTCTGTTATTTCATCAGCGCTTAATTTGAAGCCGGTAAGCTCCTTTAAAATGTTCAACTCATAGCTGTACGCAGAAATTTTTTCCGCCTGATCGAGCTCCTTTTTCAACGCTTCGTAGCCTGCCCTGTAATTACCGGAAAGCCTGTAATGCCTGGCAAGTTCGATGTTGCTTAGCCCGGGGTAATGCGCTGCTAAAAATAGTGAGATTGAAGAATGAAAGGCCGGCTTGTCTTCGACTGAAGAATAAACATAGTGCTTTAATCCCTCAGACGTAAATACCGGGTTGGTATTTGTCTGCACCGGGTGAATAATATTCTTCTGCTGAAGGCCGGAAAATATTTCATACATTTTATCAGCAGGAAAATTAAAGTATCTGGATATTAATCCTGCATCGATAAAAACATCGAAGGCCGAAATGAACCTGGCAGTATCCAGCTCCTCCCGGCCTAGCTTGGAAATCCTTAAATTATAGATTTCTTCATGCGAGCTTCTAAGCAGGGCGTCGGTGTTCTCGCCGGCTGCAATGCTGACGCCGCTGCCGGAAAAAGTTAAGACCTTCAGAAGAATAATGTCTTTTATAAAAGCTTCCAGGCTGCCGGGCAGCAGATCGGCATACGACAAAATAAGACGCTTTAATTCTTCGCCGGGAAAAAGGGAAGAAAAGCTTTTCTCAACGAACTCATTTAAATGAACTTCGGTAAAAGGAGTAAGATTAATTTCCCTTAGATTGAAAATGAAATCGGTAAGAAAATGTCTGTCGCTGTTCTCGGTTAAGATAATTTTTAATTTATTTACCTGGAAGATCGGGATTAGGTTTTTAAATACCTCCAGCGAGTAGCTGTCGTACGAATTAAAAGCATCCAGAATAAGGATGAACCGGCAATCTTCCGGCAGGTTGTTGAATATCGATTTTAAATCGTTAAGGAAATCCCCGCCTTCGGATTGAAGCACCCTGCCTACAAGCGCGTGCAGAGCGGCTGTTAACCGGCTGTACACTGCCTCGTTAAATATAATCTTCTTTAAAGTATATTTTATAAAATCAATACCGGTTAAAGAATTTTTATTGCTTACAAAAACAGCGTTGCTGCGGCCGGAGTAAATTTCAAAAGCCAGGGAAGTTTTCCCGGCTCCTTCAGAGCCTCTGATTGAAAAGACCTCGTTGCTGGTCTCATCCGTTATGTAGCTTTTGATGATGTTAAGGTAATCCTTCCTGTCCGCAAAAACATTTGCCGGAATCCAGTCTTTGTATACCGATTCGTCTACGGGAATGCCCAGGTGCTCAAGTATCTGGACTGCGTTGCCGTATCTTTCGGAAGGGTCTTTTGCAAGAAGCTTCTTAACCAGGCTTATCAGGTCTACTGAAAATTCCGCCCCGGGGAAATCGAATTCTTTTTCAATCTGCGATTTGTAAATTGTCAGCTCATCCGAAGTATCGAAAGGAAATTTTCCGTAAATAATTCTGTACAGAATTATTCCCAGTGAATAAAAGTCCACACGGTAGTCGTGTTTGGCATTGTTCAGTATTTCGGGCGCAATGTATTCCGCGGTGCCTCTAATTACTGTCTCTTTATTCTCTACAATATTTTGAGCAAAGCCCAGGTCGATTAATTTTACAAGCGGCTTGCCGCCCGGGTTTGAAACCAGAATGTTCTCAGGCTTCAAATCGTAATAGATATAGTTTGATAGATGAAGATAGTAAAGAACGGAAGCAACCTGTTTGATAATTTCTTTCAGCACTGCTTCGCTTTTAAGACCCGGAAATTTAAGCAGCTCAACTCCATCAACATATTCAAGAGTAAAGAACCTGCTGCCGGTTAAAATTTCTTTTTCGTCTTGCCCGGTTTCTAGAATTGTCCCGTCATCGAACGACTTGACGATATTGGGATGGTTAAGCTTAAGCAGGGTAAAAAATTCATCCTGAAAAATTTTAGTTTCGGCGGCGTCGGTACCCGGCGACAGAATTTTTATTGCAATATCTTTTCCCGGAAAGCCGGCCGGGCGGTATGCAAAGTCAGTGTCTTCGCATAAATAAACTGCGCTCCTCCCTTTGCCAAGCTTTTTCTTAATCAAATATTTTTCGTTTATCATAGCTCTACCCGGGGATTAAAATAAGAATTTATTTCCTTACCCAAATTGTTTGCCGTATACAAAGTTAAGAATAATAATACTCCGGGAAAAAATATCATCCACCACGCCTGCGATAAATAATTTTGCCCCGACTCAATCATCGAACCCCACGAAGGATAAGAACTGCCGGTGCCCAGCCCCAAATAGCTTAGAGCGGCTTCCGCTAAAATTACGCTACCGTATTGAAAAACCAAATTTACCGTAACGGGCGCAATAATAACAGGCAGCACCTCTTTAACAAGTAGCCTGCCTTTTGATAACCCGGCAAGCCTTGCGCTTATAAAAAAATCCTTGTCCTTAATTGATATTACCTCGCCGCGGACAATTTTAAATAAGCTCATCCAGCCGGAAAATCCGAGTACGGCAATTACACTTAACAGGGAATTTCCGAAGAGTGCAAGAACAAGTATAATTAAAAAGATTACCGGGAATGCAAGAAACATATCCGTAAACCGGCTTATTGAAGAATCGATTAAACCGCCGGGATAACCGGCCAGAAAGCCGAGACCCAGGCCCAATATAAGCGAGATGAAAACGGAACCCAGGCCTACAAACAATGAAATCCTTGCGCCGTAAACCAGACGCGAAAAGATATCCCTTCCTAGCTCGTCTGTTCCGAGAAGAAAATATCTTGTGGTAACTAGAGGCTTGCCGTTACTGGTAACCAGCTTCTCTAAAGATATCCCCTGCGCTGCGCCGCTCTGGTAGTATTTTATGCCGCCGGAATAATCCACGCTGTCTGCAAGGATAATATTTTCATCGAACGACCTTTTAACTACAAAGTTTCTCAAACGGATGAGCTTAGCAAAAAAAGATTTGTCTCCCGTATTCTCTGCTTTAAGATGAAGAACTTTAACACTGCTTAAGGGGGGAAGCAGCTTGGTTACAGAAAGCGACTTTTGGAAATCGGGGTTTGTTCCGGCAACAAGCGGCGCCAACAAAAAGAACAGCAGCAATACGGTAATAACGGTTGAAGTAAAACTAATTTCCCGGCAGAGCAAAAATCTTTTTCTAATCAAAAAAGAAACTGCCGGCAAGGCTAATAAAAGCAAGGAAGAAAGTACGGAATCGACTAATGAAAGACTGAACAGACCGGCGGCTTTGGAAAACTCAGTCAGCATTAGATAAATAAAATCAAAAGTAAAAAGATATGAGCTTAATACCAGCTTAAATCTTACCGTTAAGATTAAAAGGCAAAACAATACTACCGCATGCCATATTTTAATTTTACCGTGCATTTAGTTCAGTATCCCCCTCAATAGTCTTTTATCCAGCTTGGCCTTAATTAAATCGGCAATCAGATTAGTAATTATTACAAGCAGACCGGCAACAAAGGTACAGCCGGTAACTAGCGGGTAATCGCGGGAAAGTATAGCGTTTACGGTAAGCCTGCCCATACCGGGCAGCGCAAATATTACTTCTGTAATTAAGGCACCCCCGAACAGCAAGCCCAGCTCAACTCCGGCTACCGCTATTAAAGGGCTTACAGCGTTTGGTATGACGTGCTTTCTTGTAATTTCCTTTTCGGAAAAACCGTGCATTCTTAAATTCTCTACAAAAGGCTTGTTGTATACATCAATCAGATTATCCCGCAGGTATTTATAAAACACCGCAATTCCCCCGAGCGATAAAGTTATTAAAGGAAGCACCATATGATTTGAATAATCAGCCAGCTTTTGAACTAAAGAAAACGAATCCGAATCGAACGAGCTTAAGCCTGAAGACGGGAACAAATTCAGTAATCCGGAAAAGATATAGACAAGCGAAACTCCGATTACGAACGAAGGCAGCGCATAAACTACTAGACCAGCCTTTGAAATTGTCTTATCAAGCTTGCCGTTTATTTTCTTTACCGAAAGCAGCGACAGAAGAAACGCCGATGCTATCTGAATGATAAAGCTGAGCAAAGAAAATATTATAGTGAATGGAAGATACCTCGCTATAACTTCGGTAACCGGAATCCTATATGTATAAGATATTCCGAAATTGCCGCGGCACAAGTTTATAACGAACGACTTGTACTGATCGATAAGCGGGCCGTTCAGATCGAATGAATTCTTTACCAGCGAGGCAAGCTTGGGGCTAAGCTCCGGCGAAACAAATTTTTGGTAAGGCTCGCCCGGGGATATCCTAAGCAGAAAAAAAAGGAAAGTAATCAGTAAGAATAAAACGAGAAGCGATGCGAAGATCCTTCTCAATAAAATCTTTATTGTCTCGTTCTTCATTTGCCGCTATTTTTTTATAGACCATTCCCAGCAACGGTCCAACGGCCCCAGGGGCGTAATTGTTACGTTTTGTATCCTATTGTTAAAAGCTATTATATTGTCTATCCAGTATAAAAATGTAACCGGCTGTTCCTTGTAAATTATATCCTGAAGCTCTTTATATAAAGCCGCCTTTTGATTCTCGGATCTTTCCTTTTCTATTTTATCTAGAATCATATCTACGCTTTTATTCTGGAAGCTTACAACATTGAACGGACCTTTGTCAAGATTCGAATGCCACAGTACTTTCATATCCACCGGTATCTGCACGGACCATCCCGAAATCCAGGCGTTTAATTCCCTTGCGAACATTTTTTGAAAAAAAACTTCCGGCTCTACCGGCTCTAGCTTGGCGCTTATGCCTACGGCCTTCAAATTATTTTGGATTACATTAGCGGCAAATTCTCTTAAAGGATTTCCGGAAGGATAATTTAGCGTGAACGAAAACTTGATGCCGTTCTTCTTTAAAACGCCGGAGTTGTCTTCGTCCTTCCATCCTGCCGATGCAAGGAGCTGCTTTGCTTTATCCGGATCGTAAGGAATCGGTTCCAGCGAAGTATCGATGATCGATTTGAATATCGGTGCAATCGGTCCGGCGGCAAGCTGCCCGTAATTGTTCAGGAACTCCTGCAATATCTCTTTCCTGTTTACCGCGTAAGAAAGTGCCGTCCTTACTTTAGGATCGCCGAATAATTTGTTCGGCACAACCTTTTTGCTCTTTGCGTACAATTCCGGATCGATATTGTTCCAGCCAATAAAATCGTACTGCGTGCCTTTAAGAAAGCTTACATCCAGCCCGCCGTTTTTTTCCAGCGCAGCAACATCGCCCGCTTTTACGTCCTGCATAAAATCTATTTCGCCGTTTTTAAGCTGTGTAAGCTGCGAATTATAATCGGGTACTATTTTAAAAATAATTTCCGAAATGCCCTGCGGATTATATAAGAATGAATCTTTGTTTTGTTTTAAAATAATAGCCTGGTTTTTTTCCCAGCTTGCAAGCTTAAATGCACCGTCGGTTACCGGCTTAATTTCTTTTTCAATAGTTACAAGATTTTTCCTATCCTTGCCGGCATATATATGCTGGGGAATAATCGGGAAGTCTATATCGAAAAAGGACGGGATGCTTCCCTTCTTAAAATTAATAGTAAGATCGTACGGGCTGTTTACAGTAAAGGTCTTTTGCAGGTTAACATGCTGGGAACTGTCTGCATAGAAATTTTTAAAGGTTCCGTAAAACCTGCTCTGAACAAGCGGGTCGGAATAAACATCAAACGTGAACACCACGTCTGCCGAGGTAAACGGTTTTCCGTCGGACCATTTAACATCATCTCGAAGTTTTAAATTTACCGACGAGGAGTCTTTACTCCACTGCCAGCTTTTAGCAAGCATCGGGTAGGTATCCATCTTTCCCTCGGCAAAATTCCATTTGTGCTGCACCAGGCTTGCGTAAAGCAGCCCGGCAATATTACCTTCATTCTGCGTGAATGCAAATGCGGGGTTGGTTGATTCGATATCCGAGGAGATGGCCACAACTACGCGGTTTTCATTTACCGGTACTTCCTTCCGGCACGAAGGTACAATAGCCAATACAAGGAGTAAAAAAAGAAGTAAAATTCTTTTATTTTTCATTTGTGCCTGCAAAAAAATATTAGTAATTATTTTGACGTTAATTTATTATTTTGTTCATTAAATGCAAAAAAAATTAACCGGTATAATATGTTAAAAGTAGACATAAATGAATTGATAATAAACAACAAAAAAACTCTTTTAAGCAATATTAAGTTCGTGCTTGAGAATAACCTGGTTTACACTATACTCGGCGTTAACGGCACGGGCAAGTCTACTCTTATAAAATCCATTACCGGACTGCTGGATAAAAGATTCTACACCGTTGCCGGCAGCGTTTTTTTTGATGACCGGGATATACTGAAAATGAACGGAGAAGACATACTGGAGTTGAGAAGAGATAAAATAAAATACGTATTCCAGGATGCGGTTAACAGCTTCGACCATCTTAAGCCGTTCCGGTATTATTTTGAAAGGCTGGCAAAAGATTTAAAACAAACCGATGCACTCTTAGATTATTTTTTATTGCCGCCCAAAGAAGAACTGTTCAGGCTTTATCCTTACGAGGTAAGCGGAGGAATGGCGCAGAGGATCAATTTTGTCCTCGCCCTGCTGGCCCATCCCCAAATTATTATTCTTGATGAACCGACTTCCGGGATCGACACGGCGATCTCTAATTTATTTCTTTTAAAGTTAAAGGAATTTGCACGCAGTGCTTCTAATGCTGCTCTACTTGTAACACATGATATTTCATTCGCAGAAAAGGTAAGCGATAGAATCGCTTTTCTTAACAACGGCAGACTTTCCGAATTCTTACCGGTGGAAGAATTCTTTAAAGCCCAATGCTACACCGAGCTGGAAAAATTCTTAAACTCTTACAGGCAGATAAGCGCATGAATTTTATAATGCAGGTTGAAAATCTATTTTATAAGGTTGAAGACAAAAGTTTGCTTGGATTCAACAGAATAGAGAAGCTGATATTAAAAGACATTTCTTTTAACCTAGAACGCGGATCGGTTCTTGGCATTGCGGGCGAATCCGGCAGCGGCAAGACAACGCTTGCTAAAATTATTGCAGGCATACTGCCGCAGAGCGGCGGGAAAATTTCGTTTAATATAAGTGAGGCAAGAACAAAGCTAAAAACGAGTCCCGTGCAGATATTATTTCAGAACAACGGAGAGATACTCAATCCGCTTCGCACGATTAACGGAATTGTTGAAGAGACAATTTATATTAGAACCGGAAATAAGTCGGGAGTTATTGATGAAAAAGAAAACATATTCGGCTCCTTAAATTTTCCCGAAGAGCTTTGGAACCGGAAAGGATACGAGTTGAGCGGCGGCGAACAGCAGAGGGCAGCACTTGCCAGGATAATGGCAACAAGACCGGAAATTCTAATTCTCGACGAGCCGTTTTCGGCGCAGGATGCCGAATCGCAGATGAACTTATTAACACTGTTCAAAAAAATAAATAAAGACTCCGGCACAACAATGATTTGTATTGCACATAATTTGAAGATACTAAGGAAGCTGTGCGGCAGTGTTTTAATTTTGTACCGGGGAGAAATTGTAGAGCAGGGTAACACCGATAAAATCCTTTCCTCCCCGCAGCACCCATACACCAGGTTCCTGCTGAACGCAGAAAACTATAACCTTACCTATGAAGAGTTAAAGACGGAATTTTAAATTGTTATGTCAAAGACCAATGCAATAAGAATACTTGAGGCGGGTAAAATAGATCATACCGTTCATACTTACGAAGTTGATGAGGATGATTTAAGCGGAGAGACGGTAGCTAGAAAAATTAACGCGGATGAGACGACCGTATTTAAAACCCTTGTAACGCAAGGAGACAAAAATGGGATTAACGTCTTCTGTATACCGATTACGGAAGAACTTAACCTAAAGAAAGCTGCTGCGGCAAGCGGGAACAAAAAAATTGAAATGGTAAAAGTAAAAGAGCTTCTGCCACTAACCGGTTACATTCGCGGCGGCTGCTCTCCTATAGGCATGAAGAAGCAGTATCCGACTTACATAGAAGAAACCGCCCAGCTTTTTGAAAAAATTTATGCTAGTGCCGGAGTTAGAGGAATGCAGGTCTGCCTGTCGCCTGCTGATCTTCAAAAAATTACAGGCGCCGCTTTTGCGGATTTAATATGATAACGTAACTTTTAATTTCTCGATTGTTCTTCTTCTATATTTTTAATTTTAGCCTGCATTTCATATATTTGCACACTTAAATTGCAAGGAGAAGAAAAATGGCTAAACAACAATCATTCGCCGATAAAGCTAAGGCTAAGAAAAAAGATTCGGGCATTAACGTTAAAATGATTAAAACAGTTAAAACCGGTAAGGGCTCTTACAAATTCAACGAAAAATTTGTAAAGATTGACGACATTAACAAAGTATCCGAGTTGAAGTAAAAACAATAAATTTGTTAAGCGGTAGAACACCGCTTTTTTTTTGACCGGGCTTTCTCTCTCCGAACTTTTAATACTAATCGAACAAATCCGGCAGAAGGCTTTCCTCCAATTTTAAAAGCTTCCGCTTTATTTCCAGTCCGCCCGAGTAACCGCCTAGAGTTCCGTCGTCGCTTATTACCCTGTGGCAGGGAATAATAATTGGGATGGGATTGGAGCCGTTGGCGCGCCCCACTGCGCGGATCGCATTCTCATCGCCAAGACTCCTTGCAATATATTTATATGAAACCGTCCTGCCGAAAGGAATTTTTAACAGCTCATTCCAAACATCCTTTTGGAAGTCCGTTCCGCGTATGTCCAACGGAACACTGAAGCTTCTTCTACTGCAGTTAAAATATTCTTCCAGCTCTGCGAATACATTAAACATAAACGGATCGTCAGTATACAGATTGGTAAGGTTGGCTCTTTTAATATCTTCCCTGGAATTTAAAAGAATTTTTACAATCCCCTTATGGGACGAAATAATCTTGAAACGAATGCCTGCAATTTCCGAAGATGCATAATAAAGATTTTCTTCAATCTTCATCCGGATACCTGGTATAAATTATTTCAAAGCAGTTAAAAATAAAGATGACTAATCGGGGAGATACAACAAAAGAGAAGCCGTACCTGCGGCGCGTTTAACATTGCCGGTTACCGGAACGGCTTCGATTAAATATTTTCAGCCGGCAATAACTTCAATTGCCGGATTAACATCTCGTTTTAAAAGTCCTTCAATTGCCATAAGAGTGCCGCTTATAGCACTGGGGCAGCTGCCGCACGCGCCCTGGTAATGTATCTTAACGGTGTAGCCGTCAATTCCAAGCACCTGCAGTCCTCCGCCATCGCCTGCCAGAGCCGGCCTTACTCTCTGATCGAGTATTTCGTTTATTTGCTTTAGCAGCTTGCTCTCATCTTCGCTCGTCGGCTTTACTTCCTTTTCTACCGGAATTAAATTCTTATCAAAGGATTTTAAAAAATTGATGAACGGTCTTTGTATCTGACCCCAGTTCGCATCTTTCGCTTTTTCTATTGTAATAAACTTATCCATATAAAATACCGAAACCACGCCTTCCAGCTCAAAAATGCCTTTTGCAAGCGGATCGTTTTCGGCTTCCGCTTTACTTCCGAATTGCCTGGTCTCGTAATTCAACAGTCTTTCATTTAAAATAAATTTTAACGCCTGCGGGTTGGGCGTTAAATCAACATCCTGAACCATCAACATAAAAACAACTCCTAAAAAATTTCTTCAAAAATACTTTAAGAAGCGGCCATCTTCAAGTAATATGGCGTATAAATAATTTATCACGTTTTAAAATATTACTTTGTGTTATATTTCGCATTATAAATTAAGGAGTTTATGGATAAAATACTTGTAGTGTTTACGGGCGGCACGTTTTCAATGATGATTGATGAGCAGACCGGCGGCGCGGTGCCCCGTTATTCGGGAGAAGAATTAATGGTGAAAATTCCTGAGGCAAAAAATCTTGCCGAGATATCCTGCTTCGACTTCGGAAAATACCCGGGCCCGCATATAACTCCCGAATTAATGCTTCAGCTTTCAAACAAGATTAGTGAATTAATCAGCTCCCAATGCTACTCGGGCGTAATTGTTACACACGGTACGGATACGCTTGAAGAGACCGCGTACTTTCTCGACCTGACCATAAAGACTCCCATACCTATTGTTGTTACCGGCTCAATGAAAAACAGCTCCGAGCCCGATTGGGACGGACCCAGGAATTTACTGGATGCAATTCATATCTGTCTTAATCCCAACTGCAGGCATCTTGGCGTACTTGTTTGCTTGAACGGCGAGATAAATGCGGCAAGCGAGGTTACCAAAACTTACACCGACGAGATAGATACTTTCCGCAGCCTCGACTTTGGGGCCCTGGGCTTTGTGCAGGACGGGAGGGTAATTTTAAACCGCCTTCCCAGAAAGCTTGAAACAATTAAGACGGAAAAGATTGTACCGAATGTTGATATGCTTACGGTCTATGCCGGTATGAATGAAAAGTTTTTTAAATATTCGGCAGACAGCGGTGCAGAAGGAATTGTTGTAGAAGCTCTGGGCGTTGGTAATGTTCCGCCGGCTGCATTTGAAGGAATTAAATATGCGGTAAACAAAGGCATCCCGGTTGTGCTCGTGTCTAGATGTCCCGCCGGCGAGACGCTGGATATTTACAGCTACCCCGGCGCGGGTAAATGGCTTCACAGCATCGGCGTCATTTTCGCAGAGTTTCTGAACGGACAGAAAGCAAGAATAAAACTTATGCTTGCACTCGGCATTACAAAAAACCATAACGAGCTTAAAAAGATATTCGAGGAGAAGCTGGGATAGCGGTCGCTTCTTTTCATTTACTCATAACTAAAAAGTAACTAACGTATTGTCAGTTAAATTTTTTTTGTGTCAAGATATTTTAAGTGTCTTCAATTTTTAAATTTTAATTTTTAATTGCGGCTTGCCTGCCGTTAGAGTCTGTTGCACAACTCGAGTGCAGGGCAGTCATGGTCCAAACCATGACTGAATTGTGAGTTTTTTATGTCACGGAATGGTCCGTGACATCCCAGTTTTACAGTTCTGCAACACGCTCGGTAGAGTAAGAGCCTTTCTAAACAGTAATAGCCTCAAGATCAACTTTTTGAATCTGCTTTATTTTCCTGCCCAAAAACAGCTCGGCAACTTCTTTAAATTTTACCGGTATATCGCTTACATAAAACTCCTGGTTTCCCAAAGAATATTTGTTCGAATGCAGGTCGTATCTATCAAGCTCTGTTTTTGCGGCTTCGGCAGCCGCAATGCCCGAATCGATTAATTTCACGTTATCGCCAATTACCTCCTGAATAACATCGGCCAGCAATGGATAGTGCGTACATCCAAGTACAAGCGTATCAATATCCAAGTCCTTTAATTCCTTTAAATATTCTCCGGCAATTTCGTAGGTAGCTTTATGTTTAATCCATCCTTCTTCGGCCAAGGGAACGAAAAGCGGACAAGCTTTTTCAAAAACTTCTACCCGTGGATTAATTGCCTTTATTTCCTTTGCGTAAGCTTTGTTACCTATTGTAGCCCGCGTACCTATTACACCTATGCGCCCGTTTTGGGTAGCCCTAACTGCCGACTCTGCACCCGGGACGATGACCCCTATTATTGGTACGGAAAAGTTTTCCCTCAAGTAGCGCAGTGCCGCAGACGATACGGTATTGCAGGCTACAACTATTGCCTTAACATTTTTATTAATCAGGAACCTGGCATCCTGGAAGGCATATTCCTTTACGGTCGAATTCGACTTCGAACCGTAAGGCACTCTCGCAGTATCGCCGAAGTATACTATATCTTCCTGCGGAAGAGTCGAAGCTATTCTTTTAAATACTGTCAGTCCGCCTATACCGGAATCGAATACCCCGATCGGCTTTTCCTTTTCCATGAAATTCAATTTTTTTTACCCTTACAACATTTGAGTTATGGTTTCTGTCAATTCGGTCTTGATGAATGCATAATCGTTCTGGGATATTTTCTTGCCGCTTGTATCCAGTACGTAAAAAGAGTCGACTATATCATCGCCTTTGGTTGCAATCTTCGCAAAGTAGATGATCAGCCCAAGTTCCGACATTTTTGTAGTAACCTGGTAAAGGAAGCCCAGGCGGTCGGGAGAGAAGACATCGATTATCGTATATTTCTCGTGATGCTCGAATGCGATTTTTACTTTGCCAGCACGCTTAAAGAATTTGCTCTCTATGCGCCACCACTTGGATTTCATTCTAGCAAATTCCTGGTTCAGTTGAAGCAGGCCGGAAATTACATCTTTAAAATCCTGCTTTATTTTAGAATAGCGCTCCCTGTCTATCTTCTCATGAGCTCTAAAATCGGTAACGTTAAAGGTATCTATCACTATGCCGTCTTTGCGGGTAAATATTTTTGCATCGTGTATGTTGGCGTCGTTTATAGATAGAACCCCGCACAGCCTGGACAGGAGGGAAGGATAATCTTTTGTTATTACCGTTATGTTTGTAAAATCTTCGAACTCATTAAACAGTACGGAAACATCGATGCCCTTTTGAATTTCTTCGACGTGCTTTGCGATTTCCTTTTCCGAGAACTGGTGTGCATATCCGATATCGTTGATTGATTCCATATGTTCCTGAACGTGGGTTTCCGAAATCATCTGGGAGTGTTTGCTTATTTCTTTCGGCAGTACATATATGCTGGAAATTAATAGCTCCTCGCCGGAGATTTGTTCCTCCAGCATGGCTTTTGTTTTTTTATAAAGCTCGGCAAGCAGATCGCTTTTCCACGACGTCCAGACCGCCGAATTAACTGCAGACAGATCGGCATATGTTACAAGGTAAAGAAGATCCAGTTCGCCGGTGGAGCTGAACTTGGAAGCGAAGTTGTTAAGCGTTTCCGGATCGTTAAGATTCCTCCTAAAGGCAACCTGTTCCATAACCAGGTGGTTCCTTACGAGGAAGGTAACGGGCTCAATCTCTTCATCGCTGTAACCTAGCCTGTGCATTATTGAAGAAGCCAACTCTGCGCCGATTATTTCGTGCCCGGAAATGTTAATCGGCTTTGCAATATCGTGGAACAGCAACGCCAGGTGAAGGAACTCCCTATCCTTTAGGTTGTTGTAAATCTTGCCCAGGGGCGAAGCATCCTTTTCAAGCTTTTCCAGGTTTTGTATTGTAACAAGGGTATGCTCATCGGCAGTATAGCAGTGGTAAACCCCGTGCTGTAAAAAGCCGATAAGATCGTTGAACTCCGGCATAAAGGCTTTAAGAACGCCCAGCTCGTTCATTACGGATAAAACCTGGCCGACATTTTTGGGCAGCCTTAAAATTTCTCTAAAGAAGACAGAAGAGTCGGCCTCCGGCTTACTTAGTGCGTCGTAGCCTTCAACTACTTCTATAATTGTGGATCTCAGGCTTTCGTCGAAATGAGCGCTGTAAAGCCCCCTGTAGTAAAACGCTCTTAAGATATCGGAAAGCGAGAGGCTGGTTTTATTGTTGAGCGAGATCGCTTTCCCTTTAAGCACGAAATCTTCATCGAGGTCGATAGCAAGAGAATCCGGCAGCGGGTTGGAAATTTCTTCCTGAAACTTTTTAATCATCGATTTGGAAAACCGGTTAATAATATTGGCCGCATTAAAATAATCGTGCAT
>JAKAJV010000082.1 GCA_021813585.1 Bacteroidota bacterium | reverse complement strand
GGCTGTACCGTAATGTTTAATAGTCTTTACAAGGTCTCCGGTTTCAGTAAACACCCTTAATGTGCATTTTACAGGGAGATTAAAGAAAGAAATCTTATCCGGCGAGCCGGAAGTTAATCCTTTGCCCGCAGCAACCGTAGCGGGATTAGGCACTACTCTAACGTTACCGGAAGTATTTAACCCCGGTTTAACGGAAACTGCAGGAAGCTGTGAGCGGTCAGCAAATCTCGAGCTTTCCAATTTTTCGCCGGGAAACAGACCGTCCTTATTTTGCGATCCGTTATTTACCGCAGTTACCGCATAATAGTAATCCACCCCGCGTGTTACATTCAAATCAACATACGAAGTTTGATTTCTGTCTGTTGTAGTATAAACAAGCTGCCAGCGCGCTCCGCTGTTCTGGTCCAGAGGATCATTTACCAAAAGCGCGCCCTGCTTTCTGTATACTTTCCATTCGTACCAGTCGTCCACACCGGTTATCGTATTCTGAAAATATGCCGGATCAGGATATGACCAGCTCACCGTAATCTTATCAGGTCCGGAAGTTACTTCAACATCCGGTGGAGGCGGAGCTGTGGGTACATTACCGCCGTGGCTTATTCTATTCCACGCCCAGTTGGCTCTATCCATTGTTTTCCAAAGGGAATCCTTGCCTGCACTTAAAATTATACTGTCCTTCTGTGCATCGGTTATTTTTCCGTTATACCAAAGACTGCCTATGGAATCGGCTGTATTCCAGTCAAGGCCTCCCACACCGACGGCATAAACAAAGGTTAAAGAATCGTACCTGCCGGCCTTGGAATCCTTTGTTAAAGAATAAGGACCTACTGTAATAAACCTCATCGGGCCCTTCTGCGGAGATGTAGCGAAGCCGGCAGTTATTGCATCTAGCGGGAATCTTCCGCGGCTGTCGTCTCCTCTGTAGGTTTGCAGCAGTCCTACATCCCGTCGCCCCCATAAGTCCTGTAAGATTGTTGCATGAGGCATTGAGTACGGCTGGGTTATATCGTCGGTTTTATTACTAGCGGATTTATCGGCATAAAGTAATGTATAACCGGGCACCGCCGTTGAATATAAAAATCCTGTATTCCTATCGGGGTCGCCCGCATCGTCGGTAGAACCGTTAGGATACGTTCTGGTATTTAAATACTTGTAATCGTAATAGTATGCTACATAGAGCGAATCGCGGGTTCCGTTCGGTACAAGTTCCGATTTTCTTTTGAACCAGCTGTCAAGATCATCTTCACCTTCATATGAGAAAGTTCCTGCTACCGCTCTTTCTCCGGCTTTCGTTGGTCCGAAACTGAAAGCTATCGGCCACCAGAACCGTATTGTTTGATCCGGCAATGTGTCTTTGGATGTAGCTGCATTTCTCGGCAGCTTCAGCTCTCCCGTAAACTTATGAGTCGCTTTCCAAATAAAATAATCGGCATTGTTAGGATTAGAAAAGCCGTACATTTCAACATGACTTCTTATACCGAACTGAGGAAGGACATCTTCAAATACGATCATTTCATCGGCCGGGATATTTTTATTTACGTACCATTGATAAGGCGCATCGAGCCTAATCCCGTCAACCGTAACATGCGGAGGTCTGTAGCGGCGTACTTCATAAGCCCAATCGGTCATACCGTAATTTGTTAATGCATCGCCTCTAGTAAACATCTGCTTAACATTTCCGTTTTCATCTTTTATTCCGCTAGTATCAAGAACCAAAGGATTGAATATTTGATACAGCATATTAGATTGATACCAATCCATCGGCCAATAGAATATCTCGGTCGAAGCTGCGGCTGAGCCGACCAAATCCCAGCTGAACTGGGACTGCAAACCTCCGTCGCCCATCAGAACATTCATATTCATATCGAAATTACCGACATTCATATCCATCGGCGGAGGATTATAATTTGGTACCTGAGATAATGCTAACGAAACCGGAATCAATATCATCAAAAGTATTAATTTGAAAATTTTTCGTTGTTTCATATTTATTTCCTACCGAAGTATTATTTATAATTTTTATAATGACTCTTTTTATTTATACCCATGCTAAAAGTTCAGGTGAATTCCTACTATATACCTTCTGGGATTTAAAAAGACAGGCGCTTCGGGGTATCCGACCTTTATATGATTATCATCGGATTTATATTGGCCCCATTTATCGCTGCCTCCCTTATCAGGAGTTCTTAATGATGTTTTATACTGGTCATATTGTGTCTGAGTCATGTTCGATGTATTCAACCATTTGTTGTTAGTAAGGTTGCTTATAGTCAGAATTAGATCTATGCTGCCGAACGGAGTTTCAAAGGACTTGGAAGCTCTTAAATCGATATTCCAGTAATTTACTATATCTACCCAGTTATAGAGCTTAACATCCGGCTCTTCGGGATTCAAGAGCATCTGGCCGCCGCTTTGCCATTCGAAGAATAAATTTGCATAAAGCGCTCCTAGCAGATACTGACCTAATAATTCCGGGCCAAAATCCTTCGGCGTATGCAAATTTAAATTTGCATTTGCGCGCGGTACCGGCTGCACATGCGTAACGTTGGCATTGCGTAATATATTATTCCTTGCCTTAAGAGGGTCTTCGTACAATACAGCCAGCCCGAACTGCCCGGTACTTTGCAGCATATAATCATACATCGCATTAAAAGTAACAAAGCGGCCTGCATTCTTTTCAAGCCTTAATTCAACGCCTCTAACGTCTCCGTAACCGTCTGGCTCATATTCTATTACACTATTGTCGCCGTAATAACTTACATAAGTGCGCTGCAGCGGCATGTTCTTTTGGTCTTTATAATATGCAGTAACATTTACAAGGTAATCACTCAAGAAGGACTGCTCGTAGCCGAACTCATATGCAATTGTCTCGGCCATCTTAAGCCCGGGTGTAGGCACTGCAGTTGTACCTTGCGATAGATACGTGCCATACAAAAATGATATAGGCGGATTCTGGTAAAAATGCCCGTAGTTAAAATACATCTTGCTTGTTTCGGTAATCGGGAAGGAAACACCGAGACGAGGTGAAAAATAAACCTGAATATCGTTTTGCGTTGAAGGCCATCCGGGCGGGTTCTGCAACAGGTTTCTGAATTCTTCCCAGCGCTGGAATTGATCCGGTGTACCGGAAAGGTTAGGATAAATATCGGAATACAAAGCAGGATAATTATCACTTAAAGGAAAGCTGACCATGTATCCGTTTTTCATCGGGTCTAAAAGGTCCATCCTAATACCGGCATTTAAAACCATTCCTTCGAATTCGATTTTATCTTGCGCATAAACGCCAACTTGCAGTGGAGTTGCCTTATAATACTGCCATGTATCGGGAGTATATGATAGCTGAGATTGGAACCAAGTTCCGGAATAGACGAACAAATTTTCATATTGAGTAGAGAACCCGGCGTCAATTTGGTGGTGTCTTCCTAGCTGGGCAGTAAAGTCACCCTTCAGCTTGTAAACATACGAGTAAGACGAATCGACTCTTTGAACGCCGCCGTACATCGCATAGGTGTTCATTACATCGTAGCCAAAATTAGTCGACGCATTCGGGCTTCCATAATCCGGTACGAAATACCGGTAATATTTTTTAGCGGCTTTACTGTAATACGTTACATATTCATTGCTGTTACTGGTATCCATTGCATACGGGCTAAGGTTCTGATCGGTATATCCCATCTGAAAGTCCAGTGTATAAAAAGCATTGTTCGATACCGCGTGGGTTAGTCTTGCGCCGCTAACAATATACTGTTGAGTAAAGAATTGCAGGCGGCTTCTGTTGAACATTTGATATTCGCCGCTGCCGCCGAGCAGCCGGGCCTGCGCGTTAATAGAGCTCGAGGTACTGTTAAAATAGCTGAAGCTCTGTTGATTGCCTACCAGAGCGCCGCCATAGGTTGCGGAAGAAGCGCCTGTTTCGGAATTAATCCTAGCATACATCCCGTCCAGCGAAAGCCGCATACCGTTGGCGAATGATGTGGTTAGTTTCAGCTGACCGTTCCAATCGACATAATTATTACGCGGACCGATGGGGAAAGCCAGTTGAGAATTTTCATATTTAAAGCCTAAAAGGAAAGTAGAATTGCTGGCAAAATCTCCCCACAGCGGAATTGAAGCTCCGGGGACCGGTCCGGTTAAACTTCCTTCAACATACATATCCGGCACATTGGCAAAATTGTACATCGGATGCTGAAGCTTCCACAATTCTAATTTCTGGGTTGAGTCAAGTGCTTTTTCATAAGTATTGCTTGTCCACCCTTTGAAATTTCTGAATTCAAGAGGAACGGTAGTATCGCCTGCCGGCACGCCGTGCATAGCATATTTACCCGCATAAACCTGATACACCCAAGAATCGGTACTCCACGGATTAGTTCCGAAAAATCTGTACTGACCAGCCGGGGCCATATCTACATTAACGGAAAAAGTATATCTTTCGCGAGACCCATCCCTTGTAACCACATTTAGAAGACCGGATTGAATTCCGCCGTACTTGGCTTCAAATCCTCCGGTAAGCACCTGAATTTCCTTAATGGTTGTAGTATTGAGAGCCAGATACGAGTTATCTGTTCTAGGGTCGCGCAGCGATAGTCCGTCCAGTCTTACATCCGTTTCTCTTATCGAGCCGCCTCTTATGCTTAATCCGTTACCGCTGGAGCCGCTGACAATCTGAACGCCTTTTAACGTACCGAGGAACTCATCCATTCGCATTACGGGCATCTCGGTTAACCGCTGAGCCTGGATAACTTCCTGAGTAGCAGAGACGTCCGGTTTAATAATATCTCTTTTAGCAGTAACGACGACTTGATTAACTTGTATTGCGCCTTGAGTTAATTGAAAATCGAGCACAATTGTTCTATCAAGGTCTACTCTTACCATTTTTTGAGTTACCGATGTATAGCCGACGAAGCTTGCTTTAACATCGTAAACCCCAGGAGGAACATTTAAGATAAAATAATAGCCGTCGATGTTTGTAGCCGCACCCATCGGGTGATCAACGGGGACTTCCCTGCCGTCTGGTAAATACGTATGTGTAATAACAATATTAACAGAAGGAAGCGGTTCGTTAGTTTGACTGTCAATCACCCTCCCCGTTATTTTACCATTCGCAGCTAAAGCTATTTTACTTATGAACAATCCGAAGAAAATTATAAGCAAGGTGTGAAGAAATTGTGCTTTGAATAAGTATAATTTTTTCATAAACAACCCTATTTTTGTGTGGTAATAATACCGCTAAATAATTATCATTTATTTTTTTTATTATCCTTTAAACTTTTAACATAAACCGGATATAGCTACAAGGAGGAAAGTGATTCAAAATTACCGCGGTAACTTTGAATAATTTTTTTGTAGAAAGTTTTGAAAGTTAAAGAACAAAAAATAACTTAACGTCACACAAAAAAACTATTTATTAAAGCCTAGGAAGTCAAGCTATAATTATTTTGAAAAATTTTCTTGCTTTTAGAATTTTTATTTATTACAATAAAACTTTTAGGAATATACATACCAGTAATTTTAATTAGCCTACCGGTAAAACAATTAGGAGTTTAGCGTGGGAATTATCGCAATAGATTTGAAAAGTACTAGCCTAACAACTGCTGCGCTGGGAAAAACGGGCAAAATTCTTGACATGGAAAGCATAAGCATTAAGGATATGCAGGGCAACGAAGTAAGCCTTTTAATTCAAAAGCAGATAAAAAGGATTTTAAATTTATTTAAAAATAGACCAATCGAAATAAAGTCTGTCGGCATATCGGTACCGGGAATTTATTTTTCTAAAACGGGAACCGTCTGGGCCCCGAATATTTCCGGCTGGCTTAACTATCCTTTAAGGCAGGAATTATTCAACCTTTTTATAGACTACAACGTTCATGTTAAAATTGCAAGTAAAAGAACCTGCGATATACTTGGAGAAATGTGGCTGGGTGCAGCCAAAGGCTCCAAGAACGCCGTCTACCTATCAGTCGGAAGCGGCATAGGTGCCGGTGTTTTGATCGACGGTAAAATTCTGCACGGATTTAACGACGGTGTGGGCGCTGTAGGCTGGCTTGCGCTCGACAGGCCGTTTAAGGAAGCCTACAGATCCAAAGGATGTTTTGAGTTACTAGCTTCAGGCAAGGGAATATTGAATTCCGCAGCAGAATTAATCGGAAAGACTAAAAGCTACACCGGTCCCTTGAAAAAGAAACAAATCGATCTGTTATCCTTTAACGATGTAATTGATGCATACAAGTTAAAAGATCCTATCGCAGTAAAAGTCATTCATCAAAGTATTGAGTTTTGGGGAATGGCAGTTGCTAATATAATTAGCTCATTTAATCCCGAAATTATAATTTTCGGAGGAACCCTATTCGGACCGGCCTTGATATTTCTGGACGATATTAAGACCGAAGCGAGGAAGTGGGCACAGCCGATATTTATAGAGAAGGTTAAATTCCTAGGTTCAAAGCTTGGCGCAAATGCCGGGCTATTCGGTGCCGGACATCTTGCTATGAAAAAATTTTAGCTAATTAACTTCGAACCGGATTCTTAATTTTAAAATACACAATCCAGTAATGCGCGATAAAATCATACTCCTAGAACATACTGCAAGACTCTTAGAGCCGAACGCAGCACAAAGAAAATATTTAATCGATAAGACTATTGGTTATACAGAAGACTTTCTAAACAATCTGCAGACATCTTTAACATATGTTTCATCGCCGGGCAATAGGAAAGGATTATTTGATTCGCCAATCTCTGATTCAACAATAAACATAGACGAGGTGCTTTCGTTATTAAAAGAAAATGTGGATACGCCCGGAATTAATCCCGCTTCCGGAGGTCATCTCGGTTATATTCCGGGTGGAGGAATTTTCCATTCTTCACTCGGAGATTTTATTGCCGCAATTACCAACAGATACGCCGGAGTTTTTTTTGCTTCTCCCGGCGCAGTTAGAATGGAGAATATGCTAATTGATTGGATGGCTGAATTAGTCGGGTATCCTGGAACTGCATCGGGCAATCTTACATCCGGCGGCAGTATATCTAACCTAATTGCAGTTGTATCAGCGCGAGAAGCGTTCTCTATTAAACCGGGTGATATTGAGAAATCGGTAGTTTATTTGACGGCTCAAACTCACCATAGTGTAGAAAAATCTTTGCGGATTGCCGGTTTAAAATACTGCATAAAACACTACATACCTATGGATGATAAATTCAGAATGAACTCCGAACAACTGGAGATTACGATAAAGAAAGACTTGCAGAACGGTTTGAAGCCTTGGCTGATAATTGCATCGGCAGGGACTACTGATATCGGCGCTGTCGATCCTCTTTACGATATAGGAGAAGTAGCGGATAGATATAATCTTTGGCTTCATGTAGACGGTGCGTACGGTGCCTTTTTTATTCTAAGTGAAACCGGTAAGGGCGTGCTAAAAGGTATAGAAAAATCCGACTCGCTTATTATGGATCCGCATAAGGGATTATTCCTTCCGTATGGAAGCGGAGCCGTTCTTGTTAAAGAAAAAATGAATCTGTACAACGCACATTACTATCAAGCCGATTATATGCAAGATGCATTAACATCGGTTGAAGAGCTGTCGCCGGCGGATCTTTCTCCGGAACTCTCCAAGCATTTTAGAGGCCTTAGACTTTGGCTCCCCTTAAAGCTCTTAGGCCTGGCGCCTTTTCGTGCAGCACTGGAAGAAAAAATTTTGTTGGCCAGACATGCCTATGAAAAGTTATCGGAAATAGATAATATTGAATTAGGACCGTATCCGGATTTATCAATAATTACGTTCAGGTATTTGCCGCTAGCCGGCGATGCGGATGAATTTAATAAAAAATTAATTGAAGCAATCCACAAAGACGGCAGAGTGTTTCTGTCTTCTACGATGATTAACGGTAAATATACTTTGCGGATTGCCGTTTGCTCTTTCAGAACTCATCTTGAAGAAATAGATTCTGCAATCAGTATTATTTTAGAAAAAATAAAATTGATAGGACAAAGTTAAATTACATAATGTTTATCGCTTAAACTGCTCTATATTTGTGGTGTAATTTTCCCTTGCACTTTTTTGAAGCGGATATTTCAAAATAATTAATCATAATTAAGTGAATTTTATGGATTGGATAATTTTGTTTATCGCAGGCCTGTTCGAAACAGCATGGGCAATTGGTATGAAATATTCCCAAGGCTTTACAAAGCTTTACCCAAGCATATTTACTGTTGTTACGATGGGGCTAAGCGTATCCCTTCTTTCAGTTTCACTAAAGACACTTCCTGTTGGTACAGCATATGCAGTATGGACTGGAATAGGCGCCGTAGGCACCGCTGTTCTGGGAATCATTTTATTCGGCGAGTCAAAAGAACTTATAAGAATTGGATTTATATTTTTAATAATAGCAGGCATAGCCGGGCTAAGGATTTTTGCAGGCAAATAATTTCCATACGTAATTTATCGAACCACTTCTCCTATCTTTGCAGCTTTACGAAAAAGCTCTTCTGCCAGAATTGCGTTTGGATCTATTTTGTTAAAACCGATTTCATTTAGGCCCCTTGCTATCCACGTATTGCATGTATTAAAAATATCGTACTTACCTTTCGCTTTATAAAATTTAATTCTCCCCCGGTATTCTTCCTTATAGATAATAATTTTCCCGTCAGTTCCTTGATAATAAGCGCAGTGGATATATTTGCAGACCTGCTTTAACTGAAGGCCGTTGATTTTTATTTCCACAGCCGCATCATAATACTTAAGAAAATTTTTTGTGCTTGAATTAAACCCGTATATTCGAAGCGTACTGGCGGTGGGAACAAATAGCGCCATAGCAGCCTGTTCGATATTGAAATTGGGGTTTTGATAAAAAGCGGAATCTCCCCAGCCTGCGTCAACATAATCGAAATTTCTAAAATCATTTATCTCTGGCCAGATTGTAGTATCGATTTCACTTACTTTAATAACTATGCCTGTGTGCCATCTCTGTTTAACTAAAAAAATCGTATATTGATTATTATTCGTTCGATCTATAATTTGTTGACGTAAGTCTATTTGTACTGAAACCGAGAATAGTAATATTGTATAAAAAATAATTTTCATTACATTGGTTCAAAATTATTTTTAGTTTCAAAGCAAATAAAATAAATTTAGTCGTATTTAGTAAGTCACCTTACGCAAAAATTCAGAACTCATCCCCCTCACCCCCTTCTCTTGGCAAGAGAAGGGGGACGGAGGGTTGAGTTTCTATTCAAACAGATAAATCCTGCGTAAGGTGACTTAGTAAGATAATTATCCGGAATTAAATGAAGACGACGGTAAGCGCCTGACTGATCTTTAATTCCAATAAAATCGGAGTAGTAAATGAAAAGCCTAATTCTTACAGCAGCAACTGTTCTGGTAGTTTTATTAATGCAATATACTGGAACCGCACAAGATAAAGATAACGAGATAAGGAATTCCAAATTCACCATAGTAATCCACGGCGGCGCAGGTACTATTAGCAAGTCTCTTCCCGACTCGATAAAACAGGCTTATTTACAATCGTTAAAGGAAGCATTAACCATCGGGAAGAATATACTTGCCGAAGGTGGGACAAGCCTGGATGCATGCCAAAAAGTAATTGAATATTTTGAGAACGATCCTAAATTTAATGCTGGCAGAGGGGCTGTGTACACTGCTGCAGGCACTCATGAAATGGACGCCTCGATTATGAATGGGAAGGATTTGTCGTGCGGTGCAGTGGCCGGTGTAGAGCATATTGCCCATCCTATTGATCTGGCGCGGCTTGTAATGGAGAGGACTCCGCATGTTCTGCTTGCTTACCAGGGTGCAGAAAAATTTGCTGAGCAGATGGGAATGAAACTTATGCCTCAAAGCTATTTCGATACGCAGGAGAGATACAAGCAATGGCAGGAATATAAGAAAAAGCTTGAGGAAGGAAATCACGGAACTGTAGGCTGTGTTGCGCTTGATGAATACGGCAACCTGGCAGCGGCTACATCAACCGGGGGAATGACTAATAAAATGCCCGGCAGAATAGGTGATTCCCCTTTGATAGGCGACGGCACCTATGCTAATAATAAAACCTGCGCCGTTTCCTGTACCGGTTGGGGAGAAAAATTTATTAAGCATACCGTCGCTTTTAATGTCTCCGCTTTAATGAAATATAGGGGATATTCTCTTAAAAAAGCGGCGGACGAAGTAATTTATAAAATGCTGGACCCGGAAGACGGAGGATTAATTGCTGTGGATAAAAAAGGCAACTATGCCATGCCTTTTTCTACCTCCGGTATGTTTAGAGGAGTTGCAACCTCAAAAGGAGTTTTTACCGTAGATATCTGGAAATAAATTTATCAATAAGAAAGGAGTCTATATGAACCGCCCGCTTAACAGTGAGTATCAGCCTTATTATGAAACCTACATATCTAAGGTGAAGGAAGACGATGTTCTAAGCTTTATGGAAGAACAATTAATACGGTTTATCAATTTATTCGAATCGGTTCTAAAGGAGAAAGAAAATTATTCTTATGCCGCAGGCAAATGGAGTATTAAAGAGGTATTGGGTCATATAACCGATTCGGAAAGAGTGTTTGCTTATAGGGCATTGTGTATAGCCAGAGGCGAGAAAAAATCTTTACCGGGCTTCGACCAGAATGGATATGCGGAAGAAGCAAACTTTAATGAGAGGAAACTGCAGGACATGCTGAACGAGTTTAGATTACAAAGAGAATCCAATATCATACTTTTTAAAAGCTTCTCCGAAGATATGCTTAACAGACTGGGGACTGCAAATGAAAAACAAGTTACGGTAAGAGCATTGTTGTTTATAATTGCCGGGCACGCCGAGCATCATTTTGATATTTTAAAGACAAGATATCTGGCAGATAATTAAATTACCCGGTATATCTCTTTTAATATTTTGCCGGTTGCACCAAGGTTTTTTTGCACGTAATTGTACGAGACGCGGCCTTTTGAAATTCTAATTTCATCATTAGTAAAAAGCGTGCGGAGCTGCCGGTAGGCTTCGTTTTTATTTTTAATTAATATTCCCCCGCCCTCTTTTAAAAGCTGCTGTGTTTCCTGAGAATTATCTATCTTAGGCCCGAACAACACCGGTATACCGTAAACGGCGGCTTCCAGAACATTGTGTATTCCCTGCCTAAAGCTTCCGCCGACGAATGCGGCATGTGCATATGTGTAAAGCGTAAGCAGTATGCCAATGGAATCGATTATAATAACTCTTTCGTTATTATAATTATTAAGGAACGAAAACCGTATTGTTGCAAGCTTTCCGGAGAACTCATTTTCAAGCTTTTCCAGGTGCAGCAAAGTAGGCTCGTGAGGCGCGATAATAAGTATTACATTCCTATCGTACTTTGTAAGCTTTAGGAAGGCCGGAAGAATAATTTCCTCATCGGTTTCCCATGTACTCCCGGCAACAAAAATCTTTTTACCTGCCAGCACCTCCTCTTTTATCAGGTTGCGGTCTTTGGCAGTAATGCTTCTCTGGTAGACGCGGTCGAACCTTGTATCGCCGACCGCCTTTACTTTTTCATCTGAGCAGCCGAAGGCCCGAAAGCCTTCGGAATCCGATTTAGAGACGGTAAGTATCCTGGAAATATCCCTATAAAGATTCTTGTGAAAGTTTTTAGATACCGGCAGCTTCCTTAATGAATCACCTTTCATTGTAGCATCTACAATAAACGACTTTACATGAAACTTATTCATTGCCCATATATGGTTCGGCCAAATATCGTAACGCATCATCACGGCAAGGTCCGGGTGTGCTATCATTATAAATCTTTTGGCGTTTGAAAAAGTATCGAAGGGTATGTAAGATATTAGATCGGCATACGGATATTTGCGGGAATTCTCGTAGCCAGATGGGGAGAAGAATGTAACGAGGATATTAATGTTTTTATCTTTTTTTAGTTCCTTAATTATCGGCTTGGCTTGTTCAAACTCCCCAAGCGATGAAGAATGAAACCAGATAAGCTTCTTCGTTTTATCCAACGCTGCCGCATTTAAGATAAGCTCCTCAAAAATTCTATCCCGTCCCCTTATTCCTCTTTTTACCTTTTTATTAAATATACCGGCAATATGAATTAAAACATATAACACCGGCACTACGGTTATATTATAAAGAATGAACCAGAACGTTTTCATCGGGAGTTTAAAAGAATTTTTAGTTTATCAAAAGCTAGCGCCGGCTTAAGATCTAGCATACATTTAAAATGTTTTTTAGGACAGCTCTCCCTCCCTACATGGCTGCAAGGCCTGCAAGACAAAGAGTTATTTTCAAGAACCAGATTTTTATTTCCGTAAGGAGAAAAGCCGAACTCCTTTACGGTTGAACCGAAGACAGCCAATACAGGAACTTTTACTGCACATCCTACGTGCATCAAGCCTGAATCGTTGCAAACCAATGCACAACATTTTTTCATATCGGCAGCAGTCTGAAATAAATTATCGCCTCTGCACAAATTTAAGGCTCTGGGAACCGACTCCGAGATTTCCCGGCATATTTGCTTGTCACTTTCTCCGCCAAGCAAAACAATTTTAAAACCTTCTCCGGTTAAAATAATCCCAAGTTCAATAAAATATTCCCTGGGCCACATTTTTGTAAAATGTCTGGAGCCCGGGACAAGCCCAATATAATTTTCTCTGCTGCTTAAAACCGAACTAACATTCTCCGGCAAATATAAATCTAGCCCTTCATTATCCAGACTAAAATCATCCAGGCTTTCTGCGTATCTTACAGGTATAGGCGGAGAGTTTTTCAATCTGTTGATCTTAAAATTAACGAGTAAAAATTTGGCAATCGATCTTTTATTAAAAGCAGCCGTGTCGGTTTTTAAAGCGCGTACAATTTCCCCGGATCTCAAATTTTTTTGCAGGTCAATCACCAGATCGAATTTTTCTTTCTTCAATTCATCGAATAAGAATGACTTGTATTCCGGGCTATCAGTCTTGTACGCATGAATTTTCGATAAATACGGATTACATAATAATAGGTACTTGTATTGCTCCTTTAGTATAAACTCAATCTCAATTTCAGGATATGACTTTTTAATAGAACGAATAAACGGAGTGGCCAGGAGGATATCGCCCAATGAGCTTAACCTAATGACAGCCAATTTTTTTACATCGTGTAAGTCCAAAAAGATAATTCAATATAATATTAAAAAAACAGTGTAAATTTAGTTAATTAGTTATTTTACTTCCACTTTATTATTGCAGATTTACCCATTCTAATTTATTTTTGGGAAAGATTTTGAAGGAAAAAAGATGACATCATTACCACCTCCGGGCACACAAAAGACTCCGGATGATTTAATTGAAAAGAAAGTTTATAAAATAGTTGAAGATTTAAGCGAATATCTTCCGATCGTAAATGATAGGAACCGCTTGGGCTTTATGCTTTATAAGTATGTTACCGGCGAAGGCGACCACCCAAGCATAATAGTTAATACTGCAAAGGTTAAGGTTGAGGGGATTTCTCTTGAAGGTCTCTCTAAAAAAATAGAAACAGAAATCGAAAAGATAAAACCCGAAAAATAATTTTCTTAATTTTTCTCCGGACTTATTCATTACGGCAATTGCCCGTAATGAATAAGCTCATCCTTACGAAAATTCATAGATAAATCATGTCTTTAATTTAACAATAAAGTTAAATCTTATTGCTTATATAAGCCTCGTTATTAACTTCCTCTTTGGCCATAAAATCCATCACGGTCTTTACTTCTGCTTGGCTTCCAATAAAAATTGGAGTGCGCTCGTGCAGGCTTTCCGGCTGTATTTCAAGTATTCTCTGCTTACCGTTTGTTGCCATCCCGCCAGCTGCTTCCACTATAAAAGCCATCGGATTGCATTCGTACATCAGTCTCAGCTTTCCCTTAGGATTCCTAGAATCGGAAGGATACATAAATATTCCGCCGTATAAAAGATTCCTATGAATATCCGCTACCATAGAGCCGATATAACGGGATGAATAAGGCCTGCCGCTATTTTCATCCTCTTCCTGAAGATACTTAATAAACTTTTTCAAACCCGGGTGCCAGTAAAGATAATTGCCTTCGTTAATGCTGTATATACGAGATTTTTTTGGAGTTCTTATTTTCTCGTGGGATAAAAGAAATTCACCAAAGGAAGGATCCAGAGTAAAACCGTGAACTCCTTCGCCTGTCGTATAGACAAGTATAGTGCTGGAGCCATACACAACATATCCCGCTGCAATTTGCTTTATGCCCTGCTGCAAACAATCTTCAATTAAGCCGGGCTTCCCTTCGGCGGATATTCTTTTATAAATTGAAAAGATGGTGCCGATACTGATGTTTACATCAATATTAGATGAGCCGTCCAGCGGATCGAAAAGCAGAACATATTTACCCACTTTGTAGTGCGGCGATATGTGGATTATATCCTCCTCTTCTTCCGAAGCCATAACGCAAAGGTGTCCCCCGTATTCCATTGCCCTCAGCAGCATATCGTGTGCAAACATGTCGAGCTTTTTTACTTTCTCTCCATGAATATTATTATGGCCGGTAAATCCGAGTATATCTACAAGTCCGGCTTTATTAACCTCAAGAGAAATAACTTTTGCAGCTAACGACAAATCGGAAAGCAGTTTTGAAAGTTCTCCCGTTGCTTCGGGATGCTTCCTTTCGCCCTCAATTATGTGTCGGGCCAAAGTCATAAAACGATATTCAGACATTGTGTGCCTCAATTTCTTTTTCTCAAAATAGCTAACGGATGATTAAACAGCAAGTTAAATAATCAACTCGGCAGGCTTCTGCACTGCCGGGTTTTAATACGGAAATACTACCGGTATTAATTGTATATTTGCTGCGCAGGAATTTTTTACTCTTCTAGAATAACTAAACAGAATTACCATATGAGCAATTACAACAAACATATTATATTGGGATCGGGCGGCGCTATAAGCAAATTTCTGGTAAATGAGCTTAAGATTAACAATGAAAATATTAAGCTTGCATCCCGCAGCGGAAAATCATGGGAAAATTCTCCGGCTGTAAGAACCGATCTATTAAACCGGGAGGAAACTTTTGCCGCAGTTGAAGAATCATCAATCGTGTACCTGCTTGCTGGAATAAAATACAAGACTTCCGAATGGGAGGTCCAATGGCCTAAAATAATGCAAAATACTATCGATGCATGCATAGCCAAAGGCGCTAAATTAATTTTCTTCGACAACGTTTATCCCTACGGTAAAGTTGAGGGAGTTATGAGCGAGGAGACGTCGTTAAATCCTTGCAGCAAAAAAGGTGAGATTAGAGCAAGGCTGGATGAAAAAATACTTGACGAGATAAAAAGAAAAAATTTAAACGCCATAATAGCGAGGGCTGCAGATTTTTACGGCCCGTATTCGGAAAACTCGAGCATACCGGTTATCCTTGTATTTAATAATTTATTGAAGGGAAAAAGTGCGTATTGGCTTGTAAATAGCAGGTCAAAACACTCATTTACATATACCGGGGACTGCGGAAAGGCTTTGTATTTACTGGCTAAGACAGATTCTGCATTTAACCAGGTATGGCATATGCCCACTGCCAAGCCGGCATTAACCGGCGAAGAATTTATCTCGCTTGCTGCTAAAAGCCTGAACGTAAAACCTAAGTTTACAATTTTAAATAAATGGATGGTTAAGCTTCTCGGAATTTTTAATTGGCAAATAAAAGAATTGTATGAGATGCTTTATCAGAATGAGTTCGATTATATTTTTGATTCATCGAAGTTTGAGAAAGAATTCAAATTCAAACCGACATCTTACCACGACGGAATCTTAGAAACAGCAGATTATCTGAAAGGAAACACTAATAAATAAACCGCTAACCGGCTTTAACAATTTCCTGATCTTTATATTGCAGCTGGTAAAGCTTGTAATAAATTCCGCGTTTTGCCAGCAGCTCCTGGTGGCTTCCCGTCTCTCTAACTTCACCTTTATGCATTACAATAATATTATCGGCATTCTGTATTGTAGATAGCCGGTGCGCAATAACTATTGCAGTTCTTCCTACCAAAAGCTTTTCTATCGCCTTTTGAATTAAAATTTCAGTCTCGGTATCAATGCTGGATGTGGCCTCATCGAGTATTAGTATTTTCGGATCGTAGACGAGTGCTCTTGCAAACGAAATTAATTGCTTTTGGCCGACGCTTAACGTAGCGCCCCTTTCCTTAACTACCTCGTCATACTTATCCGGCAGCGCTTCTATAAACCTCTCCGCACCTACAATCCTTGCGGCTTCTTTAATCTTCTCAAGAGCTATCGCATCGTTTCTCATGCTAATGTTGGAGCGGATAGTTCCGGAGAACAGGAAGACATCCTGTAAAACGATTGATATAAACTTCCTTAAATCTTTTTTGTCGATCGTGCTTATGTCCGTTCCGTCAACAGTAATTGAGCCTTTGTCAATATCATAGAACCTGGACAGAATGTTTATCAGGCTTGTCTTTCCGGCGCCGGTATGGCCAACTATAGCAACGGTCTCGCCCGGATTTATCTTAAACGAAACATCCTTTAATACATAATCATCATTATTATATGCGAACCAAACGTTTTTAAATTCAATCCCGCCTTTTACATTTTCAAATTTTACAGGCTGCTCTGGATTCTTTATAAACGTCTTGTTATCCAGAAGCTTAAAAATCCTTTCAGAGGAAGCCATAGCCGTCTGCATTATGTTATATTTTTCAGATAGGTCGCGGATTGGGCGGAAAAACTGTTCGTTTAACTGCAGGAAGGCAAACAACACGCCTATAGTTAACGAGCTTCTAACTATCTCTCCTCCGCCGTACCAGATAATCAGTCCGACTGCTGTCGAGCTTAAAATTTCCACGCCCGGGTAGAATATTGCGTAATAGAAAATAGCTTTGATATTCGCATTCCTGTAATCGTTATTTATTTGAGAGAACCTTTTCTGCTCATCCTTCTCCTTATGGAATATCTGGATTACATTCATCCCCGTTATATGTTCCTGCATGTAAGAATTCAATCTGGCCAGATGAAGCCTTACATCCCGGTACCGTTCCCTAACTTTTTTTCTAAATAGGAACGTACCGTAAATAAGCGCAGGCAGAACAGAGAGAGTAACGAAGGACAATTTAACATCCATGTAGAACATAAATACCAGTATCCACAAAATCGTAAAAACATCGCTGAATACCATTACTATGCCAGATGAGAAGAGTTCATTAAGCGCCTCAATATCGTTTGTTACCCTGGTAACTATGCGGCCTATCGGTGTCTTGTCAAAAAATCTTAATGCCAGCCTTTGAGTGTGTGTAAACAACTGATGCCGCAAATCGAAAATTGTTTTCTGCCCGATGTACTGCGTGTAGTAGGTTAAAAAATACTGGATTACAGCCTGCAGCAGCAGGGAAAGAAACAATAAAAGGCTAATGATTAAGAGACCGTGATAGTTAGAATGCGCAATATATTTATCGATTGCAATTTTAGTAAGCACGGGCCGCAGCGGTCCCAGCGCCGAAACAAGTATGTTCAATACGATGGCAATAATAACATATTTTTTATAGGGCTTAATGTATCCCAAAAGGCGCTTCATTAACTTAGAGTCGTACGCCTTGCCTAGTACCTCATCTTCGCTTTTATAATCATTCGCCATAATAAAATTCCATATTCAATTCTTCGCTCATTTTCTTGAACTTCTTACACTTAAACTTGAACTTAAACTTGAACTTAGACTTGAACTTATTTTAGTTCAAGTTCAAGTGTAAGTTCAAGTTCAAGGCAGAGTTCATATTACTTTATGATAATTTTTACCTTCGAAGAAAGCCTTAATATTTTCTACTGTGGTGTCCATAATTCTTTCAACCGCTTCGGCAGAATCGAAAGCCATATGCGGAGTAATAATTACATTCTCATAACGAAGTAAAATATTTCTTTTTAAGATTGCCTCAAGGTGTTCAATGGCTACGTTTTTCGTCAGCATCTGATTTTCTTCCTTCAGCAATTCTTCACCTTCAAACACATCAAGTCCGGCGCCGCCGAAAATTCCTTTTTCTATTGCATAGTAAAGTGCCCTAGGCTCAACAATACTGCTGCGCGCGGTATTTATAAACAGAGCTCCTTTTTTAACCTTGTCGATATTATTCATGTTTATCAGATGATGCGTATGCTCGTTATAAGGGCAGTGCAAAGTAATAATATCCGAAGTCTGCAAAAGCTCATCAAGATTTACATATTTAAAATCCAAAAGCTCTGTTAACATATGATTGGGTTTAGTATCGGTACAAATAACCTTCATGCCGAATCCTTTGGCAATTTTAATAACATGAACGCCAATGCTGCCGGCGCCGATTACCCCCAGCGTTTTGCCTTTCAAATCGAATCCCTGCAGACCGTCTAAGGTAAAATCATTTCTAATAGTCCTTACATAGGCTCTGTGTATGTTCCGCGAAAGTGCAAGTACCATTGCGAAGGTGTGTTCGGCCACGGTATTTTCTCCGTAATAAGGTACATTAGCAACCGATACATTTTTCGCTTTTGCAGTTTGAATGTCGATATGATTAAAACCGGTACTGCGAGTAGCAATTAATTTTAGCTTTGAACCTTTCTTTATGACATTTTGAGTAATCTGGGAGTAAATAAACGGAGAAACCACATTCGCATCCTTTATTAGGCCAGAATTTGCGTCGGTCAGTTTATCCCCGAAGAACGATACATCGAAATTCTTATCGAACTTCTTCTTTAAATATTTCTTCTCTTTAGAGTTTACTTCAAAAAATATAATCTTGTACTTCTGCATAATTTTAATTCAGTTCCTCCAGTTCCTTTTCAAGCAGCTGTTTGTAATGCAGGTCGGCGTAAATTCCACCCAGGGATACCAGCTCATTATGAGTGCCTTCTTCGGCTATCCTGCCTCCGGAAAGGATAATAATTTTATCTGCATCCTTCACAGTAGATATCCTGTGGCTGATGATAATGCTTGTCCTGTCTTTCATAAACTCTTTAAGATTTTTTAGGATTTCCTCTTCGGTGTTCGTATCAACCGCGGAAAACGAGTCGTCCAGTATTAATATTTTC
>JAKAJV010000022.1 GCA_021813585.1 Bacteroidota bacterium | reverse complement strand
TCCGATCTATTAACCAGGTGCACAAGATAAACGAGAAATGCAACGAGATTCTTACTGCCGGCTCAACATGCCTTGTAAGATGGGACTGTACGGAGCCTGACTGCAGCGAATGCAAGGAGATTAAAACAGAGAAGATTGAGTCGTCAAACAAACCTTATTCCTACAGGGTTGATGAGATAACAATCGATAATATGAGCGAGGTTGGCGGAAAGATGAGCCGCCTCTGCGAGATACACAACAAGCTGCTTATTCCCATACCCGACGGCTTCTGTATAACGTCCAGGTTCTTTAAGGATTTTTTATCGCAGGGTGAATTATATCAGCAGATAGACAAAGCAATATCGACAATCGACTTTAACGACAACGCTCATGTACAGCAGGTAAGCCAGGTAATTCAAGCACTAATCATCGCCTCGCCCATTCCGCAAATGATAGAAAAAATTATCTTAAACAACTATGAGAATTTGTCCGGCAAATACGGAGACATACTAATATCCGTCAGGTCTAGCGCAATAGGTGAAGACGACCGTCATTACTCGTTTGCCGGGCTGCATTACACGGCACTTAACGTAAGCAGGGCAAATATCATCGATGCTTGTTTCGAAGTGCTGATTTCCAAATACTTGCCCCGCTCCCTGGTATACCGCTACCTTACAGGGCTTAGAGATATAGATATGCCTATGAGCATCGGCTGCATGCAGATGATCAATTCGGCTGCAAGCGGAGTTCTTTTTACAAAGGACCCGCTAGGCAAAAGAAACGGAATTATCATCCATGCTGTTAGAGGGCTAGGAACCAAGGTTGTTGACGGCAGCGTAGCTCCGCAGGAATTTATCATCGATCCGGTTACTCACTCAATTATAAAATTTAAACCGGGCAACCAAACTTACAAAACCGTACCGAGAAAGACTGACGGATTGCAAGAAGAAAGAATACCTGATGCGCTGATTAATGTACCTTGCTTAACCGATGAACAAATTAATTCGATTATTGATTACGCACAAAGAATAGAAAATTATTTCAGTTCACCCCAGGATATTGAATGGGCTATTGACAGGGAAGGTAAAGTATACATTCTGCAGTGCAGGCCTCTGGCTGTAACAAAGCTGGTTACGGTTGAAGAAGATGAAAATATTTCTCCGCAAAAGGCTGATTTAAAGTACCCCGTCCTTTTTACAGAAGGCGCCTGCGCAAGCCCGGGTGTGGGCTCGGGTAAGGTTTTTCTGCTTAATAGGATTAAAGACCTCGTTAATTTTCAATCGGGTGATATACTTGTGGTAAGAAAGACATTGCCCGAATTAACTCAAGTCCTTCATAAGGCCTCTGGCCTCATTGCCGATATAGGCAATACAACCGGCCACCTGGCAATAATAGCCCGCGAGCTTGGCATACCCGTAATAGTTAATACCAACAATGCTACAAGAACTTTAGAAAACGGTATGATTGTTACTATTGACGCCAACGAAAATAAAGTTTACGCCGGGCAGGTTAACGAACTGATCGAAAAAGATAAGTCTGTTTCCGGTAAAAAGAATATCTTTAATAAAAGCCCCATGCACCGCATATGGCAGAATATTTCCAAGCTAGTTATTCCTTTGAATTTAATAGACCCCGGCTCATCGGATTTTACGCCGGAGAATTGCAGGACGTTCCACGATGTAACGAGATTTGCACACGAGTACGCAATGCGGGAAATGTTTTCGCTTTATGAGTCGGCAAGGTATGAAGACAAGCACGCATTCCCCTTGAAATTTCCTGTGCCTTTGGATATTCATGTTATCGATCTGGGAAACGGCCTAAAAGAAGTTGAAGGTAAAAAGCATGTAACCCCGGAAGACATAATTTCCAAGCCGTTTCTTTCTTTAATTGAAGGCATGACTTCCCCCGGTATAAGATGGGCCGGACCTTTGCCGATAGACCTAAAAGGCTTTACCAATTTGCTCATGTCGAATGTAGTTGATTCCGATAGGAGCGACGGCGACCTGGGAAGCAGAAGCTATGCAGTTATTTCGGATTGCTATATGAACTTCTTTTCCAGGCTTGGCTACCATTTCTCTCGGCTTGACGCTTATGCAAGCGACGAGATAAACAACAACTATATTAACTTTAATTTCCGAGGCGGTGCTGCCGACCCGGTAAGAAGAATGAGAAGAGCAAAGATCATTTCAAAGGTACTGGAAACCTTAAACTTCTCGGTTTCCCACAGGAACGATCACGTTCTGGCAACAATTAGAAAAATTCCGTCGTCGTCCATTTTGTTTTTACTTACAGAAATAGGCAGGTTAATGGGAGCCGTTAGAAATGTAGACGTTACTCTAACCAGCGACGAAAGCATTCAGCAGTTCGTAGACGCCTTTCTTAAAGGAGACAGCGCCCCTGCTTTGAGATTAAGCGAAAACCCGAATATGCCGGAGTAGATTTTTGAATGGAGATAAAATATAATGGCAATTATTACAATTTCTAGAGGCACTTTCAGCGGGGGACAAATTCTTGCCGAGTGCCTTGCTAAAAAATTAGGATACAAATCCCTTAGCAGGGAAATACTTGTTGAGGCTGCCGAAAAATACGGCATCTCGGAAAGGGAATTAATAAAAGCGATGAGATCGAAGCCTGCGATTAAGGAACGCCTGTCGTTAAATATCGACCGGTTCAGGTATCTTTCATTTATCCAGGCTACTTTATGTGAAGAGGCAATTAAGGATAACATCGTCTATTACGGCCATGCAGGCCACCTGCTGCTTAAAGGCGCATGCAGCGTAATAAAAGTTAAGGTGATTGCCACTCTTAACCAGCGCATCAGATTCGCAATGGAACGTAATAAGCTTTCCCGCGAAGAAGCGACTGCGTATATTAAGAAAATGGATATCTACAGGGATAAATGGACTAGGTTCCTCTACAATATTGATTGGAATGATCCTTCTATGTACGATATAGTTATTAACCTAGAGGACATAACTCTGCAGACGGCCTGCGAAATTGTTTGTTCTATGGCAAGAGCCCCCGAATTCGTTTTAACAGAGGAAAAGAAACATGCCCTTGCAGACCTTGCAATTGAAAGCGGAGTAAAAGCCAAGCTTGCCTCCGATAAATCTACTAAAGATTATATGCTTAAAATTACCGTTAAGGACGGCAACGTAAGAATATACGGAAGAGTTAAGAATATAGAGAATGCCGACAGAATAAAAAATATTGTTAGCGGAATACCGGGAGTAAAAAGCATAGACTGCGACTGTACCGACTACTACATAAACGACAATGTAATAGTACAATGAGAATTTTAAAGAATAGTTCTATTCAGAAAGAAAATGTTCCTTAGCCATCTTGGTTCTTCCTTTTTTAGTCATTGTAATGGCGGCAGACAGAAGGCTTAGCGCAGTAAACGTAATGTTAACTACAATAAATCCGCGCATAAATCCGCTCTGTCTCAACTGATAAGGTACATTGCTTGCATTGATATGCGGAAATCCCTTGGCACTAAGATATGCCGCAGTAATAGATGTTATTATTAGGCCGGAAAGATCTATACCGAAAACATTGCCGCTTGCTCTCATCATATTTAGAATACCGCCTGCACTGCCGAGTCTCTCTTCAGGAACGCACCCCATAACAGAGCTGTTGTTGGGAGGCGTAAACAATCCCATTCCCAAACCCATTGCCGCAAATTCCGCAATAAGAATGCCTATGTGCGGGCTTCTGCTGCAAAAGGTAAAGCATGAAGCGGCAATTGCACAAATAAACATTCCGAGGGATGTCATAATCTGCGGGCCGTAACGATCCGAAAAGCTTCCTGCTATAGGAGCTATAAGGGACATGGTTATAGGCATAGGGGTAAGCAGAGCTCCCGCTGTAAAAGCGGAAAACTTAAGTATGTTTTCAAGGTAAAAAGGCATTATAAATAGTACGCCGAACAAAACATAGTAAGAAAAGAAGCCTGTAATAATTCCCGCGGAGAAGTCGTAAATTTTATACAGCTTAAAATCCATCATCGGACAGTGAAGTTTACATTCTGTGTATGCAAATGCAAAGAAAAGAATTACAAACGCCGCAAGGTATGCAACTATAGTTTCCGATTGCCAGCCTAATTTGCGGCTTTCATTAAGAGCCAGTACAAGGAAAAGAAGCGCAGAGGCAAAAGTAATGCTGCCAAGATAATCCATCTTTTCCCTAACCTTCGGCTTTTTATCTTTTGGCAGAATATAAAATGCGGCGAACGTGCCAAGGATACCGATCGGGATATTAATATAAAAGATTGAACGCCACTGCGTACCGAACAAATTTAAATTTATCAGCAGTCCGCCTAGGAATGGCCCGATAGCCATAGAGATAGCCTGCACGGCACCCTGTATACCGATCGCTTTGCCTAGTTCATTTTTGGGGAAAGACTGCGTAACGATTGCGACGGAATTAGCCTGTAGTAATCCCGCACCGATTGCCTGCAGCACTCGCGCTGAAATCATAAATTCTATCCTTGGCGCCACTCCGCACAAAGCAGACCCGATTGTAAAAATTATAAATCCCAGGCTGTACATCCTCGTCCGTCCAAACATATCGGCAAGCCTTCCAAACAACGGGAGGAAGATTGTTAGTGTAAGCATGTAAGCCATTGCAATCCATTCATCAAGTGAGAGCGGAATGCCATAATATTTCTTTAAGGTAGGTAAGGCTATATTGGCTATACTAACATCCAGCGCAGACATAGTGGCGCCGATTAATACGGTCGCCAAAATGAACCACCGCCAATTAGCATGCGATGAAAAGAAGAAATGAGGACCTGCGGTCATTCGACTTCCTTTGGCAAAGTTTTATATAATTCAAGCCAATCTAAAATGATTATACCGTTGTTCTAATAACGAGCATATAGAACCCGCATAAAATCATTTTATTTATTCCTCAGGCTTGTTCTCGCTAATCTTTCTTTCTTTTCCCCGATTTAATATTAGTGGGATAAGGACTATGCTGTTAGGCTGGCGTAGCAGCACGGGTATTTACAAATTGCCCTTGTAATTGAGTTTCCTTCGCACGGCTTTTTACTGCGGCCACATAAAGAGCAATAGGCCGGTAAAGCAGATGTCCCCATTTACCGAAAGGCACTTCTACAAAAAGCATGGGCACTACCACCGCCATGTGAATCATATATGTTATGTAAGTAGGCATCGGCATATTCGTTACCCGGAAAACATGCAGCAATATACCGGTTAGCGCAGCCAGAAAGAGCATTATAGGGAATAGCCAATCTGAGAAATGACTGAACCGGTGCATTTCTGTCCCTTTTTTCGCCCGGTCAATTAGAATCCAAACTGTTGTAACCAACAAAACGGCGGTTGAATAGTAACCGAGAAAGCTAGTCCAGTGCAGGCTGCTGTCTTTTACCTGGAACCACGGCAGAAAGACCACCACCAGAGTGAACATAATTCCGTATCCGGTTACTAAGAAGAGATGACGTATCCAATTCTTCATCGATTCGCCGCTGTTGCAGTCTTTCCATCTCTTCTGTGTAATTCCGTGAACGATAAAGTAAGGTATCTGAGTGATGTACTGATGAAGCGGAATTTTTTCTCCCCGCGTTAACCTAGTGAACATACGGGCTGCGTTGCTTAAAAGTAAAATGCCCAGCAGCGCGGCCATTATTCTATCGCCCCAGTCCACTATTCCAATAGGTGCAAACTTTTCAAGCATTACATTAGCAGTTGCTGCAGCACCCGATTGGCTCAATAATCCGAATCCGAATCCGCCCGGAATAGTGAACAAAAGTATAACGGCAAATGCCATAATTAAAAGTATCCCTATTTCCCAGAATACCGAGCTATACATTAGGCGCGACAGCCCCGTCCAGTCGTATTCTGAAGTTAAGTACCTGCGCAGCGCCATCATAGTCTCACCGGGATCGCCTTTCCTCGGACATCTCTTAGAACAGTCGCCGCAATAGAAGCACAGCCAGGGTGAAGGATCCTCAAGCAGCTGATCCTTTAAGCCCCACTGCGCCAGCAGCATCTGCTTGCGCGGGAAGCCGTACTCCTCGCTTGAAAGCTGGCAGGCGGAAGTACATGTTGAGCATTGAAAACACTTTTTGAAATCTTCCCCGCCGTTTGCCTTTACGTATTTTATAAACTGCGGGTCAGGCTTTACCAATCTTCTGTTCTGCATAAAAAAGACTTTTTGTAATTACTTTTTAACTTTCATAGTTTCTTCACCAAAGAGACAGTATCTAAGCCAATTGAATCCGAAAATCAATAACTCCTTGTCATCTTCTCTAATTCTTCCAATTATTTTCTCATCAACTATAAATCTTTTTAAAAATGAACTTTCGAACACGAACTCTCTAAATTTGTCAATGTTGAAACATACCGTATAAAACATTTCCTGCTTGGCTGGTTCCAGTTGTTTTCCCTTTTTGAAATAATCGTGAAGCGAGATATCCTTAAACAGCTCCCCCATCTCGGTATATTCTTCAATACTTTGGTCAGAAATCCATTTGGCAACAGTCCAGTCTTTGTTTTCTTCGTAGCCTTTGCATACCGGCTCTTGAAGGATAAAATAAAATTCACCTTCGCCGTGTTTGCCTGCATCTTTAGGCGAGGCTACACCAAGCGGAAACATTCTGCACGACCACGGCCTATCCTCGTATACCGTGCAGCCGTTGTCTCCAACGAACGGGCATGATTTGTTCTCATCACTTTCCATCTTAAGCATTACAACCGGATGGTTTTGCTTTTCATCTATTGGAAGAAAAGTGTACTTGTCGAGAAACTCCTGAGACGAAATGTTTAGCCTGGTTTTTAACCGGATTACATCATACGGGGTAAGAAATATGTTTACATCGCTGCAGCATTTGTTAAAGCAGCTTATTCCTTTGTGGCAGCTGAATTTGAACTTGCTCTCCTTGTTTAGTCGGGGGTACTCTTTAAGAATAATCTCTTTTAAATTTTCAATCTCGTCCATATTATTTCCTTCCATAGATTAAAGAACCGCATCAAGCTCAACTAGAGATAAAATTCTTTAAAGCATCTTTAGACCAGACGGGCAAGGGCCCTGATTCGTTGTTTACAGGGTTTACCCTGTACCTGTAGGAGATATTCAGGTTATACTTATTTTTCATCCAGTTCCACCCGTTAATAAAATAAGGGCAGTCATCGTTAAAACAAACGAACTGGTACTCGGTACCCCAGGAAGATTCCGGAGGGCAAAGCCATTTCTTTAAAGGCTGGTTGCAATGCGGGCAGTAATAGTTTTCAATCTGTTTCATGCTTAATTAAATTCCAAATTCAATCGTTCTATTATTCGGCAGCAGTTAAGAAGTATCAAAACATCGAACAATGAATTATGAACACAAGAATTAATAAAAATCCGTCTACAAAGAAGGGGAATGACAAAAGTCATTCCCCCATAATTGAATTAGGATTAATTCACAATAGAAATTATAGGCCTTGAGAATACATCCCACTTATCTGTCTTGGGATCCCACTTCATATTGACAAATACCTTCCAGTCTTTTTCGTCCATAGAAGGTTTGTCGGAGCGGAAATAATATCCCGGCCAGCGGGTTTCTTCCCTATACAGGATAGCTCTTACGTGAGCTTCAGCCTGCCACATCCTGTGTACGTTCTCCCAGCATCTCATTAATTCATGCAGGTCAGATGCGGCCAGATTCTTGGAATCTTCCTTCAGATAACCTAAAAGATCGAGTCCTTTCTCCAGCAGACTTTTACTAGTCTTAAATTGTGTCGATACTCCGCCGGCATATTCATCCATAATTTTCTGAAGCCTGAACATGAACATCTTAGGCTTTATATAATTCGGATTTACTTCGGGATCGCTGGAGGCGTTTTTGAACTGTGTAAAAACTTCCATCGGCTTCAAAATTTCTTCCTTCAGCGCATCAATCTCAGCCTGGTTATATTTTACCGAGTTCGGATTATCTACGATATAATCTATAGCTGCCTTTGCTGCAATACGGCCTTCTGCATGCGAGCCGGATGAGAACTTATGGCTGGAGGCGCCTGAAGCATCGCCAGCGCAGAAGATACCTTTTGTAGTGGCCATATTAGGATAGCCCCAGTAATATTCTGCAGGCGCAAGGTCTTTAGGACCGCTTACCCATGCACCGGAAGCGCCTGAATGCGAGCCGATAAAGTAAGGCTCGGCTGCAGCTATTTCCGATGACTTTTCCTCGGGCGCGGTATTTGTGCCGGCCCAGAGAATTGCCTGGGAAATAGTCATATCCAAAAAGTCTTCCCAAGCTTCCGATTCCAGTTCTTTCAATTTTTTCTTTGCTGCTTTTTCGTCGCCCGATTCGGCGGCTATTTTGTTAATTGCTTCTTCCGTCCTCATAGAGATTGGGCCCTTACCGTCCATTACATCTAGCATCATAAGCCAGTTTCGTAAATTTGCAGGAACCGGTTTTACTTTGCCGTAAGGAATCCATTTCTCTAATTCGCCTTTTCTTTCAGCCATATAATCCCCGCCTTCTCCGTTGGTCGCCCTTGATTTGAACAAAAGGAACCACGCACCGACAGGACCGTAAGCATCTTTGAATCTAACAGGAATAAAGCGTACTTCCTGGCAAGTCATTTCTGCGCCGGCTTTCAAAGTAAAGTATGCGCTTGAACCGGAATTCCACGGCGGATACCATGCGCGGCCTAAGCCTTCACCTGAAGACCTCGGTTTAAATACATGTACCGCTCCGCCCATCGCAACTAAAACGGCTTTCGATTTGAATACATAAAACTTCTCTTCGCGTACGCTAAAGCCTACTGCGCCTACGCAAACGTCCCCATCCATAATCGGACCGACGATGAATACCCTCTCATAAATATTCTCAGCACCTATTGCGTTTTTTGCCGCTTCGGCTACAACCACTTTGTATGATTCGCCGTTAATCATTAACTGCCATCTGCCTTCATGAACGTAGTTACCGTCTGCATCTTTCCAAATTGGCAGCCCCCACTTCTCAAATAAATGAACTGTGGAATCTACATGGCGGGCGATGTTATAAACTAAGTCCTCACGGGTAATTCCCATCAAATCGTTTCGGACGTACTTAACATAATCTTCAACCGTATTCTTGCCGTCTTTAATTCCCACATACTGGTTGATGGCTGAAAGACCCATAGCTACAGCACCGCTTCTGTCAACTGCGGCTTTATCAACCATAGTAACTTTAAGGCCGCGTTTCTTAGCCCAGTAAGCCGCTTCAACAGCCGCACCGCAGGCCGCCATACCGCCGCCAATAATCAATAGATCGGTTGTTACTTCTTCTGTTTTAAAATTTGTCATAATTTTTTCCTCTCTTCTAATTCTTTATTGTAACTACTTCGGGAAGACCAAGAGATGCCGGCTCGGTATATAAAACCGGGCTCTTAAGATCGTCATTACTTGTGCTCCATCCGCCGTCGGGTACTGCTTTACCTTCGTCGGTTGTACGGATAGGGAATTTAAACCGCTTTAATGTACCGTTGCGGAATTTGATTGTCCACATTATTGAATCAGTGCTTCTCATTGGTGTAACGGTTGCGCCTAGAGGAACGAAATCGGCATAACCGCGAACCTCTATCGCCTGGTTCGGGCAAATCTTTACGCAATTATAGCATTCCCAGCACATTTCCGGCTCGCGGTTATATGCTTTCATTGCATCCTTGCTCAACACCATCAGATCATTCGGACAGATGTGCTGGCATGCTGTTTTGTCCAGCGCTTTACATCCGTCGCATTTATCCGGGATTACATAACTCGGCATTGTTTGTCTCCTTTATATTTTAATTATATAACAAGTACGCATTCAATATCATTTTATTGTTTATTTATTTTTTGCTTCCGGTTGTCATATCACCGGTAGCGAATTGATGCATTTTAATTTCAACTTTTTCCTCAAGTGTAGCGTAATATTCTCTTAAGATTGTCAGCACTTCGGGGCGGCTGAACTCGGCCGGCACATCGCCGCCTTCGGATAGAGCTTTTCTTAGAGCAGTACCGCTTAAGAACAGTCTGTCTTCTTTCTTATGCGGACAGGTTTTCATCGACGCCATTCCTCCGCATTTGAAGCACCAGAATGTCCAGTCGATTGGCAGAGGCTTTAACAATAAAGCATCTTCGGGCAATTCATAGAAAATTTTCTGAGCATCGAACGGGCCGTAATAATTTCCAACACCGGCATGGTCTCTACCGACAATTAGATGTGTGCAGCCGAAGTTCTGTCTGAATACGCCGTGCAGCAGAGCTTCCCTCGGGCCGGCATATCGCATATCCAGCGGATAGCCGCCGCATACTACGGAGTCCTTAATAAAATAATTCTCAACCAGTACATCGATACACTTTGCGCGAACTTCCGCCGGTATATCGCCGGGTTTCAGCTTTCCTACAAGCTGGTGTATGTAAAGCCCGTCGCTAACCTCGAGAGCAATTTTTGCAAGAAACTCGTGCGAGCGGTGCATAGGGTTACGGAGCTGCAGTGCAGCTATAGTCCGCCAGCCTTTCTCAGCAAATATTTTTCGGCTTTCTTCCGGACGCTGATATAGCCCTGCAAAATCCTTCGGGAAGTAGCTTTCGGACATTACCTTTACCGGACCGGCTATATTCCACTCAAGCTGCTGCATTACCATCTTAACGCCCGGGTGTTCCGGATCGTTCGTTAAGAATACCTGCTTGCACTCGTAATCCTTATCTATCTTGTATTTTTCGGTTACTTGCATAGTAGCCATTACTTCGTTAGTCTCATCGCTTACTAACGTTACCTCTTCATTTATTTTTAGCGACTTTGCCGTTTCGTCCGAGACCGATAAAGTGATTGGGATAGGCCAAAACAAACCGCCGGAAGTTTTCATATCAGCGCAAACACCCTTCCAATCTTCGTGGCCCATAAATCCGGTCAACGGCGTAAAGCCGCCTATTCCGAGCATAATAAGGTCCCCGGTTTCCCTGCTTGTAATAGAAATGTTTTTAAGCTTAGCAGCTTTTTTTAATTCTTCTTCCCTCTCTTTGCCTTCTAAAAGAAGAACCTTTAATTTATCGCTTCCATGAGGTCGTATTAAACTCATAACGTCTCCTCGAATTAAATTTTAATATTTTATTTTAATTATTTTGTTTTGAAAAAATACAATCGTCATCATTATACAATTGAAGCTTTTCTTAACTGCATCATCTGACAAACCGTTAAAAGGAATTCGGACTCTCCGCTTTTTATTACCATCACCGTTAAAAATTCTACTCATCACGATAACAATTAAAGAAAATCACTACAAGAACATATGCCACAACAAATGTAAAATCAATTTGAATTGCGCTTTTGTATTCATATTGTTGTTGTAAATACTTCACATTCCTTTGTACGGGTTAGCTCCTATTTCTCTTATCTGTTCAACAAATTCGTTGAATATGCCGGGCAGCTTTGTATATTCATCTATTGATAAAGTAAAAAGTTTCACCCTTTCAGGCTCAAGGACGAGCTGTTTCAATTTTTCCTGTACATTCTCCATTCTCTTGCTCGCCAGCTCGCTTCCCCTTATATAATGGCACTGGTAATCGTCGCCGAACTTGCAGCCTACCATCAATATCCCGTCGAAGCCTCTTGAAAGCGCATCGGCAATCCATACGGTATTTACCGAGCCGAGACACCTAACCGGAATTACCCTTACGTTGGCATCGAACTGCATACGGTTCCGTCCCGCAATCTCCAGCGACGGGTATGCATCGTTCTCACAGAGGAAAGCAAGTATCCTGGGCTTGTCTTCATCTTCATCGGGAATTTCAATAGACTTAATCATCGAAGAGACCATGCCGATGGAATAATCCTTGAATGATATAATCCTCTCCGGACAAGCACCCAGGCAAATGCCGCATCTTCGGCACCTTGCCAGGTTGGGCAAAGGCGTGCCTTTGGCATCCTCATCCAAAGTTCCGAACGGGCACTCTTCGGTACAGCGCTTGCATTGCGTACAGCGCTGCAGGAAGAATTCCGGATATGATTGGTCTCCCGACCTCGGGTGAACCGCTTTACCTTCCTTTGCCGCATGAATAACTTGAATTGCCTTTAGAGCGGCGCCGTATGCATCCGCTTTGCTCATTGAGATATCCATAGGAGCTCTGACCGATCCGGCTGCGTATATACCGGTTCTTCTAGTCTCATATGGAAAGCAGATGTAATGCGAATCGGGGAAGCCGTATTTTAAAGTCGGCAGATCAGTTCCCTGCCTGTAAGTAAGATTCAGAATTTTAGCTCCGGCCTCTGCAGATGCGGCAGCCTTCTTGCCGTCGAGCGTTTTTGCAGCCTCTGTTTGGCCCGCACCCGGCGCAGTGCTGCCCGCTTCCAAAGTCTCGGATTCGATATTGCCTACAAACGTGGAAGGCACCATACCTGTTGCCAGCACAACATAATCGGAGGCTATCTGTATTTTTTCTCCCAGCAGGGTATTATCTATATCAACAAGTACCGATCCGTCCTTCGACTTACTTAAATTGACAACCTCGCCTTTTGTAAGAAAAATATTTTCTTCGCTCTGCACCCTCTTATAAAAAAGTTCCAGCTGGGCGGGAGTTCGAATATCCCTGTATATAATATAAATTAATGCATCGGGATATTTTTCTTTAACATACAATGCCTGCTTAAGCGTTGTCGAGCAGCATTCCGTAGAACAGTATGGAAGGTGCTTCTCGTCTCTTGAGCCTGCACATTGAACAAACAAGATGCTCTTTAATTTTTTCCCTTCAAAAATAGCTTTACCATTATTACCGTTGCCATTTTGCAGAAACTGCTTTTCAAGCTGGCTGCCGGTTATAACATTATCAATTATTCCGAATCCCAGCTCAGTAAGATTACCAGGATCGTACGGCTTGGCGCCAGTAGCTTGAATTATGGCGCCCGCCATTAGATTTTCGGTTGCCGAATTATTTATCTTTAACTCAACATTAAAGCTGCCCGGCTCGCCGGATATTTTTTCAATTAAGCACGATTTAATTACTCTTATCTTGCCGTGTGATTCAACTTTGGAAATAAATTCCTCTACCCCGGTATCTTCAGGCTCAAGGTATGGCGAATGCGACGGAGCTATTTTATACAATTGATTTAACCAGCCTCCCAGCTTGTCTTCCTTTTCTGTAAGCACAACCTCGTATCCGGCATCTGCTGCAGCCAGAGCCGACGTCATTCCCGCAGCGCCGCCGCCCACTACAAGAACAGTTTCATTAATTTCTTTCTTAAACGGCTCCGGCAGCTCGCAGTTTCTTACCTTTGCAATTCCCATCCGCAGGTAATCTTCTGCCAGCATTTGAGTGTCTTCATCACCCGGCTTGTGCGACCATGCAACATTCTCTCTCAAGTTAACGCGCTCAACAAATACATCCGTATCGAATTTGAATACGTCGGATAAAAACCTGGACGAACATGCGCCGATTATTACCCTGTTCAATTTTTCGCTTTCAATATCTTTCCTAATTAATTCAACGCTTTCTTCACTGCACAACCAGGAACTCGCTTTACTGACAGGGACTTTATTTTCTTTAGACGCAACCTGCAGCAATTGATCGCAATTTATACATTCGCCTATTCCGCAGCCGGAACAAAGATAAACTCCGACCCGCCTGTCAGGCGGGCAGGCTTTAGTTTCAATACCCATAATACTAATTCCTTTTTATTGTTCGAATAGCTTTAAGGATAGAGCCGGTTGCTTCTTGCACTGCGGATGCTACATCCTTCGGCTCGGTAATAACTCCGCATCCAGTAAGCCCTGATGATTGGCTAGATAAGCTGCCGTTAAAGCTGATAAAGCCGTTCTTATCTATTGCAGAGCTTTCTATAGGCAGGCCTGCAGTTGACGGCTTCATGCCGGTTGCTAAAACCACAAGCTCAACTTCATTTTGAATTAGTTTGCCCGTTAAAGTATCTTCGGAGTGGACGATTAATTTACCTGACACGCTTCCGGTTACCTTTCCTACTTTACCTTTGTGGAAGTGCACTTTATTATCGCTTTGTATGCTGCGGTAAAAATCTTCCAGCATTCCGCTTGCACGAACATCGATATAATGGAAATGAACTTCGGCATCCGGGTACTGTTCCCTTACATATTTGATATGCTTAAGCGAAGCCATACAGCAAACAGAAGAACAATATTCCAGATGGTTCTCATCTCTTGAGCCTGCGCATTGAACAAAGGCAACGCTGTTGATCTTTTCATTTGTGGACGGCCTAAGTATTTTACCCTTTGTCGGACCGTCGGGCGATGCAAGCCTTTCCATCATTACGTTTGTAATAACGTCCGGAAACCTGCCGAAGCCTAGGACATCCAGATTCTTGGCATCATACGGTTCCCAGCCGGCAGCCCAGATTATCGAATCCACCACAGCCGGAATAACTGCCCCTTCATCTTCAAGATCGATCGCACCGTATTTGCACACCTCGGCACATTTGCTGCAGCATCTTCCCTCGCAGTTCTTTTTGTCAATAATATATTTTTGAGGATAGGCATTTTCGTATGGGATATAGATGCATGTTGTTTCATCCATATTAAAATTGAATTCATTTTTTCTTCTGCCCTGGCATACCTTTACACACTCGCCGCAGGCGGTACATTTATTATTAACATATCTCGGCTTCAAATGAATGTTCACTTCATGCTTGCCCGAGTCGTTCAAAATATTTGTGCTTACTTCTGCCATAGTGTACAGCCTGATTAATGGATTCGACCGCAGTCTGCGAATATTTATTTCCAGACCGCATGCAGGCGGGCACAGCTTGGGAAAATATTTACTGAACTGGGCCACCTTACCGCCTATGTAAGGCCGCTTCTCAACTAGAATTACACTCAGCCCAGTCTCGGCGGCTTCAACCGCTGCAGTTATTCCGGCTATCCCGGCTCCTACAACAAGAAGATCGGCTGATATTTCGTTAGTGCTCATAATTTATTCCATAAAAAGATTTTTAATTTACCTGATTACGAAAAGATTCAAGGCATGAAGACCGGGTATTGAGAATACATCCGTTACTCCGTATCCAAGTTCCGCATACTGAATTTTACTCGTAATAACTGATTACCGATTTAATAACATTAATCTCTTTAACGCCTTCAACTTTTGACAGTACGTTCCTTATATCGTTCTCCCACATCCTGGAGCCAACCTTAGGGGTATTGCCTCTTACTATCAATAAGCCGGAATCGGCGTCTGCTTCAATCTCCACATCGCTGCCTTTAGTGCGCGTAGATTGCTGCAGAGAGATATTCGCTTTTGCAGCAAGGTTCAAGTTCTTCAGAATCTTTAATGATTCGGGACCGGATTGAAATTCGCCGCTGGAAGCGAGATTAACTAATAGATCCGAAACAATATCAAGGTTCATTTTTTTAAGATTAAAAACCACATCGTAATGAGCTGGGTCCTTCCAATCGACCCCGTACAGGAAATGAGACCATTTCTCTCTTCTTTCATCTATAAGATTGATATAGGATTGTGCTTGTTCCTTTGTTTTGCCGCCTTCTTTCATTATGGTATCGACTCTAAATTCCAGTGGGGCGGTAAGCAGAACGCGAAGCACGAAGGGTATATCTTTCAGAAGAAATTGTGCAAGATGGCCGTGGTATATAAAGCTGCCTTTAAGCGCAATATCCAGCAGCGAGGCTTGAAAGCAGCAAAGATATTGTTTCTTCCTGTCGCTTAACTTATCCCAAATTGAAGGCGACTTATCGATGAATGTTGTGTCTCCGAGCCCGGTTTCTTTTATACCGTATTTTTCCGCGGCTTTTATAACGTCTTCCCTTGTTACGACCGGACATTTAAGCTTTTCGGAAATCTTTTCAGAAAGCTTTTCCGTGGCGCTTAACGAACCTCTTGAGATTGTTATTATATTCATAAAACATTTCCTCTTTTGTTAAACCTATTAAATCTTCCTGTTTTCCGGCTGCGATGTTTTTATTGCCTGTATAATTATTGATTTCATCCTGTGCGCAAGAGTCCGCGAGAAGTTATCCAATAGCTCAAGCTCGCCTCCTGAAATTTGAGGCCTGGCTTCTTCCAGCATCTGGGACCGGACGAGTTCGATTTTCTCATTGAACATGCTGGCGCTTAAGTCTTGCTGCGATTCATACCATGCCCCGAAAACTTCTGCTTCGCATTTAATAATTCTTTCCGCTTCGGGCAGGTCGGAAGTAATTTCTTTCTTCCCGTCTTCCAGATATTTTTTTAATCCTTCAATATCTATAACTTCAATTTCCCTATTTAGTCCATTCGTATTCACGTCGCGCGGTACTGCCATATCGATTATTAATTTTGGGAGCTTTGTTCTGGAGTAGTTCCTATTTATCGTATCCGGTTTTAAAATAAACCCCGGTGCGCCGGTGCAGCTGAATATGCATTTAGAACTGATAAGCGACTCTTCGATATAATCCAGGCCGAAGGCGACGCCGTTGTAATTTTCCGCCAATTCTTCGGCCTTGTGCAGAGTTCTATTAACAAACAATAGATGCGAAAAACCCGACTTGTTTAATTTCTCGGCCATTATCTTGGTATTCTGGTTTACTCCGATAATCGTTATTACATCTTCCTTCTTCAATTTGTCCTGGATTATTTTGAAAGCTATACCGCTTAATGATTGGCTGCCGCAACCGATTCGTGTTTTCGTCCTTACTTCCTTACCGGCTCTAAAAGCTGCATGGAAGAGCTTGTGCAAAATTTTTTCGGCTGTCTTTTCCGAGCAGGCTAGACTGTAAGCATCTTTTATCTGGCCTTGTATCTGGTACTCACCCGTAAGCATAGAATCGAGCCCTGCCGCAACGCTGCATAAATGTTTTGCAGCATCAATGCCGTCGTACCGGTAGAAGCTTCCTTTATCCAATTTGGCATTTATAATTTTGCCAACGCTGTAGAAATTATTTAACACAGAGAAAGGATCGACACCTGGCTTTAATGCCAGATAAAATTCAAGCCGGTTGCATGTTGATACTATAACAACACCTTCAACTCCTTCAATACTCTTAAAACAAATTAACGCCTGCTTCAGTTCTTTTTTATTAATTTGATAAATCTCTCTTTCCGTAACGGTCGAAGTCTTATAGCTTATACCAACAACAGCCAATTGTAATTTTTCATCGCTCATAACTTTTCTCCATAAAGCCGGAGAACTTATTTATCTTGTTGCACAGCAATAGGCCGCCGCCTAAATAGGAAACATTTTTGAAACCCTTGTTCATAAGTAATCTAGCGGCTTCATAAGCTCTCGTACCTCTTTCACAAACACACATAGCCGGCTTATTAAGATCGAGCTCATTCAACCTTAACCTAAGCTGCGATAACGGTACTTGAATAATTCTTACGCCACTGCTTAAAGCAGGCAGATCAACAGTAGCCGCCTCGACCTCTACAGGCTCTCTTACATCAATTAAGCTACCATTAAATGAAGAAAGCATCGCCGGACTGCAATTCTTTACTCCGTCCGTCTCCTGGTTAACGGCCATGTATCCGAGATAGTTAAGAGGAGAAAGCGGAGACGAATGAGCCGGTGTATAACCGTGCTCAAGGTTCATCAGGTCTTCAACATTTTTATTCTGTGAAAGCAGCTCAGAAAAAACATCGGCGTACCTTGTTACTTCTCCTTCTCCCGATAGCTGGAGGCCGAGCAGCTTGAGTGTTCTTTTTTCATAAACAAGCTTGCCGAAAATATTTTTCGCTTCGGGATAATAATCCGGCCTATCGTACCAGCAGCCGATAACGCTGCCGGTCTCATATCCCAGCCTTCCGGCCCTTGCTTCGGTAAGTCCCGCTGCGCAGATTATGTTATCGAACAGCTTTAAGGAAATGCTGCCCGCCGAACCATTAAAAGAAATATTATTGCCGCCGTAAGAAAGGCCTGCAATAGAATCAGCAGCTACTCTTCCCATCCTGTTTGATAACGAACCGAACGAGAAGTAATCGTACCTGCCGGTAACTAAATTTTTTATTTCGACGCAGTCGCCTGCCGCCCAAACATCCGGCAAACTGGTTCTCATCTGCTCATCTACTAAAATTCCGCCGTACATGCCGCAAGCCGCACCGGAAGCCTTTGCCAGGCCAGCATCCGGTTTTACACCGAGGCAATAAAAAACAAAATCCGTAATTATTTCTTTACCGTTATCCAGATAAACTACCGGCGCACCGATGCTGTTGATTTCTATTTTCTTTACAGTAGTCGAAAGCATCAATTGAATTTTGCCGGCGGGTATTTCATTTTCAACATAGCCGGAAATTTCAGAGTCGAGAACGGAGCTTAGCAGCGAAGCTTTGCTTTCTATAAGCACAGTTTCTATTCCCCAGAGCGAACTTAAAGCTTCAAGCATTTCACATCCGATAAAACCGCCGCCGATGATAACTGCTTTTTCAATTTCACCTTTTTGTGCCGACTGCCTGAAATATTTTACATCTGCAGGAGAATGAAAAGACGAGACTAAAGGCGACGCAGGGAAAGGGAAACCCGGTTTAATTGTTTCCGAGCCGGTGGCTATAACAAGGCAGTCGTAATTTAATTTAAAGACATCACCATTCTGAATACTTCTACAAGTTAATTCCTTTTTATCTGCATTTATTTCGTTAACTTCAGTCTCGGTTAAAACCTTAACGCCCTTAACTTGGCTGAAATATTTTTTGTCTCTTACAGCGCCGTAAGGAGTCTTATTTAGTTCAGACAGATCGTTAATTTCGCCGGAGGCATATAAAGGCAGGCCGCAGCTGCTGAATGAAATGAACGGACTTTTTTCAATTAAGGTAATTTGATAATCAGGGCACAGCCTGCTTAATCTTGCAGCCGTCTTGCATCCCGCCGCCATACCGCCGATTATAATTACATTCTTCATCTTAACATTTTAAGCTTCTATTTCTCTCCTTACCGAGAGAGCGATCTTGTAAAATACCGTTATCAGGAAAACTCCTATCGCCCAAATACCGACAGATATAAATGACTCGGGAACCGTAGGCCAATATTGGATAATTTTACCGAAAGGCGTAGGAATAAATCCGGTAATAACCAGTCCCAGGCCCTTGTCAATCCAGATAGATAAAAAGACTATTATGCATGTTACTAACAGCATCCTTGTATTATTGCGCAGCTTTGGTACAACCAGAAAAACCAATGACAAAACCGAAAGGAAAGCCGAAGTCCACATCCAGGGCACCAGTCTTGTTTTTCCATCGAGTCCGATATAAAGATACTGCATATGGGCTACATGATCCGGGATGCCGCTGTAGAAAGTGGTAAAGAATTCCATCAGTATGAAGAAAACATTTGCGCACATTGCGTACGTAATTATCAATCCCAGCTTTTTTATCGCTTCCGTTCCCGCATCGAACTTTGTCAATCTTTTTAATAACAGGCAAAGTATAACCAGCAGTGCGGGGCCGGCAGAAAATGCGGAAGCCAGGAACCTGGGAGCTAGTATTGCAGTTAGCCAAAAAGGCCTGCCGCCCAGCCCTGAAAATAAAAATGCGGTAACCGTGTGTATGCTTACAGCCCAGGGTATTGAAATTACTATTACAGGTCTTATCCATTTAGGCGGCGCTATTGATTTATGCTCTGCATCCAAAGTTACCCGCGTAATAATAACATTTAATACCAGGTAGCCGCTTAATGCAATTACATCCCAGAACATTAACGAATGTACAGTTGGGTAGAGAAAAATATTTGCCACTCTGAACGGCTGGCCTAAATCCACAAAGACAAACATCATGCACATAATTACGGAAGAGATGGCCAGGAACTCGCCGAGTATGGTAATTTTTCCGAAGGCTTTATAGTTGTGAAGGTAATACGGAAGCACAACCATAACTGCAGAGGCAGCCACACCCACTATAAAAGTAAACTGGGCTATGTAAAGTCCCCAGCTTACATTCCTGCTCATTCCGGTAATCCCCAGACCGTAATCAAACTGTTTTAGATAGAAATAAAATCCGATTAATATTACCGCTGCCAGAAAAAGCAGCCAGCTCCAATATTTCTTGTTTCCTTTTAATGCATGCTCTAACATATTTTAAACCTTATACGAGATAATAGATTTCGGGGTTTGTTCCCAAGCCGGGCTTTCTTCTAACTGAAAAATTTTCTTTTAATAACTTTCTCACATCAGCCTGCGGATCGTTCAGGTTCCCGAACGTCAATGCCTTCTCAGGGCATACTTCCACGCAAGCTGGCAGCAGACCTTTAGATAACCTCTCATCGCAGAACTCGCATTTTTCAACAACGCCTTTCATCCTTGTAGGAAAATCCGGGTTAATGTTTTTGATGAACGGCCTGGGGTCTCTCCAGTTGAAACTCCTTGAGCCGTAGGGACACGCAGCCATACAGTACCTGCAGCCTATGCAGCGGTGCCAGTCCATCATTACTATTCCGTCATCACGCTTAAAAGTTGCCTGGGTAGGACAGACTTCAACGCACGGCGGGCTGTCGCAGTTATTGCAGAATACCGGCACGGACTTATTTTTAAATTCATCTTTCATATAATAATTTTCCTGATCGAGAAACGCATCTTCGTAAGGCTCTTTCCATATCCACTTAATCTCATCTTTCGGTTCGCCGAAGTCGGGTATGTTATGTATCTTATTGCAGGCATCAATGCACTTTGTGCAGCCTTGTTTGCACTTCCTCAAGTCAACCACCATAGCCAATCTTACTTCTGCCGCGGGACCGGGCTTTTGGGCTTTTATTATATTCTTCGAAGCGACGGAGTCTTTAACATTTTGTTTAGGGACGGCTTGCTGAGCGCGAATGTTTACTAATTTGTCGGCGGTAATTCCGAGCGCTGTTATCCCCGCTATCTTTAAAAAATTTCTTCTGCTTTTATCCATTATTTAATCTCCGAATTCTGAGAAACCATCCCCGTGCCAGGGGTGATAGATTTTTCGTGGCAATCCCAGCAATAGGGCGTAACACCAACATAAGTATGGCACTTATCGCAGAACTGCGCCGTGTTGGAGTGGCAGTTGAGACACGTGTTGGTAAGACTCATATTAAAATCTTTACCGGTACCGGAGACATAATTTCTCTCGCCCTTTCGAACTACCAGATATCTCCAGTCATTCAGCAGAACCATATGGTCTGCGCGCATAAAGGTTACCGGCTCCACGCATTCCGTCTGGCCTTCCTTTGTAGGCAGAACCAATTCCGGTTTTTTAAGTGCCTCTTTGCCGTTCGATATGTTATACCAGAACGGTGCGGTAAAGAATCCGGCAAATATTATTAAGCCGATAATTATTTTTCCTTTATCGTACATTGTTTATTCCTATTCTAAGACTGATTCTGGATGCTCGATTCTGGATGCTCGATTCTGGATGCTCGATTCTGGATGCTCGATGCTCGATTCTCGATGCTCGATTCTGGATACTCGATTCTCAATTTTCATAGATTATTTTTTACTCTTATGTTGTTGTTCTACACTTTGAATAAAGTTATTTAATTTCTTTCCAAGTAAATCGAGCTTTTCCTTTAAATCATCATAAATAATTTGATCGGTTAGTGATTTAGTTTCAAAAAGAGTTTCAAGATGATCAATTGTTTCATCATTTGAAGAAAGAGCATATATTAAATACTTTATAAAATCTTGTTTGTAATTTCTTCTGCCATATCCTTCTACAATAGTTGATTTAACCGTTTTTGACGATCTTCTAATTTGGCAGCCTTCTTCTAACATTTCGAATTTTGGTAATTTCATAAGAGTCATCTCATGAATTTCAATAACTGCTTCTCTTGCAATTTGCCAAATTTCAAGGTCTTTATAATTCATTTTTAACTCCAAATAATTTTACATTATCGAGCATCAAGTATCCAGCATCCAGTATCCAGCATCCAGCATCCAGCATCGAGCATCCAGCATCGAGCATCCAGCATCGAGTATCGAGTTATTCGGAGAACGGTTCTCCACGCAAGTCAGTTGTCCTTTCTTTTTCGCCGTTCATAATTAAAGCGTTGCCAACCAGTTCATGAACTCCGCCTACATCTACGCCGCCTACCCAATAATCGATTAACGGCGGCAGAGTAGCTTTATCGATGGCACATATGCAGCCGAGAAAATTAACACCGTGTTTTTCTTTAACAAACTTTACTGCGTTTGCCCTGGGCAGTCCGCCTCTCATTCTCATCTCAAAATTTTCATCCGTACCTAGGCCGGAGCCGCTACCGCAGCAGAAGGTTTGCTCTTTAATGGTATTCTCCGGCATTTCGAAAAAATTATTGCAAACATTCTTAATTATATATCTCGGCTCTTCAATTAGACCAAGGGCACGAGCCGGATTGCACGAATCGTGGAATGTTATTTTCCGGTGGTCGTTCCTGCTTTTATCTAACTTAATTTTGTTGTTCTTAATCAGATCGGCGGTAAACTCACAGATGTGAACCATCTTTGTTGATCTTGTATTTTCGAACCTTGTACCCGTAACCGGAGAAACGGGTACTTCCAGAAAGTCGGCCGGCCCGTTCAGTGTATCCATATACTGATGAATCACTCTCCACATATGTCCGCATTCGCCGCCGAGTATCCACTTTACACCAAGCCGCTTAGCCTCTGCATATATTTTTGCATTTAAGCTTTTCATTAGATCGTGAGAGATGAATGAACCGAAGTTGCCGCCTTCGGACGCATATGAGCTCCATGTATAATCCAATCCTATTTCATGGAACAACGCCAGATACCCCAGCAGAGTATAATAGTGCGGCGTACCAAAATAGTCGGCAGACGGAGTAATGAAAAGTATCTCCGCTCCTTTTTTATTTATCGGTGCGTCTACCTTTATTCCTGTTATCTGTTCCAGTTCATCAACGGCAAAGTCGATGCTGTCTTTAAACCCGTGCGGCTGTATTCCCAGGTGGTTGCCGGTCCTAAAGCTGTTTGCAACCGGCGTAATAATCCAATCAATATTAATCCCTATCAAGTTAAGAAGCTCTCTAACAAGCAGAGTAATTTCTGCCGTATCGATGCCGTAGGGACAAAATACAGAGCACCGCCTGCATTGTGTACACTGGAAGAAATAATAAAACCATTCCTTAATAACATCGACTGTTAATTCCCGTGAGCCGGAAAATTTTCCGAAGAGCTTTGAGGCAAGGGTAAAATCATTTCTATAAACCGATCTTAAAAGCTCGGCCCTTAAGACGGGCATATTTTTAGGATCGCCGGAGCCCAGGAAAAAATGACATTTATCGGCACAGGCGCCGCACCTTACGCAGATATCCATAAAAATCTGCAACGACCGGAAGCGGTGCAGCCTGTCTCTTAATCCTTCCAGAATTATTTGCTTCCAGTTCTCCGGAAGCTGCCAGTCCTTATCGGTAGGCTGCCATTTTCTGGGATTGGGCTGCTGAAGGTATTCAACATTTTTAGGTATGCCGCTGTAATTAAAAACGCCGTGCTTAAATTCCACCGAGGGATCGAGCCAGTCTTTTTCCTTAGGCTCGTATTTAATATTACCGGCTAATTCTTCCGGCTTCAATTTTGATTCAGACATTTTATCAATTAAAAATTAAAAATTAGAAATTAAAAATTTTCCGGTTACGTCTTATCTTTTCATTTCTTATTGCTTAAACCGGCTTTCTCACTCATCCTTTTCCATTGCCTGTGCTCGTTAATAAAGGCTGTTGTTATCAGAAAGTACTTTTTTACGGCGGAAGAATGTTCCTTCGATACCCAATATTTAGTTACGTTCTAAGCTGTTACTTTTTTCCACAGGCAGTCCCGAGTCTTCCATCTTATCTCTAAATTCGTCCTCGTATTCATCATAAGTATGAACTCTTACAGGCCGGTTCCAAGGATTTACATGTCTCTTCATCCGGCTGTTGTTTGCCAGGTTTCTAGTCGGCGTAAGAAAAATTCCTGCCATGTGCAGCAGTTTGCTGAACGGGAAATAAGAAACCAGGACGCAAACCAAAAACAGGTGAATGTAAAACAATATTCCGATGCCTTGCGGGACCGAGGGATGAAAGCTGAACAAACCGACTGCGAATTCTTTTATCTTCAGAATGTCTATCCTGTAGAAGTACCGCATCAGAATTCCGGTAGCAGCAATGCTTAGGATTAAGAAGAGCGGAAAATAATCCGATGCCAACGAAATATATCTCAATTTGGCGTCGGCCAGCCTTCTATAGATTAAATAAAGCAAAGCGGCGGTTATAAGAATATCGGTAACATATAATTCCGGCACTCCAATCTGGAAAAAGCCGTCTATATTCTGAAGCATCAAAACAAAGGAAGGCACCGGTTGCATGAATAGCCTAAAGTGCCTAAGGAAAATTACGAGCAGCGACCAGTGAAACAATATTGCACCCAGCCACAGATATTTACTGCTGCCGTATACTAATTTTTGTCCGTCTATTAACCCGGATTTGGTATTCCTGAATAATGATCTGAATAATAAAATTTCCAGGGCCATCCTTCCAATTACTCCCGGAGTTGAACTCGGACTTTCCAATTTACTGCTCTTAATCCAGGGAAGGGATTTCTGCTGGCCTGCAACAGTTGGAATATGAAACGGTACGGGCGATTTGGCCCACTTGATTACACGGGATATAATACCGACGATAAAAACCGATACGGCAGCATAAGGGAAAATAATTCCGAAAAGAAAATCCAGCTTTATTGTGCCTGCACCTAATACTGCTAATACTATTAGTACTGCAATTGTAAGCAATGAAAAAATGATGTTCATCAATCTTTCCTACTGTAGAGTAAGTTTGAAAAAAATTCTGCTGCTCTTGCTTAATTAAAACATTATGACTGAAGTTACCTTATTTTGGAGACACTATCGTACCGGTGATTTGAAAGAATTAACGGAAACGATAAGACAAAAATATTTTCACCTATGTATTATTTATTTGAGTAACTTCAGTCAATAATTTTCATTGATCTCGATCTAATCTCATTGGTGCGGAGTTGAAATATTTTTTCTCTGGCTTCCATAAACAAGTCGAACGACATTAAGGCTATATTATCTATTCCAACATCAATAAGAATAAATTCGTTAAAATAATTACCCGACTTAACCTCTAGCTCAAGCTCTTTGTAAATTACTTCCTTCAATGAAAGGATAAAGCCGGCAGCTTGAGACGGAGTAAAGTCTTGCACGGCTCTTATCTTAATAATTTCTTTCAATAACAATTTTATCCTTTCATTGTTGTTATTATTAACAAACTCATCAAAAATTTTTTCTGCGCTATCGGCAATAATATATCCTACCGGGTTGCCGAACCTGTCCTTCCTATTACCTAAGAACTTTGAGGCCTCCGGCGGATAGCTGTTATAAATGGATTGAATCCATTTATCAACGATCTTTGATTTATTCTTTATTAATAATTCTTTTATCATATATGCTTTTCAAATTAATCCGATTACGAATTACCGGATTTGAAATCCTTCATTCAACTTGCCGGTTTTAATTTTGTATCGAGCAAGCTTCCGGATCCAACGGATGATTAACCGATCGAACCATCTGCAGCCGGCTGTTTTTTTAAGGATAAAATTTTATATGCTTAAGCTTTTATACGCACCCAGTGGGCTTTGTTAAGCCGGCTACTTTGCAAGCACCTTTAGCCGGGCCCGACGGGTACAATTCATATATATCTTTAAGTGAAAAGCCTGTTTCCTTGCAGAGCTTACGGATCATCGGAGCTATCCCGAATTTCTTATAATAATCGCGCAAGTAATAAACTATCTTCCAATGCGCTTCAGACATTTCTGCAACGTCTTCTGTGGTAGCTAATGCCTTAGCTATGTCTTCGTTCCATTCTTCCGGTTTCTGAATGAAGCCGTCTTCGTCAACTTCAATCTTCAGTTCTTTATATTCAAAGATTGGCATAACATTGTCCTATTATTAGTTGGTAATTATGTGTTTAATAAATTATTTTTCTCGAACATTAACCTTGCTAAAAATTGATTTTTTTTCTTGAGAACATTCTACCTCATCTCGATGTAACCGCACGGACAATTCTCCGCGCACTTTTTACATCCGTTGCAAAAGTCAAGCTTAAACTTGTACGCTTGATGCTTAATAACGGGCTTAACTATTACCTGATCCTGGCAGTAGCTCCAGCATGTACCGCAGTCAAAGCACGATCCGCAGCTCATACATCTCTTAGCTTCATCCATAACCTGCTCTTCAGTAAGAGTAGAAGTAATTTCAGTATCTAATACGGCCAGCCTTTCTTCCGGCTTAAGCTTAAAGGGTTCGTTCCTAAGCTTGCTCTCATAATATCTAAGAATAATCTTATCATGAGTTATCACTGGCGGCTTTACCACAGGTTCGGGAGCGATATTCTGGAATCTGTTGTGCATAGTTTCGGCTGCTTTTCTTCCATTAAAGATAGCAATGGTTACCAAGCCGAGTTCAATATCGTCTCCGCCAGAATAAGTGCCCGCTACTTTGGTTGAGAAGCTTTCGTCTGTTTTAATCCAGCCTGCCTTGCCGTCAGGCAGGTCCTTCCCTTCTAGCAGCATATCCAGCCCGGTAAAATCAGGTTCCTGGCTTATTGCGGCAATAACGGTAGTTGCGTCCAGATCAAAAAACGCATCGGGCACCGGCACCGGCTTTCTTCTGCCCGATTCGTCAGGCTCTCCCAGTTCCATACGCTGGCACTTCATTTTAGTAATCACCTCGCCGCTTCTTTCAAAGCTTACGGGTGCGGCCAAAAATTCTATTTTAATTCCTTCTTCCTCAGCGCCCAAAATTTCTTCTTCAATTGCCGGCATTTCTTTTCTCGTCCGCCTGTAAACAATGGCTACATCTGCGCCCAGACGTTTAGATACCCGCGCGGCATCTATTGCGGTATCGCCGCCGCCAACTACAAGAACGCTTTTACCGACATCAATCTTTTCACCCGAATTTATCTTGTTAAGAAACTCCGTCCCCGTAAATACGTTTGTTGCTTCTTCGTTCGGTATGCCTAGCAGCTTGCCTTTATGTGCGCCGATGCCTACAAATATTGCGTCGTAACTTTTTTGCAGCTCTTCATAAGGAATGTCTTTCCCGATTATGCAGTTGCATTGTATTTCAACACCAAGGTCTTCAATGCGCTTTATTTCTTGGTCCAGAATATTCTGCGGCAGTCTGTAATCCGGTATTCCATATCTCAACATACCGCCGGGCTTGCTGAATGCTTCGAATACCTTTACACTGTATCCTTTTCTTGCCAGTTGATAAGCGCACGAAAGTCCCGCCGGGCCCGAACCGATAACGGCAACTTTTTGCCCGTAAGCTTCGCCGGATAATTTCTGAAATTTAAAGCCGCTTTCTAAAGCGTAGTCGCCTATAAACCTTTCAATATTGTTTATACCTACTGCACCGTCTTTATAATTTCTGTTGCATTCCGCCTCGCACGGATGCGGGCAAACCCTGCCGCATGTTGAAGGGAACGGATTTTTCTCGGTAAGTATTTTCCAGGCTGCTTCCAAAGATTCTTTGTTCGTTCTACCGCAGTCTTCGGACTGACTTAGCGTAGTAATAATTTCTCTTATGTTAGTTTCGTTCGGGCAGCCGTTAGAGCATGGTGCGGTTTTTTTAACCTGCACCGGCCTAAGCGGTGAAGTCTCCACAGAAGAACTGCCGGATGAACGAGAGCTTAATGCGCTTAAAGGTTTCTTTACTTTCTTTACCAGTTTTGCCATTTTATTCTCCTCTTAATTTGTACCTGCCAAGCTTGTTGTCTTGGCTTCCTTATAATTCTGTGCACACCTAATCATTCCCCCCGCCCACTCCGGTGTAGCCAATGCATGGATGTGGACATAACTTGCAAAAACATTTTTGTACGATAGGCCGTCCCTTCCGTCATAACATCCGTAGCCGCGGGAGACCGATAAACAACTTTTTATATCCGGATCGTGTTTAAAAATCTTCGAGTAATGAAACTCGTGTCCTTTAATTTTTGTCCCGGTATTATAGAACGGATTTTCTCTGTCCACTGTCATTTCACAGTAGCCGTGTCCCTGCGGCTTATTATGCAAATTGATAGAGACCGGCAGTACGCCTGAGAGTGAGTATTTCTTGCCTTTATAGATTATCTCTTCGGCAAGATAGATTAACCCGCCGCACTCGGCATAAATCGGCAGGCCGCCTTCCGCCAGCCTTTTAATTGTTGTCGTCATTTCTTTATTAGACGAAAGGCCGGGCAGGTTCAATTCGGGGAATCCGCCACCGATATAAAAGGCATCAATATCATCGGGCTCAAAATGTTCCGTAGAAGAGACAGGTATAAGCTCTGCCCCGGCCATTTCAAGGGCCTCCAAATTTTCTGGGTAATAAAAAGAAAATGACTTGTCTCTAAAAAATCCTATTTTAACTCTACCGGGAGCTTCGCCGGTAAATTTATTCGTGGTGCCGGTGCCTGGTTCGGCTTCAGCTTCAACGGGATCGTAACTTATTGAAGGCGCATTAAAGGCTATCTCCTTTATCTTCGGGATGTCGACATTGTCCTTTATTATGCACCTCATATCTTTCAAGAAAGAAGACCTCTTTTCAAATTCAGCGGGAGTTATTAATCCCAGGTGCCGCTCCGGTAAAATAAATTTTGCCGGCAGTTTCGGAATTGTTCCTAATACAGGTATCCCGGTTTCTCCTTCAATCGATTCCTTTGCTATTTCTATGTGCCTCTTGCCGGCAACCCTGTTTAGAATTACTCCAAGTATATTCAGCTCGGAATCTAGAAATTTACAGCCGAAAACAAGCGCTGCGGCTGTGCGCGTCATCTTTGAAACATTAAGAACTATTATAACCGGCGCCTGCAAAAGCTTTGCCAGTTCAGCGGTGCTGTGTGTACCCTGGCTGTCTACTCCGTCAAATAGACCCCGGTTACCTTCAATAATATTTATCCCCTCGGCAGAAGCATTTCTTAAAAAAGAGCCTTTAACCTTTTGCGTACCCATTAAATAGGTATCAAGATTCCTGGTAAGCTTACCGGAGGATAAACTCAGCCAGGCGGCGTCTATATAGTCCGGTCCTTTTTTAAAAGCCGCAACATTAACTCCGCTCGCCCTTAGACACTCGAGCAATCCGCAGGTAATCATTGTCTTGCCCGAGTCTCCCGATAAACCTCCTATTACAATTCTGGGATAATTATTCAACTTCACCTTCTAGTTTTTATCCGGGTAACCGGAATAAAGGCACAAAAAAAGTTTTAAGAATAAATGGGCTACCAATATCTTATAGTTCAAAAAAAGATTTTGATTTACCTTAGCCAACAAAACTTTCTAATAGATTCTACCTTTATCCCGGTTAATCCTAATTCTCGGCGCCTTCTTTATGAGGTATCTCTATAAAGCTGCCGCCGAAGTAAGTATAGACGCATTTCCCGCTTTCAATTAGTTCTCTAATAGCGGACTTAGCCAGTGTCTTATCGCATCTGTCTCCGTATAATTCCAAAACCGCCTTGGTCAGATCGGTAGCTTTCCATTTCTTCTGACCCATGGTGTCTTTTATCATGGTAAACATAGAGTCGGCCACCTCTTCAACTTTTACTAACTCAGCCATAATATTCTCCTTTTAATAAGTCAAATGAACCGAACGTTTAAATGTTAAGCCGGCATGCTTAAAATCATCAATGTGTTCCTTCTGGAACGGGATGCCAGTAAGCTGGAAAAATCTCGGCCACCCGATTCTATTTATCCACTCTCCCATCCTTTCATACGGCCTGGCATTCTGCGCCCAAACTTCAACCAGATTTTTTACGGCGTTAACTACTTCCGGCCATCTCGGCGGGTCGTTCGGCAAGAACGGAATTGCCAGCTTGGAGAACATAGGTTCGCTTCTTGCGTTGGATACTTTTCCACCTACCCAAATTGAAACTCCGTCGTTTAACGGATCGTTCAACGGCATTGCAGGGCAAACAGTGTAGCAGTTTGCGCAGAACATACACCGCTCCTCTATTACTTCTACCGAAGGCTTTTCATTTATTGTAGCAGGCTTAATTGCTGCAGTAGGACAAGCAGAAACCAGCGATGGAATTTCGCACATAGCTTTCAGTTTATCACGGTTAACTTTGGGCGGACGCCTGTGAATGCCGAGTATAGCTATATCCGAACAATGAACCGCACCGCACATGTTTAAGCAGCATGCAAGAGCAATGCGCAGCTTGGCAGGCAGCTTCATCTGCGTAAAATACTCTATCAATTCATCCATTACAGATTTTACAAGACCCGATGCATCGGTTGCTGCAGAGTGGCAGTGTACCCAGCCTTGAGTATGAACAATACTTGAGATTGAATTGCCCATACCGCCGACCGGATGACCCAGCGCGCGCAGATCTTCTATAAGAGGATCGATCTTAGATGCGTCCGACAGCAGGAATTCAACATTGTTGCGGCTTGTAAATCTTAAATACCCGCCGCAATATTTATCCGCCAGGTCGGCATAAATTCTAATCTTGTCAATGCTCAAAAGCCTGGGGGAAGCGGCGCGTACAGTATATAATTTAGCACCGCTGTGGGATACGTGTACCATTACGCCGGGCTTTATTATTTCATGGTATTTCCACTTACCGTAGTTCTCTTTTATAATTGGTGGTAAAAATTTTTCGTAATGAGGCGGACCTATATCCGTTAATCTTTTCTTTTTTTCTTCAGCCATTTTATTATTCCTTTTAAAAATAATTTCTTAGTAATAGTCTTATTGCAGATAAAAATTACTTTTCTTCTTCCGATTCTTCCTGTTCTTCGGATTCGTCTTCAAAGAATTCCTCATAAAACACATAAGGATTTTCTCTCGGATGCGCAACCATTTCCGGTACAGGCTCAACTTCTATTGCTTCCAGGAAATTACCCATGCCTACGCGCTGAATAAATTCGCCTACTCTTTCTCGGTTCTTTCCGTTTTCCGACCAGACCTCGTGTATCCTATCAATCAGGTCTATCAGTTCGGTATAAGGCGGTTCAAGTTTAATAAACGGAACCAGAACCGATGAAAGCAGCGCTCCTTCTACAATGGGTGCCTTGGAACCGATAAGAATACAAGCGCCCCGGTCGTTGCCCGGAGAAAGAGCCTTAGGCATCGCGTTTATGCAGTGCATACATTTAACGCAAGCTTTGTTGTCTATCTTTAGTTCCGTGCCGTCCCATTCCATACATTTAGCCGGGCAGTTGCCTACAACATCTCTCTGGATATTCATTCCTTTTCCGGCATATTCCGTAACTGCCGACTTGTCTATCTGGATATCATCTCTCCATGTTCCGATGATCGACATATCTGCCCTTGCAACGGAAGCTACGCAATCATTAGGGCAGCCGGACATTTTGAATTTCCATTTATACGGGAAAGCCGGCCTGTGGAGCTCATCCTGGTAGTGCATTGTTAAGAAGTATGTAAGAGCCATCGTATCGTAGCATGCCCATTCGCAGCGTGCCTTGCCGCAGCAGCAGCTTGGAGTTCTTACATCCGAGCCTGAGCCGCCCAGGTCGAAGCCTAGTTTTGTCAACTCGCTGAATATCGGTTCCAGTTCATCCGTACGGGTTCCCAGGAAGATCATATCCCCGGTAGAGCCGTGCATATTAGTTAATCCGGAACCGTGCTTTTCCCAGATGTCGCAGAGCTTTCTTAAAACATCGGAAGTATAAAACCACCCGGCGGGTTGGTTTATACGCATGGTGTGGAAGTGAGAAACATTTGGAAATTCTTCGGGTAGATCCGAATACCTACCGATAACTCCTCCACCGTATCCAAGAACTCCTACTATACCGCCATGCTTCCAGTGGCCTATCTTCTCCTCATAAGAGCGCTCAAGCTGCCCTAAAAGATCATTTGCCATTGGATTTTTTCCGGCTGCGCTTTTTATTTCCTTTACGAAACTTGGCCAGGCACCTTTTTCCAGCTCGTCCAGCTTGGGTGTCTTGCGTTCTTTTTCAGCCATTTTAACTCCTATTATTTTTTAATTAACTAGAATAAATGTTTTAAAATTTCAACCTAATATTATTTAATAATCCGGCTTTGCTCTATGCTAAATTGTTAGAAGAAAGTAAAGCTGATCCACATGAGTACGGCAAGCAGAATAATACCAAGGCCTATACTCCACGATATGAGCTTTTTCTCTACCGGCATCAAAGGCTCATACTCCATCTTTTTCAGTTCGTCTATTATTTTATTTTCGTTTTGCATATCGTCAATCCGAATTCAATTTCAATTTAAAACCGGCGGCGTTATACCGTGGAAAAAGATCCATGAAATAAACAACCCGATCCAGATTATAAAGCCGAATAAACAAATCAGATAAACGGCAGCCAGCTTACCTATGCCTTCCTCTTTAAGCTTTCTGAAATCCGATAAAACACCTATCGTAAAAAAAGTAAATGAGAAAAACAGCATGCGGAACGTATCGGCTTCCTGAGCTGCTGAGGAAGAGGTTCTTATCAGATTAGGAAAGACCCAGCATACAACTAGAAAGACAACGAAGGTTAATACATAGCCGATTATAAACTTGGGGAATCGTTCCCAAATTTCATACGCTTTTACTTTTTCAATTTTATTTCGAACTTCAATTTTGGTGCACCAGATAACTGCAAGTATAAAAGCCCAGATGCCGATAAAGACATCGATAAAAACTTTTATAGTAGTAGTTGTCATTACCATCCACCCTTCTTGAAAGTTAACTCCGGTTGCAGCAAGAGTTTTGGCTCTGATTAAAGCTTCGGTAATTGCGCCGCTGGCAACTGCTGCCCCGTCTGTTTTAACCGCCAATCCCATCCATGCAGCAGCCACCATAGGCTGAGTCCATAAAAAGATCTGTGCAAGAAATGGAAGGAGAATTAATTCCAGTACTGCAAATACAACTACCAATGAAGAAACCATTATCGGGATTACTGGTCTTGCTCTTATTGCACTGCCGGTTGCAATTGCAGCAGAAACGCCGCAGATTGAAATGCCCGATGCTAAAGGTGCAGCCCATTCTCTGCTGAACTTAAAATATTTTCTTGCAACAAAGTATACCAGCGCCCAGAAGATGAGGTACGCTACAATAATCGCACAGAGACCTAGAAACATTACTGTTGAAGCTAATCTTAGTGATTCGGCAGCCTTAACGCCAAGACCCGCACCCAAAATTACAATACCGGTTTTAATATAAAGTTCAGGTCTAATAGCTTCCTTCAATTTATCGACAATACCGGGTAAAAAATTTCCTACCAGCAGTCCGGCAAGTAAGGCAACAATAAAACCGGCTTCCCCAGTTAAATTTAAAGACCACGATATATTGAATTTATGCAAGCTGTCCAAAGTAGCTGCGATGTATGAATAATGCCCTGCCAGCCAACAAATATAGCTGATAAAAAATACGAGAGTAAACGGGAGAAGGAATTTTTTAAGATTAGCACCGGTTGTCTTAATGCCGATCCCGACAATAGCTAATAGAAAAATGTAGGTAAAAAAAAGCGAAACGACGCCGGGCAGGTTTTGATATGCTTTTGATACCGACGATAGTGATGTTGAGATGTTACTCCATACATCGGTCTTAATTCCCCAGCCTAAAACATCAATATCAACAAACAGTCCTAATGAAAGAATAAAGACAAAAAGACCGATATACAACGATAGCCAGTCTTCATTAAACAAGGTCTTTTTTGCAATGTTCATTGTACTGCTCTGTAAAAAATCTAAATCGAAATTCTGAACGAACTTAAAGAAGCACTAAAGTAAAAACAATATGAAATTGGGTTTTGTAATCTTTGTGTTGCATTAAGAATGCATTAAGAGGAAGGCGGATTTAAGCCGGAAATTTTTTTTATTTTATGGGAATATGAATCGATCTGACCGCAAGCTCGACTATAAAAGTTCTCATCTCTGCGCTGTTAATAGGAAGGTTTAAAGGAACCGGCAGAGTGCCGCAGTTAAAGTTTTTGAAATGAGTTTGACACGGGCATTGCAGATACAGCGAAAGCCTGCTGAAGCCGATTTGCAGCGGCACCAGCATCCACCAGGCGATCCATCCGTTTATAATGGGCAGAGGATCGTATTTAATCATATGAAACTTTTCGAACCTTGTTTGGAAAGCGTTTAAAAGACCCTCGAAGCGGATTGTCGGCTTTTTACTTATTCTGTCCTGCAGCCGGTTGATGAAATAATCTTTGGAATCCAGTACAATCTGTTTCATGCGCTTGTCTTTAAATATCACCAGGTAATTCGCAAGCCGGTTGGATTCATTTATTTTATACGCGTTAATCGCTTCCATAATTAATTTTTTTATATCCGGCGAAAAGTATATTTCATTTTTCAGCTGCTTATCGTAACAGGCTCTGGTAAAATTATTAAAAGTAGTTGCATATGGAAAGACAACTTTCAAGGCTTCATCAACTGTTTTGAAGCCGTAAGACATAAACGTAGGGCATACAAACCCCCTGCAGTTCATTCTATCTAGCAGGGTAATCCAAACATCCGTAGATTCAGCCTCAGCCAGCTCATAACCGAGCACTACCGTTGAAAGCGCATCTATTGCCAAAGCTAAGAACATTAGGTGCTCTTTATTGCTGCCAAGGTTGCATTTAAATTTTTTACCCACAAGATGTATCAAACGGGCTTCGTGCTTAGGCGTGCATGCATCCAGGTAATCTTCCCATGATGAGCAGCCGAGTAAATATTCTCTTATTTTCTGATTTATCCTTGTGGGTGAACTGTGGTAGATTGAGCGAAGGTCTCTGTAGGAATAGCCGCTAAGATAAGCCTCTGTTAGTGCACCTATATCCGGCGACTGCTTCGGGATTTTATTCTGGACCCAAGTCCTCTGGCAGAACATACATCTAAAACGCTGTATATCCGCCGTAGTTTTGCCGTGCTTTATTATCCTGGAGCTATTGCAAAACGGGCATGTTATACCGGAAGTTATACTTGGATTTATACTAGGCTGACTGATCTGACATATCATAAATCTTTTTCAGTCCATGCAATTATTTTCCCGAAAAGACAATTTTTATACCAGTAAAAACACATTTAATTGCCGCTATTTATTATAGCCGGAGTAAAAAATTATCACTATTGAAAATCTTATTGCCTTATTTGAGAGATTTACTATTTAAGAAAGGTTTGATCTGATTTGGAATTACTCAGAAAAAGTTCGGAAGGAAAAGCAAGTGACTGTTTTTAAGTTTATCTACTGCATAAAAAATTAACACGCATTTCCGAAAATGAAAAACTTTTTATTTTAAGATGCTTTGCTCGAGTAAATGATTGTATTTAATTCTAGCCGCTTCAGCTTAACGCAATTAGATACGCAGCAGTTCTTTTACCTTTACTAGAAGCAAGTTTCTATCTACAGGCTTTTCGAAATAACCCTCCGGCATCTTAACTTGCTTTCGCGATCCTATAAATCGCTTAAAGTCCGAGGCTAGCCCTGTAATAATTATAACTGGAATATCTTTTGTCAGGTTATCATTTTGTAATTGGCGCAGCGCTTTAACACCTGATTCCTTCGGCATAGAAATATCCAGAGTAATAATATCAGGTTTCTCTGTAATGGCTTTTTGAATACCTTCCATTCCGTTAGAAGCAGAGATAACAAGGAAACCATTATCTGCGAAGAAAGCGGAAAGATAAGCTACCACGTCTTTTTCGTCATCAATAATTAAAATCTTTTTTTGATTTTTCATTTCTTCACTCCCGGTTTTTCTATTTAAGCTCCCATTGGATGAATGGCTTTTCCATATCTTCCATTGCATTCACAATAAGTTCAACTAGGCCGCCGTAAATAATTCCACATTTTTCAAAAGCGTTATAATATGTTAAGCCGTCCCTAAAAGCTCCTTTACAATTAGAGCAAGGCGCGCAAACATATTTTTTAATTGAAGGATCAATATTATCCTTAAAAGCTTCCAATGTTTGTTTGAATTTCATTCTGAATGAAATTTTATTTCTCCATTCGGGAAAGTTTTTTCCTTGAAAGATAGCAAAGCCGCTTCCGCCGCCGCAGCAATAGTTGTTTACGCCGTGAGGTTCCATTTCGATAAACTGCGGACACAGTTTGCGAAGGATTCTTCTCTGCGGCTCTACAATTCCCATCGCTCTTACAATGTTGCAAGGGTCGTGCAAAGTAACGGGGAAGTCGTTTTTTTTCGGATTAAATTTTATTTTGCCGTTAAATACTATTTCTTCAAGAAGGGGGAAAACACTTTCCCTGAAAATAATATTATCGTCTACCAATATTCGATCGGCAATAGGTATTAGCGATTTATGAGCATGACCGCATTCGCTTACCACAAGCTTTTTTACTCCTAGCTTTTTAGCCTTTGCAACATGATCGAGTGCTACCCGGGCAAATTGCACGTCATCGTAGAACAGGCCGTAATTCACCGAGTCGTATGCGCCCATCTCTGAAGACAAAGTCCAGTTGATCCCTGCCTTCTCAAAAATAATAGCAAAAGCCATAATATTTTCCGGCCATGAAAGATACTCGCCGAAATTATGAAGGAGTAGAATTTCCGCTCCTTCCTTATCAACCGGCAGCTTAATATCTACATCATACAAATCCTTTAAATCTTCCTCTATGAACTCAACAATATCGCGCATTGCAGTAGGATTAGTACCGGTAGAGGAACCGGTTTTAAGTTGCTTAACTGTGCCGGCGGAATGCAGTTCGGCAGGAGCAATTCCCAGCTCTTCACTAAAAAGCACTCTAATCTCGCGCGTAATTAGGGCATTATCTATTCCAATAGGACAGGCCTGTGCACAGCGCCTGCAAAGTGTACACCGGTAAGAAAGCTCTGCAAGTCTAGCCACAGTTTCCCAGTTTAGTTCAAATTCAGAGCCGGTTAATTTCTGAAAGAACTTGCCGCCGGGCTTAAGGTATTTATCAATTATTCTTCTTAATATTTCCCCGCGGAACATCGGCCGGTAAATTTCTTCCTTTCCGCTAGAGATGTAGATAGGGCACTCATCCGAACAAGTTTGGCACTTCATACAATTTTCCATTGAAAGTGTAAACGGCTGAACGAACGTCCAATTATTTTCTTTACTGAATAATTTTTTTAAGCCGGCAAGAAATTTTGCAACGAGTTCTTCTTTATCTTTCGAAGTTTCCGGCTTGGGGATTGAAACAGCCGATAAGCCGTCGAGCGAATGTTCCAGCCTGTTCTTCTGTTCGTCGGTTAGCTCTTTAATAGGAGGATCAACCCAATCATCATAAGGGTAAGGAAGCTTTAAATATTTTTCCGGGTCCAGCGCAGCTAGCCTCTCATCAGCTTCGGCAAATTCTTTAATTGAATTTATTCCCGGGCTATATCTTGTTTCCCGCATATTTTTATTATTCGACATTTTTCATCTCCGGTGGTAATGTGGTGGCTGCCTCTGCCCATGTCTTTCCGGTTCTTACATGAGGCGCAGACCAGCCAATGTCAAAGTTTAAGGCTTCTTTAATTCTTCTTTCAAGTTTCCCGCCTTTATAATTGGGCTCGTCTTCCCACCTTACATTATGGTATGTAAAATATTTTGCAAATAGGTGCATCATCTTAGTTAAAGGGAAATATAAAAGGAATATAGAAATAAGAACTATATGAATGATAAATAACTTGTTGGAAATTGCAGCGAAGTTAAACGAAAAAAGATTTTTAACAAATTCTTCGCTTAAGGTAAAGGAAGAATTGGAAAAAATAAGAGTAGCGGAAATGCTAATTGTTAGTATTAAAATAAAGAGCAAGTTGATAATGTCCAGCGGTGTATTATAGAACTTGTATTTTTTTTCCGAAAGTCTTTTTATCAGCAACCCTATGCCGCCGATGAATGTTAAAGCAAGCCCCGAATATGCGGTTACTTTGGTAAGATATAAAATAATTTTCCCAAAGATATTTTGTGCATTCAATATACTGATGATAGAGCTTAAATCTAAAACAGCTGAACATGTAATAATAATTGCGGTAGCAGATATTAAATACAACCCAAGATGGAACGGAAAGCTGAAAAGCCACAATTTTTTATTATGAACATATACTCCCTTTAATAAGAATATCTCTTCAAACATCACCCAAAACTCGGCCAGGTGATCTTTTTTATTTTTTTTATTCCACCATTCAACCTCTTCGTAATAGGAACCGCCATACTTATTTCTAAACGGCTCGTGAGCCACAGGGTATAATTCCCATCTTAGATGTACGGGCATATTTTTGTATTTAAGTATTCTTTTTATAACCAGGCCACAAAAAGTCAGTATAGAAAAATAAGCAAATAGATAAAGTATTATCATCATTATTTCTCCTTATTATAAAGATTATAGCCGCTACCTATTTTTTTTACCGGTTAATTCTTCTTTAAGTTTCTTTAAAGTTTCATTATCGGCGCCGTCTATAATATTTTTTAATTCATTCTGAAGCCGGATCATTTCAGCCGTCTTCTTTTCTTCTTCCGTCGTATCCATTTTTAAAATATTTTTAACAGCGGCAATATAGTTATCCGGCTTAACAGGCTTCTCCAGGTAAAGCCCCGGCCCGGACATAGTTAAATCTTTCAAATCCGATTTGCCGAATTCATCTCTAGCATGCCCGGTAACAATAATAACCGGAATTTTGGACCAAGCCTTATGTTTTAGTAATTCATGGTACAATCTTGCGCCGGATTTATGCGGCATTACAAGATCTAGAGATATTAAATCGGGGATTTGCTTTTTAATTTTTTCCAAAGCGTCGTCTCCGTCAGATGCTAATGCAACGTCAAATCCCGCTTCATTAAGCGCAGCAGATAAAAAATTTCTAATATCCTGCTCATCATCAACGACGAGAATTTTCTTTTTTGATGTCTCAGGCATGTTTAGCTCCTTTAAAATTATTATTTCTTGGATTCTTTATACAATGCCATCAGTCTTGCCGGTAGTAATTCTATTCTAAAAACGGCTCCTTTACCTCTTTTCGATTCAACGGTTATTTTACCGCCATGTTCTTCAACAATCTTTCTTGTAGTAAGCAAACCAAGCCCGGTACCGCCTCCGCCTTTGGTTGTAAAAAATGTAGTGAATATTTTTTTCTTAATCTCATAATCGATGCCGCTGCCGTTGTCATGTACTTCAAAGATAAGTTTACTTTTCTTCTCGGACAATTTAATTGTTACCATGTTGCCTTTTTGTACCGACATCAAGCATGCATCAATTGCATTTGAAACGAGGTTTGTTAAACAAGTGTGAATTCCTGCTTTGTCTAACGGTACCTGCTTTATCTTTTCGTCAATCTCCGCAGCCAGTTCTATTCCAGATTGTGCTGCAACGTCTTTGTATAAATCTACAATTTCCAAGACAAGATCACCGGGGCTTACCATTTCCAGTTCGGGAATTCTGCCCTTGGAAAAGCTGAGAAAGTCCTTAACAAGCGAAGTGGTTTTATCAAAATTTCTCTCAAGCATTTCCCAGCCTTGATTTATCATTGCTTGGTCGTTTTTCTTTAAGCCGAGACTGACAATGTATTTCCCCCCCTCAAGGCCCATCAAAATATTTTTTATGCTGTGCGCTAGACCGGCAACGGTTTGCCCAACAGCGCTTAGTCTTTTAGCTTCAATTACCTTTTCCTCCAGTTTTTTCATCGCTGTAATATCGCTGGAGATTTCGATTACGTAATTAATATTTTTTGCATCCTTAATAAGTGCCGATGTAGAAACCGCATAAAAAATCTTTTCATTATGCTTGCCTATTCCCTGCTGGTTTGAGCGGTGAACTTTTCCGTCCTTAAAAGTTTTTTCCGCCGGACAATTATAGCATTTTCTGTCGTTTCGTTTGTAAATTTTATAGCAATGATGTTTCAATGCATCGCCGAAACTATCGCGAAAAGCGTCATTGGCTCTTACTATTTTAAAATTCTTATCGATAACAGTAACATAACAGGGAACTCTGTCAAATAGAGTCTCATATTCCTTCTGCCAACGGTTGTTAAACTGTGCCATTTTTTTAATTAGTCAGCCGTTTAATATTTTGAATAAATTTTTTTATGTCCAGCGGTTTTTCCATATAACACTTTGGTGCAGGTATCGATGAATCTTTAACATAAGAATGAAAGTCGAATTTTTCAGATTCAATAATTCCGCTGATAATTATAACCGGTATCTTTCTAAATTTCTTTTCCTGTTGAAGCTTCATGTAAAACGATATTCCGGTTTCGTTAGGCATTACAATATCCAAGCATATAAGGTCTGGATTTATTTCTTTTACCAACTGCAAGGCAGTTTTAATATCACGAGCAGAGTACGATTTATATCCGTTCGATTCCAACAAAACCTTTAAGTAAGCAACAACATCAGGCTCATCGTCTATTATTAATATTTTCTTTGAAGACATGATTCATTTCATTTCCATTTCTACCTGCTTAGCATTCGGAAGAATTACATTATTAAAATGCGGTAATTTAATTTTCCAATTTATATCTTCCGTTATAATTTGGTGAAGGCCCGCTTTATGACAAGTCGAACATTGAGCAAGATTAGGCTTATCTTTAACAAGCTGTTTTTTCAATTCAATTAGATGGCACGAGACACATAAATTGTGCATTGCATCCGTATAAGAAAGGATATAATGCTTTAGGTGAGTATTGGTTGTATCAGCAAAATTATAAGTAGGATGGCAAGAGGTGCAACTCTTTGCGGATTTGACACTCCGTGCTTCACCCGGCTTATGGCAATCATTGCACCTTAGGTTCGCTCCTTTTGCTGATGCATGCCAATCGTGCCTAAAGAAATTTACTTTAGCATACATACTAGAATGGCATTCCCAGCACATGCTTAGTTTTTCATCAGGGAGATTTAAGTGATGACAATAATTACAACTGTCTTTGCCGAGCTTTTCAATGTGTGCCTGATGCGGGAATTTAACGTACTGATCATCCCGGTTGCCGTTGATGTATAAAGTGTCCACCCCTGTTGCCCGGCTTACTTTAATACTATCAATGCCCTTGCTGTACAAATGATTACCCGGCATTAATGCCATACCGGCGGCAAAGCTTATTATAAATGCAAGCGAGTGCTTTGTAATTGAAGAAACATTCGGGTTGCCCAGCCAAGCTCTGGATGAATAATCGAATGTCGGCAAGGCATGAGGATTCGCCTCCGGGTCCTCTGGTTGAATATCCCAGATATGGAAGTTCTCGATAACAAATAAAAAGACCAATGCAGCAATAGAAACAATTCCGAGACTGATAATTATTTCCGTCCACGCCGGGGTGTATGAATCGCCGGTAGCGCCGAGCATAACTAACCCGCCCACATCCAACCGGTTTAGCACCATGCCGGCAATTACCATGAATGAACCAATCCACTGAGCTTTTACGTTCTTGCATAACTTAGGTGCGGAGAATATTGCCGATGGAATTATAGTGGAGATCAGAACTTCAAAAATAAAAAGATTGCTCTGCCAGGTTCCGTTAAAAATAAGACCAAATTTACCTTCGGCAATAATATCAATCATCTTTACTAAGAAGTACAAGGCCAGCACCCAAACAACAGCCCTGCAAAGCTTGGCAACCAGATCGGTTTCCGGCTTGCGCCTATAAAGCCAGTGAGAAACCAGGCTCTCAAAAGCAACCATCATTAAGCCGATCGATACTGCCGAAATAAAAAATTGAACCGGCAGAATGTTCGAATACCAGAGAGGATAAAGCTTAAACGGCATAATCAAAAATAAAGTGCCTAGCGAAGATTGATGCAAAGTAGAAAGCATAATGCCGAGCAGTACAAAAACAAACCGGAACTTCATAAGGAAGCTTCTTATTTTAGCGTACCTGCTAAACTTCTCCAGCGGCACCGGGCTGAACTCCAAAATCAGAACCGCAGTGTAAAGCATTACGCACCAGCCTACTTCAAACAGAGGTGAATGAGGGTTCCAATAAATTATCATGTGCCAGATATTCCACGGCAAGCCTAAATCTACCAGCAATCCGAAAATAACGGCAAGGTAACCGAGGAATGCAGTTAATACCGCCGGCTTTACAAGAGAATGGAATTCTTCCCTCTTCATAATATAAAAGATTGAAGTAATAACAAACCCGCCAGCTGCAAGCGCTACTCCGCCCATTACATCAAAGCCAATCCAAAAGCCCCAGGGTGTTGAGTCGTTTAGGTTTGTTGTAACACCCAGACCGAAAATATACCGGTTGAGCGCAACGGCTGCCGCTAGCCCGGTAATAATCCACAAAATTAGTTTGGCGTTATGTACTCTATTCATCTGCAGATTCCTTCTTCTTGCTTTTTTCCTCGCTTTGTTCTTTGCTTAGTTCCATCCGCCTGCGGATTATCCAGTTAAGCCCCAGCATTACTCCGCCCATTCCTACAAAAGCAAACGGAACCGATTTCATTGCAGGTGCGGTATCTGCCGGCAGCGGCTTTGTTCCCATATTCGTTTGGTATTGAAGAAATCCAAGATCGATATCTGAAAGATACATTACGGAGGTTCCGCCTATTTCGTGCTCGCCCCATACTTTATTTATATACTTTCCGGGATTATCTTTAATTCTTTTATGTGCAACGGCTAAAAGTGTGGAGCGGTCTCCAAAAATTGTAGCTCCCGTAGGACAAGCCTTTGTACAAGCAGGCTGTTCGCCGTCTTTAATCCTATCATAACAAAGTATGCACTTTTCTACATGGGGGACTGTCTTGTCCCAATCATAACGCGGAATGCCGAACGGACAGGCCATCATGCAGTACCGGCAGCCGAGACACTTATTGCTGTCGTATACTACAGCCCCGATACTGGTTTTGTGCAATGCGCCAACCAGGCAAACAGAAGCGCAGGCCGGCTCGATGCAATGCCTGCATTGTTTTCTTACATACCTGTTGCCGGTCCTTTGAATTACCGAAGTCCAATTCTCTGCAGACAGGCCGTCGTTCTTTTGCCATATTCTCGGGACGTCCATCTCCAGATGGTTGACTTCCTTGCAAGCGGATACACATTTAAGACAGCCGATGCATTTGGTTACATCGGTTAAAATTCCTTTACTCAAACCGGAGCTCCTTTTTTATTTAAAGTTGTGCAAATATCATCATCTGTTCTAGGCGGAAATTTCCAGGCTAATCCACTTATAATTTGAGATAACGGCACCAGAACACAGTGCGCTATCTTTGAAAAAGGAATAAGCAGAAATATTACATCGGCAGATAGAACATGAAAAAGCATTAGAAGCTGATATGTACCCGGGCTTATGCTGAAATTAACGCATATGAATCCGGTGGTAAAAGGCACTAGCAGTAAAAGCAGCCAGAGATAATCCTGACCTTTGCTTAATTCTTTTATAGGCTTAATTATAATGCGCCCCAACAGCATTAGAAATGCAAAGACAATAGTACTTACAGTTAGGATAAGCGCCCAATTAAACGGAAGCGACGGCCAGAAAATTCCTACCGAAATTTTCCAGAGCTGAATATGAGCAAATAAAAATACCGGGACGATTATTAAACCTACATGGAACAGAATGGAGAGGAGTGAATAGAAATGGAAATTATTCTTCATCCTCTTTAAGGGAAAAATCCATTCCCATGTGCGGCTTAAGATTAATTTCCACGGCATTTTTTTATCGCCGGCTTTTCTTAAAGCTTTGTACGCCCCCCAAACATCCAGGAATAAAATTCTTGCCAGGCCGAGTATCATTAACGCAAAGCAAAGCCTGAATAACGGTCCGCGGGCAAATTCCAAAATAGAACTCATAATTATTTTCCCTCCTTTTGAGCTACGCCCTTACCGTTAGATAATTCTTCAGTATCTGCAGGCTGCGGAACATCAAATTCTATCGCTTTATAAATCAAATCGTGCAGACCTACTATCTGGCAGTTTATTCCCTGATCTTCAACCAGTTCCCTTAATTGCTTTTTGCAGTTAGCGCACGGTGCAACCAGTACCTCGCAGCCGGATTTTCTTATCTGGTCCGCTTTAAGCTTGCCGCCTACAGTTGTTCTGTACGGTCTAATCTCATCGATAGAAACCGTGCCGCCTCCGCCGCCGCAGCAAATATTATTTTCGCCGGAAGGAGTCATTTCCACATAATTCTTACAGAAAGATTTCAGCATTTCGCGCGGCTGGTTTATTATCCATCTCTGCCTTGCCAGATTACAAGGATCGTGATAAGCAACTTTTTCGGTTATAACATCCGGTTTAATCTTTATCTTGCCGTCTTTCCATGCTTTATATGTATATTCAATTATATTTAAAACCGGTGAAGCGGTTTTATCGCAGCAGAAGGTAGGTAAAAAATATTTAGCCGACCGCGAGGCGTGACCGCATTCTCCTATAAGAACGCTCTTTCCGTTCAGCCTCTTTGTTTCTACATCTATATTTTTAATTACCCGTTCCAAAATACGGTCGCTGTAAAACAGCCCGTAGTTTATGCCGTCATAATATCCGGTACCGATTGTCCATTTGTCGCCCGTAGCTCTAAAAACTGCTGCTATTCCCATTAAGGTTTCGGCCTCCATAAGGAAGTCGCTTACGGCCGGGAAGAAAACATAATCTGCATTCTGAACATCCAGGGGAAAGCTTATTTTAACCGATTTCTCTTCAAACATGTCGTCTTCAAGAAATTCAAGCGTATCTTTCAATGCCGGCACAGGCACGGCGGAAGTATTTCTTGTAGGGCCTTCCAGCTGCTCTCTTGTGCTTACTACAAGTGCCCGCGGCACTATTCCTATCTCGCTTAAAATATACCTGCCCAGGTGAGTAATTAATCCATGGTCGATACCCATGGGGCATTCGAGCGCGCACCTTCTGCACGCGGTACAGTTCCAAAAGCTTTCCGCCATCTCCCGGATCTTTTCATCGGTTAAATAATCGCCCGATGCGATCCTTCCTTTTAACAAGCCGCCCAGCGTAAAATGACGGCGGTAAACATTTAATAAAAGCTCTGACCTGTAGCATGGAATATCTTCCCTTCGGCCGGTTGCCTGGTAAACCTGGCAGGCAACTGCACAGTGAGAGCACCTAGCACTCACCCTTGAAAAATGTTCCAGTACCATTCTATAATTCGAATGCTTCAGTATAGCAGCAAAGGCTTCAAGGAATCCTCTAGGCCTATCATTTACATCAAAGTCTTCAACATGGTACCGGACACCAAGTTTTTGCTTATCAATTACTTCTGGCTTTTTAACCGATTTAAAAGCCTTAAGCCTCTCTTCATCTGTAATTTGATTTGTTCTCATTCTACTGCCGTCAATTCAATATAAAATTACTGCTAAAAACTTGTTAACACAGAAAGAATAAACAAGCATATAAATTAATTTGTATTCTAATTGTTGGTATAAGAACTGCCGGACTGAGACCTTAGACTAACGGATAGAGCTATTAACCGGGGAAAAATGATCAGATTCTATTGACTAATTATGCAACCTTCAACGCCCAAGGCAGCGACGTTGAAGGTTTAATACGTAACTTCAGTTAAATAAGATTTTCTGCTAGCGCAAAAATACTTTGGGGATTTAATTCATATTGAACGATATGAGAAGGGCTTAATAAAAACAATTTGTTTTATTTTCTGCCGAATGAAAAGTCGATATTTGTAATTGTCCACCGGGGGCGAAGGTTTAGAGTATCGGGATAATAAAAAAACTTTTCGGAAGGCTTGTAAGGGAACGGCTTGCCGTAGGAATAAGTCTTGCTGCTGTCGGTATCGTAATAACCCCACAGAAAATATTTGCCCGGCTGTATTCTTTCAAAGCTGTATTTGGAGGAGTTGCTCAGTTCTTTATTATATGTAATTTTATTTTGATCTAAACTCTGCAATACCAGGTAAGGGTTATTTTTATAATCTGCATCTATAACCGAGCCGGATACTCCGGTAAAATCCAGGCCGTTTATGGTTCTAAATTTATAAGTATAAACTGAATCGGTATATGAATTGCCGGCAGCATCCTTAAAGCCGCTAAGGTTAATTTTTATCAAATAATCCTTGTTCGCCTCAAGGTTTCCTGCCGGTAAAATTCTAAATGATGCATCATCTATAAAATAGATGCTGTATAAAATCCTATTGCCGGAAGTGTCCGTAAATGCAATTCCGTTCTTAGCTGCGGATGAATCGAATGCATCGTTAAAGTAAAACGAAATTCGGGTGTCCACAAAATCAACGTCGCGCGATCCGTTGGGAGGATTTATTTTAACTATCTCGGGCTTTGTAGTATCTGGCTTATCGCTTAATGTAAGAGAGGTATAATCATTTGTAAAAATGTTGCCCAGCTTATCCCGTATGGTATCGGCGAATAAATATACTTCATCTTTTAACGGGAAGCCGCCGTTTGTTACGAGAACAATTTCTGTAGGCTTAGTATTGCCTTTGAACGCGTATACCGGCTTAACGGATTTCTTAGTAGTGGAGTCGATTAAAAAAAAGTTACCGGCACGAATTGTAAGCGAATCAACCTCCTTTGTAAAGCCTACCAGCAGATGGTATTTATCCGTCATTACGGCGCTTGTAAGCCTGGGCTTAACCGTATCCATTTTGGTTAAGAAGAAATCCATACCGGAGTATAAAGTATCGGTATCTGTAATTCTTATATCGCCGTCGGGAATTCCTATCTCATCCTGCTCAGGCTGGTATATAAGGTCTCCGTATTGATCTCTAACAGCAAAAACCCTGTAAACGGCGGGTGCAAGTCCCAGTAATTTGTAAGAGCCGTCTTTGCCGGTCTGAGAGATATAATCAGGTTTGTTCTTCATAGGGTTTATTGCGCTGTCTCCTTTTGTATAAGCAAAGATCATAATGCCGTCCGGCTTATCGCTGTATACCTTCCCGTTAATTTCGCCTTTATCAATTTTGTTTCCGGTAGAAAATCTAAAAGTAAACGACTGGGCCATGCGGTTATGGTTGTTGTAATCAACAAGATCGGTACCGACAGTTACCACATAAGTTTTGTTTTTTTGAAGCTTACCCGGGAATGTTACATCTACAGTTGTGCCTGTCCAGTCAAATTCCAGGTCGCCTTCTACAGCGGGAGAAATGAACAACGCATCTTTAAGGGTTCTTTTATCAACATACTTAGAAAACTCAAGCTCAAAATGACCTCCGGAGAAATTTGTTGTACCGTCGGCAGGTGTTACCTTAACAATTTTCGGCGGCACTGTGTCTATGGCACCCCCGCCGGGGGGCAGCTGGTTTGCGCATCCGGATAAGATATATCCGCTAGAAAATAACAGTAGGTACTGCAGAAACAATTTGAACTTTAACTGTCTGTCAGTTAAATGAAAGTCGAAAGACGTAAAGAAATGTTGTCCGTCGTTTATCGTCTTCCGTTTAACGTTTAACGTATTTCGTCTTACGTTTATCGTTTTTCGTCTACCTTTTTTTCTTTGATGTATCCAGCCATTTTCTATATTTATCGGCATTGCGTACGTGCTCTTGAAAATTTGAAGAGAAGTGGTGCCCGCCGTCTCCGTTGGCAACGAAGTATAGATAATCGTTTTTGTCCGGGTAAAGGGCAGCCAGTATTGCCGCCTTGCCTGGGTTATCAATCGGTCCCGGCGGAAGCCCGAAATGCTCGTACGTATTATACGGAGAATTTATCTTTAAATCATTATGGTTAAGCCTAACCCATTTCCCTTTCCTGGCAAATTCAATAGTGGGGTCCGCCTGCAGCTTCATGCCTTTTTTCAGCCTGTTATAATAAACGCCTGCAATAACAGGCATCTCGGGCTTATTGTTCGTCTCGCCTTCAATAATAGAGGCCATGGTTATAATTTGAGGAACCGAATAGCCGAGCTGCCTTGCCCTTGCCTTTAAGGAATCAGTCATAAAATATTTATATCCGTCATACATCTTTTTAAGCGCTTCCCGTGGGGAACTGTCGGCATAGATATCATATTTTTGAGGCAGCAGGTAGCCTAAAAGAGATTGCGCATTCAGCCCGAGAGAGTCCAGGAATTCTTTATCGCTGCACAGCCTAATAACTTCTAGCGAATCGGCATGTATATCGTCTTTTAGCTTTAATGCTATCCAGCCCAACGTCGAGCCGTCTAAAACCGTAACAGACTTTAATAGACCAGACTGATCAGTCAAAAGAAAATTTACCAGACCAAGGTAACTTAGGCCGTTCGGAACGCTGTAGCGGGCAGCTTTAATTTTCTTTTCAGCGCCGTACATAAAACTGGCTATCTTCATATTGGCTTTACTAGGGATTATCCCTTTAGCATAAAGGTCATCTACTATCTCGGAAAAGGCTTCTCCTCGTCTTACTTCAATCTTTACGGGTGAAGAGCCCTTATAATAATTTGGTGTAAAGAAGGTGTAATATAAAATGCTCAAGACTATAATGAAGAACGCAAAGACAACAAGAAATTCTTTTTTAGAAAGAAGCTGACTCAACTTAATTTTCATCTTCGCCTGCGAAACGTTAAAAATATTTCCCTTATCCGATTCCTCGCGCTGAATTGCGCGCGACTCATCGAGTATCCTCTCGTAAATCCTAAGCAGCGCTTCCTTGCTTAGCGGCTCTTCCACAAACGAGCCTATCCTTTCGCTTACCTGCTTTTCCCTTACGGGGTTATACGTTGGAAGATTTAAAGTCCTCTTTACCCTGCCTATTAAAACCGAATGGAGCGTACGCTTGCTTAACAGGTGAACAATCTGCCTATCAATTATATCAATTTCGTCTCTCAGCCTTAAAAGGATTTCGTTCCTCTCTTCCTTTGAGAGCGAGTCGAGTTCAAGTTCAATTTTCTTATAAATATTATCCATCGGTTTCAAAAAATAAGGAAATTAGATGAAGAGAAAAAGGTTACGAAAAATGCTCACTCGATAATCCGGGGAACGGGCTGTAATCCAATCCCGACCGGTAGCCGGTTTCATAGAGCCTGGCTCCTCTAAATGCGATCATTGCTGCATTGTCGCCGCAGAATTCCAGCCCGGGTATTACAATTTTCTTCCCGTATTTTCCGGCCAGGCCAATCATCGATTCCCTTAGCGCCTTGTTGGCAGCCACTCCGCCTACCAAAGAAACCGAATTTACATCATAATTATTTAATGCCTTCTCGGTATTTCTTATTAATGCTTTAACAACCGCATTTTGAAAAGAGGCAGCTATATCCTTCAAATCGTTTCCGGGAATGTTTTGAACGCCCGGATAGTTCTTTTGAATATACCTAAGCACCGCAGTCTTTAATCCGCTAAAAGAAAAGTTATACGGATCTTTTAATTCCGCAACCGGGAAATTAATTTTTCCGGCATCTCCGTCTAAGGCTGCCGTTTGAATTTTAGGCCCGCCAGGATAGCCGAACCCCAGCATCTTGGCAACCTTATCAAACGCTTCGCCGGCAGCATCGTCCACAGTGGTTCCCAGCTTTTTTACCACGGTAAAGCTTTCAACAAGAAGCAGCAAAGTATGCCCGCCGGAAACTACCAAAGCAAGAAACGGAAACTCCGGTTTGTCTTCCATTAAGAAGCCGGAAAAAATATGACCCTCAATATGGTTGACCGCAACAAACGGCTTGTTTAAAGAATATGAAAGCCCTTTGGCAAAAGTAAGTCCCACTAGCAAAGCGCCAATTAAACCGGGCCCTGCAGTCGAGCAAATAACATCGATGTCGTTCAAATTTAAACCGGATTTTTTTAGTGCATCCTTCACCAAGGGGATAACAATCTGCAAATGGGCACGGCTGGAAAGCTCTGGCACAACGCCGCCGTATTTCGAATGGAAATCCTGGGAGGAGATTAAATTAGCGGTCAACTTCTCATTGGAAATTATAGCGACTGATGTTTCATCGCACGAGCTTTCTATTCCTAGCACATTCATTACTTTATTAAAAACAAACTTTTAAAAATGTATCCGGCTATCTGCGGATTTTCTTTTAATCTTCTGATAGAATATGGATACCAGTCCTTGCCGAACGGTACGTATACCCTGATCTTGTAACCGTCTTTATTTATCCTATCGCGGAGGTCTTCTCTTACGCCGAGAAGCATCTGGAACTCAAACTTATCTTTCAGTATATTCAAATCCTTAATCAGCTTGTAGGCGCCTTTAATAAGATGCTCATCATGAGTTGCAATGCCCACGTAATTACCGGATTTCAGGATCGTCTCAAGTATCTTTAAATAATTATCTCTTATAACCTGCTTATCTTTGTACGCAATATTCGGCGACTCTATATAAATTCCTTTGCAAAGCCTGTAGTTGGTGCCCAGCTTATTCAGTACTACAACATCATCGTAGGTACGTTTTAGATACGCCTGAACTACTACACCGGTGTTATCATAATTTTCTCTAAGCCTTTTGTAGAGCTTAAAGGTAGCATCTGTAAAGGGAGAGTCTTCCATATCGATGCGGACAAAGTTGTCGATTTGCTTTGCTCTTTCCACAAGCTCCGATATCTGTTCATATGCAAAATCTTCATCTATGCTTAAGCCCATCTGCGTAGGCTTAATAGATAGGTTCGCCTTCAGATTATTTTGAATAATTGAATCAAATACCTGGAGCGCCTTCTTTTTAGAGGTTATTGCCTCGTCTTTGTTTTTTATCGCTTCACCTAAAACATCTATGGTTGCATAAATACCTTTTGAATTCAAATTTTTAACCAGATCAATCGCCTCACCGAGTGTTTCTCCGGCAATATATCTTCTAGAGAAAATCCCGACTATTGCTTTTGGCATTAGCTGGACAATCGCTACAATAATTTTATTAAAGAACGACACTGTATTACTCCTATCGATAAATGCTCTTTATTGTTGTACAAAAAATGTTTTACCGGCGATGAATGCATTTTAACTTTTGTAAGTTTTTCCTGCTTCATACGTACCGAACTTTTTAATGCTAAGCGATATTTCCGACAGATGGCTTATCGCTTTCTTTATTCTGCCGTCATCCAGGCTCCCATACAGGTCAGTATAAAACATGTACTGGAACGGCTTGTGAGGAATCGGGCGGGACTCAATTTTAAGCAGGTCAATATCTCTTAAGGCAAAAACACTCAGCGCCTTAAATAAAGCACCGGGTATGCTCTTCAGCTCAAAGCAAATTGAAGTCTTAGGAACAGCGAACTGCTTTTTAACCCTGCTTTTACTTATAACCAGGAACCTTGTATAGTTCTCCCTGTTGTTCTGAATATTGCTCTTAAGGATTTTGAAGTCGTAAATTTCCGAGGCTTCCCTGCTTGCAATTACCGCAGCCGGTACGCCGTTTTCCTTAAGCGCAAGTATAGCAGAGCCGGCGGTGTCATAAGCCGGAACCGCCGCTGCGTTTTTTAATTTCTTTAAGAAGTCCGAACACTGGCCGAGAGCCTGCGGATGGGAAAAAACTTTTTTTATCTCGCTTAACTTAAAATTCTTTTTTGCCAGAAGATGATGGTTTATCTGCAGGTTCAGCTCTCCGGCAATTGTAAGCGAGTACTTAAGCAGCAAATCGTAAGTCTCAAAAATACTGCCGTACAGCGAGTTCTCGATAGGCAGTACGCCGAAATTTACGCTCCCGTTTTTTACTTTTACAAATACTTCTTCAAATGAAAACGATGGAGAGATTATAATGCTGTCTCCGAACATCTTCTTAGCGGCAATTTCGCTAAAGGCGCCGCGCTCGCCCTGGAAGGCAATTTTATACATTTCCTGTCGATAATCCTTTCAGAATATTTGCGAGTAGAAAGGCTTTGGCCTGCAGCTCTTCGGCACTGCCGTTATTTTCAAATATAAAATCCGCACGCTTCTTCTTTTCCTCATCAGGTATCTGGTTTTCATTTCTACTGTAAAACTGTTCTTCGGTTAACCTGTTGCCTTCCACTTTCCGCTTCATTCTTAAATTTAGTTCAGACGAAACCAGCACGACATAGTCAAAATATTTTTCCATACCGGCTTCATAAATTAAAGCCGCCTCGGCAACCACTATGTCAAAGCTCTTCAATTTTTCGTCTGCTAAAATATTAACTTTTTTTATAACATGGGGGTGAATTATTGAATTTATCTTAATTACATTCCGGGGATTAGAGAAAACAGCTTCGGCAAGGTACTGCCTGTTTGCGGTATTGCCGTTAAAGGACTGGCTTCCGAATTCCTTAATTATGGCGGAGCGGATTTCAGGATTAGTGTCTAGCAGCTCTTTAGAAACCTCATCTACATTTATAACAGGTATTCCGATGCCGGATAAAAATTCGCAGAACAGCGTTTTACCCGAGCCAATTCCGCCGGTAACCGCGACTTTTATTTTCCTTCTTTTTTCCATCGACAAATTCCGGCTAAGGGAATTGAACTAAACCGTAAATATAAAAACTACCTTGCATAGCTTATTTTTCTTACTTCCCTTATAACCGTAACTTTAATTTGTCCGGGGTATTCCATTTCGCCTTCAATTTTAGATGCAATATCGTGGGCTAGTTTTTCGGCTACTACATCATCAATCTTATCGTGCTCAACAACTACCCTAACTTCCCTGCCGGCCTGTATTGCATAAGTTTTTGCAACACCTTCAAAGGACTTTGCCAGGGCCTCCAGGTTTTCCAGTCTTTTAACATAACCTTCAAGCGGCTCTCTTCTGGCGCCCGGTCTGGCTCCGCTTATTGCATCGGCAGCCTGCACAAGCGGTGCAATAGGATGTTCCATCTCAATATCTTCATGATGAGATCCAACGGCGTTTATAACAATGGGGTGTTCTTTATATTTTTTTGTCAGTTCGTATCCAAGAAGTGCATGCGGGCCTTCAACGCTTTTGTCTACCGTCTTGCCTATGTCGTGCAATAGTCCTGCCCGCTTTGCAAGCGTTGTATCGAGTCCTACTTCCGCAGCCATTATACCGGTAAGGTAGGCGACCTCTATACTGTGCTGGAGTAAATTTTGACCGTAGCTAGAGCGGTATTTCATCCGGCCGATGTGCTTTATCAGTTCCTGGTGCATGTTATGGAGGCCGAGTTGAAGAATGGTATTCTCGCCTTCGCGCACCATTTCTTCTTCCAGTTCCTGGCGAACCTTTTCTACCACTTCCTCAATCCTTGCAGGGTGAATTCTGCCGTCGGTTATTAATCTTTCAAGAGAAACTCTTGCAACCTCTCTCCTGAACTGATCGAATGAGGATAAAATAACGGCTTCGGGCGTGTCGTCAACAATTACATCCACACCAGTAGCGGCTTCAAAGGCGCGAATGTTCCGGCCTTCCTTGCCTATAATTCTTCCCTTAAGTTCGTCGTTTTGTATTTGAACAACCGAGACGGTTGTTTCTATAGAATGATCAGCAGCAGTTCTTTGAATTGCTTGAACAATAATTTTCTGAGCTTCCTTTTTGGCATCTGCCTTCGCCTGGTCGTGTATTTCCTTAACAATATGAGATACGTCGGCTTTGGCCTGGTTAATCAGGTTTTCAACCAGCATTTTTTTTGCTTCTTCGGCGGTAAGCCCGGAAATTTTTTCAAGCTTGGTATTCTGTTCTTCTTCCAGCTTTCCTATTTCGGAAACTTTAAGCTCGATATTTTTTCTTTGATCACTAAGTTCCTTCTCGAACTGTTTGTTTTCCTTTTCTTTCTTAATCACCAAATCGAATTTCTTTTCAATATTTTCTTCCCTAACGTTTAACTGCTTCTCAAGATTACCGATCTTTTGTCTTTTTTGATTAACCTCATTATCGAACTCAACCTTCTTTTTATACCATTCGTCTTTTACCTCAAGTAATTTTTCTCTCTTAATATTATTTGCTTCCTTTTGAGCTTCTGCCAGAATATGCTTTGCTCTTTCTTCGGCTGATACCAGGCTTTTCTTGCCAATCCTGGAATTGAATAGCCAGCCTAAATAGAAGAATAATACTACGAGGACAATAACCATGGGTATTAACAAAATCACATCCATTTTGCCTCCAATGTGGAATAATAATTTGCCCTACGCAAAACAACCCCTGGGAATAATGGAATGCCGGAAAACGGAAACACAGCTTATTGCATCGATCCATTACTCCAAGTTCTTCATGGTTGCATAACATCAGTTAAATATATAACCGCATCTGTCAGTCACTGAATAATAAGGGGAAAAACCCTATTGATTCAGTGTGGGAATCTGCCCGAACGCTTTTTACTTCCTCTGTTCCGATAAGCCTGCCTGCCGGCAGGTAGGTCGGATTCCCGAAAGCATTCGGGATGAGGCCTGTAATAGACGCCGTAAGTCAAACTCCCTATTCTATGAAGGTTAGTTTTTCATTTTATTATGGACTGACAGCGCGGTATATAAAATATTAAGATGGGACAGACATAATCGATTCATTGATAAGAAGCTTAATTTTTTTTACCTTATCGGTAGCTTGGATTAAGAATTCCCTATTCTTATTTTTTTCCAAAAATAAATCATAGGCAATATTCAAGCATGCAATAATCGCAATAGTTTGCGCAGGTTGATCGGGAAGCTCGTCCTTTGTTTCTACCATTACTTTATTCACATAAATAGCCAGCTCTTTGGCTATCTCTTCGTTTTCAACCAGTAAAGAATATTCTTTATCAAATATTTTAATTTTCAGCTTCTTTTTATCGGTCATATCTCTTTTCCATCAAACATACAATAATTCTAAGAACTTATATCTGTCTTTCGGCAGATAAATGATTATCTATTTTTGATATCAAACCTTGTAACCTAACTTTTAAGTTTTCCCTCTCCTTTTGATTTAATGAATTAAATAAATTCGACTCAGCACTCTCTGGTGCTGCCTTGTCTTTGCTCTCCAGTTCCTCTATTCTATGAATTAAATTCATATTTTCTTTTCTCAAGGTTTCCACTAATTTTGCCAGTTCACTGTTGGAAGTCTGCAGTTCCTGGTCCTTATGAACTAAAATCGAAATTTGTGTTTCAATTGTTCCCAAATCGTTCAACAATATTTCTTGTTTAGACAATTCGGCCAATTACTTACCTCTTAGCTTTGCGTTAAATTTTTTACTTACTGCTTCAATTAAATTTAAAAAATCTTTCTCTACTTCTTCCTCGGTCAATGTTCTGTCCGGCGAATAATACTCGAGTGTAAATGCCATACTCTTCTTGTTTTCACCCAGCGCTTCACTTTCAAAAAGATCGAACAAAGAAACTTCTTTTAACAGGCCGTAGCCCGATTTCTTTATAAACCTTTGAACTTCTCCGTATTCGACTTCTTTATCAAATACAAAAGCAAAATCTCTTATCGATTTAGGAAACTTTAAAGGCTCGGCATACTTCTTAGCTGCGGTCTTAATACTTTTCAGCGAATCAAGATTAAATTCAAAACAATAAACATCCTGCTGTATATCGAACTGCTTAAGAACTTCTTTTTTTATTTTACCGCCGCTACCAACTACCGTGTTTTCCACTTTTTTGTCGAAACTGAAATCGAATATAGTATTTTCACCGTGATAATATGAATCATTTAAAACATTGTCAAGCGAAATTTTAAAAAGTATACTATTTATTGCGCCTTTCAAATCGTAAAAATCGACAAATTTTTCATCACTCAGCCAGGTTTTTTCTGTTTTCTTACCGGTCAGCAGGAAAATCAAGTTCTGATTTTCCGTAAAATCTTCGAAACTCCTTATCTCGGAGCTCCCCGCTCTGCTGTTAAAAACGTTTCCAATTTCAAAAAGGGCCACATTCTTTTCGCCGGCATTTATATTTTTAGCAACAGTAAGCAATGCGCCGGGAATTAATGAAGTCCTGAGATATGCCATATCCAGACTTTGAGGATTAAGCAGAGCGATCTTTTCTCCAATCAGTCCCGCAGCTTTTTCGCTCTGCAAAGGATTATTAATCATCTCATAAAATCCAAGCCCGGTTGCGTACTGCCTAATCCTATCTGCAAATTCCGAATGATCAATTCTCCCGCCGAGTGAAATGGAAATTTTCGAAATTGTGGGTATGTTGTTATACCCGTAAATCCTGGCAATCTCTTCAATCAAGTCGACCTCTCTTTCAAGGTCAGGCCGGAATGTGGGAACAGAAAATCTAATTTCCTTATCCGACTCGAATATAACCTGCAGCCCGAGTCTTTTAAGTATCTCAACCATTTTTTCATCTGGTATTTCGTAGCCCAGCAGCTTTTTCACTCTTGCAAATCGCAGCGGCACTTCTTTCTGCTTTACCGTATCCGGGTAAACATCAATCGAGCCTGAAGCAATAATACCGCCGCTCAACTCGGCAATCAGCTGTGCTGCCCGCTCAGCGGAGTAAAGAGTTCCGTTGGGGTCTACCCATCTTTCAAATCGATACGAGGCTTCCGTACTTAATCCGAGGCTTCTTGCAGTCCTTCTTATGCTCGAAGGATTAAAGTGAGCGCTTTCAATTAAAATATTCTTTGTCGAGTTGGTAATTTCGGAATTCTCGCCGCCCATTACTCCGGCAACAGCTACAGGCTTTTCGCCGTCGCAAATCATCAGCGTTCCGGGCTGCAGCTTTCTTTCCTTTGAATCCAATGTGGTAAAAGATGAAACTTCCTCGGTGCTCTTAACAATAATTTTATTGCCGCCCAGGTTATCAAGGTCAAAAGCGTGTAAAGGCTGCCCCGTCTCGTACATTACAAAGTTTGTTACGTCAACAATATTATTTATCGGGCGCAGACCGATCTTGGTTAATTTCTTCTTTAGCCATTCCGGAGATTCTTTAACTTCCACGTTCAGAACTACCTTTGCAGAGTACCTCGGACAGTTTTCGGTATCCTTTACCTCAATTGAAGCAAAGTCCTTTATCTTTTTAGATGATTCGGAGAGATTTATTGCAGGAAGATTTAATTCGGCATTGAACATGGCAGCTAGGTCTCTGGCAACACCCAAATGAGAAAGCGCATCCGACCGGTTGGGAGTAATGGCAATTTCCATTATTACATCGTTAAGCAATAGAGCCCCGGTAATTGATTGGCCGGCAGTTAAATCTTTATCCAGCACCATAATCCCTGTATGGTCATCGCTAAGCTCAAGCTCGTCTTCGGAACAAATCATCCCTGAGGATTCAACGCCTCTTATCTTCGCTTTCCCGATTTTAAAATTCCCCTTCGGAATTACCGAGCCGATAGGTGCGAATACAACCTTTTGTCCGGCTTCAACGTTAGGCGCGCCGCAAATAACCTGAAGCTCTTCCTTCCCTGTTGAAACAGTGCAGACAGACAGCTTATCGGCATTCGGATGCTTGTTTTTCTCTTTAACAAATCCAATAATAAAATCTTTATAAACCTCGTTCTCATCCGTGAATTCTTCAACTTCGAGGCCGGACATTGTTAATTGCTCTACAATATCTTTCGTCTTAATATTCTTTAAGTCGACGTAATCTTTCAGCCAGTTTAACGAAACTTTCAATTCAAAATCTCCTGATCAAAACTGTTTTAGGAATCTAAGGTCGTTATCAAAAAATACTCTTATGTCGTCAATTCCGTATTTAAGCATGGCAGTTCTTTCTATTCCCATACCGAATGCGTAGCCGGTATATTTTTCCGGATCGTAATTAACATATTTAAAAACATTCGGGTCTACCATACCGCAGCCAAGAATTTCCAGCCAGCCGGTCTGCTTGCAAACTTTGCATCCTTCACCATGGCATAAGAAGCATGTAATATCCATTTCGGCGCTAGGTTCCGTAAAAGGGAAAAAGCTTGGGCGGAACCTGTACTTAAAATCATCGCCGTAAAAAAGCCTTGCGAACGAAACTAGAGTTCCCTTCAGCTCGGCAAACGTAACATCGGTATCAACGTAAAGTCCTTCCACCTGGTGGAACATGCAGTAGCTTCTGGAACTAACCGCTTCGTTCCTGTATACGCGCCCCGGCATAATTACCCTAACCGGCGGCTTCTGTTCGGTCATTACCCTAATTTGAACCGGGGAAGTGTGAGTCCTTAACAGAAAGTCCTTATTAATAAAATACGTATCCTGCATATCTCTAGCGGGATGATCGAAAGGGAAATTCAACGCCTCAAAATTGTTGTAATCCGATTCGAGCTCTGGGCCTTCGAATACAGAGAATCCTAATCCCTTAAATATGGTTTTTATTTCGTCGAGGGTTTGTGTAAGTAGATGTTTGCTGCCGATGGTTCTTTCTACTCCGGGCAAAGAGAGGTCTATTTTTGACGCGAGTTTTTGCGATGCAGACTCAATACCGGATTTTAATGAGACGAACTTTTCGGTTATTTCGTTCCTTAAAGAATTTAACGATTTGCCCAGCATCGGTTTTTCATCGGGGGAGGCGTTTTTCAGCTCGTCAAAAAGTTTGGCAAGCAAGCCGTTGCGGCTTAAATACTTGATCCTTATATCCTCGATTTGTCTAAGGTCTTTCACCGTCAAGATGTCTTTTTCAAATCCGGCTTTAACATTATCAATATTAACTTCCGACATAGCAGTAGAGATTAAAAATTTTAAAATAATACCCCCCGGAAAACGATATAACTATTTCCGGAGGGTAAAAAATTAATTAGCAGAAAAGTTAACTATCTCGGTAAATGCCTTGGGGTTTTCTAAAGCTAGACTTGCGAGAATTTTCCTGTTTATGTTTACACCTTTCTTATCCAAAGCATTTATCAATCTGGAGTATGTGGTGCCGTTTGCTCTGGCAGCAGCATTAATCCTAACTATCCACAACTGTCTAAACGTCCTCTTTTTCAGCTTTCTATCCCTGTAAGCATGCACCAGGCCTTTTTCTACATGATTCTTGGCAACAGTATATACCTTACTTCTGGCACCCCAATATCCTTTAGCTTGGTTAAGTATATTTTTTCTTCTTCTATGCGAAGCAACTTTATTTTTTGAACGTGGCATTGTATTTATCCTTTATCGATTTCTTATTGAAGCATTGTTCTAACGCGTTTAGTTTCGGAAGCCGAAACCAGTGTAGCGCGTCTTAATTTTCTTTTTCTCTTCGTGGTCTTAGATGAAAGAATATGGCTCTTATAAGCTTTTTTTCTTTTAAATTGACCGGAGGCTGTTTTCCTAAAAGTTTTTCCAGCTCCGCTGTTGCTTTTCATTTTCGGCATAAAACCATCCTAGTTAATTATTCTTTTTACTTTTTATTTTAGAAGGCACCAATATAACGTTCATGTTCTTGCCTTCCATCTTTATCGGAGATTCAATCTTGGCTATGTCTTGAACCTTCTCAACAAACTTGTTCAACAAATCTTCGCCCTGTTCGGTATAGGCCATCTCTCTGCCTTTAAACATAACAACAACCTTCACTTTGTTTCCTTCTTCGAGAAAGTTTAGTGCGTGCTTGGCCTTAAATTCAAAATCATGTATATCGGTATTCGGATGAAGCCTGATTTCCTTAAGCAGGGAAACCTGCTGGTTCTTCCTCTGAATTTTTTCCCGCTTCTGCTGTTCATATTTAAATTTTCCGAAATCAATAATTTTACAGACGGGAGGATTTGCCTGCGGTGCAATTTCAATTAAATCCTGGCCTCTTTCCGCAGCTATTTTTAATGCATCCCTTACTGTATAAACCCCAAGCTGGGTTCCGTCAACATCAATTACTCTTATTTTAGGGGCTTTGATTTCTTCGTTGACTCTCACACTGTCTTTTTGAGCGATTGATTACCTCACTAGTTTGTTGTTGCCAATTTTTTATTAATTTCTTCTTTAATATTATCAATAAATTCGGATAAAGACAAAGAACCTAAATCACCTTTTTTGTGTTTTCTTACAGAAATATTACCCGCATCCTGCTCTTTTTCACCTACAATTACCATATACGGAACCTTTTTTGTCTCCCAATCCCTAATTTTATATCCTACCTTTTCATTCCGGTCGTCAAATTCTACTCTAACGCCTCTCTGCTTGAATTCTTCAAATACTTTCTTTCCATATTCGAAAAAGTTTTGAGAGACAGGTACTATAGCCGCCTGCACCGGGGCTAACCACAGGGGAAATTCACCGGCATAATGCTCAATTAAAACTCCGATGAATCTTTCCAGCGAGCCGAATGGCGCCCGGTGAATAACAACCGGCCTGTGCTTCTGGCCGTCGCTGCCGGTATACTCCAGGTTAAACCTCTCCGGACTAATATAGTCTATTTGAACAGTTCCCAACTGCCACTTTCTGCCAAGTGCATCCTTAACCATAAAGTCGATCTTCGGACCGTAAAATGCCGCTTCGCCTTCTGCAACATAATATGTTAAATGCATCTTATCTGCGGCTTCTCTAATTTCCCTTTGAGCTTTTTCCCAGAGCGCTACATCGCCGCCGTACTTATCAGCGTTGTCATCTCTAAACGAAAGCTGTGTGGTAAACTCCTTAAAGCCCATCTGGTTGAAGACAACCTGGATCAATTCAATTACATTACAAACTTCGTCTTTCAGCTGATCGTCTCTTACGAACATATGCGAGTCGTCTACAGAAAAGCATCTAACCCTAGTAAGCCCGTTCAATTCTCCCGACTGCTCGTACCGGTAAACGGTTCCAAACTCGGCGTATCTAATCGGCAGGTCGCGGTAGCTTCTCGGCTTCGAAAGATAAATCTGGAAATGATGCGGGCAGTTCATCGGCTTAAGCAGATATTCCTCCTTACCATCCTCAAGCTGAAGCGGTGGAAACTGGCTGTCTTTATAGTAGGGATAATGACCGCTGGTCCTATAAAGATTTATATTGCCGATATGAGGAGTAATAACCGGCTGATAACCGCGCTTCCTTTGCTCTTCGCGCAGGTAGTTTTCAAGAGTTTCTCTAAGAATGGTTCCCTTGGGTAGCCAAATAGGCAGCCCGCTGCCCACGCTCTGCGTAATTAAGAAAAGCTCCAATTCTTTGCCTAGCTTTCTATGGTCGCGTTTTTTAGCTTCTTCAAGTCTGGTAAGATATTCTTCGAGCATTTTCTTTTTAGGGAACGAAACACCGTATATCCGTTGAAGCTGCTTGTTGTGTTCGTCGCCTTTCCAGTATGAACCGGATATATTTAGAAGCTTAACATATTTTATTTTTCCAGTAGAAGGCAGGTGAGGGCCGCGGCAAAGATCGGTAAACGTACCTTCCTTATACAGACTTATCCCGACCGAATTTTCATCAATCTCGGAAAGGATCTCAAGCTTATATTGGTCGCCTTTATTTTCGAAAAAGTTAACTGCTTCTTTTTTTGATAGGTCCTGTCTTAAGAAAGAATTATTGGCCTTGGATAATTCCTGCATTTTATTTTCAATAGCTTTTAAATCTTCTTCGGTCAGCTTGGAATTGATATCGATATCGTAATAAAAGCCGTTTTCAATTGCGGGGCCTACACCGAACTTAGCCTCCGGATAAATATCCTGGATTGCATGAGCCATCAAGTGAGACGTGGAATGCCAGTAAACTTCTTTACCTTTATCGTCGTCAAAAGTTAAAAAGCGAATTGAGGCGTCACTGTTTATCGGCGCGTATAAATCTTTTATCGTCCCGTTCAATTCAACCGCAAGAGTTTCTTCCACAAGGCGGGGAGAAATTGATTCGGCAATTTTGAAGGCAGAAATTCCCTGCTCAAATTCTTTTACATTGCCGTCCGGGAAAGTTATTTTAATTTTATCCATATTATTTTGCCTAATAAAAAAAATCGGAACTACGTCCGATCAAATGCTTATAGCGTAAATTTCTGTGGGCTCTAAAGGATTCGAACCTTTGACCTTCTGCACGTCAAGCAGACGCTCTAACCAACTGAGCTAAGAGCCCAGGGAAATCAATTAAAAATGAAAAATTCAAAATTCAAAAACTTTTTGCTCTTTATAATTTTTAATTTTGAATTTTTCATTTTTAATTGATTCTAGTACCGAGGGCCGGACTCGAACCGGCACGGGAATAAATTCCCACAGGATTTTAAGTCCTGTGCGTCTACCAATTCCGCCACCCCGGCAAAATTCATTCAGCTTTTATCAAAGATCAAAATGCAAATTTCACTTCCTGACTACTCGGAAATAAGTCAAATCTGCATTAAACTTTCATTTTTGAGCGTGTAAATATAGAGAAACGAATATATTTTTGCAAGAATTCTTTCGGAATAATTGAAATGATGACAACATGAACTTGTTATAAAAGGCAGTAAACTTTTTAAAAGTCCTTTTGATAAAATTTAAAGCAAATTAAAATTTGTGTTAAGAATTTTTTCGCTTAATAAAAGTTCCATCCGGACACATGGTAAAGCTTTAATAATGCTTTACCATGAATCCGATAATTACATGCACAGAATGAATTCTTATAAGCCGCTAAGCTTTAACTATCAGTCTATTTGGGGAATTTTGCCGAGGACATCCTCAATCGACAAGTTTTTTAATTCACCTAGATTCAACTTCTTTATACCGTCTTCAATTTTATTTTTATCGCCGACGACTACGACTATCATCTTACCCGGCTCGATATATTTTTGAGCCGCTGTATTAATCTCCTGATTGGAAACGGATAGAATATTCGAAATATATTTATTGAAATAATCATCCGACAAATTAAACTCGATTTTTTCTTCAAGCTGTGCCGCAATATTTCTTACCGTCTGAAAATTTCCCGGATATCCCAACGCGACATAATTTTTAGCACGCTCTAATTCATCAGCAGAAACAGGTTCCCTGATGCCGTTTAATTCTTTAAAGAACTCCGATAGTGCTTTATCCGTTACTTCGGACTGAACCGAAGAAGAAGCAGTAAAAGCACCGGCGGCTACTCTAAAGCTAAAATTAGATGAAGCACCGTAAGTAAATCCGTTCTTCTCTCTTAGGTTCTGGTTAATCCTTGATGAAAATGAACCTCCCAGAATTGTGTTCATTACGTAGACTGCATTATAATCCGGAGTTATTCTCGGAAGGCCGATCCGCCCGATGTATATTACTGACTGAGGAGCGGCCGGCTTATCAATTAGGTATACAGTTGTTTTCTCTACTTGTGGTGCGTCATGCAGTTTATTGTTATTAGCCTCTCCCGTTTTCCATCCGCCGAATTCCCTTTCCAGATCTTTCTTCAAATTGTCCTTATCAATATCTCCAACAGCCACGATGAATGAATTAGTCGAATTGAAATACTTATCGTAAAAATTTTTCAAATCTGAAGGAATAAATCCTTTAATTGTTTCTTCACTGCCTATTGCCGGTTTTCCGTAAGCGTAATTGCTGCCGAAGAGAAGTTTGTTAAAGGCAATGCCGGCAATAGCCGTAGGCTGGTCGTGCCATTGCATTATGTTAGTCAGTCTTTCCTTCTTTTTCCTGTTAAGCTCGTTAGCGGGAAAATCCGGACGAAGCACAATATCGGCAAGCAGGCGAAGCGCATCATTAAATTTGGAAAGAGGAGTATGCAGTGCAATATCCGTATAATTATAGCCGGGGCCGGCGTAAATTCGTGCGCCCAGAAAATCTATCGCATCGGCTATTTCCAGCGAGCTCTTACCGGCTGCACCTTCGGTAAGCATTGCCGCAGTCATGCTTGCAGCACCGTCTTTCCCGGCCGGGTCATCAGCAATTCCTGCTTTTACAACAACGTTTAGTTGAACAACCGGCACTTCATGCTTTTCCATCAAATATACTTTCAGTCCGTTAGAAAGCACAAACTGCTGAATTGCCGGAAGGTTTAGTGCCGACGGCGGAGGCAGCAATGGCGGCTGATTTCTATTAACTACCTGAGAATTTATCCTGCCGGCAAGAATGAAAGTTAAGATTACTGCGCTTAAAAATATTATTTCTCGTTTCATTTTATTTACCCTCCTCTTTAGGATTAACTGCAAGATTCAGCTTGCCTTTCGGAACGATGCTTAGAACCACCCGGCCGTTGTCCGGCAAATATGTTTGAGCCATTGCACGGATATCCCCCGGGCTTAATTCTTTATATCTCGAAATATCCTCGTTAAAATAATCCGGATTGCCTGTATAATAATAATAGGAGTTCAGCAGGTCGGCTTTCCCTCCAAAGCTGCCGCATCTTTCCATAGCATCAAGATAGCCTGCTTCAAATTGATTAACAGCCTGCTGTACTTCCCTATCCGACGGCGGCTGACTTTTAATCTTATCGATTTCCTCTTGAATTATTTTTTTAATTTCCTCAAGGTTATGCCCGGCTCTGGCAGTTGCAATTATCATAAACTCGGAAGAAAGCTTATTCGAGTTTTGAAATGCATTCACGTCCTGCGCAATCTGCAGATCATAAACCAGCCGTTTATAGAGCCTTGAATTTTTTCCATTGGAAAAAATATTTGAAAGCACATCCATTTCTGCATCCCCGGGGGCAAATCTCGCCGGGGTAATCCACGCCATATACAAACGCGGCAGCTGAACTTTATCTTCCAGAACTATTACTTTTTCCTTAGTAAGTTTTGCAGCCGGGGGCTCGATAGGCGGTGCGGGTTTACCTGCCGGAATTCCGCCGTACCATTTCTTTACCAGCTCAAGCGTCTTTTCAGGATTTATATCACCGGCAATGCAAAGGCTTGCGTTGTTGGGAGTATAATATGTTTTAAAAAAATCTACTACATCTTCATAAGATGCTGCACTCAGGTCGGTCATTGAACCAATAGTTGTCCAGTTGTAAGGATGACCTTCGGGATATAAATTTTTGTAGATATTTTCCCACGCAAGTCCGTAAGGACGGTTTTCGTAGCTCTGCCTTCTTTCGTTTTTAACAACGTCTCTTTGTGCATCTACACTTTTAGGCGACATGGCACCCAGTAAAAATCCCATTCTATCGGAATCCAGGTAAAGCGCAAGTTCAAGAGCATTGGAGGGAACATCCTCAAAATAATTTGTCCTATCCGTATTTGTTGAACCATTATTATCACCTCCGGCGGCTTCAAGTAATTTATCGAATTGCCCCTGCGGCACATGGCCCGAGCCCATAAACATTAAGTGCTCGAATAAATGTGCAAAGCCGGTGCGTCCCGCTTTCTCATATCCGGAACCTACGTGGTACCACATATTAACCGTTAGCGTCGGTGTTGTATGATCTTCATGAAGGATTACGTTTAATCCGTTCGGTAGTATGTACCTTGTGTATGGAACGCTTATCTGTTTCAACTGGGCTTGCAGAGCAATGCAGTAACTTAAGAATAAAATAATAACTGCTTTCATGTCCATCCCTCTTTTATTGTTATTAAAAATTTATATGAAGTAAGTTTAACGATACATCGGCCGGGCAGCCGTGTCTTAAGTTATATCCAGATTCATTCTGCTTGATTGGCAAAAATAAATTTTCCATGCCGAAATTTTCATTTTGTCTTTCAAAAGGCTTGGTTAAATAATAACCGGCTATCTCGGTAACGAGAGTTATTACTGCAGCACCCAAAACAACCGCGCCTGTTGAAAAGCTATCATTAGTTTGATCTAACGGAATAATAAAAAAAATCAAAGGCGCTGCGCCGGAAATAACCGTCCACCAGTAGTTGCCTTTACCGCCGCTAAAATTTCCGATTAAATAAACGCCGGCAGAAGAGCCCAATATCCATCCGAGACCTGCGGTTACCGGGTGAAAATTTACCACAGCGGCGCCCAATATCCCGGAAAAGAATCCTCCGGAAAACTGTCCGGCAACTTTAAGTGCAGACAAATTAATTTCACACTGGCTTTGAACAAATAATAAGACCATATTCACCCGTTTAATAACCCCGGTTATAACAATTCATCGGAAAAATCTTTTCTAAGATAAAAATTTTAAACATCACTTGCACAATTATTTTTCAATTTCTTTAAACCAGGAATTCAATAATTAAGTCTAATAAAAAGTTTTGATGATTGTATTGGATTGATGATACAGAAAAGAATTTTAATAGTCCGCCAGGACAGAATAGGAGACGTTATTGTAAGTACTCCTATTCCGAGAGAGGTAAAAAAGAAATGGCCGGATGCTTTTGTTGCGGTTCTTGTAAAAAACTACTCGAAAGATATTTTTATTAACAATCCATACGTCGACGAAATAATTCCAATAGAAGACCTGGAATGGGAAGGGATAAAGGAATTTTTCAGAAGCGTAAAAAAAATACGCAGATATAAATTTACCCACGCTTTTATGCTGCTGCCTACCAAAAAAATTAATTACCTTCTTTTCTTCTCGGGCATAAGGTACAGGATAGGAGTCGGGAAGAAATTCTTTCAGTTTATAACTTTTGTAAAAAGCGTGGACAGGCATAAATACAATCCGCTGCGTCATGAAGCCGATTATTCAATGGATCAGGCAAGAAAAATAGGAATAAATGCTAAAGATATTTCGACCGAGATTCATTTATCGGATGCTGAAAAAGACGATGTTGAAAAGATAAAGCTGGGGTGGTCGGCAGGAAGTAAACATGTTATCGGGCTAAACATTTCAAGCGGCAACTCGGCGCCTAACTTAATAGGCAGCGACTATTTAAACTTAATAAACAAATTAAGGAGGAATAAAAATTATAAGATTGTCATAACAGATAATAATATTCCTCCGAAGCTTAAAAATTTGGAAGGCGTGGAGTACCCTAATATTTCTTCCAGCCTGCGCAACTCGATTATAAACTTTGCCTCCTTGGATTGCCTAATATCCTCAAGCACGGGGCCCATGCATATAGCCGCTGCACTTGGAGTTAAAACAATTTCAATGTTCTGCAATTTAACGGCATGTTCTCCCAAACTTTGGGGTCCGTTAGGCAATCCGCATAAAATTATTCAGCCGCAAAAGAACTACTGCGGTCAAATCTGTCCGGGCGACCCGCATATTTGCACTTTTAGCGGGCAGTTCGAATTCCTTGCCGAGAACATTATACAATCGCTGAATGAATTCTTCAGTCCGGTTAAGCACTCATTAGCGGTAAAATAAACCCTACTCACATAAAATTTATTTCAGTAACTAACCTCAAGATACCAACAGCAAATGTTCTTAAATAAGCGGATACTTCCTTAATTACAAAATTTATTTTGACAGAATCATCTTTTTATTTTCCAAATAATTGCCCGCTCTAAGCCGGTAAAAATATACACCGCTCGTAAATTTACTCGCATCGAAATTAACTGAATATTTCCCTGCCGGCTCCATTTCGTTTACGAGAGCTTCCACTTTCCTTCCGAGAATATCGTATACCGTCAGCGTTACCATGCTGCTTGAAGGGATTTGATAATATATTATTGTGCTAGGATTAAACGGATTCGGATAATTCTGATAAAGGTAATAATTCTTAGGAAGTCCGTTTCCGCTGCCGCTTACTGCAGTAGCCGGGCTAAAATTTGCGGTAAGCTGCATCGGCTTCCACACTTTTACAGTTATAGTACTGTTTGAGCTTGTAGTATCTCCCGTCCATCCCGTAAAATTATAGCCGTCGTTTGCTACTGCTGCAATTGAGAAAGTTTCGCCGGGATTAAGCCAGATCACCGCCAATGAGCTGAAATATCCTCCACTCGGCGGATTAGAAATTAACTTTAATTGGTACTGGATTGAAAAATATGCGGTATAGGTTTTATCCGTATACGGAAAAATCTTGTGAGGATTTTGTCCCATATCGCTCCAGGTGCTCCAGTTGTATCTTGTATTTCCCGTAGCTTGAGCCGCTGCAGAAATTGTATGAGCAGAATCTGCTGCAGTTGAGTATGTATATGGAGTAGTGTATGAATTACCGTCAATAGTTACAGCCAGTCCGGCCGGCTCAGTGTTAAAGGCTATGTTAACATAATTAGATTTTATTCTCTGCAGAACTTTCTCAAACGTCCAGCCGCTTAAGCCGTCGCTCCAGTAAATCTTCCACCAGATATAATATGTACCCGAGTAATATCCGGCTTTAGGTCCGTCAACAATTACACCGGTACTTCCCGCCTGTTCCTGGCCGGCGCTAGCTCCGCCGGGAGTTACTTCAACGGGAGCCAGGCTTAAGGCCTTTACGGTATCACCTAAGCTAACGCCCGGTCTCCACAAGTAATTTACCTGCACCCAGCCGTTGTCCGGCAAATTCAAATCGTCCCAAAACGTACCGTCGGCCAAATCAATTCCTGCGGGAAGCTTAACCTTGTAATAATCACTACCGCTTCCGTTAAAGTCTCCGCTCCAATCCTGGTTGTAATTGGAATAGTAGGCAGCCTGGGACTCTGGAACCCCCTCGCCAAGGCCGGGCTTTCCTCCGTGGTGCAGCGTTGCATATATTTGACGCAGGCTGTCAGGATTCCAATAATCGTCTTTAACATTCCACGGGCCAACATCCCATACGGGTGCAATCACAGACTTGTTACCGTAAGTCACCTTCACCTGGAAGTCATATGTCTTGTCGTTCTTGTTTAGAACAAGGAACGAAGGCAGCGCAACAAAGTGATCGTGAGAAACAATTATATGTCCGTTAGCGCAGCTATAGCCAACCAAACCTTCCCTTGTTGCGTAAATTGAATACTGCAGGTCTTCGGTTTTCTTATACTTGGATTTTACGGGAACCTTACTGCCGTATTCCTTAGCGATTAGTTCATCTCTGTAGATGAACGGTCCATTCTTTTCATTTCCATCATAGTACAAAGCTTGGCCGCTGTACTTCGAAAGCGAACAATTTATCTGAAGCGACATTACGGCACCCGGCAGCACCGGCACCAGGTTAATTATAAAATCATTGTAGCCTGAAGCCTTAACCAATATTGTGTAAGGCTTGTAAGGAGACGGAGTTTTAACAGAGTTAATTAAAAATTCCCCGCTGTAATTTGAAACTGCGTGCTTAACTGCCAGGTTTATATCTGGTAGTTTATATCTGCCTTTATTTGTAAGAATTGTATTGACGGCTGAGCTTTTTTCAAGCGATTGAGTAAAAAGAAAAATTTCAGCATCTTTAATCGGCTTGCCTGTTGATGAGTCTTTTACACTGCCATATACATTTCCCACCAACGAGTCCGGCGAAATAGCGCCCGGGTATATTTGTGCCGAGGCAGCGTTATTTAAAATTAAAATGATCATTACCGTTAACAGCTTTAGCAGTCTTTTCATCATAATTTCTCGTTTCTATTTTGATCCTAGAACTTCAATTTTTTTGGAATTAATATTAAATAAATACTTTTGACCTTCCATGCGGGTTAATGTTACGCCGGTTACGATTAACAAATCATCATTTTTCCACTTCGGATTATAAGTTGAAAATCTTTCACCGGGTGAAGGAAGCACAACTTCACTTAAACTCTCACCGTCGGTACCGGCAATCCATACGTGCGAAGTTGTAAGAGGGCTATGCCCTGCAGTATTGTAAACAACAAACGCCAAATACTTTCCGTTTGGAGAATGTACCGATGAATAAACGCTGTCTTCATCTCCCAGTTTCATTATCTTCTTGTTAAATGTGCCTGCGGCATTTGTAAGCCACAAAGATTTTCCCGTTTTATTTTTAACAACCAGCTTAACACTATTCTTAACCGGGGGCATTTTTAACGTATCGGGTTTTATTTTATCAATGATAGTAACTGTGGAGTCCGGCTTACTATCGGTTCGCTGTATTTCGCTTTGTTTGCCTTTACAGCCTATTAAAGCAAATACGGCAGCAATGCAAAGCGAAAGAAGTATAGAGTAAAATTTCATCTTCAATTATTTTTAGAGCTATTATTAAAGCAGGAACAATTTAGTTAAAAATATTTTAATACGTAACATTTTTTAAAAGGTAAAAATTTCTTTAAACTTTTTTCAGAAAGGTATTGTCGCCCAATACGCAGTTAAATATCAAAGCCAATCGGCAATTACCGCATCCAGCAGCCGGTGAACAAGCTCTCTGTTATTCCGGCTTATCTCTTCTTTTCTTTGGACCGGATCGAAAGCGGGATAAACATCGTGGAGAAAATCTGGGAGCTGCTTGCCTATTTTTTTCTCCCAGCGCTCCTTCCAGCTTAAAGGAAGCTCGGCGGGAATATCGATGTTTAATAGAACCATGTAAAGAATTGTCCATATTCTAGGAGCTGCGGTTAATGAATATCCGCCGCCTAATGTAAACAACGCCTTACCTCGGCAATACTCATCCGTTAGTCTGATTATTCTGCGGAAATACTTTTCGAAGTCTTGAGTTGTAAGCAGCAAGTCGGCTAAAGGATCGGAGAAATGCGCATCGGCGCCTGCCTGTACAACAATAGCATCTGGCTTAAACCACGATAAAGCCTTCGGCAGAATCCCGTCGAGCACTTCAATATACGACTCGCCTTCTGTAAAAGGCTCAAGAGGCAGGTTAAGCTTTAATGATCTGCCCATCCCTTTACCCAGCTCGTTAAGCCAGCCGGTGCCCGGGAATAAATATTCTCCCGATTCGTGGATTGAGATTGTCATTACGTTTTCAGCATCATAAAATATTTCCTGCACACCGTCTCCGTGATGCACATCCATATCCAGATAAGCGACATGCCATCCGGCGTTTGTCATTTCTTTAATGGCCAGAGCAACGTCGTTGTAAATACAAAACCCTTCCGCCATTCTTCTTCTGGCATGATGGAAACCGCCGCCAAGCTGTAAAACCTTTTCCGCTTTCTTTTCAATTAAAAGACGGGCGCCCAGCAAGGTGCCCCCGGCCTGGTAACGCGCGCCTACTGCCATGCCTAAAGAAACCGGGTTGTCAATCGTTCCTAGCCCGTAATCTTCTATATTTAAAATTTTTTCACCGCGGCTTGCGGCTTCAACAACGTTAATATATGTTTGATCGTGTATTGAAAGCAGATCATTAGGCTGCACTATGTCCGGCTTAATCGGCTCTTTTAAATAACCGTACTCCTTCAGCAGATCGAGCACCATCTCCACGCGTCTCGGATCAAACGGATGCCCGGGTCCAAGATCGTATTTGCAGTATCCCGGATGATAAATTATTTTACACATGCTATATGAATCGGCCATATTACTTGGAAACCGGCGTTGCACAAAGCTTGGGCAATAGATTTAATTTCTATTGAGCCTACCCTTAGAACAAGCCGCATTTTATTATCCGACTCGGGGTAAGAAAGTATGGAATGAATATTTATTTTTCTTTCTGCCAGTAGAGCGGCTAATCTTGCCAGCTCGCCCGGACGGTTCGGTAATCTTATATCCAGCCTACCGGAAGGCTGATGAATTCCCGTAAGCAGCAGCAATGCATCCAGCAAATCAGTAACGGTAACAATGCCTACCAGCTTCATGTCCTCAATAACCGGAAGGCAGCCTATCTTTAATTCTCTCATAGTCTGTGTAGCTAATTCAACCGGGTCATTCGGATGAGCAGTCTTTACAGGATGACTCATTACTTCACCCACAGCAGCTTCCGGGTCGAACGGATGTTCCGAAAGCGTGCTTGTTGCCAGCCGTAGATCTCTATCCGTTACTACACCTGCAAGCTTCTCGTTATCAACAACCGGTATATGCCGGATACTTTTTTCTATCATTAGCTTATATGCGTCGGATAATTTGATTGAAGGACTAATCCAAACCGGATCGGATTTCATTACTTCGCGTATTAACATAAAATCCTCTTAATTCTTTTTGAAAATTTTTAACAATCAGTAACTTGGCCTTTCAGCACCGCCGGATTTTATTTCAATTAAAATATCTTCACTCAATGACGGGCTATCCCCGGGAGTTAACTCCGCTTTTAAGGACCAAAGCCACGGTATCTCCTCTATCATCTGGGAAAGCCTGCCTAGAATCTGGCAAACACCTTTATGCCTTTCAATACCCATCTCCTGTATAGTCTCTTCAATATCCCTATCGGTTAAAGGAGTAATCCGGAGGATGGTTTGAGACTCCAATATTTTAATTTCAATCAGAGGTCCAAACAGCGGATCGGGCCTAACCTGAATGCCGATAGTTTGCAATGTTTTTGTTACGCTGCCCGATGTTAAAATCCCGAAGCAGTTTAAAAGCCGCTTCGAAGATTCGATGTTTAATTCCACAATTTGCCGGGCTGAATCTGAGCGGGAAAGGATTTCCTGCACAAGCTGCCTGGCATCGTTCGCCTTTACATCTTCGTACCAGATAAGCTTGCCCAGAGGCTGCTTTTTAAATTCCACGTACCTTACTATTCTGCTTAAAGCGTTAACGGCAAGCTCCGGGAACCGGAAGGAAGGGAATTTCCTTTTATTATTTTTATTCTTCACTCCGTTAAAAACCGATATAGTGCCCGTGGCTCCCATAAGGCAGAGCAGTACCGGCTTTTCAATTCCGGTTTTTTCCTCAACAGAAATTACGCCCCGCTTGATTGCTTCTGCAATTGTCTCTGCGCTGCAGTTGCCCACGCAGGCAAAGCCTACCAAAAGCGAATCGACGTTCTCGTTAAGAAGCGCATCCGTAACCGTGAACTCGTACATTTCAGGAGAAGTGAAAGCTCCAAGATTTACAACACCCGGCCCGTCTATTTTTAAATCGTTCATCTCGCATGCATCTGCAAAAAGCGTAGCCATACCTGCAGAGTTTGCAATAATGCTTACCTTGTTGCCTCTAGGCAAAGGCTGGTACGATAAAACAAGAGCGACATCAAAGAGATCTTCAAGAGTAGGGGCAAGTATAATTCCAGTCTGCTGGAATAATGCTTCCACTTCCTGCACTCCGCCTGCATGGGCGCCGCTTTTCTCCTCGGCTGTTTTACGGCCTGCAATACTCCTTGCGCTCTTTACACAAAGGATAGGCTTCTTATAAGTCATCCTTCTTGCAATACGTACAAACCTTCTGGGATTCCCGAATGTTTCCAGATAGAGAATGGCCATCTTCGTGTTTAAATCCTCTTCCCAGTATTGAAGGAAATCGTTGCCGGAAACATCTGCCCGGTTGCCTGCAGAAACAAACGTAGTAAATCCTATTCCCTTCTCCAGGGCATATTCAAGAATAACCAATCCGAGAGCAGCCGAGTGAGAGAAGAACCCCGCCTGACCGGGAGGCATTATTTTAGGTGCAAGACTGGCATTAAGCCGAACTTCGCCGTCGGTGTTCATAAGACCGAGGCAGCCAGGCCCCAGCAGCCTTACTCCTCGAGCGCGAACCAGCCCGGTAAGTTTTTTCTGTCTTTCCATTCCTTCGTTACCGGAATCCGCAAAGCCGGCAGATACAACTACAAGTCCTTTTGCACCGGCTTCTATTACTTCCTCGGCAACTTCCTGAACTTTTTCAGCACGCACTGCTATTACGGCCAAATCCGGATTGTCGGGTAAATCTTTAACCGATGAATAGGCTTTTATTCCGTTAACGGAAACTGCCTGGGGATTTACAGGATACACCGTTCCGCTGTAGCCTGCGGAAAGTATATTCTTAAAAATCATGTTGCCTATAGAAGAAGAATCTCTCGAAGCTCCGACTACTGCAACAACCTTAGGGCGCAGAAGCGGAAGGAGCGAATTTGCAACTGCGATCCTTTCCCTTAGGTCTGCCCGTTCCCACAAAGCTGCAGCGCCGTTAACAGGTAATTCCATATGTACCGTATCGGAACTCCAAACCTGGTGGCTCTGGAAGCCGGAGTCCTTCATTAAATTTATCATCGATTGATTTTCAGGAAGGATCTCTGCTTCCATTTCAACAAATCCGTTTGCTGCGGCAAGGCCGGCCATCCTTTCCAAAAGGAGTGTTCCAATGCCCTTTCCCTGGTAGGCATCTTCTATTAAAAAAGCAACCTCGGCCGAACGGCCGTTGCCCATTGCAGTGTAATTGCTAAGTCCAACAACCTTCTTATCTTCATCTTCACCGGTAATTGCAAGAAGGCATCCTTTCTGCGTAAAGTTGCCGCTGCATAGTTCCTTAATCGTATTCTGGGAAACTTCGGACATAGAGACCATAAAGCGCATTCTAAGGCTCTCCCTGGATATTCGCTTCATAAAAGATTCAACAATCGGTATATCTTTAGGTGTGGCAGGTTTTAAATAAAGTCCCTGTCCGTTCTTTAAAAGAACGTGCTCTTTATAATTGAGTCCCTCCGGTATTATGCGGAACATACAATTCTCTTTTCCAAATAAAATACAACTGAAAATAAAAAATAAGGAGGTTCCAAACAAGCCTGCCTGCCGGTAGAGCGTGTTGCAGAACTGTAAAACTGGGATGTCACGGACCATTCCGTGACATAAAAAACTCACAATTCAGTCATGGTTTGGACCATGACTGCCCTGCACTCGAGTTCTGCAACACGCTCTGCCGGTAGGCAAGTTAAAGGAACCTCCTCGGGAAGAAGTGCTTACGCCATCTTTTGAATTTCTTCTACAACCTGCGGATTAGCAAGAGTAGTAATATCTCCCACATTTTGTTTGTTGGCAATTGCAGATAGAATTCTGCGCATAATTTTTCCGGAACGTGTCTTAGGCATATCCGAAACAATCCATACTTTACCTGGCTTAGCAATAGGTCCGATTTCGCGGGCAAGTGTACCGGAAACTTTCTTTTCTAATTCGGCACTTGGAATAAATCCCGGCTTTAATGAAACAAAAATATGCGGGACTTTTCCTTTAATAGGGTCCGCAACCGGAACAACTGCAGCCTCTCCAACTTCTGCACACATAAGTGCGGCAGATTCCAATTCCTTTGTGCCTAGGCGATGACCGGCAACGTTTATTACGTCGTCTATTCTTCCCAGAATCCTGAAGTATCCGTCAGGGGCTTCTACCGCACCGTCACCCGCAAAGTAAGGCCAGTCATGCCAGTCTTTACTTTTCGGGTCCTTATTATAACGCTGGTAATACTGCTTTATAAACCTTTCATCATCTCCCCAAATGGTAAGCATTCTTCCGGGCCACGGATTTTGAATACAAATGTTTCCGGCCCTACCGCTGCCTGCAGGCAAGGGCTTTCCGTCTTCATCAAAAATAATAGGATATATACCCGGTACGCCCGGGCCGGCGCTGCCCGGTTTCATTTTATGCACACCGGGAATTGTCGAGCACAAAAATCCGCCGGTCTCAGTCTGCCACCAGGTATCAACAATAGCAGCTTCTTTCTTTCCCACAACATTGTAGTACCATCTCCACACTTCAGGCTCAATGGGCTCGCCGACTGTAGTCATGTGCTTAAAATGATATTTGTATTTTGCAGGCTCATCCGGGCCAACCCGCCGCAAAGCCCGTATAGCAGTGGGCGAAGTATGGAATATATTTACATCAAGCTCCTCGGCAATACGCCACGGCCTGCCTGCGTCGGGATGTGTTGGTACGCCTTCATAGATTACTGTTGATGCGGCAAGCGCAAGCGGTCCGTATATAATATAAGAATGTCCGGTAATCCATCCGATATCCGCCATGCACCAGTAAACATCTTCGGGATGAATGTCCTGAATATATTTTGATGTCCCGGTAACATAGGATAAATATCCGCCGATGGAATGCTGAGCACCTTTCGGCTTACCGGTTGAGCCGGAAGTGTACATGATGAAAAGCGTTCCCTCGGAGAGAAGCTGTTCGGGTTCTACTTTTTTATGGTAATAATTTTTAATTATATCATTAACAATATAATCCCGGCCTTCAACAAGCGGAGTTTTTGCAGAGTACTTGCCCGGATAACGCTGGAAGATTAGAACCTTTTCTATTTTCTGTCCTTCTTTCAACGCTTCTTCACAGGCTATATCTGCTTTCTCTTTATGGTCTATAAGTGTGCCTGCTCTGTAATACGAGTCGGCAGTAATAAGTACTTTGCTTTTTGCATCTGCAACTCTTTCGCCGCAGGCCTTACCGGAGAAGCCGGAAAATACCTGCGAATGAATAGCGCCAACCCTGGCGCAGGCAAGCATTGCAACTGCAATCTCGGGAATCATAGGCATATGGAGTGTTACGGTATCGCCGGCTTTAACTCCGCAAAAGTCTTTAAGCAGGGCAGCAAACTCATTTACTTTGATGTAAAGTTCCTGGAAGGTAATATGCTGAATAGCTTCGTCCTCGGGTTCGGGCACAAAATGAATTGCAGTTTTATTTTTGTATTCTGCCAGATGCCTGTCGATGCAGTTATAAGAAGCGTTTATTTTGCCGCCGGTAAACCACTTAAAGAAAGGAGGATTGCTTGAATCTAGAACAGCATCCCACTTCTTATACCAATCGAGCATTTCGGCATAGTCGGTAAAGCACTCAGGAAAATTTTCCATGCCGAATTTGTTAAATATTTCTTCATCCTTAAGATTAGCTTGAGCTTTAAAGTCCTTAGCAGGCTCAAAATAATCCTCCTCTTTCCAGTGGACGGCTATTTGAGATTCCGAAACCTCGTCTTCAATTTTTTTATCAGCCATAGAATAACTCCTAATAACTTTTATGAAAATAAAAATAAATTAATCATTGCTATGCAATGCCCAGCCGACTAATCTTAAATTAGCATTGAGGCAAAATTAAACCGACTACAAACGCAGGTAAAAACTTCCCAACCCGCAATGGTACTGAAGCGCGCCGTCAATTGAACTTATTCGCCGTGAACTGGAGATGTAAGAAGTCCGGTTCAACTTTAAGCGCTTTTTTGTTTTAAAAGTAGCAATACCAAAAATAAAAGTAAATAGTTTAACTGTGATAAAAAGCTTAAAGACTCCTTTTATAATTTTAATGTAACTTCAGTTACTTAATTCATTTTGTTGGGCATCTTTTTCTTTGATAAAAATTATACTGCCCAACAATCAAACAATTTAAAATAAATTCCGGTTAACGGCTGCAGCCCCTAAGTTCAATCGGCCAGATATCTACAACTTTATCGCCCCGGGTAATGAAAAAGTGATCGAATAAATTAATGGTAGGATCGCAATGGGAAACAATAAGTTCCAGTACTGTACCAAGAACGGGAGCTTTTTGGCCTGCTTGATAAATTATTTTCCCGTACTCATCGCCGAACCAATCGTATTTCATTTCTGAAAATCCCGGAGTAATAACCTGCGGCACCGCACCGTCCTTATAGAGCGATTTTAATCCGGCATCAACCGTAACATAGCCTTTCTGGTTAACGCTTACAACAGTCGTTAGCAGCCTTAGTGCCGGATCGAAAGTTTTAAAACCCTTACCGTCTTCCGATGAATCAACCGCAAGATATTCGGAGTCCATGCATACGTAAGATCCTACTTGATGCTCGGTCACTTCAGGTATGCTGCTGTCTATTTCAAATGTTCCAGTGCCCGATGCGCTGAATATTGAAAAGCCATCGACCTCCGATTTCAGCTTATTGAATATCGGAATAATTTCTCCAAGACTTCTATAAGAAGCATCCTTTCTTTCCTTAAAGGAAAGGATATGCTGCAAATGCCCGGCATAGGCCTGTATTCCGCGCAGCCGCAGATTTTTTTTAGATAAGATAAAATCAGCTAGTTTTAATGCACCGGATGGTTGTACGCCCGTTCTTCTCAACCCGGCATCAATATCAAGCAAAACATCAATCTTAAGGCCTTTGCTGTGCAGCGCGGTATTTAAATTTTCCGCTTCGGAAGGATGATCTAACGTAACCATTAACGCCGGACTGACTGAAATAATTTGCAAGACGCTATTTATCTTACCGGTGAACGGTCCGGTTAATAGTATCCCGTTTATTCCGGCTTCGGCCAGCTTCTCTGCTTCCGAAACCTTTGCGGCACAAACGCCGATGGCTCCGTATTCAATTTGCTTTTTTGCCAGGGTTATACATTTATGAGTCTTTATATGAGGGCGGAGGTTCTTACCTTTACTTTCGGCAAGAGACTTCATCTTCTTAAGGTTTTTCTCAACCGTCTCCAGATCAAGTATTATACAGGGCGTTTCCAGCTCAAATTTATTCCCTTTATTGGCTTCCATATGTAATCCTCCGTTTCTCTAATTATTCTTTTAAATATTTGATGTATAGCTAGCAGCCAAATTTATAAATAAATTTTTTCAGCAGCGTAATGCGTTAATTAAATGACTTTATATTTAACTTATTGTATGAGAAGTTTTTTTTACCCCCATCTTCATTGTTTTATGTTACGCTCGTCATTTTTTAATTCGGAAATTTGTTCTATCTTGTAAATAGTTAAATCGGTTCAATTTTTTTTGAACTTGGACTATAAAATAAATAATTAAATCGCATACCGATTCAAAAGATTTTTTATTAACTCATGTTACGCAAAATTATAAAGCTTGAGTGTCATACCCGCGAAAGCGGGTATCCAAGATGCGAAAATATGATAAAAAATGGATTCCCACTTTCGTGGGA
>JAKAJV010000018.1 GCA_021813585.1 Bacteroidota bacterium | reverse complement strand
TTCCGGTACCTGTTATTGCTCTGGGCATTATACCCGTAATAAGGATTCGGAAAAACATTTATCAAATAAACATCCTGCTTAGCCCTTGCTATACTTTTTGAAATAGCAGGTGAAGTAAAAGTAAAGACATCATTGGGAGTATTAACATGATTAGCTTCTATAAAAAATTGATCTTCTCCGGTATAATCCGGTGAGAACGTAATTGGACCTCTCCTGCTTAAAGTTGATATGTACATTATTGGCAATGGATTATTTATAGCATCAACTTCATATTGAGAGTTTGGCTTTGTTGTGTAATCAGTATTAAATATAAATAGCCATTCTCTAGGACCATCCGGACTAGCATTACTTAACTGCAAATAATTAGGAGGCCAATATTTACCATCAACTAGTCCGTTGGGTTTATTGTTTTCCAAAAAGCCAAGTGCTAATCTTCTTGGATGTGTTGGATCATCAACATCCCAAGCAGAAAGCGGCACTCCTTTTACAAAATCTTGAAATGCATACACGCCGTTTTTATTAATAATATATTGAGCAAATTTTGCCTGTGCCGGCAGCGATGAAAAATTTCTTCCGTAACGATAACCATACGACATATTTGTATCATTCATATTAAAATAAGGATTGTAACTTGTGGTATCATTAACTTGCGCAAAAACTAACAGAACATTATTTAGTTCAGATGCTGGAACGCCTTCTTTCCCATCGCCGAACAAATATGCTGGCGAAGCCCATCCTACCGCACCATAAATTCCTTCAAAGCCGTAAGCTGCGTTTGCCCATGTTAGTACCCGAGTTCTAGAAGTGAGGTAAGTATAATTATATTTTACTCCAGCATAAGCAGCGTCGTACACACTAATTTGCATTCCATCTACTAATAATTTTGCCGGTGTTCCGGATTGATCAGTTTGATTCTGTAATTTAATTTTTCCTGTAGTCGAATCAATTAAGCTCCAAACTATTTGATTGGAATCTTCACTAAAATTAATTTTATAAGTATCTCCTGTAAGAAGCGTGGGATCTATTACTTTAACAATAACATTTCCGCCGCTTTTCCCTTGTGAATGAATAACATCAATTTGTTGGCCGTAGCTCCCTTCATATCTAACTCCTATAATAAATGATTGAGGAACAACCGTAAATATTTTACTTTCACTTTCCATGGAATGATTAAATAATCCCGGTATTGGGTTATAAGTATAAGCAGTAACAGCGAAATAATATTTCGATCCATTGTTTAACCTCTTACCAGTCAAAGTGTCTGACTTAATATCAATAAATCTTTGAATGCCGGTATCATTGCCGTATTGCTCATCGTAGGTAAGTATATCCCCCGATTTAGGATCGATATATCTTCCAATTATTGATCGAACTCCGTCTACAATATCGAATGTAGCAATACGAATTCCATCTTTAATAGATGAAGTATCTGTCGGAAGCTGGTAAACATTATAACCTTCAAATTTACTATTGCCTGAAATATAATTTTCTGTTTCATTTATTGAGTCTATATCATTACCCCATGAGATAATTATTTCCCTATCCAAGCCTGTTGCCGTAACTTTTGGCGGTGCAATTGGCAAAGGCATTGACAAATTATTTTTATAAAACAATTGTGCGTTTTCCGTAAAAGTTTTTAACAAACTTACTGCCGCAATATTGCTAATACTTCCCTGAGCACCGGCAAGTATTTCTGCAAATACTATTTCCTGAGTATCGCTCGGCGCTAAATTAAAAGGCCCAGAATTAACCATTATTCTATGATCGAAAGGTTGTGTGTCTAAAAAACCGGTGCCGGTTACCGGATCACCCGAATATGGAAACTTTGTCGTTCCGCTTCCTAATTCAGGCGGTATTGAAATGTAATCTCCATTTACTAATGCGCCTTGTAATAAGTTGTACATATAAATCGATCCGAGATAAATTCCCTGAGGTGGTTCATTAAACTTAAAGATATATCCAATAGACGTCATTGGAAGATTTTTTTTACCCAAAATAATTCTGCCATTTATATATGCAGTATCGGAAAGAAGCCCATCCACAATTGGTCCCTGCAGAATTGTAAAGCCAACTGCTGGCGGAGGAAGTGGTGAATAAACAGCATCAACATGTGTAAAATTATAAGTATAGCCTAAATTTAATAATGTATCGCATCCATCCACATCATCTACTGCATCTCCATCATCAACATCAGACCAAATACCAAAACAGGCATCCGTATAATTTGTATCGCTCTTGTTTATAATTTGATACTTTTTAAAGATCATATTATCGAAAGGCGAAGGCTGCTTATATCCCCAAACCGTAACGTGCAGTTCTAGCCCAACCGAAGTTGAGCCGTAAAGATATGAGGTTTTAGAAGTGTCCAGATCATTGGCAATATAAAAGATAGTTTGATCGGCGCCAGGCACGCCGGGAATATCAACCGAAGGATTATATATGCCGTCATGATCAACATCGGTAAACGGTGCGCCATCTGCCGCAGGCCATTCATTCCAGTCTTTTTGATATTGCGCTCTTATTTGGTCTGCAGTTCCTTCACCGTCATTCATTTCCGAACTTAGATTAGCAGTTGCAAAATCCTTTCTCACCCTATATATTCTTGCAGATGGATCTTGGGGATTTTGCGCTGTTCCTTTTTGAATAATCTTTCCGGGCATAAGCCCAGATCTATATGTTGAGCCACCGACACGAATTTGTCCGTTGACTTTCCCTCCCCAGACAAAACCGCCTTGATATATCGCTTTTTTACCAGAACCTTTTGGATATTCAAGTCCTCCTAAATTTGAGTTAGAATTATTGTCGCAAGTGCCGTCATTCCCTATTCTTGTAGAAATATTATTTATATTAAATCTTGTAACTGCAGGTGTTCCCAATATTTTCTTGGGAGAATTATTCTTTATTTTGTCCCCGCCTTCCGCAAATAATGAAGCTGTTTGTGCAAAAATTATTAAAGCAACTAGTTCTAGCTTAATAATGCTTTCCTTCATTCCCTTACCCTTTTATTTATTAATAATAGATTAGGTGAAATCAATCTAATAAAATCGTTTGAGATTTGCTACTCTCTAATCTTTAGCATATCTAAACTGCAATAGCGACAAATGTCGTTATTTTAAAAACACCATCTTTTTTATCGACGTGTATTTTCCCTTAACATCCAACCGGTAAAAATAAATTCCGCTGGCATATTTACTGCCGTCAAACGGTACTTCGTATGTGCCTATGTCCATTTCCGAATTTAATAACTCTATTACTTTTTGCCCCAGCAAATTATAAACCTCTAGTCTTACAAAACCTTTTTCCTTTAAAGAAAAACGAATTATTGTTGACGGGTTAAACGGGTTGGGATAATTTTGATATAATACAAAATTTTCAGGAAGCATTTCGGAAGTAGTGTCGATATTCGTAGAGTCAATATAATTAAGAGCAATTGCATTTACTCCATAGGCTATTGAGTCATAAGGCAACGACTTAAGTATAGATGCTTTCTCTTTCATCAGCTTAATACTTTCAAATCGCGAGTTTCCTTCAGCAGGAATCAGAGCCGCTAGAACCCATTGAGTATCCGAAGGGCTAAATGTAAACGGTCCTGAAAACATAACAAAGCCCGCTCCCCCGCCTAATGGTCCGCTATAAATCCATCCGGTATTTGCAGCCGGATCACCGCTTAAAGGGAATCTTGTTTCCCTGCCGGTATACGGATCGATAAACGGATTACCTTTTTCATCCAGACCTCTAGCTACATTCCACGCGCTGTTTACAGAGCTGATTTCGCCGAATAGAACACCCGGACTATCATCATAAATGCCGTGGAATGAATTTAGTTTTAAATTTTTAAAGCCGATCCTTTTTTCTCCCTTTATAACAGCAGTACCTCCGGGTGAAGGGACTGCCGGGCCATATAACAGTTGATAGCCGACTGCAGGCGGGGCAATATTATAATTACTTGAAGTGTCAGGTTTATACCAGCAGTAGCCTAATTGGTTTACCGTATCAACAGCAGGTACATTCTTAGTTACATCGAAAAAATCAATATCAGTCCATAGACCGATAAAAGTGGAATCGATTTTTTTACTTCCCTTGTTTATTATTTCCCATTGCATAAAAATAATATTCGAAAAAATATTTTTATTATCCTTAACATTTCCTTTCCAGGCAAAGATTGTTTGATGAATTTCAAGAGGTGTAGGCTGAGTAGTATCCGGATTATTTTTCCACCATTGCCCAATTTTCTTATTAGAATAATATGAATTATAAACTGTCCAAATTGTTTGACCCCCTAATATTAATGGATTACTCGAATTATCTATCGGTGCGCCATAAATTGAAGGCCATTCTGCATAATCCGGATTTGAATAACTGTCTCCCTTTGTAATTTTATAAACTCTAAACTTTAAAGAATCTTTTACATCCGATAAGTTTACAGGATAATTATTAACAATCGGACCGGGGGAATATGTTGATCTCCATTCGGAAAGCGCAAGATGAATTTCGTTTTCAATTTTCCCTGTTATCCAAAGCCCTTGATCATATACAATAGGCCCATTTAAACTGGTTATAAGTTGATTCCAATGCCCTCCTCCTCCAAAATAAGGGCCGAATTGGTCAAGCGAACCGCGATTATTTACACGAAATAAAATCTGATTTATATCAAGAGTTCTTGAGTAAAGACTAGTATCGGACAAAGTTTTTTGTTGACTAAAAACAAATTCCGAATTGGAAAAAAATATATATGCTAAAAACAGAGTAATTATCTTTATCATTTCATGTAAAGAATATTTTTTTATAAATTATATGCAATAGTAAATGATTTCCGTTGTAGGAAACTAATTTCTTGCATATATAATGTACATGAACGAGAGGCTCATTTTAAAAGCACCATCTTTTTTATCGACGTGTATTTTCCCTTAACATCCAACCGGTAAAAATAAATTCCGCTGGCATATTTACTGCCGTCAAACGGTACTTCGTATGTGCCTATGCCCATTTCCGAATTTAATAACTCTATTACTTTTTGCCCCAGCAAATTATAAACCTCTAGTCTTACAAAACCTTTTTCCTTTAAAGTGAATCTTATTTTTGTAGCCGGATTAAAAGGATTGGGATAATTCTGGCTTAACTCAAAATCATCCGGGAAATTCCATTTTCTCCACGCAGTGTCTTGTTCCGTTGAGAAAGAATAAATATCCTTTGGAGAAAATGCCCTTGAAGGAATAATTAAAAATTGATCTTCGCCGGAGGAACCGGGTGAAAACGGCGCATCTGCCTTGCGCGTAACTGTAAGCCACCACATAACCGGGATGGGATTTGCAATAATATCTTTTTGATATTCCTGGTTTGGAGTTTCGCCGTATTCCGAATTAAAAATGAACAGCCATTCTCTCGGACCGCTTGTATCAACATTATTAAAATACGAACTACTGCCGGGCCAATATTCCCCGTCTACTAATCCCGCACTCGAATTATTTTCCAGAAAACCGACTGCCAGTCTAATAGGATGCAGCGGATCATCAACATTCCAAGCAGAAAGTGGAACACTTTTAGTAAAATCCTGATATGCAAATCCATTGGATTTATTTACCATAAATTTTTCAAATGCGGGGTTTGCGGGGGGCCTTTCAAACAAAGCGCCGTACCTATAGCCGTAAGACATATTAGGATCGTTCCGGTTAAGCAAGGGATTATAGTTTGAGGTGCTGTCTATAACCCTTGCAAGCTTTATTAAAGTATTTTTTAATTGAGTAACCGGTACAACTTCTTTTTTGCCGGCGCCGTAATAATGATAAGGACTAGCCCACCCTATGGCTCCGTAAAAACCATCGAATCCGAAGTAAGCATTTTCCCAGGAAAACCGTCTAGTCCCGGAGGGAACTTTCCACTCCTTTATTTCCTTTTGATAAACATCTTTTACATTTATCTGCAGGCCGTCAACAAAAGGCGCCTTTCCGCTTACGGAAAAATCTTCCTGATTTGCGAGCAGTGTTTTGCCTGCTGTTGAATCAACAAGATTCCATGTTACCGGACTATCGGTCTCATTAAAAGTTACATTATATGTATGTCCGGTTAACTGATAAGGATTTACCACTACAGGTTTAACTTCACCATCGCTTAGCCCGGCAGAATGATTTACCTTAATTGCATCTCCGTAATTATATCCGGGCAAAGAAGAAAGATAATTAACTTCTACAATGTTGCTTAAACTTTCGCTGGTATTTGAAGGGGCGCATCCGCACTCGTTATAACCATAGGCGCCTATTCCGAAATAATATTTCTTACCCTTAATTAGAGGCTCGTCGTTTATAAAGTCTTTATTTAAAATAATATTCCTTTTAAGCCCCATGTCCGAACCTGCGTAAAGCACCCTTGTCTCCGGCAGGCCGGAAGACTGATTCATTCCTTCGCCCGGTATATCTTTAAGTTGATCGTTCAAATCGAAAGTAGCAATAAGCTTCGTATTTTCAACTAAAGGTAAATCCGAATACAATTGATATACATTATAGCCCTCAAAGAAAAATCTGTTCTTACTGAACTCTTCAATTGCTTTTAACGAATCCTGAGAGGCGCCCCATGATAAATATATTTTGTCTCCGGCATAAGAAGCAATTAGCTTTGGAGACGGAAGAATAGGTACGGATAAATTTAAAAACTTATCATATGCATTTTGCACCTGGATGTCATAAAATTTAAGTATACGAACAGCATTAAGCCTGTCCTTACCTGCGCCAATTATATTTGCAATTACAACCTCCTGCGTATCGCCCGGGGCCATATTAAAAGGACCGGTGCTCAAAAGGATATTTTTATCGCCGCACAATTGTTCAACACCGTCTATCCATCCGTCTCCCTCCAAAGGATCGCCGTTAAACAAGAAAGAAGTAGTGCCTCCTCCAAACACAGGCGGTATTTTAAAACTCTCGCCCCTTTTACCGGTTCTCCCTTGAAAGAAATTATACCATGCCAATGCGCCTTTTGCGTAATCGGAAAATTGAGGCATTGAATAAAGCGTATCGCAGCATGTAAAACTGACAAACGACGTCAATGGCAAATTTTTCTTGCCGAAAATAATTTTGTTATTATATATTGCTTGATCATCTATATCGCCATTTATTACCGGGCCCTGTATAATATCAAAACCTACCGCCGGCGGCGTATTACCGTACATATTATCAAAACCGGAAGAGTTGTAAACAAAGCCAAGACTTCTAGCTGAATCGCATCCCGCCAGGTCATCAACAGCGCCGCCATCATCAACATCCGACCACTGCGCCAGATACATATCCTTAATCTCGTCGCCGCTTTTATTTACCAGTCTGTATTTTCTAAAATTCGTGTTACCCAAAGTACCGGCAGTATTATAAGCCCATACGGTTACCTGCAGCTCAATACCCACCGGTAATGAACCGGCAAATTTTTGAGTTTGATCTTTATTCAGATCGTTGGCCGCATACCAGATAGTCTGATCGGCACCGGGAACTCCGGGAATATCTATCGAAGGATCGTAAGTGCTGTCTCTGTCAACATCCTTATACGGTGCGCCATCCTCTGCAGGCCATTCGTTCCAATCTCTTAGATAATTATCATAAATTTGCCGATAGGTTCCTTCTCCGGCATTAATCTCAGATTTTAGGTCAGAAGTCTTAAAGTCTCTCCGTACTCTGTAAACTCTTACATTTGCATTATTAGGATTTTCAGGCGTTCCGTTTTTCAAAATTTTTCCGGGTGTAAGTCCCGAAAAATAACTTGAGCCGCCTACCCGAACTTCACCATTTATCTTTCCTCCCCATAAAAATCCGCTTTGATAAATTACGGTCTTGCCTGTTCCTTTAGGAAATTCAAGTCCCCCATTGGGGGCAAAGGGATTATTATCAATTAAACCGTTATTGTATATATAAGTGATAATATTATTAATATTCAATTCTTTGTACGAAGCAGCAGATGAAGAACGGTTTAATAAAGTACATTTATTTATCGCTCTTGACTGAGGTTTTACTTCCGGAGTATGAGATAAAACAAATATAAACAGAATGATTGCATGCGCATAAACATTGCACTTCATAATTGCACCCCAATTATTTTGTAATTAAAATAAACAAAATGTCCAGATATTTCAACTGGCTGAATATAATTGTAAATTTATTCGTTCAAATTCAGATTTTCTACTCCGGGCCAATTGTATATAAAATATTTTACACGTACTATAATGAAAAAAATTTCTGCAGCAGTTTATATTATTTTTACTACATTACTTAATTTGTCCTGTGAAGAAAACTTCAGCCCCAAAACGGACTTTAAGGAAAAATATTTTTTGTTCTGTATTATCCAAGCAGACGGAGCTCTCAAACCAAGCACGCAATTTGCTGTTATAAACAGGCTTTATGATGTTGAAGGACTTGACCCTTCTGCCAATACACAGAATACCGGTGTAAGCGGAGCTTGTGTGCTTTTAAGCTACAAGGGTAAAAATTTTGCAATGAATGAAGCAACTTATAAACGTGAAGGCAGAACCGGATATGATTCTTCTCAAGTGTATTATTATTGCTCTAATAAGGAGCTTACACCTAGGCCGTATGAAGAAGTATCTGTCCATGCACGGCTGCCAAAAAATATTTTATTAACCGGCTCAACCAGGGTACCCGAGTTTATTGACTTGGCTTATTCATATCCATTTACACATGGCATTACAACATTAATCGATAAATTTTTATGGGGGAAAAGTTGGAAAATAACCTGGCAATCGAATAATAATTACTTATTTTTTCCAAGACTGACTCTGAGTTATACGGCAGAATACGCCGTTGACACTTACCACGTTAGCGAGGAAATACCCTTGAGATATATTAATCAAAACGGGAAGTATAGTGCCATATATCCCGGATATAGTTATGAAAGAAATGTAAGCTATGATTTTGATGCTATAGATTCCGTTATGAAGCATATCTCGAAAGGGGATTCAGTAAAAATCAAATATAAAAATTTCCAGATAACCTTCACCCTAAAAGTGTTTGATAAAAATCTTTCAAAATACTATTCCGGCATTCACGGTTCATTGGACAATTACTCAATTAGGTTTGATGAATCGGTATATTCTAATGTAAACGGCGGGGCGGGTATTGTCGGTTCAATTCTGAATATTAGCAGAACTTTTGAACTCGATACTTATTATTTACGCTACTTTGGTTATACCCCTTAGTAATAAGATTTATTTTAAATAAATCATCTTCCTAGTTAATGTTCTGTTACCTGCCGTCATGCAGCAAATAAATATTCCGCTGGCAACTTGTCTGTTATAGTTATCATTACTATTCCATCTGATTGAATATTCACCGGCAGACTTTTCTTCCGAAACCAGGTCCTTTACTTTTATTCCCTGAATATTATATACCGATATTTTAACAAAAGATAATTCGGGAATTTTATACTTTATCAAAGTAGCTGGATTAAACGGGTTGGGAAAATTTTGATCAAGTCTGTAACCAAAATCTGAATTTATATTATCTATAACGCCGGATGTTGCAGGCAGGGGACTGCCGGCATTTACCCAAGCCGTGTAAATTAAACTAGCCAGCTTGTTGGAAGCGCTGCTGAAAAGCGAATCCGTAAAAGTGCCTGTAAGCTCCCACAGCTTTTGATAGTATGCATCGCTCTTCGTATCCCCAGCAAATGCTATTGCCTGCTTATCGGCCTGGATAAGAGAATCGACATACTTATAATTTGCATAAATCGTGGAGAATACAAAATCCGGTATGTCGGTTATATACGAAGCGCTGTCGCCGTTATATTTAATCTGGCCGGCATATTTACCTATCATTGTAGACTCATACCTAGAGTGAAGCCCGCCGGGGTTATAATTTTTTGTTAAGTGCAGCGGCTGATGCGCATCGGCAATGTAATGCCCCAGGTCTGCAGCGGTTAAAACTGCTTTGTTCCAGTCCTGCCTTTTAAAAACAGCGGTCAAGGTATCTTCGGCTGCAATAATCGCCCAGGGCAGAATTCCTTCATTAAGAACAAAAGACTGGCCGTGCAAGGCAACAACCGAATCATAGTCCCGGCTTATTCTTCCGGTGGAAACGAATTCGGCATAGCTGTCTATGTCTATAAAGTGTTTCGGTGCCTCGGAAGGATCGCTGTTTTTCCTGTTGTCAGCATCAGAGGCATGGCTTGCAAGCTGATCTGCCCAGTTCAGGAATGCTTTCATCTGAAACGGGAAAGAAAGGACAGCATTCTCATTTATTATCCTATGACCGACCTGTCCCCATCCGCCTAAAATTAATAATAGAATAATTAAAGGTACAGCGTAAAATCTTTTCCGGGATTGCATTAAAAGCCCCTTTAAATTTATAATAATTATTTCTGCAGTTGAATATTAAAAAGGTTTTGTTAAAAAACAAAAAATATTTGGGGGATTCTTTAGTTTTATCAGATGAATTTCATTTTGTTAATATCATTTTCTTCATGATAAAAGCTTTACCCACTTCTAACGAATATAAGTAAATACCACTCGCCAGAGGTTTGTTCTTTATTTTCTGCGAGTTAAATTCAACCGAATATTTGCCCACGGTCTTTTCCTCATCGACTAAAATTGCAACTAAGTTGCCCAGCACATCATACACTTTTAGTTTTACCTTGCTGTTTTTTAGTACAAGGTAGTTTATTACTGTAGACGGATTAAACGGATTTGGATAATTTTGTTCCAATATTACATCGGAATGATGAATAAAGGCCATATCTGCATGCCTGTCTAAGATATCAAGCAGGGTGTTTTCAATAACAGGAAACAATGTCGGTACTGTAACTTTCAATCCACCCAATTCATTCGGATGTAATCCATCTGGAATATACTTCCAAATAGTCTGTTTATTTAATTTAGCCCACTTGCTAGTTATGTCTACAAATCCAACTTTTTTCTCGATCGCTACATTTCTCCAAATATTGTAATAACTTTGCCAGTCAATTCGCATTTGACTTGGATTCCTTCCGAAAACCAAACTGTCCAATGGCATGTTCATACCCAATACAAGAATCTTTATTCTAGGATTATATTTTTGCAAAGAATCTATCATGTCAATAGCATTTTGTTTGGATAGATATTCCGGTACTGTTGTATTCATATAATACGGATTCGGGTTATCTAAGCAGTCGTTTACTGCAAATTCAAGAGTTACAATATCCGGGTTTTTGTTTATTACTCTTTCCTGCAAATTCTTTAAGCCCCAAATGGAATTCATACCTCCTTTTGCGGCGTTATAATAAATAACGCCCCGTAACTCATTCTTGAATAATGCCATCAAATTATCTACCCACTTTCCAGTTTGGGTTAAGCTGGTTCCGTAAAAGATTATGATCCTGCTTTGGGGAGAATATAAATTGCAGTTAATAAATATTATAAATAAAGTAATAATTTTTTTCAAAATGTCCTCTCCTTTGGGTTGCTAATCAATAATCTTCTCAACCTTTCCGTTTATTTATTATATAATAATATCAATCTTGAAAATTGAGTTACTAAATTTTTAACAGATACTGATTATAAACTCCAGAGCAAAAGAAAAGGATCGGGAATAGATAATTTAAGCTCATTAACTTACATACCGCAACAAGGAAATAATAAAAACGCTTTCATAATATTATTAGAAGCTCCCATTTATATTTTTAACCTCTACTTTTATAGTTTCAATCTAAACCGGCAAACTTTTTTCGAAAATAATTAAGCACAGGAAGAATTTGTTCAATAATTAATGTATTCGGCTATCAAAGATTAATTATTATTTTGAAAATAGAAGATGAAATTCTGGATGGGAAAATAATTATGGTATTGATGAGTGTCAATAAAAATTTAGTTTTTTCTCTGCCTTAAAATTTCAAAGAGCAGTATCCCTGCCGCTACCGAGACATTAAGCGATTGGATTTTTCCTTTCATCGGGATATTAACCAGAAAGTCGCAGCTCTCGGCTGTTAGCTTCCTTATCCCCTTCTCCTCGTTTCCTAAAACCAAAGCCACAGGTATTTTATAATCGACGTCGGTATATCTTTTTACTTTTGAAATTTCATCATTGGAGCCTGCTAAGTAGGAGCCGAAAATCCAGAATCCGCCGTTCTTTAAATCCCGCAGGGCATTAGATAAGTTATTAACCGGGCAAATCCTTACATGCTCTGTTGCGCCTGCAGATGTCTTAACCACTGTAGAATTAACCGGTGCGCTGTTGTGCCTGGTTATTATAACGCCGTCTACACCGCTGCACTCCGCTGTCCTAAGTATCGCACCCAGGTTATGCGTATCCTGTATCGAGTCCAGCACAAGAATTAACGGATACTCCGATTGTATAGACCCGGATAAAATTTCTTCCAGCGGGTAAAATTTTTGATCGGTCTTTATTGCAATAACACCCTGCGCAACGGCATTGGAAGAGTAGAAGTTAAATTTCGCTAAAGGAATTTCGTTGCACTTAATCCCTTTTTTTTTGCAAGCTACCCTGATGGAATCTATTATTCCGCCCTTCTGCCCGTAAAGGATATAAACCTGTTCAATCTCTTCACCGGAGTTGATTGCTTCCAGAACAGGCTTTCTTCCGAAAATAACGTTCATCGTCTTTAAGATTTACTTTTCTTAGCCTCTGCCGTAAAAGGCGGCGGAACAAACCTTGGCAGCCTGTCTTCGTTTTTAGTAAGATATATAAAGCCGGCTGCGCCGATAATAACCAGCGGGATAGATATTAACTGCGCTTCCGAAAGGTTGAACAGCAGCCTGGGATTTAATCTAATCGTCTCAATCAAAAATCTTTCAACACCGGCAAAAAGAAGATACACCATAAACAGCTTTCCGTCCGCCCAGCCGGGCTTGCTGCCTGGCGTGCTTTTCTTCCGCAAGTAGCGGAGAATAAAGAAAATCAATAAGCAGGCAAGGAACTCATAAATCGGGGCCGGGTGCAGCCTAATTACTTCATCGAACTTTGTTATTGTGCCGTAGGCATCTGTGCCAACTACCTGGGAAGACAAAGAATAATAATGGTCTCTGGCAGCAAGAAGCGGGTTATCGTGATAGAATTGCGACAGCGCGTAATGCGGCTTAACGGTTCCGTTCGCAAAGTTTGTTCCCCACGGAAGGCTGGTTGGAATGCCGTAGTCTCCGTCGCCGGCTAACTGGCAGCCTATTCTGCCTATACCGTAAGCAAGGATTAACGAAGGAGCTATTGCATCGCCGATAAATAAAAATGAAATTTTTTTCTTCCTTAAATAAATTGCTATCGCAATTGTAGCTAGGATTAAACCGCCGTAAAAAGTCAAGCCCCCCGGAGAAAACGCAATAAGCGGATTATTAATGAACGACGACCAGTTCTCTATAAGATCTAAAGCCTTACTTCCTACAATTCCAAAGACTATTGCCAGCAGCGTTATTTCGGTTGCCAATGCCGGGTTAAGCTTCCTCCGCTCAAATTCTTTTGTAAGTATATAACTTGAAACTATAAATGCTATCCCCAGCATTAAGCCGTAACTGTAAACAGTGAATGGTCCGATCTTAAATAATTCAGGGTACATCTTTAATCCTTTAAATTATAAAACTTTTTCATATCCAGACGTTGGAATAATGGGGTAGTGGAATTGTGCATTAGTGCATGAACACTTTAAACTTCTTTTGCACTCCTATATTCCAGCCAAAAGTATTTGAAATTCTGTTCAACAGATACTCGATACTTGATTCTGGATGCTCGATGGGATTTTATCCAGTATCGAGCATCCAGTATCGAGAATCTAAGAGGTAAATTCTTAGATTTGAACGAGTAGGAATCCATTATTCCGCTTTAACTTTAACGAATTACATTTTTATAAGTTGAACAATTTGCTGAAAGTCATTCATCCCAAAGAGCCGCTGCTCGCCGGTAGACATATTTTTCAGGTTTAATTTGCCGGATTTATATTCATCGCCTCCTACAAAAAGAACAAACCGTGCGTTCAATTTATTGGCCTCGCGCATCTGTGCCTTTACGCTTCTATCAAGGTAATCCAATTCCGCAGTAAGTCTGCTCTTTCTCAGTTCAAGTACTGTCTGGAATGCTGCAGCAGTTAATTCTTTATCCAGCTTTATAATGTATATATCGATCGATTCCGGTGGTAAATTTAATGTTCTTTCATTTTCACAAGCCAATAGAATTCTTTCCATACCTGCAGCAAAGCCCACACCCGGAGCGGGCACACCGCCGAGCTGCTCAATAAGAAGGTCGTATCTGCCGCCGCCGCATAGTGCGCTCTGCGCGCCTACCTTGCCGCTTACAATCTCAAAGGTTGTCTTCGTGTAGTAATCTAGTCCTCTTACAAGCCTCGGATCAACTTCAAACGGAATGCCCGATTGAGTAAGCAGGGTTTTAACTAATTCAAAATCATTTTTGCTTTCTTCGTCAATAAAATCCAGCAGCAGCGGGGCGTCTTTCATTACCTCCTGGTCGCATTCTATTTTGCTGTCGAAGATTCTCAAAATATTTGCGTCGTATCTTTTTCTGCTGTCTTCTGAAAGTTTTTTTACGGAGCCTTTAAGGAATTCGCGTAAAATCTTTTTATAATTCTCCCTGGAAGAGGGAACACCAAGTGAATTTAATTTCACCTTAATATCTTTGAGCCCGAGTTCTTTTAAGATACTGAATGCAACAATTATAATTTCGGCATCCAGCAGCGGAGATGCGCTTCCGAGTGCTTCGCAGCCGAACTGGTGGAATTGTCTTTGCCTTCCCGCCTGCGGCCTTTCCTGTCGGAACATTGGCGATAGATAATACAGCTTATTCAGCTGCTGCTGCTTGCCTAAAGAATGCTCGATATACGCTCTTACCACAGACGCAGTCATTTCGGGCTTAAGAGTTATACTCGTCTCGCTTCTATCTATAAAGGTATACATCTCTTTGCCTACAATATCGGTCTCTTCGCCTATGCCGCGCGCAAACAAGCCGGTCTCTTCGAATACCGGCGTTCTGATCTCTTTATAATTAAAGCTCCTGAAAATTCTTTCGACAACTGATTCTAAATATTTCCACCCCGGAATTTCCGCAGGCAAAATATCTTTTGTCCCGGTTACAGCTTTAATCATTTAAGTTCCAGAAAAAATTAAGAAAATCAATCATGAAATATCTCGAAGGGTTTGGCAGGTATAAAGCTTTATTAATGGAATTTAAGGACGTCCGAAATTGAATTAACCCCGTTCCAGTTAAATTGACAGAGTTGCGATAATAAATATTTGGGAATCCTTTTGATGAGGAGACATAATCCATATCGGAGAAGTTGTTAAACTTCAAAATAATTTTCTTCTTCTTTTCTAAATATTTCAAAAATTTCTTCGGATGTTTTCGCCTTTAAAAGCTTTTCTCTAAACTCATCCTTGTTCATCATCCTCGAAATTCTGCTGAGGAGCTTTATATGCTTGCTAACCAGGTTATCCTTACCGACCAGCAGAAAGACGAGGTATACCGGATGTCCGTCAAGGGAATCGTATTCTATCGGATGGTTGGTTTTGCCGAAGGCAGCTAAAATATCGTTTACAGCATTTGTTTTACCGTGAGGAATTGCGAAGCCTTTGCCTACGCCCGTAGACATTATTTTTTCTCTTTCCAAAACGGCATCCCTAACTTTTTCCAGATCAATAATTCTCGGATCGTCTTTAAACAAATCAATCAGCTCATTTATTACAGATTCTTTGTTCTGACCTTTTAAATCAGCTATAATAAAATTCTTACCTAACAAATCTAATACTTTCATTAATACCGCCGGTTAACTTACAAAAAAACAAAACTTTATTTTAATGGGTAGTAAATTTACTAATCTCATTTTAGTTAAGCAATTCAATATTAAGTAATTTATTTTAAATAATTGTGATGTATTTATAAGGTATGCAACTTCTTAACCTTGCAGATAAGAACAGTGCGAGGTAATGTAAAAGAATGCTTCCGAAGCTGAGCAAGGTATGGACTATGATTGAATGTAAAAAAAACCGGGGAATAATTTCAATTGATTAAGCTGTAACCCCGAAATTTAGTTTAGCAGAGTAGATATTTTTATGGCCGAATTTTGAGCCTCTTCAAAATCCGGATTTGCCGAGATAGCCTTGTTATAATATCTGATTGCTCTCAGCCAATCCCCCCTTTTCTCATTTGCCCTGCCCAAATGATAAAACGCAAAATAGCTTGCCTGGAAATCCAAAAAGTTGATTCCCTTTTCCAGCCAAACTATCGCCTCATCCAACTTGTTTAGTTCGATAAGGTAGACGCCTATATCTATATAGGAATCAGCATACGCGGGATCGATTTCAATCGCTCTGTAACATTCGTCTATTGCAGAATCAAATTTACCTTGAAGACTATAAGCCCATCCCAACAATGTATGTGCTCTTGCAGTAGGATAATACTTTATAGAAGACTGATATTCGCTGATAGCTTTATCTACATCTCCTTTTATTTGGAACTCATAGCCCTTCTCGATACACCTCGATGCAATAAGGATATTTTCTTGCCCCATCATATAAAATAGCTGTATAAATAGTTCTAGAGCAAAACTTAACACTTAGAAAAATTTTGAAACCTAATTATGAATTTGACCTTATAAAATCAACCGGGTTTCGATAAAAGGCGAATATCTTCCATTAAAGGACTGATTATACAAACGAACTATATATAAAACGCAATTGCCAAATGCCGTAGTTTAGCTTAATTTTGGGCATTAATATTTATACACAAACTAGCGAGATTTTTAAAATGAACATTCAAAATAAAACTGTTTTGGTATTAGGAGGCTGGGGATTAGTCGGCAGCGCGGTTGCACGCAAGCTTGTGGGTGACAGCCCTAAAAGGATAATTATAACATCCTTAAAATTATCCGAAGCCGAAGATGCTGTGGCCAAGCTGGAGGAAGAATTTCCGGAAAAAGGTAAAGGGTATTTCATCCCCTGGGGCGGAGATATTTTTGTCCGCACTGAATTTAAAGACGATAACCGCATGAAAATTTTATCCGATAAGAATAAAAGATCGGTTGTTATGGAAGATATTATGGAAGAGCTTTCGGACGATATAATAAAAAGCTCTTCCGTTTATAATCTGCTCTATCTGTTCAAACCGGAAATAATTATCGACTGCATAAACACCGCGACTGCAATTGCATACCAGGATATTTATACGTCCTACCGCTCAGTAAAGACGGCCATTAAAAGCAAGACAGATTACGAGACACTGGTTGAGGAAATTGAAAAGCTTTTATGCACGCTTTATATACCGCAGCTAATAAGGCATGTGCAGTTGTTATACACTTGCATGAGCATGATAAAGACGGAGATCTATTTGAAGATAGGCACCAGCGGTACCGGAGGAATGGGATTAAATATTCCATACACTCACAGCGAAGAAAAACCTTCGCGCGTCCTGTTAAGTAAATCTTCAATTGCCGGCGCACATACACTGCTGCTATTTTTAATGGGCCGCACCCCCGAGGGACCAATCACAAAAGAAATAAAGCCTACTGCCGCTATTGCGTGGAAGAGAATCGAATTCGGGGAAATTAAAAAGCGCGGCCAGCCAATTGAATTAATAGATGTTCCCGTAACCGAAGCTGTGCCGTTAAAAGGGAAATTTACTATTTGTTCCGACAAACAATACAAGACCACCGGCAGGACTTTAAAATCAGTATTTATAGATACCGGTGAGAACGGAATCTTCTCGAGAGGAGAATTCGAAACCATCACCGCACAAAAGCAAATGGAATTCGTAACTCCCGAAGAAATTGCCGACGTGGTAATTTATGAAATTAAGGGCGGCAATACCGGCCACGATATTGTAAGCTCTTTGGACCATGCGACCATGGAACCGACTTACCGGGCTGGATACATGCAGCACATGGCGGTTGAAAAGCTAGCCGAGCTTGAGAAAATTAACAATGTTAAAAGCGTCGCGTTCGAACTGCTCGGCCCGCCGCGTCTTTCAAAGCTGCTGTTTGAAATCCATCTTATCGGCTTGAACTGCAAAACTATGAATGACATTATTAATTCCGATCCGGAAGCCTTATCTGAAAAATGCTTCGCGCAAATAATTGAAGACTCTAAGCTAAGGAGTGAAATTATCTCAATCGGCATACCAATACTTCTGCCTGACGGCGAATCTTTACTGCGCGGGAACAGCTTAAAAATCCCGGCCTTCAGAGGGGAAAATACCCTGGATATTACCGGAGAAAATATTGAAAAATGGGCGGCGGAAGGATGGGTAGACCTGCGCGCTTCTAATATTAAAAAGTGGCAGAAGAGAATGGAAGAATTAATTGAAGAAGCGGAAAGTATTAAGGCTCTGGATACAAGCTCGCAGCATGTTAGAACAAAAGCGTACTGGAATAATTTTCAGGAAATAAATATCGGCAAAATCTGCAGCTGGCTTTTCATTCATGAAGAGCACGGCAAAAGAATGAAAGCCTAAAACCGGATGCATTGAGGCACGACTGCCAGTGCACCGGGAAAATTTTTTTAGCATGTTTTGAATATACAGCAGTCTTTAAGCTTAAGTCTGTCTTATGAGCGTGTTGCAGAACTATAAAACTGGGATGTCACGGACCATTCCGTGACATAAAAAACTCACAATTCAGTCATGGTTTGGACTATGACTGCCCTGCACTCGAGTTGTGCAACAGGCTCTTACGGCAGGCTTAAAACAGGCAGTAATGCCGAATGAATTAATTTCTTAGATCAATATTTATAAATATGCTCGTAGCCGTTAGCCGATAATTTTTCGGAAAGTTCTTCAAGTTCCTTACCGGATAGTGTTTCCTGTAGTTTGGGAAACAAAACTCTTTCTTCTTTTTCCACGTGCTGCTCAATCAGCCTCCCCAGGTTATCGAGCTTTCTTACAAGATCTTTTTCATCCTTCAAGCCTTCCACCATTTTCTCAATATCTTTATGGTCTTTAACCACTCCGTTAAATATCTCGTCTATCTCCTTTGAGATGCCTGTTACGGCCGGCTGAAGAATATACTCTTCAATATAGAAATGGTTTTCAAGTTCCTGGTTGTAAAAATGAACTGTGTATCTGGCTTTCGCCTCAGGCGATGTAGGAAATCCGGCAATCTCTTCGCTGTCTTCTTTAATCATCTGGGCAACCATCAATCCGTGAAAATGATCGTGCGCAATTGAAAAAAGACTCTTGTGTTCCGACTTCATTTGTACCTTATTGTTATTTTTTCCCCGCTTGTCTAAGTCAATTTAATGATGCAATTAGCTGTTACTTTAGTTTCCGGTTACGATTGGAAAACGACTAGTAGAAATTTAATAATGAATTTTTTATTTAGGAATGAGATGAATTACAGATTCAAATGTTTTTATATCGGCCTGTGTTACCCGTCTCAATTACAAAGTTAATGAATAACTCATGTTACGCAAAATTATAAAGCTTGAGTGTCATACCCGCGAAAGCGGGTATCCAAGATGCGAAAATATGATAAAAAATGGATTCCCACTTTCGTGGGAATGACAATGCGG
>JAKAJV010000083.1 GCA_021813585.1 Bacteroidota bacterium | reverse complement strand
CAATTTTTGTTAACAATGATTCATTGGAATATTTTGGCTCATGGTCTATTACATATCAGAATGAAAAGCTTTACTTGGGCGAAGTTCAGATATGGTCTCTAGATGTTAATACATTAAAAATAGAAAAACTGTATGGCCTACCAGGGAGTTATGGAATAACAATGATAGCTTCTGAAAGTGCTAATGATATATATTATTTTGGTAGTGAAGTACCATTTATGGGAAGAATGGTGCACTACAATGGGGCTCGATATACAATATTTAATATACCCTACAGAAGTGACAATTATGGAGGGGCTTATGCAATAAGGGATCTGGCAGCTTACTGCGGTTATGCAAATAATAAAGCATTCATAACAATTATAAAAAGGAGCGACAAATGTCGTAATAGTAAATAACGCCATTAAATTTACGAATGAAATGCAGTGCTAAAAATGTTATAATAGTAAATAATTAAAATAGCGTGTTATCATTTTGGGATAACACGCTTGTAAATATATTTGATGCAAATAAAGAATCTAAATTTATTTATTGAAGCCTCTTTGGCCCCGCATTTCTAACTTCTTCGGAAGATCCTTTGGCAAACAGCTTAAAGTTTTCAATAAACCTTGCCGCAAGGGCATCATACTTTTTCCAGTATTCATCCTTGTTCCCCCACGAGCTGGCAGGATCAAGCACTTCCTGCGGAACATCCGGGCAGCTTAACGGAACTTCGAATCCGAACAGCTTGTCTTTACGGTATTCAACATCATTCAATTTACCGTCTAGCGCAGCATTAAGTAAATTCCTTGTATGTCTTATGCTTATTCTTTTACCTACTCCGAACCTTCCGCCAACCCAGCCTGTATTAACCAGCCAGCACTGAGCGTCGTTCTTAAGCATTCTTTCTTTCAGCATAGCTGCATACTCAAAAGGATGCCTAACCATAAAAGGCGCGCCGAAGCAGGCGCTAAATGTAATCTGCGGCTCAATGCCTAAGCCTATTTCGGTACCTGCAATCTTGGATGTATAGCCGCTGATAAAATGATATTGAGCCTGTGCAGGATTAAGCCTTGCAATCGGCGGAAGCACCCCGGATGCATCGCAGGTTAGAAAGATTATATTCTTTGGGTGCGTGCGTACATAGCCCGAAGTGACAATATTCGGAATAAATTCCAGAGGGTAAGATGCTCTAGTATTTTCCGTAACGGAGTCGTCATTTAAATCTATTTTCCTTGTTACCGGATCATAAACAACATTCTCCAAAATTGTACCGAACCTTTTTGTCGTAACGTAAATTTCCGGCTCGCTTTCTTCGGACAGCCTTATAACTTTTGCATAGCAGCCGCCTTCAAAATTAAATACACCGTCAGAGCTCCAGCCGTGCTCATCATCGCCGATTAATTTTCTTTTAGGGTCTGCAGATAAAGTAGTCTTACCGGTTCCGCTCAACCCGAAGAACAGAGCTACATCGCCCTCCTTGCCTACATTTGCCGAGCAGTGCATCGGGAGGACATCTTTGAATGTAAGCAAGAAATTCAAAACTGTAAAAATAGATTTTTTTATCTCGCCGCCGTAAAGCGAATTTGCTATTATGGCTATTCTTGAATCGAAGTTTAATATTATACCTGTCTCAGTCCTTGTACCGTCAATCTTCGGATCGACTTTAAAGCCAGGGACAGCTATTACAGTAAAATCGGGAATAAATTTTTTAAGCTCATCCGGGTTGGAAGTTGTAATGAACATATTCCTTACAAACAAGCTATGCCATGCTTTCTCGGTTATAATTCTTATCGGCATCCGGTAATCCGGATCGGCACCTACATAACAATCCTGCACAAAAAATTCCTCGCCTTGAGCATAGGCTTCGAGCCTTTGTAAAAGAGAATTGAACTTTTCCAGGCTGTAAGGACGGTTGTGCACTCCCCACCAAATATTATTTTCGGTCGATTCTTCTTTTACAATAAACTTGTCTGCTGCGGCGCGGGCAGTGTGCTTTCCGGTCTTTACTATAAAGGGACCGCCGTCGGAGACATGTCCTTCGTTACGGAAGATGGCTTCTTCATAAAGTGCGGATTCAGAAAGATTCCAGTACACTCTATCTAGATAATTAAATCCGTGGTTAGCCAAGGTATAATCGGAAGCTAATTCCTTTGCTTCTTTACTTGCGGGTGTATTGAACTCCAAATATTTACTCATGACCAATCCCTCACTAATTTACGGTCGCCGATATATAATTCATTTGGCGAATTAGGATCGAGAGCCCATTTAATTCTTTCTATACCTTCGGTTATTTCCTTTATCGTACCGCAATAGCTAAGCCTTAAGTAGCCTTCCAATCCGAACTCAGCCCCCGGAACTGTCAGCACCATAACCTTATCGATTAAGAACTCAGAGAGCTTGTTCGAATTTTTTTGGTAAGCGCTAAAATCTGCGAAACAATAAAAAGTCCCGTCCGGCTTTGTAACTCTTACTCCGTCAAATGAATTGAGAAGATCGATCATTACATTTCTATTATTTTCCAGCGTTACTCTTAAACTTTCAACACTAGATTGAATTCCGTTTAATGCGCCAACAGCAGCCTTCTGAAGAAGGACAGAAGGGCCGGAGGTTTGGTGCCCCTGAATGTTCGACATAGCTTCAATTACTTTTTTATTGCCCACCGCCCAGCCGATTCTAAAACCGGTCATTGCATACTGTTTGGAAACACCGTTAATAACTATCAACTTGGAATTCTCCGAGAGGTCCTTAGCATAGTTGTAGCAATTTATAGGCTTTTTCCCGTCGAACACCAACCGATGGTAAATGTCATCCATAATCAGATACAAATCCCGCTTCTCACAAAACTCTACTACATCGGCTATAAACTGCTCAGAATACATAGCGCCGGTAGGATTGTTGGGGCTATTAATAATTACAGCTTTAGTATAAGACCCAACCCGTTGTTCTATATCTTGAATAGTAGGATAGAACGTACCGTCTTCCGGCAAGGCAGCTACCCCAATAGCCCCGCACAGCTTAGCCATTTCCGGGTAACTTACCCAATATGGCGCCGGATAGACGACCTCTTCCTGCGGATTTAGAATTGCCTGTAAAGCAACCATAATTGCTTGTTTGGCTCCGCCGGAAGCAATTACATTTAACGGCGATACACTGCGGTTATAAAATTCTTCCGTATATCGTATAATCGCTTTTTTAAGTGCGGGAATACCGTCCGCAGGTGCATATCTAACCTCGCCGGTATTCAAATGTGCTGCTGTTGCTAATATTGCATCCATAGGAACTCTGCTTTTGGGCTCACCACCTCCAAGATGAATTACCGGTTCACCTTTGTCCCTCAATATAGCAGCTTTTTCATTGAGCTTTAATGTTGGTGAAGCGCTTATCGACCGCGCTATTTGGCTTAGACTCATAGGAAATCCTTTTGCTGTTTTTACTTTCTAATATATATTTTGCACATGCAACTTATTTGTGCATAAATATATAATCAAGAACTTTTAAATTAATTCTAAAGAAATATTAAAATTTTTTTTGTCGGTTCGTATATTTATTCCGATAATTAGATATTGTTGATGCGATATTCATCTTAAGTAATATTTTTTAGTAATAGTAATTTGAAGACGAGAGCAGCAGAGATATGACTGCGGATTGAAAATTATATTGAAAGTCTATAAAACAATTTCTATTGACTGAGTAATAAGTACAGCCCGATTTTAAATTAAAAACTCCTTCAGCAATAAATAATTTATTTTATTTACGGCTTTCTTCTCTTCATTATTTATTGAAACGGCATCCGCAAGAATTAATCTATCAAGATATAAACGCATGCTTTCGATTTTATTATCAACGTAATTTATAACTTCCGTTGTTTTGAATTTATAATGCTGCCTGCTTTCTTTTCTGGCCCTGTAAATTCCTTCTTCAAACAAAGTATTATTTGACGCAGCAATTGTAACCGGCTCAAAGTCCAATTCATCAAAAATTCTGAAGATTAAATTCAAAAGCCTGGAAACAGACTCTTTGCCGATCAAATGAAGATCGGAAATTTCCATTTCACAGTTATCGGCAAAATAAGATAATACTTCCTCACTATTTTTTTCCCTAATTGATTCTTTCAATAAAGACGCCTGATGCTTTAACATTGACGATGAAGTGCTCATTAATTTTTTATCCTTCTTTTAATTAAGCCGAAAAAAATTGCTTTACTTTATTATCCCGGCTCTCTATTATTTAGTCACATTACGCAAACATTACTCATTGGAGTAATGGAATGTTGTCCGAAGGACTCCTCGGAGGAATATTGGAGTAAATTGGTCAATTCCATTACTCCAACACTCCATTACTCCAGGGATTGCGTAAGGTAACTTATTTATTTACTTCTAAGCAGGCTTACTTCGGATTAGGACCCTCCGTTACTTGAACCAAGTCAGACGGGCGAACCCATTTTTTATATGCGTCTCTTACCTTATCAGCAGTAAGCTTCAGGTATTTATGCGCTGCTATAGTCGGTTCATCCAGCGGCAGACCCTCTACAGAACGGGAAAGCAGTCCTCTGGCAATGCTACTCAAGCTGGATTCCGAAAGAGGAATTTCCCTCATCAGCATGGCCTTTGCCTGTTCCATCTCATGGGGTGTAACAAGCGATGTCTGCATCTGTTTTAAATCCTTCTCAACTATCTCGCGGGCCTTCGATACATTCGGAGGATCGCATCCGTAATTCACTTCATAAGTAGAGCGTGTTTTACCGATATTGAATGAAGACGATACATAGTAAACCAGACCGGCATTTTCCCGCAGGTCTTTATAAAATCTTGTCGCATAAAACGCGCCGCCTAATACATGATTGCCTAACTCAAGTGCGTAATAATCTGGATTAGTACGCGTAAGCCCCAAAGTTTCTGCAAGTGTCACTTTATCCTGAACTCTGCTTACATTTGGGACAGCCGCAATTGAAGTTTTGTTTAAAGGTACGGCAGGTAACTCTGTCTCAGGTTTCGGTCCTTCGTTCTTCCAATTGCCGAAATATTTTTCTATAACATCTTCCGCTTTTTCCGGGGATATATTCCCGATTACTACTATTGTTGTCAAATCAGGCCGGTATACTTTACTATAGTAGTCCTTAATATCTTCAAGAGTAAGAGACCTAACTGTTTCAGGCGTAGTTTCCCGTAATGTAGGATCATTCTCCGGATACAATGCTTTTGCAAGCGCCCTGCCGGTCAGGTAGTCGGGGCTTTTTAATTCACCGGCAACAGTTGCCGCAGTTTGCATTTGAATTACTTTAAATGCTTGTTCAGGCAATCCGGGATTTAACTCATTATCGGCAAGAAGTTCTACTCCTTTTTCGAAGTCGGGAGACAGTAGCTGAAGCGAGAAGCCAGTGCCTGCATTTTCATCGGCACCTATGTCATCCAATGCTTTTTGAAACGCAACTCTGTCCAATGTTTTTGATCCGTAATTAAATAGCTGAGACAGAACACTGGATGCGCCTTCTTTACCTTTGGGAGTTTCGAGATCGGAATTACTTTTTATACTTCCGTAAAGGCTTACCGTATTGCTAACGCTTTCAGGCTGCACAATCAATTTTATTCCGTTGGGTAAAGTAGATACGGTAGGGTTTACAACCGAAGACGGAACAGAAAGTCTTCCCAGCGCCGCATTAGCCCATTCGGGCAAACTTACTGCTTTAGGATTTTTAGGTGCGAATGATTCGTTTCCGCCGAATCCGCTCCGGGAAACCGGCTTACCGGATGATTCGGGAGTAAGGACTGCATAGATCGCGTGGCTATCATCCAGATACTCTTTTGCTACTCTATTCACATCCTGTACCGTAACTTTTTCCAGGGCATTCAAATCCTCATCAGGAGAATTTCTGCCTTCGACTGCTAAGGCTTCCGACCAGACGGAAGCCAGACCCGAAACAGAATTTTTTTGAAATTCAGCGTCCGAAAGTTCATGCCGCTTCTCTGCTTCAACAAGATCTGAAGGGAAACCGGTTTTAATATAATCCCTTAAAATTGATTGCATATCTTTAATAAGAGATTTTGAATCGGCTCCTTTGGGAAACACTGCTATGCTAAATCCTAAACCGGCTTCCGGCAGGCTGCTGTATTGGAATCCCGCATACAAAGCTTTACCGGAGGGTACTAATTTAGAATATAAATTTCCCCGCTGGTTACTCAACACGTCGGATAGTATTTGAGCTGCTGCATAATCCGGGCTATTTGAGCCGGGCATGCGGTAAGTAACCAATGCAAGTCCGTATGGGAGATCTGTTTTCAGATTTAATGTATCCGGCTTTACTTCCGTAAGATTAATTGCAGGCTTATTAGGAATTTTTTTCACCGGAATACCTTCAAACAGCTTCTTCACTTCTTCCATAGCTTTCTTAGGCTGCACATCTCCTGCAATTACCAGTATAGCGTTGTTAGGTGCATACCACTCATTATGAAATTTCTTTAGCATTTTGCCTGTCGTTTTATCGAACGAAGGCCGCGTTCCAAGTGCGTCGTGCTCATACGGTGTTCCTTTAAACATCGCCTTAAGCAGCTTAATATAAAAAACATATTGAGGATTCGACAGATCGTTGGCAACCTCCTGCTCTATTGCACCTCTCTCATTTTTCCATAAAGAATCAGTAGCTAAAATTTCTTTCATCCTAATGGCCTCAATATGCAGAGCTACATCCAAATCTTCAGACGGAACCGTGAAGAAATATTGAGTAACTGTTTGCCTGGTATCGGCATTAAAGTCGCCGCCCATAGCTGCAGTAATATCGGCTAGTTGATCTACCGAAAGATATTTGCTGCCTCTAAACATCATATGCTCAAGAGCATGGGCTGTACCGGGGAAACCCTTTGGAGCTTCATTAGAGCCGACAAGATAATTTATCTCGGTTGTTACAACGGGTGCGATAGGATCCCTTACAATTACTACCTTAAGACCATTCTTTAAAGTAGAGCGAAGAATCTCTTTGTTATCGCTTTTCCCCCGAACAGCTCCAAAACTATTTGTTAAAAGAAATAGAAAAAATACTAAAACAGCTAATTGCACAAGTTGCTCGGAAATATTATTCCGGTTGTAAAGAGTTCTGCTGCCCGTAAGATTAATTGCAGTTCCTTTACGGATTGCTTTCATAAAACATCTCCTATCCTAAAAAATTTACTTAAAAAAGTAGAATTAAAATTTTAATTGCATTTCTTTAGATACCTTTCGCGCGAATGTTAAAGCGCTATTCCCAAAGGCATAGGAAGAAAACTATCGGGGAAATAATTCCCGGAATTTAACGGGAAGTTTAAATATTCCGGACATTTACTGATAGGGTGCTTATCACAGAATTACACAAGATCCAATAGGTGCATACTTATATTCTCAGGCGAATTATCGATTCATTATACTTTCAATTTCTTTTACGGTTTTAGGAATATTTCTAGAAATAACTTCGCATCCGTCCGCGGTTACCAGCACATCGTCTTCAATCCTTATTCCAAAGCCGCGGTATTCCGGTTCAATCCCGGTTTCGTCCTTTGGAAAGTATAATCCAGGTTCAACCGTAATAACCATACCTGATTTTAATTCCTGACCGGAAATAACATCATGCGTATCGAGTCCGACACTATGAGAGACGCTGTGCGGCAAATATCTATCCAGGCCTTTCTCTTTGAATATCTCAATTGCTTTATTATCGAGGTCTCTGAATTTTATACCCGGCCTAATTATTTTAATTATCTCTTCGTTTGCTTTCAGAACTAGTTCATAAATTTCCTTTTGGGCTTTAGTAAATCTGCCGGTGACGGGAATTGTCCTGGTTACATCCGCAGAGTAGCCTTCCAGTTCGGCACCAACATCCATTACAACGACCTGATTCTTTTCCATTTTCATATTATCGTCTTCATAGTGAAGGATTAAGGAATTCTCACCGCTTCCGATAATTGACGGGAAGGCCGGATAATCGCAGCCGCTCCGAATCATTTCGTATTCAATAGCAGCACGAAGCTCATACTCCCGCATACCCGGCTTACAAATCTTCATTGCTCTCTCAATACCTTTCCCGGTAATCTCTACGGCCTTTTTAATTACAGCTGTTTCATCGTTCGATTTTATTTCCCTAAGCCCGGCAATTAGAGCGGCGGCACTTTTTATTTTTAGTCCCGGAAACTTTTGCTGCAGAGTTTTATAAGCATCCCGTTCGATAAATATCCGGCGATTATTAAGCCAATCGTTCACAAAGCCCAGGTCAGGCGCCGATACGAAAAGAGTATCCGTATTTTTAATAACAGAGTTAAAAATATCATCAAATCTATTACTGTTTACCACGGCCCCGTTTACACCATGCTCGGAATTTGCAACCGAATCCTTTTTTACTTCCGGATCAAACAATAAAACGTTAACCATGTTCTCTGCTATCCGGAATCCCTGCGGAACAAATAATAAAATTGAATTTGTCTTCTTTATTCCGCTGAGATATAGGAAATTGCTTTCCTGGCGATACCTGTAGGCGACATCCGCCGAACGAACTTTATAACCTGCGGACTTTAGTATTACGGCATTATTAGGACTGGTTAATGCAAGCAGTTGCTTCTGCCGACTGGTATATTCCTCAGCGCTAATAACCTGGGAAAATAATTTAAACTGCAAAGACAGAGTAACTATAAGTAGAATGACATACCGGTAGAGTGCTGTTGAAGCTTTCATGATGAATCCCTTTTAATAATGTTTAATTAAAACTATGCGATTTAAAGTTATCAAAGAAGCATAATAATATTTTATAATCCGAAAGTTCTTATGCTATTTTTGATTTAAGAATAACCGCGACAGAATCTAAAACTTAAAATTGAAATTTAAAAGAGAACTTATTACCCTTGACTAATCAAAATATTCTTTTAAATATTTGCCGGTCCACGATGATCTATTCCCGGCAATTTCCTCGGGGGTGCCGGTTGCAATAACCCTGCCGCCCTTTTCACCGGCCTCCGGCCCAAGGTCAATTATATAATCGGCACACTTAATAATTTCCAGATTATGCTCAATAATTACTACCGAGTTATTTCTTTCCAAGAGAAGTCCGAAGCAATTCAGCAGTTTGGAAATATCGTCGAAATGCAGGCCGGTAGTCGGCTCATCGAAGATAAATAGCGTATGCTTCCTCTCCCTTTGAGAAGTTAAATGCGCGGCAAGCTTTATTCTTTGGGCTTCACCGCCGGACAGCGTGTTAGAAGGCTGCCCCAGCTTCAAATAGCCGAGACCGACTTGCGAAAGAAGCTCGATCCCCTTTAGAATTTTCTCGTTGCCTTTGAAAAATTCCACCGCCTCATCCACAGTCATGTTTAGAACATCAATTAAATTCTTACCCTTGTATGTAATCTCTCTAATTTCTTTTTTAAACCTGGTGCCGTTGCAGTCGTCGCACTCAAGGTATATATCTGCGAGGAATTGCATTTCAACTTTTATAAAGCCGTCACCCTGGCATGTCTCGCAACGCCCGCCGGGCACATTAAATGAAAAGAATCCGGGTTTATAACCGCGCGCCCTTGCCTGGTGTGTAGATGCAAAAAGCTCTCTTATCAGCTCGTAAGATTTTATATAGCTAATAGGATTTGACCTGGGAGTTTTTCCAATCGGCGACTGATCAACAATTTCGATGTCATCTATGTATTCGCCTCCCTTTATTTCCGTATAACTGCCTATCTTCGGAGGCACCTTTCCCATGTATTTTGCAAGGCCTCCGTAAAGTATATCGTGCACAAGCGTGCTCTTACCCGAGCCGCTTACCCCCGTAACAACAACAAATTTGTTTAACGGTATCTGAATATTTATATTCTTCAAGTTATGCTCGGTTGCGCCGAAAATTTCCACCGATTTCGTTTGCAGCGTGTTTCTTTTCGCCGGTATCGGTATCTGCATTTTACCGGAAAGATATTTCCCGGTTAATGAGTTTTTATTATTTAAAATATCTTCATAGCTGCCCATCGCCATTATTTCGCCGCCGTGTATACCAGCCTTGGGTCCCATATCAACAATTATGTCCGCCTCTTTTATCATTTCAGGATCATGTTCAACAACAAGCACCGAATTTCCGATATCCCGCAGGTCCTTTAATATTTTTATCAGTCTTGCGTTGTCGCGCGGATGCAGGCCTATACTCGGCTCGTCAAGTACGTATAAAGTTCCGACGAGCGATGAGCCCAGAGATGTAGCCAGGTTTATCCTTTGCGTCTCTCCGCCGGAAAGACTGCTGCTCAGCCGGTCGAGCGTTAGATACCCTATACCAACGTCGTTTAAGAATGTTAGCCTTTTAATTATTTCCTTTAAGATTCTTTCGCCGACCAGCATATCGAAATCTGAAATCTTTAGGTCTATAAAAAACTGCAGCGACTGCTCGATTGGAATTTTAACAATATCATAAATTGAATAACCGCCAATCTTCACCTGAAGTGCTTCGCGCCTTAATCTCGATCCTTTACATGCAGAACATGTAGTATAGCCTCTGTACCTGCTTAGGAGAATTCTGATATGCATTTTATAAGTCTTGCTCTCCAATTTCTGGAAGAACTTATCTATGCCGATGTATTCACCGAACCCGTTCTTAATCAAATCGACCTGTTCGGCTGTTAAGTCTTTAAAAGGAACATTTAAAGGAATGTTGAACTGTTTTGCGTTTTTTACCAGGTCCCGTAGGTGCGTGCTGTACTTTGCAGATCTGAACGGTGCAATAGCCCCTTCTGTAATGCTAAGGGCGGGATTGGGAACTACAAGATTCATATCCACACCTATAACCTTGCTGAATCCTTGGCACACAGGGCAGGCACCGAAGGGATTGTTGAATGAAAAAAAACGGGGCTCCGGCTCTTCGTACCTAATACCGCAGCACTCATAATACTTATTGAATTCCTTCTCTTCCCCGGTATCGGCATTAATTATAACTAGCCTGTCTTCGCCTTCTTTGAAAGTTACCTCTATTGCATCCGAGAGCCTTTCCCTAACCTTACCCTTTTGAATTTTAAACCTGTCTATTACAACGCTTACTTTATCTTTTTTAGCCGGAAATTTTTCATCTTCATTTAAATCTACCAACGAGTTTTTAAAATAGATTCTAAAAAATCCGCGCTTCTTCAAAAGCTCGATCTCTTCTTTTATGTTGTGCCCTTCATGCAAATGCAGCGGGAATGCCAGGTAGAATTTTTCGCCTTCCGGTTGTTCCTCAAGCCAATCGGAAACAGTACCTGTTGTAGCTTTCTTTACTTCTTTACCGCACTCAAAGCAAATTGTCTTTCCTATCCTGGCAAAAAGAAGCCTGAGGTAATCATATACTTCGGTTGTTGTTCCTACTGTAGAGCGTGTATTCTTTGCACCGGTCTTCTGCTCTATTGCCACCGCGGGGCTAATTCCCTGTATAATTTCAACATCGGGCTTGTTCATTCTTTCCAGAAATTGCCTTGCGTATGCGGATAAGCTTTCTACATAGCGCCTCTGCCCTTCGGCATATATAGTATCGAATACGAGCGAAGACTTGCCGCTGCCGCTCACCCCGGTAAAGACCACCAATTTATTCCGCGGCAGCTCAAAGCTCAAATTTTTTAGATTATGCTCTTTCGCCCCTTTTATTATTATCTTCTTGTCTCTATTTACCTTCTTTATATCCTGCATATTATAACTGTTTAAAATTTTCCCGATAAATATACAAAAGTAAATGCTACAATTATGTGTGCATAAAATTTAGGTGAATTTGAAAAACATATTATTTAATTTACAATGTCTCTGGAAGATTAAGCTGTTAAAAATTATTACCGCTGCCTGAAATATGAAAATTTGAAAAGTAAATAATAATGTTCGCATAACATATATACATTCTTAAAAAATAAAATGAAGAATAAAGCGGATTATAAGCCGGAATTGCTAAACAGCATACCCGGCGTGGGCAAGAATATCTCCCGGCACTTCAACGATATCGGAATTAGAAGAGTCTCCGATTTGAAGGGACAGAACCCGGAATGGCTGTATGAACAGTCGAACAAATCTGCCGGCGTAGTACACGACAGGTGTCTGCTTTACGTTTACCGGTGCGCGGTATACTTTGCAGAGACAAAGGAAGGGAAACGCGATGCTGAAAAATTAAAATGGTGGAACTGGAAGGATAAAAGATAAATGTTTATCACTACTCAAGCTAACCGCCTTAATTGAAAAGTGCTTTTAAGCTAGTGCGCTGCCACTAACGCTTCATTACATCCGACTTGGCTGTCACGAACCATTTCGTGACAGAAACTGCTTCACAGTTTGGACCGTGACTGCCACAGAGAGTTATTTCTGTGGCAATACACTAGTAATTAACACGAATTATACTAATTACTTTCATAAACATTTTCGTGAAAATTAGTGTTAATTCGTGGCTGAAGTTAAATTGTCATTTCAAGCGGTCAGCTTAAGTTACCTTACCAGGTCTTAAAAATATTTATGAATCAGCTCTAAAAATGTCATTCCCGCCCGCCTGCAGCAAGCAGGCGAAAACGGGAATCTAAAAAGTTTGTTATTTACTTTGGGCACTCTGCAATTTTCTAAGGGTTTCTATCTGTTCGTTCAGGACTTTTATTTTCTTATCCAGGTCTTTCATTTTTAAATCGATTTCGTCTTCATATTTTGCCTTATCCCAGTAACCGCGGTTTTCAAAATAGCTTTTAAATAGCCAGTTGTGCTTTAGTGCTTCCATATTCTCTGCCAGTCTGGATGCCGCAAGTCTCGCGTCTTCACTGGTCTTTTGAATATTAAACAGGGTGCCTGAAATTGTAGTATCATACTTGCCGCTTACGAGTAGCGCACCCAGAACTCCCTTTCCCCGGTTTACGTTCGTGATAACGGTATCGATACTGCCGACAATGTTGTTAATATTTTTTATCGATATTTTAACCCCTACACCAAGAGTATCGAATAAAGCCGTTATCCTGTCCAGCTCGCCGGTAATGCCTTTTAAACTCTGATCTGCCTGCTTGGTTAAATCCCTAGCATTGTTGTATAAGTCTTCATCTTTTAACAGTTTTCCAATTGAGCCTTCGCCTTTATTTACTCTTCCTATAATCTCTGCCAGATCCCTCGTCATATCTTTAGTATATTTCATAATCCCCTCAGTCTGGTCGATAATAGCAGAAAATCCGAGAGGCTCTTCGGATTGAATAAATCCGCCGTCTTTAACCGGCTCGCCTACACTGCTTCCTATCTTAAGTACTACTACCTTATTACCCACCAGCCCTTCGGTTTCTATCGATGCTTTGGTATCGGTACGGATAAACCTGCGGATGTCCGATTGCAGGCTCATATCAACCTCAACCCTGCCGGTTGTATCGTTTACAATCTCTACACTTTTTACAGTGCCAACATCTATGCCGCTTAACCTAACAGTTGTTCCGCCTCTTAAGCCCTGCACATCCTTAAAATAAGCTTTAACAGTAAAAGTAGAACTGAAGAGGGCGCTTTTCTGGCCTATCAGAAAAATTGTAATAACGAGAAGAACAGCTCCCATAAATACAAAAATTCCCAATCTGACCGCAGGCATATTTTTCATTATCAAATTCTCCCGTTTTTAGCTTCAATTATTTCGTTGGTAAAAAAGTCCTTTAGGAACGGATCGTCTTGTGTTGTTAAGCTCTCCAAATTCCCTTCGAACCTTATCTTGCCGTCGTTAAGAACCACAGCATGGGAGGCAATAATTCTGGCGCAGATAAGATCGTGTGTAACTATTATCGAAGTAGTGTTCAGGTCTTTTTGCAGCTCAACAATCAGCTGGCTTATTTCCTTTGTAGTAATCGGATCGAGCCCAGTAGTAGGCTCATCATAAAGGATCAGTTTAGGCTCGGTAATAATGGTTCTTGCAAGCCCGATTCTTTTTTTCATTCCGCCGGAAAGCTCGGCTGGCATTTTATCTATCGAATCTTCCAGGGATACTTTCTCAAGGACTGATTTAACTTTCCTTTCCCGTTCGGCAGGGGTAAAACTAAAGTTCCTCATCAAAGGGAACTCGAGGTTTTCCCTCACGCTCATAGAATCGTATAAAGCAGAGCTCTGAAAAAGAAAGCCGATGTACTTCCTAATCCCGTTTAATTTATTTACCGGCAGCTTCAGCACATCCTGCCCTTCAATAAAAATTTCGCCGCTGTCCGGCTCAAGCAGCCTTACCATACATTTCAACAAAACGCTTTTTCCGGTGCCGCTTCTGCCGAATACAACTACATTCTCTCCCTCATTTATTTTAAGCGAAATATCGTCCAATACTTTCAAACTGCCGAATGCCTTACTAAGGTTTTTAATTTCTACTGCAGCCATCAAATCAACTCCAGAGAGCTACTGTTAATTTACCGAGCACCATATCGGCTACTAGAATTATTAATGATGCAATAACCACCGAGCTGGTGGACGCTCTACCTACACCCACCGTCCCGTTTTCGGTATAATAACCTTTATATGCGCCTACAATGCCGACAATATACCCGAAGAAAAATGTCTTAGCAATACCGGGCACAATATCGGAGAATTGAAGTGAATTGACGACTGAATTAGTGTACAGCTCAAAGTTAATTCCTTTAGAAAGGAAAATTGCCAGATACCCCCCCAGTATGGCAAGAAAAATTACATATAGGGTTAACACCGGCAGAATAATTGTACATGCAAGAACCCTGGTTACTACAAGAAATTTAAACGGATTGATAGCCGAAACTTCCATTGCATCAATTTGCTCGGTAACGCGCATAGAGCCTAGCTCGGCACCTATGCCTGAGCTGACTCTGCCTGCAAAAATTAATGCGGTTATTACAGGGCCAAGCTCCCTTACAACAGAAAGCGCAACCATAGACGGTAAAAAAGCTTCCGCCCCGAACCTGGCCATTACCGGCTGGCTCTGCATTGCCAGAACAAGACCGATAATAAATCCCGTTACACTTACAATCGGTAGCGTCTTTACTCCAAGCTCATCCATATGCTTCCTAATCTCGCCGAACTCATACGGCGGAAGGAAAACATTTTTAAGGAACTCAAATGAGAAGATTGTAAGGCCGGCAATAGTACTAAAGAATTCGTTTAATCTTCTGTCGGCGATTGACCGCGTTAGCTTTTCTTGTGAATTATTTGCCAATTGTATCGAGTAAATTTTAATTATCTAAATTCAAATCCAATTCTACTTTAAGAAATTGACTGATCAGCCTGATCAAATGGTTTCATATCTAGTCAAATTGATGATTTGCTAAGCCGAAAATAATAAAAAAACTGCCTGAAAAAAAGTTCATGGAATAAATGCCCACATGTCCGGCCGCTAAGCTTCCGGCTTCGGACAATAATATAATTTTAATTGAATGCATTAATGTAGTGGTTAATATCCGGTTTTAAATTTTCTCTAAATAAAATCGTAACTACATCAAACCGGCAGTCAGCATTCTGTATATTGTTTTCAAAAAGATAAAGGCCGGCAATCTTTTTAATCTGCCTTATTTTGTTTCTTGTAATCGCATATTCGGGAAGATCGTATTCTAAGTTTTCTCTAGATTTCACCTCGACGAAGACCAGGTAGCCTGTTTCCGGGTCCCTGGCTATTATATCGATCTCACCTTTACCGAAGCGGTAATTCCTTTTTACTATCTCATATCCTTTCGAAGTTAAAAGCTCAACGGCAAGGTTTTCGCCTTCTTCACCGGTTTTCTTTGACTTGATGCTCATACTACACTTTTAAAATTATCTTTTAATTCAAATTAAAAAAATCCGGGGCCGGCAGCTTCAACCAGAATTTTCCTTAAAAAAGTTTTTCTATGTAAAGGCGAAGGCCCGTTCAGTTTAATTGCATTTATATGCTCTCTGGTAGGATATCCTTTGTTCTTATACCAAAGATAATCCGGATAGTAAAGGCTTAATCTTTTCATAATTCTGTCGCGGCTAACCTTAGCAATAATCGATGCGCAGGCAATCGCAAATGATTTCGAATCGCCTTTAACAATAGGAATAACGGGAACGCTGCAGTTGAATGTTTTATTGCCGTCTACAAGCACTAAATCAGGCAATATATCCAGCCGCTTTACTGCAACCGACATTGAAAGCAGCGATGCCTGCAGAATGTTTATCCGATCGATTACTCCGTGAGAAACTGCTGCTACGGAGAATGACAAAGATTTGTTCATTATCACCGGAAACAATTCTTCCCTTTCCTTCTCCGTAAGCTGCTTCGAATCGTTAACACCTTCAATGATAGTATCGTCAGAAAATATTACGGCAGCACTTACAACGGGCCCCGCAAGAGGGCCTCTGCCAGCTTCGTCAACGCCGGCAATGTATTTTACTGCAGGCGACAAATATGAATTATCGAAAATTTTCATTTACCAAAAAAAATTGCTGTTAATCCGAACACCATGTTCAATTTTAGAAGCAAGCTCAATTTATTCAGGTTTGCAACCGAGTCATCGCTTTTTAATGATTTTAAGAAATAAACCAGAATGGGATTAACAATTAACATTACTATTAAAAAATATTCAACAGCATATATTTTTAAAATAAAAGGACAGACCGACAAAAGGATTAACACAATGGCAGTGAAAAAAATGAGCGCTTTGGTTTTTGCATAACCGAACCTGTGCGGGAATGTGCTGATGTTTTTTTTCAGATCGCCTTTTATATCTTCCATATCCTTAACAAGCTCCCTAATAAAATTAATAAGAAAGGCGAAGACTGCCGGAATAAAAGCACCTTCAATGTTGCCTGCAGCCGTCCCACCGTAGATAAATGCCAATCCGGTTATAAATGCGATAATTAAATTCCCCAGTAAAATAATTCGCTTAAATTTATATGAGTATAGAAACAGCAGCGCAGATGTTATTACGGCTATGATAAAACAGTTTATGCTTGCCAAGGCAGATAATAAAATAGCCGCAATAGAAACGGCTGCGTAAATAATAGAAGCTTCGCTCAACGTTAATTTACCCTGCGGCAGCGGTCTGGCGGGCTTATTAACCATATCGATCTCTAAATCGAAAATGTCGTTTATAATATTACCGGCAGCGGCTACAAGCATACCGGAAACCATTGCGAGAAAAATTCTATTGGTATCTAAGGCACCCTTGGTACATATAATTCCGGCAACGCCGATAGAAAAAAATGTAATAATAAGATTTACCGGCCTGGAGATTATTACCGCCGCCGATATTTTTTCAATTGTCCTCATACTAAATAGTCCTGGCAGAACTTAATATCAAAATAAAAGATTAATAGGAATTAAGTAAAGATTTATTTTAATAAAATCTATCTGCTAAAAATCATTTACCAGGCCGAAATGTATTTTACCCTGTGAAAAAGTATCTCCTTTTGCCAGAGCAAAACTTACTCTTAATACTCCCAATCCGGTTTCAACATTCAGTCCCAGTCCGTATCCTATCCTAAAGCCTTCGTTCTTCAAAATTTTCAATTCGGGATTCGCGTTCTGCAAAAAATAGCCGGTATCAAAAAAAACAAATCCGAACGTCCGCCTTGTTAATAATAATCTATACTCCAGGTTAGTCCATAAAATTCTATTGCCCATGAATTGATCTTCTGCATAGCCTCGTAATGAATTAGCACCGCCCAGGCGGTAAAGGTCGCTCACTTCAAAATTAGAGCCGCGTAGTTCTCTTCCGTGAACTCCGAGTGCAACAACCTGCCTTTGAAACAAGTTGTAGTAACCGTCCAAATCAACCGAAAATCTCTGGAGGTAAACATTGGTAGCGGTAGTAGGAGTAATAAATTGTTCCGGGCCTTTAATTGTTTTTTTACTGAAGGAATAGGAGTTATTAAAAAGAAATCCTTTAGTCGGCGAATAAGGGTCGTCTCTTGTATCGATTTTTATATTTACGCCGGTAGTAACTGCTGATGAATTAAATACCGTAAAAGTTTGATTAGTAAGCTGAGTTGGTATTACCGCTTCCGAAGAAATAAAAATTGAGGCGGATATGTTATCGGTTGCCAGATATTCCAGGTTACCTTCCATGGTTCGCTGTACATAGGAACTGTCCTGCTTCCTCTGGTAAAGGCTAGCTATAAAATTGAAGGGATAATTAAACAGCCAAGGCTCAAGATATTTTAATTCGAGGTCCTGTGAGAATCTATCGTACTGCTGCCAGCGTATCGCCGCAGCTCTGCCTGTGCCGAACAAATTCCTTAAGCTGACGTTTATAAGCCCGGTAAGGTATCCGCCCTGGTTGTTTGCAGTGCCGGGTATATAGCCGATAATTCCGTCAAAGTTATTGGTCTGTTTTTCTTTAACCGTAATTTTCAGAATGCCCTCGTTCTTTGAGTCGAGATAAAATTCAGGCTTGCTAACAGGTTCAAAATACCCTAAGCGATTTAAGCGACTTGGTAATTCCTCGATCAGCTTTTGAGAATATTCCTCGCCTATCTTTAATCGCAGTTCCCTCTCGATTACATAATCCTTGGTAGAAGTGTTGCCGATTATTTCAATCTTATCTATCCGGCAGTAAATTCCTTTCTCAAATTTCAGGTATATATCGGTCTGGTAATTATCGGCCGAGGAATCGCGGAAGAAATAAATTGAAGAAATAATAATCTTTGCGAACGGGTAGCCGTTATTCTCATAATATGTTAGTGCCTGGGATATGTCGTTCTCCAGATCGAATTTATTGAAGATCTGCCTCTTCAAGTACTCAAAGGCCGGTAAGATTTTCAAGCTTGAGGTAGAGTCGAGGCCTGCGGAAATTATTTTATTCACGTAAGCCGGCTCGCCTTCCTTCAGGGAAATAATTAAATCAACCGATTGGGAATCGGGGGAATACTCAATGCCGGTTCCGTTGAAAATGCCGTGCAGATATCCTCTGTTCCCTAGTTGAAGTGCAATTCTGGATTTTACGCTGTCTATTATTCCGGGGAATACTTTTGAGCCCGGTGTAATCCCGCTCCATTCTTCAACATCGCTTCCTTTAAAAACATTTTCCCCGTTCACTCTAATGTTCTTTATAGTCTGAGAAAACAGATTTGACGGGAAGATAAATTCAAATAAAAAAAATATTACAAACGGAAAAAACCATTGCCCGCGAAAAAATATTTGCATGAATTTGTTTCTTCTCCATAAAGCATAAAAATCGCTGCCAGCTTACAAAATAAATCGTCTAAGGATTAAAGAACTCCGGTCCTTCAACTATAAAAGAGAGTGAGGCGACACATCGACCATTTTCATCCTTTTACCGTAAGGAATAATTTTAATATCCGGTTTAAACTTATCAGCTTCGCTAATGCTTACGCTGCATACGTCTTCTTTAACCGCATTAGCACACCCTAAAGAAGATGCCAATAGTAAGCCTTCCTCAAAGGTAAGGCTATTATGCCACGAATATACTATACCTGCAACAAAGCAGTCGCCGCTGCCGGTAGCATCGAAAGGTTTGATAACCGGGTTTTGTATCTTATAATTATAGCCGAACGTCGATGCATATGCGTCCCGCTCCCCATCGGTAAGGTAAACCTGCTTTATTCCTTTTTCATAAAGACCGTACATGAAGTTATCTTTACCGGTCTCGGAAGCCAGGCTGATGCCCAAAGATTTCTCAACTTCATTTATATTATTATGGACAACTGCCGGCTTACTATCATAACAAGCGGAAAGGTGAGCGCCGTAGGTATCGCAGACAG
>JAKAJV010000006.1 GCA_021813585.1 Bacteroidota bacterium | reverse complement strand
CAGACGCTAAATTGTTAAACAAGAACAATAATAAAGTTATTGTTAAGAGAGTTCCTCTATCGGAGGAGGTTGCAAAAATAATGGAGAAGCTAAACCTGCTGCCGCACTAAAAAATACAAGTCGGGACATAAAAAACTCACAATTCAGTCATGGTTTGGACCATGACTGCCCTGCACTCAAGTTGTGCAACAGGCTCGCCTGGCAGGTTGGTGCTAATTCGTGTTAATTAGTGGCTAAAATTTGCCGCCACTAATTAGCACTAATTTACGCGAATTATTTAATCGAATTTTCCTGTGCATTTACAGTCTGCCATTCGCCTTTCCTTTTTACAAATACATCTGTAAAAATTGATTTGCTACTGGCCTTTCCTTGTTGATCGAAAGTTTCAACAATTCCGTTTGCTATGCATGTATTCCCGTATATCCTTACGAAATTTAAATTTAATTTCGCAGCTTACTTCGGCTCAAGCGCTCTTAAAACCATTATGCCGGTATCTTTTTTAAATTTCATCAGGTAATCGGCAAAAGGCTCCGGAGTAATTTGCACTTTATACCCTACATCCGGTGCATGCATAAAGTGTATCCTCCTGTCATCCATTTTTACGGCTATACCTACATGATTTATATCCAGCCCCTTTACATTTGAAGTGATCGCGATTAGATCGCCGCTGTGAATTTTACTTTCAACCCTTTCAACCGAATCCTTGGGAATATAATAATACTCTCTCTTATTTATTGCTTCTTCCTGTTTTCTTATAACAGGAATAAAAGCCGGATCATCCTTTAATTGAACATAAGAATCGGGGTGAGTAGTCATAAAGTCCACATTAAATTTTAACGGACTGCCTCCGATTCCTTTGGAAATGTTTTTTACTATACCTTTTTTTTCATTATTGTAAATCCAGTCAGAAAAATAATGAAGCCGCGACGGGTATTGGTCAATCTTCCCGTTCCTGTATCTTATTTTTGTCAACTCTTTCTCGTAATCTTTAAAAGAAGTCTTGTGCTCTTTTATGCATCTTGCAAACGTAAGACAGTTTTCCAGGAATGTTGTACAATCCAACCCGGTTAAATTAATAACCAGAGTTTCGTTCTTTCCCTTTTCCAGAGTATGGGCTACATATTCGGTTCCCAAAAAGCTTTTACCAATTGCGGCAATAACATCACCGATAGGTTCATCTGCCAATTTTTTATCTGCCGCAAATTCAAATTTCGATTTACAGACTTCCTCATCCTTTGGAGTATATATCTGTGCAGTTATAGCAGTCGTAAAAATAATTAGAAATACCATGAGTAAGATATTTATATTTTTCATTTCGATATTATCAATTTAAATTTTAAGAATTATTTATTAGCCGGAAGTTTTTAATTTTTAATTTTTAATTTTTAATTAGATTATGTCCTCGTTGCCGGGCAGCGAAGAGTATTCCTCAATTTGTCTTGCGTGTGCAAGGTTTTCAAAACGTGCATACTCTTTTATAAAGGCCATCCTAACTTCGCCGGTAGGACCGTTCCTTTGTTTGCCGATAATTATTTCCGCTATCCCTTCGGTAGAGCTTCCGTCCTCCGGGAATGTTTTAAAACCGTAATATTCTGGCCGGTTAAGGAAAAGCACAACGTCCGCGTCCTGCTCAATACTGTTATGAACGATGAAATCATTTGCCATGAAATTATGAACGCCCTCTACAGTAGCATCAAAGACATCCTGAATTCCTAGAGCGGTAATTGATTGGATTTCGTCCCAGTAAATATCCGACTCGGAAAGGTTCTTAATAATTGCAAAAGGTAAAACCCGGTATATGTTTGTCATTCTACTTCTGGAAATCCCATTCTTAAAAAGAGAAGATCCGCAGTAGCTCATATTTATTCCGTTAGCAAATTTTCTCCAGCTAATACCTGCTTCATTTTTACATTCTCTTATTACATCATACCATGCTTCAGAAGGGATTACATCATCATTAGGATTAGAAGATATTTCCTCAAGTGTATTAATCATTTGGGATATTTCTTTTCCTCTTTCTCCGGCACAGCCAATTCTCTCTAAAAAATTCAACTGGTTGCTGCTTCCGGAAACAATTACATGATACATTTGTCTGTATCCCTTATTATTCTTCACTGCTTTAATCGTACTTCTTATCCCCACCCGCAAAAGCAGATGCTGAACTTGTTCCGAAAGAATGCTGCTTGATGTGGAATAATAAACTGCTAAAGATTGTTTTCTATTCCCCGAAGGTTTAATCCAGCTTATATTACCATCAGTCGCCCACAGATGCATAAGGAATAATGAAATCTTTGAGGAATCAATCATAAATAATGATTGAGGTAATTTTTTTTCATAAGACCTTACTCTTTCCAATCCTAAATTTTCAAACCACAAAGTTATTGGATGCTTTGTATTATGCGATAGGTGGTATGGAGAAGTTAAATATAAATGATACCAGTTTTTTTGTTTAACAACCTTTCCATTTATATCGAATAATTTTTTTGCTGCGGATTTAACTGTATCAATATTACTTTTATCTGCGCTTGTATAATGATAAGGCTGTTTTTCCAGAATGCAACCGTCTCCGGTTAAATGAGCTAATAGTATTAGCTCTTCATCTCTTAAAGAATTCCTGGAAATAGAAATGTCTAATCTCCTTGCTACTGCAATTTTGTCTCCGGGCTTAAGTTTATCCAGCCTAGCCCATCCGTTTAACTTGTAAAACGGATGATTAGCACTTGCCTTAATTACTCTGCCGGATTTTGTCTTTAGTTCAAAAACTTCCTTCTTACCGGAATGAAATGCCTTTACCATATTATGCCCGGAAATATGAAGGTCATTATCCATTGCAAGCACTTTAATTGGTAATTGGTTTTTTTGTTTAGCTAGTTCTTGAATCTCTATTCTTTCACCGGTTTCATGATTAAGAATTAAAGTATCCCCTGCTAAGCAGCCGGATTCTCTCAGATCGGAAAGCTGAGGTCTTTTATCAGTACGCGTTTCCACCGCTCTGTTCAGCTGTGCAAGAGCTATTACAGGAATATTCAGTTCCTTAGCTAACGATTTCAGCGAGCGCGAAATATGGGATATTTCCCTCTCCCGGCTTTCGGAATTTGCCGGCCCCTGCATAAGCTGAAGATAATCAATAATTATCAGTCCTATATTATGCTCGGCTTTAAGCCTTCTAGCTTTCGCTCTAATTTCTAGAACCGATTGTGCGGGCATGTCGTCCACGAAAATAGGCGACTCGATTAATTTATGTGCATTCTTGCTAAGCTTTACTCCTTCTTCATGGGGAAGCTTGCCTGTCCTTACAAGGTGTGCGTTTAAACGGCCCTCGGCGCAAAGCATTCTTATTACCAACTGCATCGTAGACATTTCAAGACTGAAAATTCCTACCGGCACTTTATGGTCAACCCCTGCATTGCGGGCAAGCGAAAGGGCGAAGGCAGTATTATGTGTTACAGTACAATCCTCGAGCAAAAATAATTTATTGCCGTCAATTTCAAACCCATAGTATTCATCAACCCTGTCAGGCTCAATTTTTATTCCTGTTACTTTCCAATCTCTAAAGTCAGTCCATGTTTTACATTGCTTACGTTTTACACGGGTAGGTATCTCATCAATATTGCCATTAAACCTAACCCGCCAAACCGTACTTTCAAATCCTATAGCAGAGATTTTTGCCTGTTTGGTTTTTAAAGATGTTCTGTATCCTAAAGTATCGCAAAGAAATTTTACTTGCCGGGCAAGATGTTCATACTTGCTTGTTAGTTCAACAGTATCTCCATACCCGGAATTTACAAAGCCATCACTATCTATCAACCCTGCCAAAAGCTGCAGACGGATGCTTTTACTATTTGCTATATAATTATTTGGAATATGTTTATTATTTAATACTCCCATTTCTCTTAGAATAGCCTGGACAGAATTATCACGCGCTTTTTGAGAACGACCTCCGGTTATAGTATATGCCGGGCATTTATCTTTATCATGATAAACCGAAACAGTCTGCCCGTAATTTGCCGCATAGCTTTCCATGTAATCAATTACTTCAGCATCTTGAGAAAAAATTCTTGAACTGTCGGATTTACCATCTCCAAGCCATAGCCCGAATAAATAAGGATCCAGAGGCACATCGAAATAACTAAAATCAACTGCGGCTTTATATCCCTTAAAGTTATTCTTCCATTTATCCGATTGCTTTAAATAATCTTTAACTTCAATATTTACTACCTCACCCTTCGCATAAGTAATTTGATTTCGGCTTCTCTTTAACGATAATATATGACTCTCATTTACACGGTAATCGATACCATGTAATTGTCGAACCCAATACATCATTTCTCTACCTCGAGCAAGCGATAGAACCCGTCTAGGAGTTGAATCATCTCCCATTAACATATCGCCTACTTCTACATCTTCAACTGCTTTTACCGACCCGTCATACATCAAAACACGTGTCCCTTTTCCCAGACACTTCCCCATAGACGGCCTGGCGGCAATAATTATCAAATCTGATTTCTGAAATCCGCCCAGCATTTCATCAAGCTCGTAAAAGCCGGTAGGAACAGAAAACTTCTGCTTTGTATTCGAGTGGATTGCTTCAATATATTCCAGCGCGTCCCTAACTGCCCTGTCCATCCCGAGGAAAGATTTTTTAAGATGCGTCTCTGTTATTTCAAAAATTTTTCTCTCAGCTTCATCAAGTATATCGAACGCATCTTCTGTGCCTTCGTAAGCAGAGCGCGCAATTTCGTGCGAGCTTGTAATCAAGCCTCTTAATATTTCCTTTTCAAGAATAATCTTTGCATGATACTCGATATTTGCGGCGGAAGAGATGTTCTGCGAAAGCTTGCTTAGATAAACCGCTCCGCCTGCTTCTTCCAGCTGCTGGCGCTTCTTTAACTCCTCGTAAAGCGTTACGGTGTCAATCGGCTCACCGGAATCGAAAAGCGATATCATCGCTTCAAAAATTAATTTGTGCTCTTTAAGATAAAAGCTTTCGGAAGAAAGCAGCTCAATAGCTTTGGGTACGGCTTCCTTCTCAATAAGCATTGCGCCTAGAACCGAAGCCTCTATTTCCGGTGCCGACGGCGGCTTAACGTCCGCCGGGATTATCTTATCAAGTGTAATATTTTGTTTCTTTGTCTTAGACATTATTTCCCGGTTATCTCATCATATAGCTTTCTGAACTTCTGCACGTCCTCCCAGCATCCTCTTTTCCAGTTCGGATTCCTGAGCAGCGCGGCCGGATGATACGTTACCATTACTTTTATTTTTTCAATTCCGCCTGCAGAATCTATTTCAAAAATTTTACTACGCATATTAGTAAGAGAATCTTTCTTTTTCAACAGGCCCTGCGCAGCGGTAAGACCCAAACACAAAATCATCTTCGGCTTTATTAACTCAATCTGCTTTTTTAAATACGGCATGCATGTGTCCATCTCCTGCGGCAACGGCGTTCTGTTTGCCGGCGGACGGCACTTAACAATATTGGCAATGTAAACTTCTTCCCTTTCAAAATGAATTGCCTTAAGGATATCCGTTAAAAGCTTTCCCGCCCTTCCCACAAACGGAAGTCCCTGAGCATCTTCATCGGCACCGGGCCCCTCACCTATCGTCATTACGTCGGCGTTAGGATTTCCGGACCCGAATACAAACTTGTTCCTTGTTGAGCCTAGCTGGCATTTTTGGCAATTACATATAAGCTTATTTAATGTTTCAAGGTCGTTTGCCTTTTCCCAGTCTTCCTTAGGCGCTTCGAAAAGATTTTCATCTTCTTTTCCTTCGGTCTCAATCCTGTAAACTGTGGCGCTCTCAGCTTCGCTTAAACCGGCGCCTGAACGCATTGATGCCTGCGCTTTTTTAGTAAAGTTTTTTTTTATAGAATCACCAATATCACCGCTTAAGACGGTCGTTCTTCTTTTTAAAACGTCCGGCTCAAACATTTCATCGCCGAAAACATCTTTCTGATCCTTTAACGCTTCAATTATTTTTTTCTTTAAGGAAGTCTGCATTTTGATAAATTATTTTTGTGTTGAGTGACCTAAACAAATTTAAAAATTTACGAGACCATTAGCTATTAATTTCTTGCGGCAAGAACGAATTTTTTTAAGAAGGGTAAAATTCGAATTACATTAGAACAATACGGAAAACAAGCCGGGCCAAAATACGGCATCTATTATAATAAATTCTAAATAATTTGAAAATCTATCGGATGGTCTTAATTAAATCTTGCCGGATTCCAGTATCTCATTCAAAATTTTATTTGCGGCCTGGAACTTTGACAGCAGAGGCAGATTAACCTTCTTACCGCTTTTATGAATTACGGTAACTTTATTTGTTTCTACTTCAAAGCCGCTCGCTTTATCCTTAAGGGAATTTAAAACTATCATATCCAGATTCTTGCTCTTCAATTTCTTCGATGCATTTTGCAGCTCATCATCCGTTTCAAGCGCAAAGCCGACCACCATTTTATCTTTTTTTTCCACCGAGGCTAGTATATCTTCAGTTTCTACCAGCTTAATGGAAGAGAGCTTATCTTCTTTTTTTATTTTTTTATTGCTTAATTCAGCAGGCTTATAATCGGCAACGGCAGCCGACATAATTAAGATATCGTTCGCCTTCAACTCTTTAACAACGGCTTTCTTCATCTCCGCTGCCGATCTTATCTTAATAAAATTTATTTCGGGATAAGAAGTCTCGTTAGTTGGTCCCGATATTAGAGTAACACCGGCACCTCTTAAGCAGGCTGCCTTTGCTAGTGCAAAGCCCATTTTACCCGATGAGCGGTTGCCGATAAACCTTACCGGATCGATATCTTCATAAGTAGGACCGGCGGTAACCAAAATTTTTCTGCCGGAAAAGTCCTTCTTGTATCCTGACAGAATTAATTCCGCAGCATCCAGTATTTTGTCGTTGCCGGCAAGCCTTCCCTTACCAAAAAGCCCGCTTGCCAGCTCGCCTTCTTCGGCAGGAACTATATAATGCCCCAGGCTCTCAAGCTTTTTTATGTTTTCCTGCGTTAAAGGATTTTGGTACATGTCTGCATCTGCGGCGGGTGCAATAATCAACGGACATCTTAAAGCAGAGACGAGTGTTAACAATGCATTATCCGCAAAGCCGTGAGCAATTTTTGCAACGGTATTTATTGTTGCAGGTGCAAGTATCATCAAGTCGGCCCAAACCGCGTTATCTATATGCCAGGTTGATTGTAAAGTCCCGTTTTTTTGAGAAGGCGGAAAGATATTTACTATCACTTCGTTGCGGGATAAAGTTGATAAAGTAAGCGGGGCAATAAATTCCGTTGCAGAGGGCGTCATAACCACTTTAACCTCTGCACCTTTCTTAACCAGCTCTCTTACCAGGTAAGCGGATTTATAAGCGGCGATACACCCGGTAACACCTAGAATTATTTTCTTCCCGGTAAAGATTTCATCACGCATTGTACCAGCAGATTTTAATTTGTTAAAATACCGGATAGACTACATCCGACAATCCGGTAAAAAAAATTTATTTACTCTTGTACTTATATTCTATCCTGCCATCCAACAAATCGTGCAAAGCCTGAATATGCGGCTTTTCTTTTTTCTCAAAGTCCAATGCAATTTTAAGCTGGGCAGGGTTTTCAATATCTTCACTATCGTCTTCTGTGCCGGATGAAGGTATAGTGCTAACAAGCGCATTAAATTCAACTTTATTTTCGTCATTTACCTGGCGGGCTTTTTTAGCGGCTACAATAATGCCTTCATAAATATTCCCGGCCTTTACATCAATCTGTCTTAAATCTACAGGCTCTATTCCCATCTAACTATTCTCCTTGTTAATTATATTGTTTATTAAACTTTTAACCTGGCTTACCGCAATATTCAAATCTTTATTTTCTATAAGATAATCAAAACGATCTTTTAGACTCAATTCCATTTTCGCCCTCTCAATCCGCTTCTTAAAATCGGCTTCGTCCTCTGTCTGTCTTCCTTTCAATCTCTTCTCCAGTTCTTGCAGATTAGGCGGATAAATATAAATTAAGACAGCCTCGGGGTATATTTCCTTTACATGCAGGGCGCCTTTCACGTCTATCTCAATAAGAACAGGCCTGCCTGCGCTTATGTTATCATCAATATAGCTTTTAAAGGTGCCGTAATAATAATCGTAAAATTTTTCCCATTCAACAAAGTCGCCGGCATTAATTTTTTCTTTAAATTCTTCTACGGTAATAAAGAAATACTCTACGCCGTTCTTCTCGTTCTTTCTTTTCTTCCTTGTAGTTGCCGAGACCGAAAAAACGATTTCGGGAAATTCCTTTAGAATCTCTTTTACAATCGTCGTCTTGCCCGTGCCGCTTGGCGCTGAAACGGTGATTACAGCTCCTTTCCTATTTTCCAATAGTCACTCTATATTTTGAATTTGTTCCCTGATCTTTTCAATCTCTTCTTTTATATTAACCGTATTGTGCGTTATTAAAGTTGAAACAGTTTTTGACGAGATCGTATTGGCCTCGCGGTTCATTTCCTGGCAGATGAAGTTCAGCTTTCTGCCTGGCTCATCATCTTTTTGCAGGCTCTCAAGAAAGAATTTAATATGGCTTCTCAGCCTAACGCACTCTTCGGTTATTTCGGCCTTATCGGCAATTATTGCAAGCTCTTGTTCCAGCCTGCACTTATCCAGGTTTACATCACCGAGTAATAGCTGAACTTTTTCCCTCAGCTTGTCAAAATATTCGTTAACACCGGCGGCGGATTCTCTTTCAATCTCATCCAGCTTCGATTCAATTATACCAATTCTTTTCCGCAGATCGTTTGCAAGCTCTTTGCCTTCATTCTTTTTCATAACAATAAGCTCTGCAATTGCTGCGTCCAGCGCCTTCTTAAGAACATTAAACTCATGCTCGCTAAACTCGAGCTCGTTTGTCTCAAAAATCTCCTTGTTGGAAAGGAGGTGCTCTAATTTTATTTTCTCTGAGCTCTTTGAGACCTTCTTAATCTCCTTAATTAAGGATATATAATTTTTCAGCCGGTCCTTATTTAACGAGATCACTTCATCGCTGCCGCCGTTTCTTTTTACCTGGACAACAACAACCAGCTTTCCTCTGTTAATTTTTCCTTTAATTAATTCCCTCAGTTCATATTCCTTGTTCATCAACGAAGGCGGGAGCTTGAGCGATATATCCAGATAGCGGCTGTTTACGCTTTTTACCTCAACTTCGGTTTTAACTTTTCCATTTTCGGCTGCACCTTTTCCGTAGCCGGTCATGCTGTATATCATACTAGTTCCGTTAAATAAAGAGTGTAAAAATAAGAATATTCATAAAGTTTTACAAAATTAATTAACTCTAGAATGCTTCGCCAATTCCAAAATGGACTACCATATCCTTAAACACAGGCCTATTCCATATATCAGCCCTGGTTGAGGGATTATAAACTTTAAAACCAAAATCTACCCTAAAAGGCGCAACCTGGGTGTAATAACGGAACCCGAAGCCGGCTGCCAATGCTACGCCGTCCAATCTAAATTGATTATAGCCCAGCCAGGTATTGCCGAAGTCGGAGAACAGTGCAAGCCCGATATTTTCCAGGAACCTGTACCTGTATTCTACCGAGCCTTCCAGAAGGAAGGAGCCGCCTTTAAAATTATTAATACCGGTAATGCCTCTAACCAGCTGGCTGCCTTCGGGCACCAGCTCGTTGCTGCTCCATCCGCGCACTGAGTTGCTGCCGCCCGCATAAAAGGTTCTGTTAATGGGCACGCCGTCAAAGCTGCCGTAAAATACCTGAATGTTACCCACCTTTAATTTAAAGGCCGCAATCGAGTTGCGTTCACGGTCGAGCGAGATATAATAAGAATCGCCGAGCTGTATTTTATAAAACCCGGCTTTGCTGGAATTCCTCTGTGGGAATGAATTGCCTTCTTCAATGTGGAAAGAGAGGTTGTATCCCTGGGTGGGAAATAAAATATTGTCGGCCGTTGTGGAAGCGGCGTCGGCGGCAATATCGGATACTAATTTTGTGGAAACGCTGTCGTTGTATACTCTATAGTCTTCTTTGGATTGTTCCAGGGTGTACGAAGTACTTAAATGATTTATGAAAGTATAAATCGGCAACTCAAATTCAATTGTTACCTTGGAGCCGTAAATGGTATTGTTATAGTCGGGCTGCTTATTTATAGTAGCGTAGGTTTCCCATGTTCCGAAGATCGGCTTCTCGAATAAGTACGGCTGGTCGATAGTAATACGGGAATCTACATAGCCGAGCAGAGTAGTATCGTAAAAAGAAAACCGTTTAATGAGGTTCCCGAAGTCGGCTCTAAAAATATCCTGTACGCCGAAGGAAGTGCTTAAAGTTAATTTACGCGCATCGCCCAGGAAGTTTTTCTTAATGAACTCTAAACCGAGACCCACATTAAAGGCTCTCTGCTGGTTGTTAAGTATAACTTCGGGCGATAGCTCATTCATAAGACCGATGTTTCCTTCCAGCTTAACCGGTACCTTGCTGTCTGTTGTATCCTTTTCCACTCCGGAAAGCATTACGGTATTAAACAGCCCTGTCCTATAAAGTCTAACCTGGCTCCTTCTCAGCGCGTCCAGATTATACACGTCGCCGGCTCTAATACCGGTTATATCCCTTAACAGGCCCTCGGTTACCAGGTGGGCACCCTCGCCGTTTTTTTTAACAAGCACGGTATCGATGGAATACCTATTGCCGGTACTGAAATAAATATTTACGTCGGCTTTATTTTTTATAGTATCGACATTAACTACAGTTGTATCCCACTTGGCAAACATGTAGCCGTTATCTTGTAAAAAGCTAATAACTTTATTTGTGCTGCTTTGTATCTGGCTTTCGGAAAAACGTTTCGTAGTATCCGGCGAAACTTCTTCGTATATATTGTCGAAAAGATATTTAGGCACTCTGTTCATGCCCATTAGCTTCAGCCTGCCGTATGTTGAAGGCTCGTTTTCGTGTACCATATAAATCAAGTTAACGGATTTATCGGCGGTATCGATGAGGTACTTGTAGGAGATTTTAGCCTTGAAAAATCCATTCGACTTATAATAAGCCGTTAAAGCCCTTAGGTCTATTTGAATATTCGTCGAATCGAAATAGACGGCCTCCTTGCCAAGGCTGGAAAAAGAATGAAGAAACTTCCAGAACCACCAGGGGGAGGATTGCGAATAGATATTCTCTGATAAGGTAGAAGAAGAGAATGAATTGTTGCCGGTAAAGGTAATCGATTTTAATTCGTACCTTTGTGTACTCTGCGCAAAAGCATGAATGCTAAGAAACAAAAAAAGAATTACTGTTAATTGCCTGCCGGACATAAAAATATTTTCGTTTGAAAGACTCAAAAAAATAAGCCGTAATTTAACAGAAGATTTTTTAATATTTCAAAACCACATCCTTTGAAACAACTTTAAAAGAAGGGAAATCTCTTTTAAAGTTGCTTATAAAGAAGGATTTTATTTCCGGCACGTCTATATTATCCGATAAATAAAGAGAGACCGGCTTGTTTGGTTCGGCTATTAAATGCGCATAATATGTCTTGTCTTCGGTGTAGTTAACCACGTAGGAATAAACCTCTCCTCCGCCGCTGCCCAGAAAATAATCCTGCGAGTTATAATAAATCAATTCGTAGCCAAACATAGGAAACTTAATTTTCTGAACAAGGCATTCTCTAAAAGACCCGTTGAGTACGGGAGTTTGGAATACCTGTGTTAGCCGGCCGTTTTCCATCTTCATTAAAATGAATTTTATCCCCCAATCTTTTTCATTCTGAATCTCAATGCCGGCGGCTACTTCGATAACCGAATCTCTATCGAACTTGCCTTTATAAGCGAACTTTACATTGCTGCCCAGAATTTTTTTGGCTTGCTGTATTACGAATTCAGGATTTTCATAATCCGCATTTTGTTTTGCCTGCTCATCGGCAGATTTTTTATCCGAACAGGAGGATAAGATAAGCGCCGATAGAAACAACACCAATAATAATTTTTTATTTGATAACAACTTTTGTCCCTTTCTTAACGACAGAATAAAGTTCATCTGTGCTTTCATTGCTTATTGCTATTGAGCCGTTCGTCCAGTTATAATTAAACGGCAGATACTTAAAAATAAAATCCAATCTTCCTATTCCTTGAATTCCGATATCACCGCCCAGCGCGGTGCTGTCGTCGGGGCACTGGTCATAGTCAAGCTCAAATTTCAGCCTGTCGAACTCAGCTTGAGAAATTACTCCCTTTCTCAACGCATCGGCAGCATCCGATAAATTAGGATAGTTCAACATAAAGACCTTATAATACTTGCTCACCGTATCTATTCCGCAAATCCTATAATTGCCTACCGGTGTTGCCAGATCGTTAGCTTTAGATTTAGGAGAACCGACATTCCTTCCAAAATTCGCCCTATATGTTTTTATTAAGACCGTATCTTCGTACAGTTTAAGCGAATATGTCCGGCGGTCTATAACGATATAAGGATTGTCCAATTTCTTAAAGCCTTTTTCAAGCATCTCCTTGTTAAGCGGAACTTCCCTTAAGTTAAGGAAAACACCGTAGAGAATAACGCCCAAAATAAACAAAATAATTCCGCCGCTGAAAATTATTATGTTTCTTATCAAATTTACATTAAAATAAGATAAATAATGCTTAAGGTTCTGCCTTGAAAAAATATTGTTATCTACAGTCATCAATAAAAAAACCTGTTAAGAAATAAAACGAGCGGAAATTCAACTTTGCCTGTGTAAAATTTAATTAAAAATTAAATAATTTTTAAATAAAATTATACTAATATGTTGGATGGGAAATTAATAAAAAAGCCGCCTATACTAGGGCGGCTAATTTATGTACGGGGGAAACTTTTTCTAAACTTCCATTATCTCTTTTTCTTTATGCTTCAGCAAGTCGTCTATCTTGGTTATATGCTCGTCGGTTAACTTTTGAATTTTGTCTTCAGCTTCTTTCAATTGATCTTCGGTAATTTTTTTGTTCTTCTCTTCCTTTTTTAAGTGGTCGTTCGCATCTCTCCTTATATTCCTTACGGCTATTTTGTAATCTTCGCCGAATTTTCTTACGATCTTAACAAATTCTTTTCTTCTTTCTTGGTTTAAAGGCGGCACCGGAATTTTTAAATTTGTCCCGTCGCTAACCGGATTAAAGCCAATATTCGCTTCAAGTATTGCCTTGTCTACTGCGGAGACAACCGATTTATCCCACGGAGTAACCGAGAGCGTGTGGGCATCCAATACTGTTACATTTGCAAGCTGGTTAAGCGGAGTCATGTTTCCGTAATATTCTACCTTAATGCCGTCTAGCAGTGCAGTAGTGGCTTTACCTGTTCTTATCTTTGCAAGCTCCTGTCTAAGTGCTTCAAGAGATTTATCCATTCTATCCCTTGCATCTTTAATTGTCTGTTCCATAATTTCCTCGCAGTTTGTTAAAAAATATGCACGAGTTTACCGGAATTTTTAGTCTTAATCAATATTGAAATTAATTATTTATAACGGTACCGACATTTTCGCCTTTAACAAGCTTTAATAAATTGCCGGGAACATCCATATTAAAAACCACCATAGGCAGATTATTTTCCTGGCAGAGGCTAACAGCGGTTAAATCCATTATGCGTAAATTCTTTTTTAAAACATCCAGGTAAGAAATGCTGTCGAACTTAACTGCGCCGGGATTCTTTTCGGGGTCTGAGTCATAAACTCCCGAAACACGCGTGCCCTTAATAATAACATCGGCTTCAATCTCAACAGCTCTTAAGGAAGCGGCGGTGTCTGTGCTGAAATAAGGATGTCCGGTTCCGGCACCGAATATAACTACTCTGTCTTTCTCAAGGTGTCTAATTGCGCGTCTTCTTATATACGGCTCTGCAATTTCTTCCATGTGTATAGCGCTCATAAGCCTGGTATAAATTCCTTTATGCTCTATGGCATTCTGAAGTGCAAGTGAGTTTATCATAGTTGCCAGCATGCCCATCTGGTCGCCGGTAACTCTGTCTATACCCTGGTCGCTTGCGCTTAAGCCTCTGTAAATGTTGCCTCCGCCTATAACCAATCCTATTTGGGCACCGATGGAATGAACTTTCTCAACTTCCGCAGCAAAAAAATTCAGCACGTTGTGGTCAATTCCGAATCCTTTTTTCCCCATTAAAGATTCGCCGCTCAGCTTTAACAGTATTCTCTTGTACTTTAGTTTCTCCATAATTCCTTTTAGTTGAAATAACGATTGTTTACCGGAAAGTTACAAAAAATATATAAAAAAAGGTCTTAAAAATTATTAAGACCTTTTTAACGTAATATTATTTTTGCTCGTCGCCAAGATGGAACCGGCGGAAGCGGGCTATCTTAATCTGCGTTCCATGCTTCGAATTAAATTCTTTAAGCAGGTCGCCCACAGATTTGGCATTATCTTTAATGAATGCCTGTTCGACGAGACAATTTTCCTGGTAATATTTATTCAGCCTGCCCTGGGCTATTTTTTCCAGAATCTGTTCCGGCTTGCCTTCCTTGCGCGCAAGCTCTTCATAGATATCCATTTCTTTTTCAATTAAGTCTTTCGGAACTTCCTCGCGGTAGACGCAAATCGGCTTCATTGCAGCAACCTGCATTGCTATGTCTTTTCCTATAATCGTAAATTCGTCCTTGCCTGCAGATACATTATCGAATTTTACAAGCACACCTAGCTTTGAGCCGAGATGGATATAATCTATCAGCATTCCGCCCGGCGCATTTTCAATTGCAAAGCGGGATATCTGGATTTTTTCTCCTACCTTTCCCATAACATCATTCAGCTTATCGCTTATATCCTGATTCTTTTCCAGCAGCTCATTAACGGTAGCGGGCTTGGTTTCGTAAATCCCTTTTAGAACGGCGGCCGCAAATTTCTGGAAGTCGTCGCTGTTTGCAACGAAATCGGTTTCGCAGTTAACTTCAACAATTGCGCCCGAAATTTTGTCATCGGAAACTTTAGTTAATATCATACCTTCGTTGGTGCTTTTCTCAGCCCTTTTGGTAGCAACCGCAGTTCCTTTTTTACGGAGGATTTCGATGGCTTTATCGAAATCGCCATCGGCTTCGGTAAGCGCCTTCTTGCAGTCCATCATACCGGCGCCGGTCTTTTGTCTTAATTCATTTACTTGTGCAGCAGTAATAGCCATTTATCTTTCAATCCCTTATATTTTATTGTTCAGTGTTAGTGCTTTCTACTTTAGCCTTTTTCTCTGCCTTCTTTTCATCGTCTTTTTTAGCTGCAGCAGCTTTAGCTTCTACCTTCTTTTCTTCTTCTTTTTCCTTCTTAATTCTGTCGGCTTCGGCAGCTTCTTCGGCTTTCATTTCCTTTGCCTTTGCTTCTCCTTCAATAATGGCGTCGGCCATATGTTTTACAATCAGCTCAATAGTTTTAACCGCGTCGTCGTTAGCGGGAATTATATGATTGATCGGATCGGGATCGCAGTTTGTATCTACAATAGCAAAGACCGGGATGTTAAGCCTTTGCGCTTCCTTTACGGCAATACTTTCTTTTTTAATATCCACTACGAACATAGCTCCCGGCAGCCTTGTCATAGATTCAACACCTTCCAGAACTTTTTTCAGTTTATCTTTTTCCCTGGAAAGGAACAATCTTTCTTTCTTGGTAATTTTATCAAATGTACCGTCGGTTTCCTGCTTTTCGATATTATTCAGTCTTTTTATGCTCTTGCGAATCGTTGAAAAATTAGTAAGCATTCCGCCTAGCCATCTCTCGCTTACCCAATTCGCATCGCACCTTCTGGCTTCGGTTTCAATAACGCCTTTAGCTTGCTTCTTTGTGCCTACAAAAAGCACCTTCTTACCATCAGAGACCAACTGGGAAAGATTTTGTGCCGCATCGGTAACAAGCGTTTGTGTCTTTTTCAGGTCAATTATATGAATCCCGTTTTTTTCCATAAAAATATATGGCTTCATTTTAGGATTCCATCGGCGGGTTAAATGACCGAAATGCGCCCCTGCTTCTATAAGCAGTGTTATATCTATCTTTTTCATATGTACTCCTGTTTTTTATCCCGATTATCTCGGGAGTCTTCTACTTCCTTCAGCTTTACCTACGATCCCGTTTTATATTGCGGGACACAGGCGGTAAATCGGAAAGTATGATTGTTATTTAATTAGTTCAAGTGTAAGTTCAAGAAGTTCAAGTATAAAGTTGAAATGTAAATTCTTGAACTTAATCTTAAACTTACACTTGAACTTGTTTTTATCTCTTAGAAAATTGAAATCTTTTTCTTGCTTTTGGCCGGCCGTATTTTTTACGCTCTACCATTCTGGGATCTCTAGTCAGAAAGCCTTCTACCTTAAGTGCGGGCCTAAAATCCGGATTTAATCCTATAAGCGCCCTGGCAATGCCCAGACGAACAGCCTGAGCCTGCCCGGTAGTACCGCCGCCAGTAACATTAACGATGGTATCATAATGTCCCACAGTATCGGTAACTTTGAAAGGATTCAGAATATCTTCCCTGCTTAAAAGCTGTGGAAATACTTGCTCAAAATCCTTACCGTTAACGGTAATCTTTCCGTTTCCGTTTCGCAATATAACTCTAGCAACAGAGGTTTTTCTTCTGCCTACATAAATCTGATCTGCCATTATTTCTCCGATAAACTAAATAATTCCGGCTTTTGCGCTTGATGTGGCTGAGCATCGCCAGCATATACTTTTAATTTCTTAAACAATTTTTTCCCGAGTCTGTTTTTAGGAAGCATACCTTTAACCGCATTCTCAACAATAAATTCGGGCTTTGTAGCCATAACTTCTTCAAAGCTTTTACTCTTTAAACCGCCCGGATAGCCGGAATAATGCACGTAATTTTTTAATAATTCTCTCTTCCCGGTAACCTTTACCTGCGAAGCGTTAATAATAACCACAAAATCGCCTGTATCTGCATTCGGAGTAAAACTCGGCTTATCTTTTCCGCGTATAATTCTGGCAGCTTTTGTCGCCAAGCGGCCTAGCACCTGGTCCTTAGCGTCAATTACAAACCATTTCTTGTCTGCTTCTTCGGCACTAATAAATCTAGTAATTTTTTCTTGTTTCACGTAAATTTCCTCCGAAACCAAATATCTTTTCAAATAAAGAGATCAAATTTATGTTTATACTTTTAGAAAGTCAAGAAATTCAATAACTATAGAAGTCAAAAAAATTCTTATGCTTGAATTTAGAATAATGAACTCCCGAATTTGAATGTTTTGATCATGCCGAAGAAAATCGGCTGAAACGACCTGAAAGCATCCTTACCGACCATTATCAGCCGTAAGCTAAAGTCCTCATCCGATTCCGTCCTGATATAAATAGTCTGCGAATATTGGTTTTCCAATACTTCAGGATCGTTATAATAAAGTTCAAAATTTCCCATTTTCGTCTTGTATCTGTATCTGCCAGGACTGAATAGCTCTTTATCCTTAACTTCAAGATGAATATAAGGCGGGGGCTGAAAATTGCCGGCAGAAGACCAGAATGTAACGCCATCGAGTTTATTTCTGACATCTTGATCCAAAAACGTCCAGCCTGCAGGATATTTTATTGTTACATTCAGAGTTGATTCCTTATATGTTTGATCCAGATCTGTTGTATCGGCATTCAGTTCCGAAAATGTACCGACACTAGTCTTTATTTCCGTCTGATTGACGGGATTCAACTTTTCACCGCTTGATTTGTTCTGTATAATGTCCTTTAATTTTTCCGAATAGTCCTTTGGTGAAGTAGCATTGCCTAAATTAGACTGCTGGGCAACAACCTGAACATAAGACGGATTTATCTTTGGTCTGCCCGAATTAAGATTTATAATTATTACAGCAATAAGAATAATTGCAGCATGAATTACCGCCGAGACAGAAAAGCTGAGTATCGAATTTCCCTCTTCCTTTATTTGAATATTCAAGTTCATATTAAAAAAATTTATGTCGGCAGTATTAATTCAGATTATTAGCTATTAACCGGTGTTTAAAAATAGAAATATGAGGTTCATTTAAGCAATATAAAATTTCGGAAATACAAGTTGTCTGCGGTATAAAAATTTTCAGATCATAACGATTTATTAAGAATTGGAAGACTGTACCAAAATACATAATTTTGTTCTCCTAAAAAAGATTCTTTAAAAACAGATAAAATTAAAATGAATTTTCTTATAACAGGCGGCGCCGGATTTTTGGGAATAAATCTGGTTAGATATTTACATTCCCACAAAAATAACGTTGTTTCTTTAGACATTGTTAAGTTCGATTATCCCGATATGAACGATAAAATAAAGATTATCACCGGAGACATTCGCGATACAAAAGCTGTTGATGAAGCGATGAAAAATATAGATGTGGTTATTCATACCGCCGCAGCTCTTCCACTGTATAAGCCGGAAGATATTTTTTCCACAGACATAAACGGCACAAAAAATCTTTTAGCCTCTGCAGAAAAAAATAATGTAAAGAGGTTTATACATATTTCTTCTACAGCCGTGTATGGTATACCGGACCATCATCCTATATTTGAAAACGACAAGCTAGACGGCGTTGGACCTTACGGCAAGTCAAAAATTCTTGCCGAAGAAGAATGCGCTAAATACAGGGACAAAGGAATGTGCGTTTCAATTATAAGACCTAAATCTTTTGTCGGACCGGAAAGGCTAGGCGTATTTGATTTGCTATACGATTGGGCTTACGATGGTAAAGGCTTCCCGATGATAGGCAGCGGCAATAACATTTATCAGCTTCTAGATGTAGAAGACCTTTGCGATGCCATTTATGCATGCGCAACGCTCGATGAAAAAAAAGCAAACGATACTTTTAACATCGGCGCTAAAGAGTACACTACAATGAAAGAAGACTATCAGTCGGTGCTCGATTATGCGGGTTACGGAAAGAAGATTGTCGCCTTGCCGGAAAAACCGATAATCTTTACACTGCGTATACTGGAAGCATTTAAACTTTCGCCGCTTTACAAATGGGTTTACGAGACGGCTTCTAAGGACTCATTTGTTTCAATCGATAAGGCTGAAAAAATTTTAGGCTATAAGCCTAAGTACTCCAACAAGGATGCACTTGTAAGAAATTATAAATGGTACGTTGAGCATAAAGAAGAGTTCCGGAACAAAAGCGGAGTCTCTCACCGTGTGCCGTGGAAGCAGGGAATTTTAAGGCTGGCAAAAATGTTTTTTTAGTTAGGCAGCAAATTGAATTACCTCTAACTCAACTTTATTTTGCATAACTGCTTCGGCTTTTTTCAACACTGAATCTGTTGTCTCTTCGTTTAAGTAATATTCACCGCAGTTACTACAAATTTCCGCCGGAACCTGTTTAATAATAATACTCTTGCCCCTCTCAAGAGTAACGTTGGCAAAACTACTATAAGTTTCTCCAACTTTACAAATTTCGCATTTCATTTTATTTACCTTTTTAATCTAAAATCATCTTTCCAAATATTTCGGTCAGGAATATAAGCAGTTACTATTATACACTTTTTATTTTTGTCATCCACTGCAACCACTATGTGTATTGGTCTTCCATTTACGAAATGAAGTATTAAGTAACTCATGTTACGCAGGAATACATTTTGATGTCCGCATTGTCATTCCCACGAAAGTGGGAATCCATTTTTTATCATATTTTCGCATCTTGGA
>JAKAJV010000007.1:15089-19870 GCA_021813585.1 Bacteroidota bacterium | reverse complement strand
AATTATTTAGAGTTATGAAAAATATTGACACTATCTATAAAGTTCGTACTGTATTATTTGATTGCGTTGTTCCTAAAAATCTAAATTGGAAATTAAATGTTATTCCTTTTGCGTAACTTCAGTTACTTCTATAGTTTTCTCACTGTTAAGCTCGTTTATTTTGTTTTATGTTTTCAATGTACCGCTAAATATTCTAACCATAGCCTCCGTTACCTTAGGCTTTGGCATGATGGTAGATAACTCCATAGTTGTTGTTGATTACCTTGATAAGCATTATGACGGTAAAGGATTAAAGCGTCTTTCGGTATGTGTTAAGGATATTTTCTTTCCCGTATTTGCATCAACGTTAACTACAATAGCAGTATTTATTCCCCTATTGTTCCTCACAGGCGAGCTTAAATTATATTTTGCAGAATTTGCACTGGCAATAGTTTTTTCATTAAGCAGTTCTTTGATTGTTGCGTTTACGGTGATTCCATTATTGTTTGTTAAATATTCTTCAAAATTATATAAGCGGGAAGATGACAAGATAAGTATTTACGATAAAGCCTATGTCTTTACCGTAAAGAAATTATTTAAGCACAAAAAACTAAGCCTTTTATTTTTACTGCTGCTTATCGGCTTGCCTATTTGGCTGCTGCCTGCCTCTATTGAAACGCCGGTATTTTCTACGCCGTATAATTTTGTAATCGGCTCGGATTTTTATCAAAGTATAAAGAAGTATGTAAATAGATATTTAGGCGGAACGATAAATTTATTCTTTAATGAAGTACAAAAAGGAGAGCCGTTAAACTTTGGCGAGGAAACATATTTAATTGTCAGCTTAAGATTGCCGAATGGAAATAAGCTCGACAGAATAAATGATCTGACTAAAAACTTTGAGGATCAAATATTGTTGTATAAAGACAGATTTAAGAATGTAACCGGCAATGTAATAAATTCGGAAGCAGCATATATTAAAGTAGATTTTACCAAAGATCAAAGTGAAACTGCATTTCCTTATGTGCTGAAAAATTTTTTAACTGCTTATGCAGTAAAGCTTGGCGGGCTGGATGTTTCTGTGTATGGATTCGGTCCGGGATTTTACAGCGGAGGCTATCCGATGTCTTCATTCTCGGTAACGGCAAAAGGCTTTAATTACTTACAGGTAAAAAAAATTGCAGAGGAATTTAAGAATAGGATTTTGGAAAATCCAAGGATTGATAATGTTGATATAGATAAATCTTCACCTTATTCTGCTAACGATGATAGATATGAAATAATTGCAACGATAAATAAGGATAATATCATTAAACATAAAATCAGCACCGAAGAAATTTTTGACGACATTGCAGGAAATACCGAAGGCAACCTGCAATATAACGTTCTTAAGGTAAACGATGAGGAAGTAAATTATTCAGTGAAATTTTCCAATTACCGTCAGTTACAATTAGATGAACTGGAAAATTTAATAGTTAAAGACGGAAGCGGCAGTTATGCAAAAATTAAAGACCTGATAAGATTTAATAAGGAGAAAGTTCTTGCAAGAATATTAAGAGAAAACAGACAATATATAAGGTACATTACCTTTGATTATAAAGGCCCCTTTCAATACGGAAGAGAATTTATCGATGCAACTATTAACAGACTTACTTTGCCGCCGGGTTATGTCGTATCAAAAAACGATATGATGTTCCGGTTTGGTGAGGAGGATGAAATACAAATATGGAAAATTTTATTGATGGCATTTGTACTTGTTGTTATGATAACGGCAAGCCTATTTGAATCATATAGAAAGCCGTTGCTGATTATTCTTGCGATACCCTTCTCATTTATCGGAACGATCTTTACTTTTTACTTGTTCGATTTAAGCCTGGATAGAGGCGCGTATGCCGGGATACTGCTGCTGGTGGGCTTATCAGTTAATAACTCAATTATATTAGTAGACTATATATCAAAGAATCTAAAAACTTTTTCTATTGATGAACTTTTAAGATTGAGTGCTAATAGGTTAAGACCGATATTTACTACATCATTAACTACAGTCTGTGCGTTGATTCCGCTTATGCTTTCCGAAGAAAGCAGTTTCTGGAAAAGCTTAAGCTATAGTATTGCAGGGGGAATTATGGTCTCAGCAGTATTAATTATGATATATGTGCCGTTGTTTTATCATTTAATATTTTTTAAAAAATTTTCTTTTATCACTTGTAAAACAAACAGATAAAAACGTTCCGCCGATGCTAACTTTGAATATCTGGCTACGGATACTTCTTCGCCGTATGAAGATAACCGCCCTAAAATAAACCCTGCCCTGCCGGAAGAAAGACAATACTATGCTTATTATATTTTAGATGATGAGCAAGTAGGGCAGCAGTCGGATATACTAAAAGTTACCGTTCCATAGTATATCCTTTTTTAATGGCTGACCCAAAAGCATCTTTATGCGTTTGCTGAGCACTGAGGCTGTCGAAGTGTCGAAGCCAGCATTTTATTGCAAATACCGCATTTCGACAAGCCTGCCTTTACGAGTCTGTTGCACAACCACTCAGTGAAACACTGTGCTTCCTCTGAGTTACTCTGTGTACCTAATTTTTAGAAATTACACAGAGTTCCACCGAGTATACACAGAGCAACGCACAGAGGAAATACGATTCTGCAACACGCTCTTTACCGCAGGCAGGCTCAATGCTCGGTTTTATGGTCTTTTGGGTCAGCCTCATTAGAGAGAGTTTAGAGTGTACAGATTAACTCTGAACTCATCCCAACCCTTCTCTTAAAAAGCGAAGGGCCTATATGTAAAGTTAACTATAACTTTTTCATTCTAACAACCTGCTTTAATTTAATGACATTCTATAATATTGTCATTTAAGTTTTTTCACATTGTGATCCCTTCGGGATTTTTTGTATCAAGATATTTTTAAGCGTAATCAATTTTTAATCTTGCCTATCGGCACCAGTCTACCGATCAGGTAGAGGCAAGCCTGCCGTGCTATGCTATGGGATAAAATTATGTTGACAACTATTCGAAATTTTTCGACATTCGACTGGATTGTTACTAAGTACATGTATTTGTAAATACTATGACTTATATTTTGAATAAGTCCCGAAGAAACGACATATCTATAGAAACAGATTAACCAAGAATAACCCAAGTCACAAGGGACGATATATTAGAGATAAATTTAGATAAACATTAGCCTCAGAATTATCTATTTTGTCCCTATGGGACTTCAAGTTAGTCTGGGTTATTTTGCCTATAAATATTATGTCCTTAAGGGACAATTGAAAGAATGACCGTTAGCTTTTTCTTTCTCGCTATAGGTATATTTTATACGTCATCGTATTTATGAATAAGAGTACTTAGGCAAAAAAATTACTTTTTGGTCTGCCTCAAGCGAACGAGAAGGTTCGGTATAATTCCCCACAGCTTGCCCCAAAGCCCACACCATCGATTAAAATGGCTAAAATTTAAAAAAATAAAGCTTTTCAAGCTCCCGGAAATATTCCGGGGAAACTCAGAAACACCCTGCCAAAGTCCTGGAAAATTCCGGCTTGAGTCCAAAAGCAAGGGGCAAATCCTGCAGCATTTTTACAAAGTCCTGAAAAATTTCGGCCCGGGCCTGAAACATTCTTACAAAGCCCTGAAAGTATCCGGTTATGACCTGAGTGCTTAAGCCGGGGATAGAAATATTTAGAGAAATGCGTAAAGATACAGGAAAAGTCCGGAAATCTTCCGGCAAAATTCTAAAAGTATCCTTTGATGTAATATAAACATGGCGTTGAATTCCGGAAATACCTTAATAATCATTCGCCCCAAAGGCACATAGCCACAAAGGTAAAAATAATATTTATTTATTCTTGTTTTAATAGAAAAAAATTTTTATTGTTAGCGGTAGATTTAAGTCTTTATAAAGCAAGGAGGACAGATGTATCGGTCTTTTATTGTAACTATTTGCTTTGGTGTTTTTTTTACGATCTTAAATCTTTCGTGCTCTTCCATCATTTACAGAACTGCGCACCCGGCATTAAGCGACGGCAAGTACGACAGCGAATTCCCTTATAACAACAGTTCAAAACAGCTTGAGGAGATAAGCAACTCCCTTTACAGAATAAACAGCATTGCGTTTTACAAGGCATATATATTTGCAGACAACAGTAAGTTTAAATTAAAAAATTTAACCGACGCGATAGTTAGGAACCAATCGATTAAAACCACCTTTTTAGACAAATCAAGCTCGGGCACCGGTACGGTAATTTATTCTTCCAACGGAACGGTGGGGCTTTTAACATGCGCGCACGTGGTTGATTTTCCGGATACTCTGGTAACGTACTTCGGCAATAAGGACGGTACATATACCGATGAAGTTCAAAGTATAGCCTTTAAGTCCAGCCAATCGATTTACGCCGCCGGCTTCCCGGCAGGCAGCGAGGTTAAAGAAATTCTTTCGGATAAGGACATTGATATTGCGGTACTCGGAAATAACTTCGGCCCTAAATATGCGCTAAGCTTCCCCGAGTTCAAATACCCGTACGGAGAAGCAAAAGACCTTGAATGGGGGAGCTTCGTTTATGTTTTCGGCTTTCCGTTGAATTATAAAATGATTTCAAGTGCAATTGTAAGCAGCCCGAACTACGATAAGAACGGCTCATTTTTTATTGATGCAGTTGTAAACCGAGGGTATAGCGGCGGCATAGTTCTCGCGGTTAGAGACGGAGTTCCGAACTTTGAGCTCGTTGGTATAATTGAGTGGGTGCCTGAAGAATCGGATAATGTTTTAACGCCGGCTCCGCTTCCGGAAACA
>JAKAJV010000007.1:0-15079 GCA_021813585.1 Bacteroidota bacterium | reverse complement strand
GAAACATTAAAATATAATCCTTTGGTTCCTTACAACGGCGAGCAATATGTTAAGCAGGAGAAAGTTTTAAAGTACGGTATTGCCAAGGTTATTTCTATCGAGACTATAATCGATTTTCTGAAAAAGAATAAGGATTATTTTTTATCGGAAGGATATTACTTCCCGGTATATGATGAAGCGAAGAAGAAATAAATAATTGTTAAGATATTCTTTGCATAACAATAGAGAACTCTGTAGTGTCTCCCGGTATAGAGTTGATATAGATTTCAGCATTATGCCAGGAGACGATTGCCTTGACTACGGAAAGTCCCAGACCGACACCGCCTGTGCTTCTATTCCTTGAAGACTCGACTCTGAAAAACCTGTCGAATATCTTCGGCAGCATCTCTTCCGGTATGCCTTCGCCTTTATTCAACACGCTTATCTTAACTTTATCGGTGCTTACATTCTCTCCTTTTAATGTTACAGTGTTGCTTTCCTCGCCGTACTTAATTGCGTTATCTATAAGATTAGACAGCGCCTGTATCATTAATTCTTTATCCAGCTCTACAAAGGAATTTGTAGCCGAATCAACCACCAGGTCAATATTTCTTTCGAGGCCCAGTATTTTTAAATGCTTTGCAGTGCTTGCCAAGAATTCATCCAGGGATATCCTTTCCTTTTTTATCTCGATTATGGAATGGTCTATCTTGGAAATGAAAAAGAGGTTATCTATAATTTTGGTAAGCCTTATCGTTTCTTCATAGTTGCTTTTCAGTACCTCTATGTACTCTTCGGGAGTCTTGCGGGATTTAAGTGCAATCTCGGTCTCGCCCCGCAGAATAGTAAGTGGCGTTTTCAATTCATGCGCAGCAGAGATAGAGAACTGGTTCATATATTCAATTGAAGTCTTTATCCTGCTTATCATCTCGTTCATCTTTTTAACCAGTCTTCCGTACTCGTCGCTGTACTTCTCTCCGCTAATTTTTTCATCCAGGTTAAGCGCAGTAATTTCTTCGGTCTTTTTAATAATAGCATCTATTCTCGATAGCGACTTTGCCGATATAATGCCTCCTCCGATAATAGATACAATAAAGAATATGGGCGCCAGCATTATAAAGATATGAACCAGGCTGTTGAGTGTTTGAGAGATATTTTGAAGCGGAAAGGCGACGAAAATTTTGTAATGCCCGGAATTCAGCTTTACGCAACGTATCGGTTTTTCGGATAAGGTTGAATCTGTAAAATTGAATAAGTTCATCGCAGCCTGCCGCTTCGGAAAATACAATGTGTCGTCGTTTAAGTTTGCAGTGCGGAAAACTATTTTATCTTTAAAATTAATTTGAATGAAATTGTTTCTTAGGTTAAAGGCTATTTCGTTGTAAATAATGTCCCACACAAGGTCCTCGGGGTCTGAGTAAATGGAATCCGGTACGAAATGATCGATATCCATTTTCTTTTCCGAAACTACATGAAGTATTGCTTTGGCCTGGGACTTTAGGCTGAAGTCCAGGTTATCCATTAAGGTGTTGTAGAGGTAGAAATAAATAAAAATGCCTAAAAGAATTTCCAGCGCAAGGAATAATATTGAGTACCAGAGAGTGGTTTTAAACCTGGTAGAAGATACGAAAAGTTTTAATTTTTGAAACATATGGAATTGTAGATACTAGGCAGTAAGATTGATAAAACAAAGCATGAGTTACGTATCATCTTTTATTATATATCCTATACCTCGAATAGTGTGAATTAGAATTTTATCAAAATTAGTGTCTACTTTAGTTCGTACTTTATTTATATAAACATCAATTATATTGGTTTCGGTATCAAAGTGGTAGTCATAAACATGCTCAATTAATTTTGTCCTCGAAACCACTTTGTTAGCGTTTCGCATCAGATATTCCAGGATGGAATATTCTTTTGGCGTCAGTACAATCTCATGGTTATTTCTGCTTACCCTGTGCGATTGAAGATCGAGAATTAAATCTCCAACTTTCAGCTTGGTAGATTTCAGTTTTTCATTCCGCCTCAGCAACACTCTTATGCGGGCAAGCAGTTCCTCAAATGCAAAAGGCTTAGTTAAATAATCGTCAGCACCGGAATCCAGGCCTTCTACTTTGTCTTTTATGCTGTCTTTAACAGTAAGCATTAAAATCGGTACAGCAATTTCTTTTTTTCTTATTTCCTTAAGAAGAGTGATTCCGTCTATCAAAGGAAGCATTATATCCATAATTATCAGATCGTATTCTTCCGATTCGGCAAGCTTTAAGCCTTCCCTGCCGTCAAGAGCTGTATCGACTACATAATATTCTTCTTCCAGACCTTTTTTAATAAAGGAGGCTACCTTTTTTTCATCTTCTACAACTAAAATTCTCATAAAAGAAAGATAAACAAAAAAGGAGAGTTATAAAACTCTCCTTTTTTTAAGACAAGAGGGATAAGAAATTACTTCTTTTCGGTGGACTCTTTCTTTTCTACTTTTTTGCCGACTTTCTTTGCAGCTTTCTTCTCAACTTTTGCTCCTTCTTTCTTTTCGGCTTTCTTCTCTAACATCTTGTGCTCTTTCTTTTCAGCTTTCTTTACTACTTTCTTTTCGCCCTTGGCTTCCTTCTTCTCAGCCATCTTGCCTTCTTTTTTCTCAACTTTTGCGTGCTTTACAACGTGCTCTTTCTTTTCAACTTTTGCTTTCTTCTCTGTTTTTTGCTGCGGAGTGTCCTGGGCAAAAGCAGTTCCGAGAGTAACCGTGAATACAAATGCTAATACAACTACTAATGATAAAATGCGAGATTTCATTATTTTACCTCTCATCCTTTATAATTATTAAAAACTAATTGATTAAGTAAACTCACCTTGAATTTACACGGTAAACTTAAATATTAATTATTAATCCAGCCTTAAGAAAAGATTAATAAAAATTAATGTTCGTCAAGCCTTACGAACAGCCGGAATGAATGTAAAATAGGATATGACAAACCGGAGATTTGAAATTTGAATAAGCTTTGAAGGTCACTTTTTTCAGCCCCGACAAGTCGGGATGCCTAATTATGCAACTTCAACGTCCAAGGCAGCCACGTTGAAGCTTGCCTGCGGCAGACAGGGTTTAATGTATAACTTCAGTGAATAAGTCGCGGGAGCTAAAAATTTTCCCTATTTTATATTAAAACTCAGTCTGGAAATTAAATGTTAGACTAGTCGGCAGAGTTTGATAGTTATTCATACCGACCGAGACATTCCAGCTCAGATTTTCCGATTGCCTTTTATTATATGCCGCAACAAGGCGTGCAGCGTTTATTGCGCTTACAAGTCTATTTAAAATTAATGCGCCCACTACAAACCTAAGGCTGTTATGCGACTGTTCGCCGTTAACCCACATGTTCCTGTAAGTTTTTCTGTCGGTATTTGACTGCCAGTACCAGTACGCTTGAGAAGTGTTATACATTTGATTAAAGTTTTGTTCGAGTGCTTTCTCGTTATTGTACTGGTCTATATTCATATAATCCGCAATGTTCGCAAAATAACTTGCGTCCTTGCCCTGTAAGTTTACACCCGCAGCTGCCGCTGCGTAAGCTTTGTACCTTTCTTTCTGCCAGTTGCTGAAGGTATTTAAGCCGTAATATACACCCCAGAGACTCCCTTCGGCGATAGTAAAATACTTGCCGCTCGAGTAATCTCCCGCATAAAGCTCTCCCATTCCCGGAAGTAATGCCGAAAGTAAAATTGCAAGTCCCGCACTTTTCTTTGAGCTTACACTTTCATATGAGGAAAAATCCCTGCTGGTTTGTACTTGTTTAAAAGTTTTAACGGAATTTTCAAGTGATAATATTTTGGCGGCCGGCTGATTGTTAATACCCGTCTGGGCAAAGACGGCTACGGAAAAAATAAAAAACGATAAGAGGATTTTTTTCATATTTTTTGGCTGTAATTTTAGGATTAACATGCAACTAAGTCAATTGAATTTTTCTTCCCCACCAATTTGCCGGAACACAAGTTGTTATCGCAGTCTAATATTTTTACTTCCGATAATTCATTTACCAGCGATGAATCGAATGTATGGCTTACCCTAACGTAGTTTGAAGAAAAACCTTTCATTATCCCGTTTTCATTTTCTGCCTCGAATAATACCTGCAAAACCCTGCCTGCCATTTCGTTATAAAATGCCGTCTTCTTTTTTTCGCTCAATATCCTCAGGATATTATTCCGCTTCCTTCTTTCAAAAACATCCACGCTGCCGGGCATGGTAACAGCCTTTGTATCCGGCCTTTCGGAATAAGTAAACACATGCAGGTAAGATACCGGCAGGTCTCTTAAAAAATTATGAGTATCGAGAAAATCTTTCTCTGTTTCACCGGGAAAGCCCGTTATAACGTCCACGCCTATACCGGCATCGGGAATTCTCTCCTTAATCCTATTTATTAGCAGGCTATAATCTTCTGCTTTGTATCTTCTCTGCATAAGCTTTAAAATTTTCGGGCTTCCGCTCTGCAGAGGGATATGAAAATGCCTGCACATTTTATTGTTCTCCGCGGTCAACTCAATTATCTCATCGCTAAGCAGGTTGGGCTCTACGGAACTTATTCTAATTCTGAATTCGCCCGGAACTTCGGTCATTCTTAGTAAAAGCTTATATAAATTAATATCGAAAGAATTTCCGTAGTCACCTACATTTACGCCGGTAAGTATTATTTCTTTATAACCCGATTCAACTAATTTATTAAATTCTTTCAAGACGCTCTCCGGATTCATACTCCTGCTTTTGCCTCTTGCCATAGGTATTGTGCAGAAAGAGCATTTATAATCGCATCCGTCCTGAATTTTGAAATATGCCCTGGTTCTGGAGTCGGCGTCTGTAGAATGTGCGGGGCCAAATTCATCCAGGGTTTTTGTCGGCGAGACGAAAACGCATGCCAGGTCCCTTTTGGAGAAATCATCTATCAAATTAAACAGCTTGAATTTTTCATTGCTTCCTAAAATTACGTCCACGCCTTCTATCCTGGAAATTTCTTCTGGTCTAAGCTGGGCATAGCATCCGGTTACCGCTACAAATGCGTTGGGATTTTGTCTTAGCGCGCGCCGAACAAGCTGCCTGCATTCTTTTTCCGCATTTTCGGTTACACTGCAGGTATTAAAGACGTAAACATCAGCCTTTTCCTTGTAGTCGACAATTTCAAATCCTCTGCCGAGGAACTGGTTGCCGATCGTCGACGTCTCCGAAAAATTAAGCTTGCACCCTAAGGTATGTAAAGCAACTTTGTTTGGCATAAAAGATTAGTTTAAAACTTAAGAGCGGGAATAAATCCCGCTCCGTCTGAATATTTCAAATGAAAATTTTAATTGTCCTTATTTTCGGTTTGAGCGCTCTGGCTGTCCTCGGGAACTTCAAAGATCGGGAAATCCGACGTATCGATCTTGCCGGTTTCTGCATTCTGAATTTCCTGAACCGAGACCCTGTCCAATTTGTGCTTGTCTAGATAGGTGCGGATTTCTTCTTCCGTTTTATCTTTAAGTGTGGCAATTGCACTAAGAACAATCTTCTTATTCTCCTTATCGAACTCAATAACCTTAAGCGGAATTAAGTCGTCGATAGGGAAGTGGTTGGCTACATTTTTAATTTTTGAAGTAGCCATCTGGGTTGTGGGCACAAAGCCGTCAACATGCTCTGGAAGCTCGGCGATTAATCCTTTTTCAATAATGCGGACTACCTTGCCCTGCGTTTCGGTGCCGATTGCATACAGCTTCTCAAAGTGGTTCCAAGGATTTTCCTCTACCTGCTTATGGCCTAGAGAAATCTTCCTCTGATCAACATCTACACCGAGCACAATTACTTCCAGCTTCTCGCCCTTCTTAACTACTTCACCGGGATGGCGGATTTTTTTAGACCACGACAAATCGGAAATGTGCACCAAGCCGTCTACGCCGGGCTCTAATTCAACAAACACTCCAAAGTTGGTAAGATTGCGTGCTATACCGGTATGTCTTGAACCGACAGGATATTTTTGCATCAAAGTATCCCATGGATCCGGCTCTAGCTGCTTAATACCCAGCGATATTTTCTTTTCTTCCTTGTCAAGGCTCAATATTACCGCTTCAATTACCTGTCCCATTGCAACAACCTGAGAAGGATGTTTAATGTGCTGGGTCCAGCTCATCTCCGAGTTGTGGATTAAGCCTTCAATACCTTTTTCGATTTCGATAAATGCACCGTAGTCTGTAAGAGATACAACGCGGCCGGAAACTTTATCGCCGACCTTGTACTTGTTCTCAATATCTTCCCACGGATGAGGGAGGAGTTTCTTCAAGCTTAGGGATATTCTCTTCTTCTCTTCGTCAAAGTCAGTTACTACAACTTTAATCGTCTGGTCCAGTTTTACAACTTCGTTAGGATGATTTATTCTGCCCCAGCTTAAATCGGTAATATGGATTAGACCATCTACGCCGCCGAGATCAACGAATACGCCGAAATCGGTAATGGCTTTAACTGTTCCCTCAAGTATTTGTCCCTTCTCAAGACTGTTAAGAATAGCGTCTCTTTGGTCGGCTATTTCTTCTTCAACCAGAACTTTATGGGAAACAACCACGTTCTCGGTAGGAATATTAACTTTAACAACTTTAAAATCCATGGTTTGGCCTACGAAAGCATCAAAGTCGCGGATGGGGCGAATATCTATCTGCGAGCCCGGCAGAAACGCTTCCATTCCCATCAGGTCTACCACCATACCGCCTTTAATTCTCTTTAAGATTTTACCTTGGATTATTTCTCCGGTCTCATGTGCCTTTACAACTTTCTCCCAGATTCTTAAGAAGTCGGCTCTTTGTTTGCTTAAAACCAGATTTCCTTCCTGGTCTTCAACGCTTTCCAGTACAACTTCTACTTCGTTGCCTACCTTAATTTCCTCACTCTCATGGAACTCGGCTTTGGAAATCGATCCTTCTGATTTGAAACCGACATCTAAAATAACATTGTCTCCCTGGATACGAACTATTCTACCTTTAACCAGTTCACCTTCCTTAACATCTTTAAAGGACTCGGTGTACATTTTAGCTAAAGTTAAGAACTCTTCTTGTGAATATTCCTCATCATTGAAATGTTTTTTGGCTTTCTCGTAGTCATCGGTAGTCAAAATTCCTTTTTTCGTATCTTTTATCTCTTCGGACATTAGTCCTCCTGCTAATATTATTACTCTGCCTTACTGCCTTAAGCCATCTAAAAGCACTAACGCAGAAAAAATTTATTTAACATATTTTAATTATGATGGCTTTGAAAATTCATTTAAATATTTACGACGATGTTTTTCCTAACGGCTGTTTCCTTAATCCTGTCGAGAATTATATCTACTTGTTCTTCAATCGTAACTTTGGAAGTATCGACTGTTACGGCATCCGGGGCTTTAATTAAGGGGCTAATCTCTCTGCTGGAATCTATCTTATCCCTTAATTCCAAAGTCTTTTTTATTTCTTCGGTTGTAACCTGAACGCCTTTGTCTTTGAATTCTTTCGCTCTTCTCACGGCTCTCTCATTTATATTTGCCGTCAAGAATATTTTAACATCAGCTTCAGGGAAAACAACAGTACCTATATCGCGGCCTTCCATTACAACTCCGCCGCTCTTCAGTCCCATCTGTCTTTGCTTCCTTACTAGCGCTGTTCTAACTCCTTCAATTTTGCTTACGTCGCTTACGTTGGCATTTACTTCTTTCGATCTTATTTCCTCGGTAATATTCATATTGGCGGCGTAAACTTCGGTAGTCCCATCAACAAAACTTAATCGAATATCTGTATTTTCCGCAAGATTTATGACTGCATCCGGGTTATTAAGAACATTTTGCTTTATTGCCAGAAATGTAATAGCTCTGTACATAGCACCGGTGTCAATGTATAAATAATCCAATTTCTGGGCGACAAGCTTGGCAGAAGTACTCTTACCCGAGCCTGCCGGACCATCTATTGCAATTATTAACCTTTTTGACATAGGTTGCAAAAATAGGTAATAATTCTATATTTTCAAAAACCGGATCGTACTGATTTTTTGTTCCTAAAAAGACGGGGAAACGGCAGATGCCGCTATTACAGGGGAAATTTATTTTATTTCTTCTCCGCCGAGTTCATTTATAATTGCGCTTACGTAAGGATCGTTTTCCTGGCTTTTTTTCCCGTTGCCGGCTGCTTCTTTATTCGGCGGCTGGGGCTCTTTCGATGAAGTGTTCTGCAAGTCTCCGAAAACAAAGGAAATCTTTTTGCCGAAATACTCGAATGTTTTTTTTGCTATATAATCCTGATGCCGGTTTACAATATCCTTACCGTGCTCGTCGCTGCAGTAGATTTTCAATTGAGTGCCGTTTAGTTCAAGCGGCTTTACGCTTTTAATAAATGGGCCGAACATCAATCCCATTTCGGAGTTTACCGATTCTACGAAGCCCGCCCATTTTTGTATAACGGAATTGAAACTGAACTGAATATCGTTTACGCCTGGCGGAATGCTTTGCCCGCTGGAGACGTTAAACTTATTGGTTACGACTGTTTTTTTTTCTGGTGAATTTGCTGAGGTTTGTGTCCTGCTAATTGAGGGTTCATTATCAGCGTAATTTATCTGCGGTCTTTCCTTTACTACAGCAGGGGCAGCCGTGCTGTCTCCGCTATTTTGAATTTCGTTTATCAGCGTAGTTATGGTGGAAGATTTTTCCAAACCGATCAGATGGCTCAATGCAATTTCAATTTTGAGCTTCTGGTTTTGAGAATACCTCAGTTCCTGCTGCGTCTTGTTTAAAAAACCCAATAAGCGTAGTATGTCGCCTTCCGAAAAGCTTTCGGAGTAATTCATATAGCGCAATTTATATACGTCCGCCGTTTCAATTAGATTAGCATTTTTATTCAATACCACCGTCAATATATTTCTGAAATGCTCTATTAGGCCGTCCATAAAGTCTATAAAATTCCAGCCGTTGTTATAAATCGCACCGGAAATTTCGAATACCGCTTTAAAGTCCTTATTCAGCACTGAGTCGGATATCTTAAAATATATCTCGTCGTCAATAAGGTTTAACATTTGGGATACCGTCTCTGCATCGATGTTATTTCCGCAGAAAGATACAATCTGATCGAAAAAGCTTTCGGCATCTCTAAGCGCACCGTCTGCTTTCTTGGCGATAATAGTTAAAGTCTTATCGTCAATCCGTACATTTTCCGTTTCTGCAATTTTTCCAAGAAGTAATTTTATCGTGTCCAGCTGTATTCTTCTGAAATCAAACCTCTGGCATCTTGAAATGATGGTCAGCGGTACTTTATGTACATCTGTAGTGGCAAAAATAAAAACCGTATGAGCCGGCGGTTCTTCCAGCGTTTTAAGAAATGCATTGAACGATTCTTTGGTAAGCATATGCACTTCGTCGATAATGTAGATTTTATATTTGCCCTTGGTCGGTGCGTATTTAACCGAGTCGCGGAGAGTCCTTATTTCGTCTATCCCCCTGTTTGAGGCGCCGTCTATTTCAATAATATCCATCGACTGGGAAGACTGGATAGACCTGCACATCTCGCATTCGTTGCACGGCTCTGCATCGATAGGATTAAGGCAGTTAAGAGCTTTGGCCATTATTCTGGCAGATGTTGTTTTACCAACCCCGCGCGGACCTGTAAATAGATATGCGTGTGCAATGCGGTTATTGCGCAACGCGTTCTTTAATGTTGCTGTAATATGTTCTTGCCCTACTACTTCGTCAAACCTTTGCGGGCGCCATTTCCTTGCTGTTACAATAAATGCCATGTTTAATTTCTCATTCTATGAGTTTTTAAAGTAAAGACGTCTAGACGTGGAGACGTATAGACGGTAAACGCATAGACGACAAAGGTATAGACGGCAAACGAGAAGAAAATAGATATTTTAATTAATGCGGCATTCGTCTCCACGTCTCCACATCTCCCGTCTTCACGTCTCCCGTCTCCACATCTCCCGTCTCCACGACTATCTCCTCGCCTAAGAACCTGCAAATCTCTTCAAGATGCTTTTTATCCGTATCGTTAAATGAATTATAAGATGCGCTGTCCAGATCAAGCACTCCGTATAAAGCTCCGTCTTTTATTACCGGCACAACAATTTCAGATTTCGAATCAGCATCGCAAAAAATGTGACCGGGAAATTTATTTACATCCGGCACAATAACTGTTTCTTGCCTGCTTGCTGCGTAGCCGCATACTCCTTTGCCCAGATCAATAACCGTACAGGCAATCTTACCCTGGAAAGGACCCAGATAAAGCCTTTTCCCATCGAACAGGTAAAATCCTACCCAGCTTATTTTTTCAAATGTCTGCTTTAAAGCGGCAGTTAAATTTGAAAGATTGGAGATAGGATTATCTTCTTTAGAAAGCAGAGATTTTATTTGCTTTACCAACGAAGTATACAGTTCTTCAACCGGGAGCGCCTTATCTATTTCTAATGTATCGGCCAATTACTTCGCTTTCTTCTTCGTCTTATTCGGTTTTTTATCGTTATTTATCTGGAGCTTGTAATCCTTAAAGACGTAGGGTATTGCATCTTCAATCCTTTCTATAGGAATGATTTTCAATCCCTCCTTTACGGAATCCTGAACTTCTTTCAAATCAACTTCATTGTCTTTCGGAATAAGGATAGTCTTTATGTCGTTTCTTTTAGCAGCTAGTAATTTTTCAGTCAGTCCTCCTATTGCAAGTACATTGCCTCTTAAAGTAATTTCACCGGTCATTGCAATTCCGTTCGATGCGGGTTTTCCGCTTACCGCGGAGAGCAGAGCCATAGCCATAGTAATTCCGGCCGACGGTCCGTCCTTTGGAATAGCACCTTCCGGGAGATGAATGTGCACTTCTTTTCCTTTAAAGAAACTCGGATCCAAGCATAATTCCTTTGCGGCAGACCTAATATAACTTAACGCAGCCTGGGCAGACTCCTTCATTACGTTGCCTAATTGTCCTGTAAGCGTCAGCTTTTCAGAGCCGTTCATTATGGTTACATCTACATTTAAGATTTCGCCGCCTACACTCGTCCATGCCAGGCCTGTTACGCTTCCTACTTTGTACTCTTTGTTGTGTTTGTGAGTGCGGTAGCGCGGGGTCTTAAGGTACTCTTCAATTTTATCTTCATCAACCTTGTGTTCATGCTTAACTTTCTTCTTGCCGTTAGATGATTCTTTAAGCACAATATCTCTTGCAGTCTTCCGGCAAACCGAGGCCAGCTCTCTTTCCAGGTTTCTTACTCCGGCCTCACGTGTGTATTCTGTGATTATCTTTTTAATTGCTTCGTCGGTTATAATAACGTTTTTATTTTTCAGCCCGTGATTTTCCAACTGCTTCGGTATTATATGCCTCTTTGCAATCTCCATCTTGTCGTATTCAAGGTAGCCGGGCAGCTCAATTATTTCCATTCTATCCTGCAGCGGAAGCGGGATGTTGTATCTTACGTTTGCCGTAGTAATAAACATTACCTGAGACAGGTCGTAATCAACTTCAATATAGTGATCGTTGAAAGTATGGTTCTGTTCCGGGTCTAGGACTTCCAGCATTGCAGAGGAGGGATCGCCTCTAAAATCCATACTCATCTTATCGATTTCATCGAGAAGCATAACGGGATTTATTGTGCCTGCTTTTTTCATCGATTGAATTATTTTACCGGGCATAGATCCTATATAGGTTCTTCTGTGGCCGCGTATTTCCGCCTCGTCTCTAACTCCGCCCAGGCTAATCCGTACGAACTGCCGGCCCAATGCACGGGCGATTGATTTGCCCAGCGAAGTCTTTCCGACTCCGGGAGGCCCTACAAAACATAAAATTTGCCCCCGCATCTGCTTAACCAGGTTAAGTACTGCTATATGCTCGATGATTCTTTCCTTAGGCTTTTCCAGCCCGAAGTGATCTTCATCCAAAATTTTTTGAACGTGTGCAACGCTGAGATTATCCTTGGAGCTTTTATTCCAGGGAACTTCAACCAGCCAGTCAAGATAATTTCTTATTACGGTAGATTCCGGGGACATAGGCGGAGTCTTTTTCAGCTTGTTCAACTCTTCAAGCGCTTTGTCTTCGGCTTCCTTAGACATCTTGGCTTTTTTAATCTGGTTCTTTAATTTGGAAAACTCCGGATTGATGTCCTCTTCGTCTCCAAGCTCATCCTGAAGGATTTTTATTTGTTCCTGTATAATAAACTTGCGTTGTGTCTTTGCAATGTTTTCCTGAACCTTGTTGTCTATCTCTTTTTCAATCCTTAGTATGTCTATTTCAGAGTTAAGGATCTTTATTACTTCATAGTATTGTTCCTTAAGTGTAAACTTTTGAAGTATGCCTTGCTTTACATCAATGGCCTGACTGATATTTGCAGCAACATAAAACAGCTTCCTATCGTATTCATCTATATTCTCGAACGCAGTAACGGCTTCATTAGGAATGTTCCTGCTGATCTTTACATATTCTTTAAAAAGCTGAGTCATCTGCCGGACAAGCGCGTTCATTTCGTGGTCCTGGATGGTCTCCGGTATGATGATTTCAATTTTGCCTTCGAAAAAATTCTTGTTGTCTGTAAATTTTATTATCCTCCCCTGTAGAAGCCCGTCGACAAGGATTTTCATAAGTCCGTTGGGAAGCTTAAGTATCTGAACAATTTTTGCGATTGTCCCTTCCAGAAAGATATCATCCAGCTTGGGATCTTCAATACTGGAGCTTTTTTGGGTTGAAAGGAAAATGTATTTTGTATTGTCCAACGCATAATTTGCAGCTCTAATGGATTGTTCGCGCCCGACCAGTACGGGATAAATCATATAGGGGAATATAACTACATCTCTCAACGGAAGTATCGGCAAAACTTCCGGCATATTGTCAACAATAGTTTTTTCGTTTTCGCTTTCTTTAATCTCGTTAATCTTCAAATCGCTTATTTCTTTCAAGCATTAACTCCTTGGTTGTATTCGTAGTTTAAATTTGGGATGAAATATACCAAAATTCGTTCCGGCTATCAAGGAAAGTAAAAAGCATCAAAAGCCGCCTAAGCTGCGGCTGTTTAAAATTTTCCCGTTCTGAAAAAAAAATCAAGATGGAAAAATTTTTACTTCTCCACTGCACGGCTTTAAGCTAGGTACTTTTAACGAGCCGGAAATAAAGTTAGAATAACGCATGAAGTACAAATTAGCTGGAAAGATTTTTTTATATTTGCATTCAAAAAAAATCAAGGAAAAAGATGATAGAAGATATTATAAGCATAGCCAGGGAAGCCGGCGAAATTATTAGGAACGGGTTCGGCACCGATTTTAATATTGAATACAAGACCAACGAATCTAATCTTGTAACAGAGATTGACAAGGCATCCGAAAAATTAATTACGGAATTCATAAAGAAAAAATATCCCACTCACGGCATACTTGCCGAAGAGGGAGGGGAGACAAGGAACACTTCGGAGTACGTTTGGGTTGTTGACCCGCTTGACGGTACTACAAATTTTGCGCACGGCCTCCCGATCTTTTCTGTGTCTATTGGAGTGCAGAAAGATAACAAGACAATAGCCGGAACAGTATACGACGTGATGAACAATATTGTTTATTCTTCCGAATCCGGGAGCGGGGCCTTTGCCAACGACCGAAAACTTAGCGTGAGTAAAAACGGTAACCTAAGCCACGCTGTTCTTGTTACCGGCTTCCCTTATAACATATACGAAAACCCGGAGACGGCGCTGGAAAAATTTGCTGCTCTTATAAAAGCCTCGAGAGCTGTAAGAAGATTGGGATCGGCAGCAATCGATCTTTGCTATGTTGCCAGGGGAGTATTCGACGGATTTTGGGAAGTGCAATTGAATCCGTGGGATATGTGTGCCGGTAAGCTTATAGTTGAAGAAGCCGGCGGGGTTGTTACGGATTTTGCCGGGAATGAAATTAATATTTTCACCAAGAAAATTCTGGCTTCAAACGGTTTTGTCCACAAAGAGATGATGAAAATATTGAACGAGAACTAGATAGATAACTCTTATTTGCTGTACATCTCTTCTATCAAGTGCCCGTATCTTTCCTCTACAAACTTGCGGCGTATTTTTAAGCTGGGAGTTATTTCGCCGCTTTCTAGGCTGAACGGCTTATCCAGCAATGCGAACTTACGCACCTTTTCGTAATTGGCAAGCTTCTTTTGCACTTGCCCCATATCTTTTTCAATAAGATCGTAAATATCTTTTAACTTAATTAATTCCTCAACATTGTTGTATTTTATTTTATGCGTGTCCGCGTATTCCTTAATCGATTCAAAGTCCGGCACTATTAACGCGCTAAGGAACATTCTTCGGTCGCCGATCAAGACAAACTGGTCTATATATTTGCTTGTTAAGAACAGGTTCTCGATAGGAGTTGGAGCAATATACTTTCCGGTAGAAGTTTTAAACAGGTGTTTCTTCCTATCCGTAATCATTAAGAAGCCGTCGGCATCGAATACGCCTATATCTCCAGTATGCAGCCAGCCGTCTTTAAGCGCCTCCTCTGTTTCCTTCCTGTTCTTATAATAACCTTGCATAATGTTCGGGCCGCGTGCAAGTATTTCACCGTCCGGTGCAATCTTAATTTCAACGCCCGGCATCGGTTTGCCCACAGTGCCGAACTTATAATCGTCCGGTTTGTTGGCTGCAATAACGGGTGAAGACTCCGTCAATCCGTAGCCTTCAACTATTCTTAAGCCGACAGCTTCAAAGAACTCCCCCAGCTCTCTGGATAGCGGAGCGCCGCCGGAAATAAAAAATCTTAAATTGCCGCCGGTTCTTTCGCGTAATTTTTTAAATACCAGTCTATCGGCAAGTTTATTTTTAATTGATAAACTCAGCGGTACGCTGCCCATCTTTTTAGAATGCCAGTATTCTTTTCCGGTTTCAACCGCCCAGAAAAAAATTTTTTGTTTGGATGCAGGCTGGGACTCCACGTTCTTTAATATCTTGGAATAAATCCTTTCAAACAGCCTAGGGACGGTTGTAATAATTGTCGGCTTTACTTCCAGCATGTTCTGCGCCACCGACTCAATACCTTCTGCATAACAGATGGTTCCTCCGGAGGAGAACGCAGTATAATAGCCTGCCATCCTCTCGAATATATGGCACAACGGAAGGAAGGAAAGGAAAATATCTTTC
>JAKAJV010000002.1 GCA_021813585.1 Bacteroidota bacterium | reverse complement strand
TGATGTCCGCATTGTCATTCCCACGAAAGTGGGAATCCATTTTTTATCATATTTTCGCATCTTGGATACCCGCTTTCGCGGGTATGACACTCAAGCTTTATAATTTTGCGTAACATGAGTTATTAATTTGTTACAAATAAAATTAATATTTTCAAATTTGTAAATCCATTTAAAAAATGTAATTTTATTCCCCGAAAATTAAGATTTTGAACAAGGAGATTATTATGGCAAGTAAAAAAGATTTTTTAAAGGATGTAATTAAGCATATCGATATCAAACAGTCCAGCTTTAGCGGGATTATACCGCTGGTTGATGCGATGGAAAAGATGGCTTTCTCTGCGAGAGACCTTAACAGAGCTTCGCGGATTTATGATATGATGATTCGAGATAAAGACTGCAATATTATTCTTACACTTGCCGGAAGCATATTCAGCGCAGGCTTAAAAAAAGTTGTGTACGATCTGGTTATGAATAACATGGTAGATGCGATTGTTTCCACCGGCGCTTTAATGGTAGACCAGGACTTTTTTGAGTCACTTGGATTTAAGCATTATATCGGCACGCCGTTCAGCGATGATAACCTTTTAAGAGAGCTTCATATTGATAGGATCTATGATACTTTTATTGACGAGGATGAGCTTAGAATCTGCGATGAAACTACCGCTGCAATCTTCGACAGCCTTGAGCCGAAGCCTTATTCATCGCGCGAGCTTCTGCGCGGGTTCGGAAAATATCTTGATGAAAACGGCGGACCAAAAGTTGAAGATTCGATTATCTATGCTGCTTACAAAAAAAATGTGCCGATCTTTGTTCCGGCGTTTTCAGACTGCTCTGCAGGCTTTGGTTTTGTTATGCATCAGACAAAAAACCCCGATAAGCATGCATCGATCGACTCCGCAAAAGACTTTCTTGAATTAACAAAGATAAAACTCAACTCAAAAGAAACCGGTATTTTTATGATCGGCGGAGGTGTACCTAAAAACTTTACTCAAGACATAGTAGTTGCAGCCGATATTCTGCAGGAAGATGCACCGATGCATAAATACGCAGTCCAGATTACAGTTGCAGATGTTAGAGACGGCGCGCTCTCAAGCTCAACATTAAAGGAAGCAAGCTCGTGGGGTAAAGTTGAAACTACTTTCGAGCAAATGGTTTATTCCGAAGCAACAATAGCAATGCCTCTGGTTGCCGGTTATGCATACCATAAAGGAAGCTGGAAGGAAAGAAAGCCGAGAGAGCTGCAAAAAATTTTCAGTACAGAAAAATTAACTGCTTAAGTAAATTCATTTTTTTTAACGCTCAGTGGGACAAAAAAGTTTTTTCTACCGAGTGTTTTTTTATTTCAATAAAACCAGCTTGGAAGATTTGATAAATATTTTTGTCTTATCTTCCAGCGGCTTTGCTTTTAAGCGGCATATATAAACTCCGCTTGCAAAGCCGCTTGCATTCCATTCAATCTCATATTCACCGGCTTTCTGCTCTGCATTTAATAATGTCGCTACTTCCCTACCAAGAATGTCAAATATTTTAATCGTTACTTGGCTTTCTCTGGGAATTTGGTATTTGATTGTTGTTGACGGATTGAATGGGTTGGGATAGTTTTGTAAAAGATAATATTCGTTTAGTGCTTGCTCTGTCTTTTCAATTTTATCAACACTCATAGTGTTATAATAAATTAACAGACCATCTCCGGTTAAAGTTGCCAAATCAATTTTCCCGTCATTATTTAGGTCCAGCCATCGAGCGGAATAAAGATTTAAATATTTATTAAAGCGAACTTCTCTATATAAAATAAATCTCCCCTTATCATTGCGGTAAATTTGGATATAGGTTCTGTTCCTGCCTAGATTATCTTGTTTTATTCCTATTAAGAATAAATCTTCAAATCCGTCGTTATCAAGGTCATTAAATTTTGCAAATGCCTGTCCAAACATTTCAATCCCATTTTGATCGACAATAAATTTATTTCCTTGACGAATCAATAAATAGCTTCCAATTATTAAATCCATGTCCCCGTCTTTATCTACATCGCTGCAATCGATACTATAATTACTTGAGAGCCAGTAATCACATTCTACCGTGATTGTGTCTTCAGAAAAAACTCCGTTAACATTCTTGAAAAATTTTGTATCCTTTAATTGATAACCAGCTTTAATAATATCCATCCATCCGTCGGAATTAAAATCGATCCATTTATTAATTCCGGGCATGTATTTCCCTAGCTGTAACTTTGCATATTGAATAAGACTGCTGCCGGTGTTTTTATAAATACTAACGTAATAACTAGAAGATGAAACTTCTCTATCCGGAATTGCCAAATCGATATATCCGTCCTTGTCGAAATCGCACCAATCCATATACGCCGGTCCAATATCCAGTTTCAAATCCTGTCTTAAAGAAAAACCGGAATTAGTATTTTCATAAAACCTGGTAGCAGGATTAAACGAATCATCCTTTCCGGAAATAACTACATCTGATAATCCGTCGTTGTTAAAATCTACCCATTTAATGCAGCTCTGACAGTTGACTGTTTTAAAAGCATCGAATGATACATTCTGCTTTTCGAGACTTCCCGAAATATTTTCAAAGACCTGGACATCGTTTATGAAATACGGATCGGCGGTATCTACCACCCCTGCAATAATTAAATCTTTATCCCCGTCGTTATCATAATCTTTAAAATCGAAATCACCTTCGATAAATTTTTGAATCGCTGGTGTATTAATCTTTAAAAATATTTCCGGGTTGATATAATTAGGCTCGGTATAAAAAGTAAAGTAATAATCTTCCGGCAAACGGTCATTCATATAATCTGACAGTTTATCGGAAACAAATACGGTTATTGTATCATCATTTAAAAATCCATTATCCGGCGTTAATCTAACGTCAAAATATTTTCCGCCCTTACTTCCATCAAAATGATAAGGAATTTCACCTTGCTTCTTGCTGTATATTTTTATGTATTCTTGGCTGATAAATTCATGTTTAATTTGGAAATTAAATTCGATGCCGATCTGTGCATCAATTGGAATTGATTGCTGCATGTTGGAAGGAGTCGTTTCCATAACTTCCGGGGGAATTATTCTATCTGGAATTCTTTGATTATTTATAAGTGCTTTTGTAAGGAATCCGGTCAATCGCCAATCAATACTGCTGTCTTCCACAATACCAACATTCGGTGCCAAGTAAATTGCATAATCTGCATCCATTAGATAAATATAATGATAAGAGTATCTATAACAGTTATAAAAAACAGTATCGCTTGTAATTACGGTATCAGACTTGCTTTCCAACTTACCAATGCATTTGATATGTGTGTTTTCAATGTTTATCCAGAATTCCCACGAATCAGATAAATTAGCATTTAGCTTTATCCAGAGATATTCCGTAGAATCGTTTTCCCTAATATAAACATTGCCTGCATTATCAATCCTCTGATAGTCGGAATTAGATGTAAAAAAATATAATTTGCCGTCGATGATTTTTGAATCTATAATTGCTTCGGGGAATCTATCAATATACCTAACATTGCCAACCTGTAATGGATAGTAATCTTGTGCTCTAACAAATAAGACATTAGAAATAACTATTAGAAAAACTAAGTATAATCTTTTCATTATAGCCTCCCGCTTTTAATATAATTTTAAACTGTTATTACCTTTTATGTCATTGTTCTTTTTATTGTCATTTTTTTATTTAGAAAATTAATACCGCAGTAAAGTGCTCTTCAATAAAAGATGAGGAATTATTTGACCAATAACATTTTCTTTACCGCCAAAAAATCTCCAGCCTTAATTTGGTAAAAATAAACGCCGCTTGCAAAATCTTTTGCATCCCAAACTACTTCATGCTCGCCTGCTTTCTGTTCTGCATTTAACAAAGTTGTTACTTCCCTTCCAAGCACATCAAATATTTTTATTGTTACTAGGCTTTCTTTCGGAATTCCATACCTAATCGTTGTGAAGGGATTGAAAGGGTTGGGATAGTTTTGCTCAATCTTGAAATGCAAAATAGAACTATTATCATTTTTTATTGAAGTTACATAATCATTAGTATATAGTATCTGAAATCCATATCCGGCTAACCATAAATTAATAAAGTTGCCATTGTGGTACGTTGCAAAGCTATTTAGATACAAATCAGTATAAGTATTTATCGATCTCGGAGAAAAAAAATCTCCTTCCAATATTCGAAGTAAATCCCCGTTAACACTTGCCACATAAGTTATAAGCTTTCCGTAATAATCACGCCCTGCAATTATTATATCATTGGCTTGTACAGGAAATGGTAATAAAATTGAATTCCAACTATTACCTCCATCCGTTGTATATCCAATTTGTTCATGATTTATAGGGACACATCCATTTAAGGTGTCTAAAAAATCAAAAGTAAAAAATTTTGTTTTTATTTTCGTATTAAGTTCCCATGTTCGAGCAGTGTCACGAGAAATCCATAAACCTTGTTGGTTTGCGAAATAAAGATGTCCGCCGTCTACAAATTTAATCTTAAAGAACGAAGAAATTGATTGTGCAAGAGGGTTTTGGATTTGATAAAGTTCCCACGTTTTGCCACCGTCCTTTGTTACATAATTATAAGCGTTATTATTACTAAAATTCCTTACTTCAAATATTATCCCAACCATTTTATTTAGAAATTGTATTCCTCGTGAAAAATAATATTCAGAAGGCAGCGAAGAATTAAGCCATGTTTTACCACCGTCGACCGTATGATAAATAATATTATCAGAAATTGCCCAGCCTTCTAGGGAATCTATCATATCTAGTCCCGCATAAGATAAATTTTTTAGTGTAGAATATTGTAATTCCCAATTATACCCCCCGTCAGAGGTATAAAATATTTTATTATCTCCAATTGCCCAGCCTCTTTTCTCATTTACAAAATCAATCTTGGTTATGATTTCGTCAAACGAGTCACTTTCCAGACTCCATGTCTTGCCCGAATCTTTAGTAGTAAAAAATTTTGTCCCAATAAAAAATCCGTGCTTTTTGTTTATAAAATAGACTTTGGAATTGGGGTATTGAATGTTCGTTAATTGTATTTGATGCCAATTCTCTCCTCCGTCGGTAGAATAAATTATTTCTCCGGATGATGAAGCACAAAATACTGTTAATGAATCAATCGTATAAATTGAGCTTATTGAAGAATAATCTTTTAGAGTATCAATATATACACGGTGCCAATTTTTACCGCCATCTGTTGTTTTATAAATAATGTCGTTTATTTCCGACCCAATCCATCCTATCTTTAGATTATAAAATTTGAAGGCATTAGCTGCATCTTTATTCCCGCACCACAACGTATCCCAGGTATCACCCAAGTCTTTACTAACAAGAATAATTGAAATTGAGTCATTGATAATTCCATATTGCTTAGCATAATTATTTGAACCAAGAGCATATATTTCGTTGTTAGACAGCTTTTGAAACTGTTTTATTTTTCCAAATGGCGAAACATAATCATCATATAAAAATTCGGGGAAGGAATAAGTGACTTTCCAGTTGATCCAGAAGTTATCAAGCTTTTGAATTGTACCGGGATAATCGGTGGACTTTATTATTGAGGTAGTGGATAACGGTAAAAAAGTAGTTGCATCACTAATATTTATATTTGAATAACTCCAGCTATTCCCCTTATCCGAAGTAACTAAAAAGCTATTATCATCCCTCTGACAGGATGCCGGCGAAAATACAAATCCATGATGCACATCTAAAAATTTTATTTCGGAAAAAGTATTCCTCTGGCTATGAAAAACAATTTTCCAGTTAATCCCCCCATCAGTAGTCTTTAATATACTACCGGATGTATTTATTACGAAGCCTTCGTTACTATTAATAAAAGTTATGTCATTTATTGGGACATTAGGAATTAAAGGATAACGCAATTGCCACTGGGCACTTGAAGTTTCCAACAAGGAAAAAATTATTGTAAAAAAAATAATTTTGAAATATTCCATAAAATTATCTCCCTCTTTAAATAAATTTTTTATCACTATATAATACTCATTTCAATAAAACCAGCTTGGAAGATTTGATAAATATTTTTGTCTTATCTTCCAGCGGCTTTGCTTTTAAGCAGTAAATATAAACTCCGCTTGCAAAGCCGCTTGCATTCCATTCAATCTTATGCTCACCGGCTTTCTGCTCTGCATTTAATAATGTCGCTACTTCCCTTCCAAGTACATCAAATATTTTTATTGTTACTAGGCTTTCTTTCGGAATTTGATATTTGATTGTTGTAGAAGGATTAAACGGGTTAGGATAATTCTGGAACAACTGAATTTTTAACGGCATCTCGCTTACAGCTTTATTACTAATAGAAGTTATTTTACTATGATAAATAATAATAATATTGGAATTAGCACCTCCGGAAGTGTCGCTGCACATCGCAGCCCAAATTTGCCCATCTCTACTGCTTGTTAATGAAAGATCAGTAAAATTATTATTAGGCAAAAAATCAAAGCTTTGCCACGATGAATCATTATATATTTTCGTACGAATTGAAGTACGCATACTGTCCTGCCGGTTACAGCCCATAATAATTTTATTTCCGCTATAGAATGTAAAGCTTATTTTGCTATAATCACCTTCTTCTGTCTTAGGTACAATAACAAAATTTCTGTTATTCCAAGTGCTGCCGTCAAATTCAATACATTCAATGGGACTATCCCACATACAGGTGCAGGGAGTGTCATGATAAATTAATATTAGAGAATCGTATTTAACGTCCTTACCGCAGGGATTTTTTCTTACTGCACTATTCGATTCCTTTGTCAAAACTTCAAAATCCGGTGAAGACATAATTTGTTCTCCGTATAATGAGCCATTAATTGTACCGTGCTCTTTGCAGCTTGAGGATACTCCCATAAAATAATCCAGGCCGCCGGTTACATATCTTCTGCCGGCTATATAAATAATTGTGCCGCCATTACCGGGCGTAATTCTGCAGCTAGCCTGGTAAAACGATGCCGAGTCATCCAGCATTACCGGCACCGGCCATCTCTGCTGTAAAGTATCATATCTTGCGCAATACAATTTTGCAAAGGAATTTCCGTTAGCTGTTAACCAGCATAACACCGGTACATCATTTATAACCGCAACATCAGGTGATATTGAAGAACTATCTATTTGTGCTGTTAAGGTATCTTTATAAATAATCATTTGTTGAAACGGATTGAACCTTGCCGACAATATATCTTTTTTACCCGGAGTATCTTCTTCCCAGACCGCATTTACCCATCCGCCCGAATCAACTGCCATGCGAGGATGCATTGAGTTCGTTGGACTAGAGGATATATTATATATAGGACTCCAAGTTGAGTTTTTATAAAATGCATAAAAAATCTCCCAATTGCCGTTCGCATTATCCATCCAGATAACATTTATATTTCCATCCGCACCGGCTATAATCTGCGGTTCGATTGATGTACCTTTGTCGTTAGAAAGATTTAAATATTGGCCCATTCCTACGGAAGGAAGAAAAGAGATGAAAGAAAAAATCAGCGGAATCAATTTTTTCATGTTTACCCCATGATTCTTAGAAAATAGTCAGAAATATTTTTATTCTGTATTCTAATCCAATAAAAAGGATCAAAGATTAAGCCAAAATAAATACCTATTTTTTACCCTGTTTAACAACAATAATATTTTTATACCGTGAAAATTTTTCAAGCCATGTAAAATATTCGCGTATCAGCTAGCGGCTTTTAAAAACCAACAGATGCTAAGCGCAAGTCTTCAAGCATACATGCTGACCGCGCACCCATACTTGCAAATCTCCTGTCTTAAATATTATTCATCTAAATTTTCACTTTTCTCAAATTCTCCTTATTTACACGGAAAAAATAAATAATTTGTCTTATATTCACATTAATAAATTTGGTAAAAGCTATGACCAGCAAGGAATTAATAAAAAAATATAACGATCCTAAAAATTTTTTTAACAGGGATTTAAGCTGGATTGAGTTTAACAGGCGGGTTCTGGAAGAAGCTTTGGATACGGACATGCCCCTACTGGAAAAAGTAAAATTCATTTCCATTTTCCATTCAAACCTGGATGAATTTTATATGATAAGAATTTCCGGGTTGAAAGAACAAATTGCTGCCAACGTTTCGGAACCGACTATTGACGGACTAACACCCCTTGCTCAGCTTCAAAAGATAGAGAAGACATTACAGCCACTGCTTAGGCAGGTACTAGATTTGTGGCAGAACGAAGTTGTACCCGCATTAAAGGAAAACAAAATTGATATTACTTCTTACGACAACCTGAGCGACGACGAGAAGAAAATATTAAACGAGTATTTCAAAAAAGAAATCTACCCGGTTTTAACTCCCCTGGCATTCGACCCCGGCAGACCGTTTCCGTACATTTCGAACCTTAGCTTGAGCCTGGCAATACTTGTTAAAAAGCCAAACGGTGAAAATCATTTTGCAAGAGTTAAAGTTCCGAACATTCTGCCCAGACTGATGCAGATAGACAACATTATTACTCCCGGGAAAAAAATTCAAACCAACGGATTCTTCAGCGCAAAATTTATTTGGCTGGGCGATTTAATAAAAGCCAATCTTCACATGCTTTTTCCCGGAATGGAAATAGTTGAAGCCCACAGGTTTAGAATTACAAGAGACACGGATATAGAACTGCAGGAGGATGAAGCCGACGACCTGCTAAGGGTAATCGAAGAAAACATCAGACAAAGAAGATTCGGCACCGTAGTTAGGCTAGAGGTTGAAAAGCAGATGCCTGAGTTTATGCTTGAAACGCTAATGGTTAACCTGCAAATTAAAAGAGAGGACATCCATGTTTTTGACGGCCCCTTAGGACTAAGCGATGTTATTACCCTTTACGATCTGCCGGTACATCAATTAAAGAATAAGCCTTTTTATCCTGTCATACCTAAAATATTCGACGGCGAGGAGGATATATTTACAACTATAAAACAGGGCGATATACTCCTTCATCATCCGTATCATTCATTTAACCCGGTCATCGATTTTATAAAGGAGGCTTCAAGAGACCCCGATGTTCTGGCAATCAAACAAACACTTTACCGGGTGGGGACAGATTCACCAATTGTCCGATGCCTTATAGAAGCGGCCGAGCGCGGCAAGCAGGTTGCCGTTCTGGTAGAGCTTAAAGCCAGGTTCGACGAGCAGAACAACATCTTTTGGGCAAGAGAGCTCGAGAAGGTAGGCGTTCACGTTGTATACGGACTAGTAGGACTAAAGACTCATGCAAAAATGACTCTGGTAGTGCGCCGCGAGACTGAAGGCGTTAAAAAGTACGTTCATCTTTCCACCGGCAACTACAACACGTCAACCGCAAAGCTTTATACCGACCTGGGATTATTTACCTGCAACGAAGACATATGCTCGGACGTTTCCGATATTTTTAATTACCTTACCGGCTACTCGAAGCAGACCGAATTCAAGAAATTATTTGTCGCACCCATAAACATGAGGGAAAAATTCCTTTCCTGTATCCAGAGGGAAATAGACAACGTTAAGGCAGGCGGCCAAGGAAGAATTATATTCAAATTAAACGCGCTCGTCGATCCTGCAATTATTGGCGCGCTTTACGAAGCATCTTCGGAAGGGGTAAAAATAGATTTGATAGACAGGGGAATATGCTGCCTTATACCGGGGAAGGATGGCTTAAGTGAAAATATTAAAGTTATCAGCATCGTCGGGCGGTACCTTGAACACAGCCGGCTCTTCTACTTTTATAACAACGGTGCGGAAGATATTTATTTAAGCAGCGCGGATATGATGCAGAGGAACCTTGACCGCAGGGTTGAAATTGCATTTCCTATAGAAGACCCCAAACTTAAAAACGAGCTTCTTAAAACTCTGATAAAGTTTTCTCTTAAGGACAATGTAAAGGCAAGAGAGCTCTGCTCGGAAATGAAATACAGCCTGCACCGCCCCGTGGATGGGGAAAAGAAGATTGATTCGCAGGAGTGGCTGATGAACCATGCACTTAAATTAGCCGGCAAGTTTCTCAAACCGAAACTATAATCTTGCCGGGCGGCCAATACCATCTATCCCAAAAATCGGAGAATTAGTATTGCGGGGATCAAAGGGTTTAAAAATAAAGGAACAATTTGTTTTCTATTCTTATTTTAATTTTTTAATTTTGCAAAAGTTTTTATAACAAGTTAAAAGGAATAAAATGCGAGACTCTGACGAGCCTGGCGCTTATACAAACAGTTCAAAAATAAATTAGAGTTCCTTGGGGTTAACCGCTTAATAAATTTATTGGTTCATCTCCGGGGAGGTAATATATAAGGAGGTGACAATGAAACTACCGTTCATTTTTCATCCGGCAAAAATAATTCTTCAATCCTTTTGAAGGCTCTTTATTATTAACTCACCTTATGCGTAAGGTGATTTATTAAAATTATCAACCGAAAATAATTTAGAGCAAAAGGAGACCTTATGGCAAAATCTATATTCTCTAAAATTTCGCCATCGTTATTTACTAAAGAGGCCAAAACGCCGCACAGCGCTACGCTTGATGAACAGCGCCTGATAGATATTTGCATGCTTACGCAGCAGAAGACTATCGAAAAATTGGAAAGCCTCGAAAACGGATTGACAACGGATGAGGCCGAAAAGAGACTGGAAGAATACGGCAGAAACGAATTAGCCCACACCAAAGAGATCGGGATACTGCAGGATATCTTCAACCGGTGCAAAAGTCCCCTTGTTATACAGCTGTTATTAATTACCGTAATATCCGGCTTAATGGGAGACTTAAAATCCGCCGCCGTAGTAGGGTGCATGATCATACTCAGCGTCGGGCTTTCCTTTGTGCTAGACCGCCGCTCCGGCCGTGCCGTGGAAGCACTGGGAAAAAGAATTCAATCCAACGCCGCCGTTCTGCGAGACGGCGCGGAAGCCGAGATACCTATTTCCGAAATAATACCCGGAGATATTATTCTGCTGCATGCAGGCTCTGTTATACCTGCCGACCTTCGGCTGCTTACCGCTAAAGATTTTTTTGTAAGCCAATCCGTTTTAACCGGCGAATCTTTGCCTATTGAAAAGAAGCCCGACGCGCAAAAGATGAGTAACGGGTTCGTCTTTGAGCTATCAAACGCATGTTTCCAGGGCAGCAACGTATTAAGCGGTACTGCACGGGGCATTGTAGTAAATACCGGCACCCATACTTATTTCGGTTCGATATCCGAAAGGCTTGTTGAAAGCAGGCCGAAGACAAGCTTCGATATCGGTGTAAAGTCATTTACCTGGCTGATGATTCGCTTTATGGTAATAATGGTATTTGCCGTTTTTATGATTATCGGTATAACAAAAGGCAACTGGCTGGAGGCGCTCTTATTCGGTATTTCAATTGCTGTTGGCTTAACTCCGGAAATGCTTCCGATGATTGTTACGGTAAACCTGGCCAAAGGCGCAATTACTATGTCCAAGAAGAAGGTTATAGTAAAGCAGCTTACATCAATCCAAAATTTCGGCGCAATTGATATACTGTGCACAGACAAGACCGGCACGCTTACTCAAGACCGCGTAGTTCTTGAAAAGCATGTGGATATTACCGGAAAGGAAAGCCAGGATGTTTTACAATACGCCTACTTAAATAGCTTTTATCAAACAGGGTTAAGAAACCTTTTGGACCGCGCTGTAATTTCCAGCATCGATTTGAACGTTCAAACCAAATGTCAGCTTGTAGATGAATTGCCTTTCGACTTCCAGCGCCGGCGTATGTCCGTTGCCGTTGAGTACGAAGGCGACCACGTGTTAATATGCAAAGGTGCCGTGGAAGAGATTTATTCTATCTGCAGCTATTACCAGATAGACGATGAGGTTTATCCGCTTATCCAGATGATTCATGATGACCTGTACGAAGACGTTGAGGACTTGAATAACGAGGGATACCGGGTGCTTGCAATTGCTTACCGGGAATTCCCCAAAACAAAAACTACATTCACCGTAGCCGATGAATCCAACATGATTCTTCTGGGTTATATTGCGTTCTTCGATCCGCCAAAGGATTCGGCAGCGCAGGCTATTGCAAGTCTGCAGAATGTAGGGGTTAAAGTTAAAATATTAACCGGCGATAACGCGCTGGTTACAAAAAAGGTTTGTCACGATGTGGGGATATCGATCGATAAGATTATTACCGGCAGCGAGCTTGTAAACCTGGATGATGCTGCGTTTTTAAAAGCCGTAGAGACGGCAAATGTATTTGCAAAGCTTTCCCCCGTCCAAAAGGAAAAGGTAATTCATACACTCCGCCAGGCGGGCCATGTTGTAGGTTATATGGGAGACGGTATAAACGATTCACCCTCCCTGCGGGCTGCGGATGTAGGCATCTCTGTAGACACAGCGGTAGACGTTGCAAAGGAAGCTGCAGATATAGTGCTGCTGGAGAAAAGCCTGCTGGTGCTTGAGGATGGAATTAAAGAAGGAAGAAAAGTCTTCGCAAATATTATTAAGTACATAAGGATGGGCGCCAGTTCAAATTTCGGTAATATGTTCAGCGTGCTCGGCGCAAGCTATCTTATTCCCTTTTTGCCGATGAAGCCAATACAGATACTGGTGAACAACCTGCTTTACGATTTTTCACAGACCGGCATACCCACGGATAACGTAGACCAAGAACTGGTAGACAAACCGCTTAAGTGGAACATAAATAATATTAAGAGATTTATGATTTACATCGGCCCTATCAGCTCTATCTTCGATTATGCAACATTCGGACTGATGTGGTTTATTCTTAAGGTAAGCGAGTTCTTAAATCCCTTAATGCCGGCAGGCGAAAAGATTTACTACCGGGATCTGTTTCAGACCGGCTGGTTCGTCGAATCGCTGCTTACTCAAACTTTGATCGTTCATATCATCAGAACGCGCAAGGTACCGTTTTTCGGAAGTATGGCTTCACTTCCGATGGTGCTTACAACTTTATTTATAATGGCAATAGGTGCCTGGCTTCCTTATTCGCCCTTCGCGCCGATATTGGGCTTTGTTCCTTTGCCCGCAGTTTACTGGTTATGGATTGCAGGCTTCCTTATTTCGTACAGCATCCTAACACATTTTATTAAAACCTGGTTCTTTAAAAAATACGGAGATAATTAATTATGGACAGCTTACTGGATGCCTTGCAGGAAGGCCGTTTAATAGAATTACCGGATAACGATAAGCAGGATGCGCTTCAGCTTTTGGCGCATATTATTGAGGCTATCCCTTCCGTCCCTTCCGGAACAGACGTTGCAGGCCTGGTTATGAAAAGGGAGGAAACGTTTAACACAATTCTGGGCCGGGGATTTGCCGTGCCGCATGCCAGGGTTTCCTTTGACGGCGACCTTTACTGCGCCGTAGGCTGGAGCCCGTCCGGCATTCTCTACAGCACTACGGATACCAATCCCATCCATATTGTAATTATGTTTTTGGTGCCGGATAACCAGAGGAATTATTATCTCAAGGAAGTATCAAACATTGCAAAAGCTTTGAACGAGCTGCATGATGAAAATTCTTTAAAGACTGCCGAAGACCTGAACACCGTCCGGAATTATCTGCTAGACCTGGTAAGCTCGGCAAAGAGTATTGTTGGCCCGGAAGCGCGCGCAAGAATGATTCAGCTTGAAGCAAGAGAGAATATTCCGCAGCTCGATTTGAAGAACATTGCCAATTTATTAATTGAACCGGTAATGATTATAACCTCTGCCAATTTGAAACCACTTACGCTTTCACAAAATAAGGAGCTAATAGACGCGCTTGACAATTCCCAGAATTTATCAGAATCGCTGAACTCTAATAATAAATTTTTCGATTACAACGGCTGGCGAATCTTAAAGAGGAACTCATCGCTTTACCAGGCGGGCAGAGTTGTACATGAATGTATAGCGATAAAGATTAAGTAAGTCCGCAGCCGTGAGTTTAGGATACACCTTGTTTTATTTTCATTCAAATTGATTTATAATTTTATTAAGTTTGAATTCAATTATGATAAATAGAAGGATAATAAATGGCTGATTTAACCAAAAGCGGAATTCTGAATGCCTTAAAAAAAGTTGAAGATTCAAACTTTAATAGAGACCTGCTTATACTTAATTCAATTAAGAAATTTGAAGTAAAAGGTAACGATCTATACCTGGATTTTTCCGTAGCAATGCCCTTAGGCGCGGTTACGGACAGCCTAAAGGAAAAATTTGTTAACGCTCTCAAATCGGAATTCTCTGCCCTGCGTAAAGTAGAAATGAACATTGAGACTAAGGTTATAGCTCACCACGATAAGAAAAAGGATTCAATACTTCCCGGCGTAAAAAATACAATAGCTGTTGCTAGCGGTAAAGGCGGAGTAGGTAAGAGCACTGTTGCAGTTAACCTTGCCGTTGCACTTGCAAAGGACGGCGCTTCGGTTGGTTTGATAGATGCGGATATTTACGGCCCCAGCATCCCGTTAATGCTGGGCTTAAAAGAAAAGCCGAAGGTCTACCAGAACCAGCAGAACATGAAAATTATTCCACTGGCAAATTACGGAGTAAAGGTAATTTCCATGGGACTACTGGTTGACGATAATGCACCGGTTATATGGCGGGGACCTATGGCAAGCGGCGCTATTAAGCAGTTCATGTCCGATGTTGATTGGGGCGAGCTCGACTATCTTATTTTCGATATGCCTCCCGGTACCGGCGATATTCAATTAACGCTCGTACAAACTATTCCTCTTACGGGCGCGGTAATTGTTACTACGCCGCAGGAAGTTTCGTTGATCGATGCCAGGAAGGCTTTAAAAATGTTTTCAAGGGTAAATGTGCCCGTGCTAGGCATAGTTGAAAACATGAGCTACTTTATTGCACAGGATACCGGTAAGAAGTATGATATATTCGGTACCGGCGGCGGCTCTAGAATTGCAAAGGAACTGGATACCGAGTTCCTCGGCGGCATTCCAATCGATCCGGGAATTAGAATCGGCGGGGACAACGGCGTGCCTATGGTGTACGATAACCCGGACTCCGAGCATTCGAAAATAATAACCGCAATTTCAAGAGATTTGGTCTCCCAGATAAATATGAGAAATTTAAGCGAAGGCTCTAATTCCAAAATAGAGATACTTCTAGACGACGACCAGTAAAAGAAACGTTTATAAATAATAACTGCTATTATTCCGGATGACAGAAAAAAAGACCAAAGATGATGTTTTAAAAGCGCTGGACACAATAAGACCTTTTTTGCAGGCCGATGACGGAGATATTGAGCTTATCGATATTACCGATGATGAAATTGTAAAAGTAAAACTTACCGGCGAGTGCAGTATTTGCCCGATGTTTCAGATGACGCTGCGCGCCGGCGTTGAAAGATCCCTAATGCGGCAGGTACCGTGGATTAAAAGAGTTGAAGCAGTAAACTAAATAATTATAACCATGGCAGAATTATCCGGGAAAAAAATAATAAGGTATCTTATCTGGGCTGCAATAATCTTCCTTGCAGCTTATTTGATTTATTATATATCCAGCATACTGGTAATACTCTCAATATCGATCCTTCTGGCTTTTATATTCGAGCCGTTTGTAACAATTCTTGTTAAGAAGGGTCTTTCCAGGCTTTCATCTACTTTAATCTTGTTTGTTGTTACCGCCTTCCTATTGTACTTGATATTATCTTTCATCGTGCCGATGCTTATATTCCAGATGAACCAGCTTATCAACACTCTTCACGTAAGCTCTCTGCACGAACAAATTCAGGCGATGGAGAAGTCAATTTATAAATACCTGCCCATATTCACACTAGGCGAGCTGTCGAAAAAAGTGGAAGAGTTCGTTTCCTCCGGCGTAGTAAACTCGTTCGATAAAATTTCTGTATTGCTTTCCGGCATAATCTCGGTTGTCGCCCTGGTAGTAGTGGTTCCTTTCATAACTTTCTTTCTGCTTAAGGACAGCAGATTGATACTGCACGGTATACTTCAAATAATGCCTAACAAATATTTTGAAATGTCTTATTGGATTTTGAAAAAGGTTTCCCGCCAATTAGGAAGGTTTGTGCGCGGCTGGATTTTCGACGCTGCCTTTGTAGGCATAACGTGCGGAATCGGTTATCAAATTATAGGAATTAAAAATGCGCTGCCTCTCGGTTTAATTTCTGGGATAGGACATCTAGTGCCTTACTTCGGTCCTATTATCGGAGGAGTGCCTGCAATAATAATTTCGATAATACAGTACGGCGATTTTTCTCATGTGCCTTTTATCGTTTTATTGATGTTAATCGTCTATGCTGCCGATAACGGTTTCGTTCAGCCTTATGTATTTGCAAAAAGTGTGGACATGCATCCGATAGTAATTATAATCTTAATTCTTGCCGGAAGCCAGCTGCTGGGAGTAATAGGCATGCTGCTGGCAATACCTTTTGCCACAGTTGTTCGCACTGCTGCTAAGGAAATTTATTTTGCTTATAAGAATTATAAGATTGCACGGCTGTAATTTGAAAGCTAAGCCTTATAAAATAAGTGAAACTCATCCCGATTAAATCGGGATGAGTTTCACTTAAAAGGTAGCACTATTTAAGCATTAACATCTTTTTTACGGCAGCATAATTTTGAGATTGATTAGCCGGGTTTATTACTCTAAGCTGGTAGAAATATATCCAGCTTGCAAGTTTACTTGCAACAAAATTTATAGCATACTTGCCCTTATTCTGATATTGATTGACTAAGGTCTTTACCAGGTTGCCAAGTATATCGTAAACCTTAAGCGTTACATAGCTGTCTGCTGAAAGCTGATAGCTGATTGCTGTAGACGGATTGAAGGGGTTGGGATAGTTCTGATCAAGCCTATAGCTTTTTATTTCGTTGCTGCTTTGATAGCTGATTGGCTTTGAAGTTGACTTGCCCATAATATTCCCGTTTGAGTAGCTGTCTATCATAGTAAGCTTTGTTTGTCCGGCAGATATTTCCGGCGCCAGATTACTCTTAACAACTAGCGCAAGCATTACTGTTTTATTTCCGATACCGGCTGTGTTTATTTGATAAGATTGTGAATTTAACTTATGAACTCATGTTACGCAGGAATACATTTTGATGTCCGCATTGTCATTCCCACGAAAGTGGGAATCCATTTTTTATCATATTTTCGCATCTTGGATACCCGCTTTCGCGGGTATGACACTCAAGCTTTATAATTTTGCGTAACATGAGTTATGAATATTTTCCCGATCGAGCTGAAGATTATCAAAGGAACATATTACATTTCCCGTTGCATCATCAATTAATTCTACATCGAAAGAGACGAAACCGTTCTTGCCGAGTGCTGATACCGCCGGCATGGGGTCTCTTTTGAGGGCGGGCTCTTATTTTCCAACATTACATCTCCTTTCTTATTTTTATTTATTGTCTCTTGCCTATAACTACGATAGACCTATCGTATAAAAAGCCTCCAACTATTACTATATTTTTATCCACTGCTATTGAACCAAATACTGCGTCATTAATGTTTATATTTGTGTACCGTGCCCAGGCAACTCCGTTAAAATGCGCAATTATGGAATGAGAGCCTGCAACAAAAATGTCATTAATTCCGTTTCCTCTTATTTTATTTATCGGTAATCTGCCAAAGTCCGGTACCTGGCTCCATTTACCAAAAGATTTTCTAAATAATCCGGTGCCGCTTATAAATAATATATTATTGTCTGCAAGCCATACGGAAGCTGCCTCAGCTAAGTTATCGGGTGTAGGCTGTACTTCAACATTATTGTTAGAAAGCTTTAGCAAAGAATTTCTGGGTAAACCGAAGCTTTCATTATATAAAGACATATAAATATCAGAAGAATTGGGAGCGCCGTAAACATCCGTTATGTTTAGTGTCGTTCCACTTTCCAGCTTTTGCCAAACGTTGTTAAAAAAATGAATTAAAGTACCATTTGTTCCAACCGAGTAAAAATTATCAACGGATGTTCCCCAAATTTTTAGACTGCCGCCTTTTAGTATATTTATAGAGCATGGATAATGTGAATACGTTGACCTATTTAATTTAACAAAATCGGCTCCATCTGTAATGATGATATTTCCTTCGGAAAAAGAATAAATGGCATTGGCATTACCGTAATAACTACCTGCAATTGAACAATCATAATTATAAAGATTGAATGAAATATGTTTTACTGACCATTCATTATTACTCCAAACAGCAAGATTATATGGAGTAGGGTCAAACTGCCCGGTAGAATCCTTATAATAAATTGCACCTACGGCATAAGCAGTAGTATCATTAATTAGCGCAACATCATGAACCATGCTTGAGTTGCCGTCTCCCAGTATATATGTTTGCCAGATAAAATTGCTGCTGGTGGTATCTAGGGTTTTGGCTGTTACATGTTCACTTCTTTCAAATGCAAAGCCCTTGTTATATTGGGCCTGGTATATATAGGTTTGGCTTGGCAAAAGAGTACTATCGTAAAGAGTAGTGTCTTTCGTTGTTAGATTTAAATTAATAAATTTATTTCCGTTTTTCTTTATTATAATATTTGCGGGCAGAGTTATGTTGTTTGCACTAAGGTTTAGCCACACCTCTGTACAGCTAACATCGGCAACAGTTAGGTTTATGCTACCGTTATTTGGCGTAACCGGGTTATTGCAGCTAAATGATAAAAATGTTATAGTAAATATAACAACGGTTATTAAAATTGTACTTTTCATTTCTATCTACTATCTTCTGCCTATTACGATGTAGGCTTGTTCTCCATTAAAGCCTACGGCAGCTATTGTATTGCCTTTTATACTTACAGACACCAATCGTCCGGATATATACGGCAATGGATTATTTATATAATTATGCCAGCGCACTCCGTTAAAGTAAGATAATGTACCGTTAGAGCCGCTTACAACTATTTCATTATAATTTATTCCTCTTATTGCATCGGAATATATCCTAGGCAATCCTTTTACTTCAGTCCATCTTTTATCTAAAGAAGTTGTTTGAAAAACTCCGTCACCGGCAATATAATATTTTCTGTTAGGAATAAACCAAACAGAGCTTAAGCTCCAAGGAAGCCCACTGTCGGGAATAGCAATTGCTGTATTATTATTTTTAATTTCAATAAGCTCATTGCCTTGATTATAATACTTATCCGATGCAACACAGAGAATTTGGCTTTTACCGGTTAATGAATTAGCATTACCCCATATATTTTGTATTGGCAGAGTTGTTCCGCTTTCTATTTTTTGCCAGGTGTCGGAACTATAAAAAACGATTGTCCCCTTATTACCAACAAAGAACAAATTATCTATTGATAGTCCCCAGATATGATTTACGCTTCCATCATTTTCATTTAATATTCCCATATCCCATAATTGATAAAGTTTCCATCCGCCATTTGCATCTGGTATATAAGGTAAGCCGCTTGATAGTACAATACTTCTATCCGATAAAACATTAATACCTGTTAAAGGAGCGATTGTTTTGTTTCCTTTATATTCAACTGATATTTTTTTCAAATTCCATTTTACACCATCCCATTGAACTAGGTTATATGGAAACAGATCTGCGTGTCCTGTCGAATCAGTCAAATAGACAGCACCGACAGCAATAATATCGGTATCATTTATTATAGACACATCATTAAGATAGCTGCTGCCTGCTGCCGGGCTGCCGAATGTGTATGTTTGCCAGATAAAATTGCTGCTGGTGGTATCTAGGGTTTTGGCTGTTGCTACTCCGCTTCTTTCAAATGCAAAGCCCTTGTTATATTGGGCCTGGTATGTGTAAGTTTGGCTTGGCAAAAGAGTACTATCGTAAAGAGTAGTGTCTTTTGTTGTTAAATTTAAATTAAGAAAATTATTCCCGTTTTTCTTTATTATAATATTTGCGGGCAGAGTTACGTTATTTGCACTAAGGTTTAGCCACACCTCTGTACAGCTAACATCTGCAACAGATATGCTTATCCCGCTGCC